>JAGFZX010000090.1 GCA_017889585.1 Bacillota bacterium
AAGGCTTCGCCGCTAAAAAAGGTAGTAACAAAAAGGAGAAATATCCTCCATTAATACAGTGCAGGTGAACAAGATCAGCCTGCTCAAACAAAGGATGCTGAATCACGCCTAATAGAGCCGCAGAGTATAAATCAAATAGCCCCTGCTGAGCTTGCTGCTGCAATAACGTTTTTTGCCATCCGGTCTGCGGAACGGCTATCGGTATAACCCGTGGATCGTTAGTAGTTTTATGCTGAGCAAAAATATGAACATCATGCCCTTGAGCCGTCATAGAATTCATAATCTGCCAGGCAATCCTAGCGGCTCCGCCTTTAGCATCAAAAAGATTCACGTGTACTACGCGCAACATGATCATCTCCCTTACCATTATCCGAAATGAGTCGCTTGCGAGTAATCATCCGCCCATCCATCGCGAATGACAAATTGGGGATGATATAAGGGATATTCCATACCTGTTACCGATAAATTAGCACATCGGTTAGCTACTTTGGTGTGTGTCGCTTCCGGACCGAAGCCAATATTGGACACTAGATTGATGTTGGGGAGGATATGTATACTATTTTGTAACCAACTAGCAAAAACCAATTGATAATCCCATGTATCAATCCTGCCTTTATAGGTATGCTCGAAGACGTTATGCCAGTACTGAATGACCCGTATGCTCCTCCTAATGTCAATTTGACACTGTCCCTCCCGAATTTCCGGTCGTGTGCTTCCCAAAATATCAAAAAGCCATGCTCCATCTCGAATTTCCGGCCACAACTTCATATCGACATCATAACAGTTCCATGCCCGCCGCCATGTTGCCCACCCCCACAGATGGGCATATCTTGAAAAATAATAGCTGTATGCCGTTCGTTGCCGACCATATTGAAAATTGTTCCCTGAAATAGTCATGACGCGCTCATCGGTACGATACCGTTTTAGTAGTTCCTGACAAAAGCAAAAAAAAGTCGGATGCGGCACGCAGTCATCTTCTAGAATAATGGCTTCATCCACTATATTGAATACCCAATCCAATCCGCTTGCCACCCGTTTTCTGCAGCCTAGATTGGTATCCGAATAGTTTGTTAACACCTGGCAATCCCAATCAACTTGCTCAATAATAGCCCGAACAGCTGTGCACTTTTCAACTTCCCCCGGCCGATCTGTACGCGGGCCATCAGCGATAACCAAAAGCGTAGGCGGCTTGGCATTGCGAATTTCTTTGAACACCTGTTCAGTGGTATTAGGTCTATTAAAAACAATGAACACCACCGGAGTCATTAATTGGAACTCGTTCATGCTAATATCCTCCTAAAATAAGCAATCGTTTGTTTCAATCCATCCTCTAAACTGATCTTGGGTTCCCATCCTAACTTAAGTTTAGCCAATGTTATATCTGGCCGGCGCTGCTTCGGGTCATCCTGAGGAAGAGGCCTAAAAGTCAATTTAGATCCTGAGTCTGTCAGACTCAGGACTTTTTCTGCAAGTTCCAATATTGTAAATTCTGCCGGATTACCTAGGTTCACTGGACCGTTAAAACCTTGTTCGGTATTCATCATGGCTACCATAGCGTCAACGAGATCATTCACATAACAAAATGACCTGGTCTGCTTCCCATTACCATAGATGGTAATCTCTTTACCTCGCGCACAACGTTTGCCTTCGTCGTAACAACTCCGCCTGCCAATAGGATTTACATTGCCCCAGTAATTTTCGGTTTGCGGATGAATACACGGATCACCATACACCTCCGAGGTAGAAGCATGCAGTACCTTTGCTCCTAGATAAGAGGCCAAATCAAGAACGTTTATGGCTCCCAATACACTAGTCTTAATGGTTTTTATCGGATTATGCTGATAATGCACCGGGCTGGCGGGACAAGCAAGATTGTATATTTCATCCACCTCAAAATGCATAGGTAACGTTGCATCCTGCCTTACTAATTCAAAATAGGGATGAGTTACTAATCTCGCCACATTGGCTCTTGAGCCAGTAAAATAATTATCTAAACAAATCACCTCATGCCCCTGTTCAAGCAATTTTTCACATAAGTGTGAACCAATAAAACCGGCACCACCAGTAACCAATATGCGTTTCGCAGACACCTTCAACCCCCTCCCAAACAACCTGATAATCATTTTTCCCAGCAATTTCTCCCTATACAATAGTATTCAAACCCATATTGTTTCATTTCCTCAAATTCATATTGATTACGACCATCAAAAACAACTAACTGATGCATACGCGTCTTCATGTCACTAAAATCCGGTTGGCGAAATTGCTGCCAATCCGTAATTAATACTAGGGCATCCGCATCATTGACTGCTTCCATCATGTCGCCCACATATTGAATATGATCAGCATAGGATTTAAATACCTGCTGCGCCTCTTTTATCGCTTGCGGATCAAATGCGATAATAGTTGCTCCCATATTGATTAAGGACTGTACGATTACCAGGGAGGGAGCCTCACGCATATCATCGGTCTGTGGTTTAAACGCTAACCCCCATACAGCAAATCTCATTCCGCTCAGTTTCTCGCCAAACCGCTTCCTGATCATATCAACTAAATACTGTTTTTGCCTCTCGTTCACCTTATGTACCGCGGTAGCTATAGCCATCTCAAGACCATTTTTGCGACCTATATGAATTAATTCCTTTACATCTTTTGGAAAACATGATCCACCGTAACCTGTGCCGGCATTAAGAAATTGCCCACCGATACGATGGTCAGTAGATATTCCCATGCGTATATTGGCAATATCTCCGCCAACTGTATCGCAAAGCTGAGCAATCTCATTCATAAAGCTTATACGTGCTGCGAGCATAACATTAGCTGCATACTTAGTCATTTCAGCTGACTTCGTATCCATAATCAGTATAGGATTTTGATTACGGACAAAAGGCTGATATAGCTGCTTCATCAGTTCGGCGGTTCCTACGTTTTCTGTTCCGATCACCACGCGATCCGGTCGCATGAAATCTTCAACTGCCGCCCCTTCTTTAAGAAATTCAGGATTGGACACAACATCGAACCTTACATCATCCATGGCGCGCGCTTTTAATTCCTGGCTGATAATGTCCCTGACCTGTTCCGTAGTTCCTACCGGAATAGTAGACTTTATTACTACAATTAAGTATTGATTCATGCACTGACCAATCGTACGAGCAACGGTAAAAATATGGGAAAGATCTGCCGTTCCATCCTCACAAGATGGCGTACCCACAGTAATAAAGCAAAAGAGCGCATCTTCGATTCCGTACTTAATGTCAGCGGCAAAGCGTAAGCGCCCCTCCTTTAGATTTTTCTCTACCAACTCTCGTAGCCCAGGCTCATATATCGGTAATATTGCAGCTTTAAGGTTGCGAACTTTTACTTCGTCTACATCAACACACCAAACCTCATTGCCCATATCGGCAAAACATGCCCCGGTTACCAAACCAACGTATCCTGTCCCGACCATGCAAAGCTTCATTACTACACCCCTTATTGATAACAGTAGACGCTACCATACGATTGATAAATTATTTTTAACCCAGTCTATTGTATTCGACATCTCCACAAAAAGTACCATTTTTATCACAACAACCGTAATTAACGAATACAATAGTAAAAATCCTTGGTACTCAAAACCAGATCCTATTAACTCCGGGGAGATGAAGTTATGCATATAGGTTTTTTGATGAAATGGCCAAAAGGAATGGAGGGCCTTAGAGGACACGTTATTGGTGAAGAACCATACGCCGAGTCTTTATGCAGAGAACTACGACAATTAGCGGGTATTCAATCTGCTCAAGTTTATGCTCCAAATGTTAAGCCAACAGCCAAGCTTGATGTGATGATCCACCTGAATAACACAATACCAGGTCCATTTGCCTATAAACACATATTATATTTTCAGAATTTTTATAATGAAGGATCGGACATCATTCTAGCTCAATTACAGAAGCTAGGATATGACGGTTATGCTTTTCCTTCACAGCGGCTACTAGATCTTCACCGACAAGCCGGATATTCCGGCATTCTTCTACCTTTTGCGGCAGACACAAGAATATTTCACCCAAAAGATACTAGTCCTACTTATGAGTATGATGTCGCTTATGTCGGAAACGATATTAAAGGAGAAGAACGCACTATGCGTTATCTCTATCCGGCAACTAACTACAAATTCGGATTGTTTGGCAATTGGAATCTACAACCATATTCCTACAGTAGAATGTTTGCCAAACTATCACAGGGACACCTCACTCACGAAGAGTTAGTCACTCTCTACTCCAGCGCAAAAATTATATTAAACTTCACTGGACAAGATTCGGTAATTTGGGATGCCATGAACCTCCGTTTCTTTGAAGTACTTGCTTGTAGAGGCTTCTTAATCAGTGACAAAATTCCTTCGGCTGAACGTGATCTGAAGGACTTTGTTATATTTACCGACGGATACCAGGATTTAACACAAAAAATAGAGTACTACTTAACAAGACCACAAGAAAGAAAAGAAATTGCCGAAAGCGGCTACCAATACGTTATTCAGAATGCCACAGTGCAAGCCCGTGCGAAACAGCTATATCAATTTATAGAGGAAATCATGTAAAAACCATACTGAAAAAATCGCTACCTAGTCGCAGCTTAGGTAGCGATTTTTTTCCGCAGCAACGATTGTATACAATTTAAAAGATGTTCTAAACCTTTAAATTGATTTTAGTAGATTCAAATCATTGTTCACCATTTCTTCGATAATATGCTCCAATTTAACGATGTTGTGCCATCCAAGGTCTTGATATATATTTGAAGGATCGCCTATAAGTGGCACCTGTTCGCTGGGCCGAAAAAATTTGTTATTTTGAGTATCGATATAGTTCTGATAATCAAGACCAACAATCGCAAAAGCAAATGTTAGTACATCTTTTACACTGTGTGGTATGCCTGTAGCAATCACATAATCGTGGGGTCCATGCGGATTGTTCAACATTAGCCACATGGCCTCAACATACTCTGGGGCGTAGCCCCAGTCCCTGATAGCATCCAAATTACCCAATTCAATTTTATGGGTCAACCCAATGGCTATTTGGGCAACGCCTGATGTAATTTTGCGGGTAACAAAAGCGTGGCTGCGGCGAGGCGATTCGTGATTATAGGTGAAACCAGTGCAGGCATATAATCCATGATGTTCACGGTAGTTTTTAACAACATGGTAGCTGGACAGTTTTGCTATGCCATAAATGGAACGAGGATTAAATTTTGTATCTTCATTTTGCGGAACACGATCGGCGTTACCAAACATTTCGCTTGAGCCGGCAAAGTATACTTTGCATTGGGGGCACAGTTCTTTAATGCTGGATAAGATATAGTGAGTAATAGTAAAGTTTGTAGCAATTATGGACACTTCATCTTCAAAAGAGTAATTGACAAAGCTGGAAGCTGCCAAATGATAACATTCATCAGGTTGGACTGCTGCGATAAGTTTGTATACAGCCAAATGATTATCTAATGAACAGGTGTATAATTTAATCCTGGCGATACTATCCTTTAGATTACTCATTTTAGTACTGTTTTCAATACTTGATCTTCTAATTACACCATGAACTTCATATCCTTTGCTTAACAATAATTCTGCCAAATACGAGCCATCTTGACCATTTATGCCAGTAACAAGCGCTCTTTTCATGGAGAAAGCTCCTTTCCTTTCGCTAAAAATCTCAACAGAGGGATAGGTGTTATGGCAGGACTGCTATTATTTTATTCATTTTATATCCTCACCGACATCAACTCATTTATAAGAATCATAATCAAAAGTTGGGGGATTAGCACAATCTTTGTGTATTTTTTCATCAAAATAAGAAATAATTTGTTTAGCAAATCCTTGGAAATGAAGTACTTTAAGCCTAACTCTTAACCAAATTATCCTATTCTCAATCTCAATAAATGGTTCATTATTGCTGACTGGTAAGCAGTTTAATGTACTTTATTGTTTCTTGGTGTAACATTTTCCAGGACATGCTGTTCCAATTAGTCTGCTGCTTAATATGGTAGGCATGGTGGGTAATTACTTTTTTTACTGGTATTCGATAAAATAGCGGAATAAGTATCACCCAGTAATCCCATGTGGGTCACCCTATACAGAATTCCGTCTGAGGATAATAAGGGATGATTTGCTTATCAAAGAAAAAGTAATCAAAACCCTTCTCCATAAATTCACCATTCAAATTATCTAATGTTTCCACGTCAACCCTCGAATCATATACGAAAGAATGATTAGCCGCTTTGCAAATATAAGAAGTTTTTGTCAAGCAAATGGATATCCGAATTCACAATTAAAAACAATTGTGCCGGTCATTCCTATGAATTAAATTAACTGCATCTACCAGAAGTTCAACATATGCACTGACATCAGATCATTTTTTTCTCTCAATAACAGGAATACCGATCCGAATGTGCCGAATTATGCTGTTTCCTCCTTCTGCGCTATCGTAAGTTCGTTGGCTTATATAGTATATTAATCATATCTGTGAAAAGTAACTCTACAGAATAAGTAGCGTTTTTTATTTTTAACTCCATTCACAAATAGAGGCAGCAATTAATACACTAACATGAATAGAAACTACGTATTAAGGGGGGGATTATAAATGATTTCTAACATTCGTGTTGGTATTCCAATCCTTGGGAGCAAGGGTTGGATCGCGGGAATATCATTTACGGAGTCACTTATCAAAGCCATGTACTCTCTGCCTGAGAATGAGCGTCCCCAATTTTTCTTAGTTGTGTCGGATTATAATCTGAAAACTTTCAACTTGCACCAATCATTTATCCCGCTTTTTAACGGCGTTATCTTTCAAGGCTATAACCTGAAAACTGCTCGCACCACCATTAATTCATCCTTCATTCACTGCAGCAGCCAAGATGAATTATTCACTAAAATAGACCTGTTTTTTCCGGTAAACTCACTTGTTATGCCTGGACGCCCGGCAGTACCATGGATACCAGACTTTCAAAACCGTTATTTGCCCGATTTTTTTTCACTGCAAGAATGTGAATACCGCAACGCAAGGTTTGCAGAAATTGCCAAACAAGCACAGCTTATAATATTCAATACTCAAAGCGTAGAAAAAGATTTTTGGAACTTTTACCCGAACTCAAAAGCAATTACCGATGTATTAGCCCCGCCGTTCTTCCCTGAAGATAAATGGTATTTAGGAAATCCCCGCGAAGTGCAGCAAAAATATCAATTGCCAGATAGCTTCGTATTATGTTCCAATCAATTCTGGATCCATAAAAATCATTCCGTATTATTTAAGGCTATAGCCCTCCTGCGGCAAGCAGGTCAGCCTGTACATGTTGTCTGCACAGGTTCCACCAATGATTACCGCTGGCCGGACCATTTCGCCAATTTACAGCAATATATTCGGCAAATTGGCATTTCCGATATTGTTCATATACTTGGGCTAATCCCCCGCGAGGATCAAATACAACTTATCAGACGGAGCCTTTTTGTTATCCAGCCTTCTCTATTTGAAGGCTTTAGTATGATTGTTCAGGAATGCCAGGAATTGGGCAAACAAATAGTCCTTTCCGACCTGGACGTACATTTGGAATATGCTTATGGAATATATTTTGAGCGCACAAATAGTCATGATTTATGTCAAAAAATCTTAAATCTACTGTCAGTAGTGCAACCAGGCCCGGATTTAAGAAAAGAATCAACAGCAAAGGCTAACACTGCGACCAAAGTTAAGTACTTTGCTGAAAAGTTCTGCAAATTCATTGAAAAATCCCAGCGTATTTTCCATAAAACTACGTAATCTAAGATTGAATAAAATCGAAATAAAAGTATTCCCCTGCGAGAGTGCTGCAAAAGTACCCAACTTTTAAAAGTACGTATTTTTCATACTAAAATGTATAACCTGAATCCGTGGCATGAAAATTCAAACTACATAGGAAAAAGAGATAATCGTCGAATGCTAGATGTAAATATGTCTAAATGCCACGATTCAGGTTATATTTAAATAAAGGAGGAGTTCTTATGGATACTAACAATATTGAAATCCTAGGAATTACACCGCAAACCGAATTTCCAAACTTTTCTCCACACTATCCTTGCTCGCAAATCTGTCAAATAGATAAACTATTTTTAGCTTGCCAACATGATATTCAAAAGATACTCAAAGTGATTGTAAGTGTTACAATCTGCTCGTTTAAAATAATTAATACTCCAATAAGTAAAAAGGTTATAGTACAAGGTCTCAAACATATAAAAGTTATTTCTTCCATTGATAAACAATCCCATTATACTCACTCTGCTTGTTTTGATATTCCATTTTGCCTTTATATTAATTTAAAAGCTTCTAATTCTACAATTACAAAAATAGGTACTATAATAGAAGATATTTCGTTACAATGCCTAAAGAATCAGTTTTTATTAGTTTCTATTATCATTTTTGCATATCCAGTTTTTAAACATGAACATATGCAAGATTCACCTGACTACCATAATATCTATCACAATCAATATGACAAAGTAACTTGTAACTGCAATAAAATTCCTCATGATTCTTATCCTTGCCCACCTGTCAACTACAATGCGTGCAATACGCCCTGCAGCTATAATGAGGCAGATCCTACTAATCAGAAGCACTGTTACCATGACAACCAGAACTATCATTCTATTTGTCCCGTGTGCCAACAACCTATTATTGGATATCATACCTACCAGAGCTACTCTGATGATTGATACTTCATTAAGACACATTCTCATTAAAGAACTGTCTAATCATTCTCTCCACCTAATCAAAATAGTCTTTATCACGACAAAAGAGGTTGGCAATGTCAACCTTCTTTTTCATCCTGAAATTCCCTACCTCTACTTTGTGTTCTCTGTTTTTTCTTCCTACAATAAATGGTTTAATAGATCTCTCACTACGATTATTATCAAGCTCTAGCCGTCCATCTTTCAGAAAAGCAGTGAGTTTATCCCATTGGTTACGACAATATTGAACGGCTTGCCCTAGAGCACTTTTGGGTAAGACACGTGGGGTTTGCATTTTAAACCATGTCGAAAAAGCCTCCAAACGGGGGCACTATGCTCCAAACGAGATTGATAGCGTTCCTCGGCGGAAACTTCGCTAAAGGCCAGTCCTTCCTCAGCAGTCACGAAAGCGTTTCCGCGTTTAGTTTCTGGTAACGCTTTGAGAGTTTCAGTACCCAACCAGTGTGACATCTGGCAGGTTGTTATATCCAGCATAACCATCTACATGCAGATATCCTTTAAACCCGCTAAGAAAACGGCAAGGATGTTTGCTAGCCCGAGTGGTTTGGTATTCATAAAGAACAATGGCTGGTCCTTCTCGTCCGCTACGGTAAAGCCACATATACGAAGAAGATGTGGCTTTACGTCCTGGTTCGTTTATGACCTGCAAAGTGCTCTCATCTGCATATAAAACATCCAGCTGTAGTAAATGCTGATGCATTCTTTTATAAAGAACATCTAAATGTAATTTGGCTCCCTTGATCATCCAGTTAGCCAAGGTCTGCCGGGATAATTCAATCCCTTGCCGAGACCAGTACTGCTCTTGCCGGTATAGTGGCATACTTTCGCAATACTTTTGCGTCATAATGTAGGCCATGAGAGAGGGAGAAACTAAACTTCTCGGTAATACAGGTGATGGCATGCTTGCTGTCACGACCCTACACCAGTCAGCAATCGTTTGACCACTAGACTGAAATTCCATGATTCGTGCTTCCCACTCTTTATATTGATCGGTTTTTACTTTCCTAACTGTATGCCTCTCTTTATCTTGTTCTTGGGACAATTATCTCATGAACAACGAGGCCAGCATAGGTGGGCATAGTTATACGCTTACGTAAGAGGATTAAACAGGAGCCACTTTCTTTATTAGGTTTTACAAGACGTTTGCTACAAGGTCATCTTCCCCTTGAATGGCAGGTTTTCATTCAGCAATTTTGTTGTGCATTGATTTTCATATAGCCTTTTTTGGGATATTATTGGTTAATCAACATGCGTGAAATTTTACACAAATATGCTGTGAGATTAAGAGAAATCGCTACCTAGTTACGCTTAGGTAGCGATAGCAAATTTGGGAAGCCGGAATGGTAGGCCACCTGGGCTATGACAAACATAGTTACGATGGTAACAACACTGACAGCAGCCGCAACGGATTTAGTAAAAAGACATTGAAAACAAAGTACGTACCAATAGAATTTAATGTAGGACCTTTAAAGGAAAGTGGGGTAAAAAACATCCCATTGTTATTCATTCTTGGGAACTTGAATTAACTACCTATTTTAAATATCCATATGAAATGCGTAGGATGATTTTCACCACGAATAGCATTGAAGGTTATCACCGTCAACTCAGAAAGGTGACAAAAACAGCCTATCCATCTAATGAGGCATTACGCAAGATCATTTATTTAGCAACAGTTGAAGCTGCTAAATAAGTGGACTATGCCGATCAGAACTTGGACAGACTGTATTTCACAGTTAGCTATTTACTTCGAAGGTCGCTTTGATACACATTGGGGTAACTAACTATCTCACTACTAATATTTCAGATGATTTAAAATTCAGTTATGAAACTCCATTTACACAAAATGATTTACTCCCCGATTTACGCTTTCCAGCGTATGAAGTATCCATTTTTTTCAGCAGACACATGACAAACTTATTCTTATTATATCTATTACTTCTTACTATAATGAAATATTTATTATAGTAAGAAATAATTACATTAAACTAATTGGTGCAACACCCCTTATGCTGTTCATCATATTTTTTAAGCAGATTACATGCAATATCAACTAATAA
>JAGFZX010000047.1 GCA_017889585.1 Bacillota bacterium
TACGCCCGCGATGTAGGTATTAATCCTCAGGTGGTTGTTGGCATCATCCAGGCCGAAAGCTCTTTCCAGTCGCGGGCGGTATCGGCTGCAGGCGCCTATGGGTTAATGCAGATTATGCCAGATACCTGGCGGCAAGTGAATAAAGAAATCAAAGTATGCGTTGGGCGGCATACGGGAGAATGTAGTAGTGACTGTTATTATAATGCAGATTTTAATATACACATTGGTACAAATTATCTCAGTCAGTTGTTAAAAAGATATCAAGGTAATATGATACTCGCCTTGGCCGCCTATAACGCTGGTCCCGGGGCAGTAGATCTTTATGGTGGTATGCCGCCATATGCTGAAACAATAAATTATACGGAACGTGTAATTGAAAATTGTTATAATTTGAAAGACAAAAACACATACTATTCTGCTGTTTCTAGGACTAGTCAGTGGGATAGGATACATAAATTAATTGGCTGGTGCCTCATAATTACAGTGGCTCTTGTGGTATTGATAGCATGGCGACTATTTAGATATCGATCGTCCTGGTACTGGAGGTGAGGCAGTGGAGCTTACTGGTCAGGTTATGACTTTTGTAATTACGATAATGACAGGTATGCTCCTAGGGGTATTATTTGATTGTTATCGGGTGTTGCGTGGCACTTTTAGCCCTAAGAGATTGGTTACTTGGTTTACCGACTTATTATATTGGTTGGTAGCTACTGCTATTGTCTTCATTGCTTTAGTATTTAGTAATTGGGGTGAGCTTAGGTTTTATGTATTTATCGGCATACTGAGCGGCTTGGGAGTGTATTATAACTGGTTAAGCCTGTATGCTATTCGTTTATTTTCAAAGACTATTAAATTGATAATAGCTGGACTGTCCCTCCTGAAAAAGATTTTTATTGGTGCCTTCCTAAAACCTGGGAGATATTGTATGAGGCTGGTCAGTCGGCCCTTTATGTTCGTTGGTCATAAGGCTACAACTTGGTACCGCACTCGATGGCCAAAACCGCCTGATGATGAGAAATAAAGAAAACTTGGCTTGTGCCGAGCTCTCAGAGCAAAGGATGTTAGAATGCTAACGCATCGAACAAAGCGATCACATGGTCGTTTAAGTATTTTTTTTTCAAAAAGAGGAATGTATTGTATGTTTGGCGAATAAATAATATTTAAGAAAAGAAATTTTTATGTGTAATCTATATTTATGGTGGTGTGGCCAATGCAAACTCGTCATAAGTACCGGATCAAGTGGTTTAGGTTAATAACAATAGCGTTGAGTTGTTATTTCATTTATTTGTCCCTTGGTCAACAGAGCCAGTTAAATGCAATTGGTAACGAGGCCGAATCTGTTCGGATGGAGCTAGCAGAGCTTCAGCAGGTTAATGCTGCATTGAAAGAAGAACGTGATGCACTAAATGATCGCAGATATGTAGAAAAATTGGCTCGCGAGGAATTGGGTCTGGTAAAACCTGGTGAAACTCCTTATATTGTAACAGGAAAAAAATAATTTGTGGCGTCTTTCCTTGACACCTTTTCAGTGTCGAGGGTATAATATGGTTGAAAAACGTAGTTTTTTAAGGGGGAAGTTTGATTAGTATGTCCATTGAAGTTGGCAGTGTGGTTGAGGGCATTGTGACAGGGATCACAAATTTCGGAGCATTTGTTGAACTGCCCGGAGGCAAGGTCGGTCTCATTCATATCTCGGAAGTTGCTGATGTGTATGTTCGTGATGTGAAGGATTTTCTTAAAGAGCAAGATAATGTGAAAGTCAAAGTTTTATCAATTGATGAACGCGGGAAAATCGGGTTGTCTATTAAACAACTTCAGCCGCCTAGTCCAAGTCCAGCTCCTAGTCCGATTCCTAGGAGAGCACCAGTCAACGATAATCGACGTTATGGCAAAGTGAACGCACCTTCTTTTGAAGATAAGTTAACTAAGTTTTTAAAAGAGAGTGATGAGCGTCTTGGTGATTTAAAACGTAATACTGAATCTAAACGTGGTGGCCGTGGTGCTGCTCGTTCGCCAGGTTAAATAAGTGTAAAATAAGAGCATTCCTTAATGGAATGCTCTTTTTGTCGTTTAATTTTAGAAAATGTCGAGATTTTTTTTTTTATCCAAACCTATTTAGACAAAAAAATATTAACAATATATGTAAAATAATGGTATTCCTTTTTGCTGTTCATAATAGTAGTTTTACAGTTCGCTAGTATTACATAAGTTGAGGTGAATGATAATGCCGAAAGTGACTGTTGTTACATTACCTACTAAGATGTTAGAGGTCCATCAACAAGTAGTTGAAAAGAAAAAAACTTTGCGGAGGCTAACCTTTAGAACCATTTTTAACAAAGTATATAGTATGCTGGCGTCATTGGGGTATGGAAAAAATGGACTTCTTAGTATTCTGGCTTTTTTATTGGGACGAGTATTTGTTATGGATGAGTTTGCTCCAGTGGGGTTGGCCTTTTTTGCCGCTGTGGCACAAGTTGATGATAAACGGGCGTTAACAGTGGGTCTTTGGACCATAGTTGGAGTGGCGTCAGGTGGATACTACTGGGAGGTTGGTATTTATGCTTTTACTATATGTTTATACTTTTTATGGGCGGATAAACTAACCCGCTTCAATAAAAAAATATTGCCAGTACCAATATTCATTTTTTTTGCAGTTTTATGTGCTGGTCTTGTTGGTAGCCTATTTAAGGAACCTACATTGTATAATGCGTTATTGTTGTTGTTTGAGGCCACTGCATGTATGGTGTTGTCATATATTTTTATGTATGGTGTGCCCCTCCTTACAGAGCAACAGTCGGCATCTTGTCGGCAAAATCTGACAAGTGAACGCCTAAGTTGTATGGTAATGCTGCTGGCTACGGCAGTGGCAGGCTTCGGCAATATAATGCTGCTAGAATATAGTATGCGTAATATCGCCGGTAGTTTACTTGTTATGGGAGTAGCCTTTGCTGGTGGGGCAGGACTTGGCGCTACAGTGGGCGTTGTTGTTGGTTTGATTGTGGGGCTCAGTGATGGCAATGCAACGTTGGCTGTATCCTTATATGCTTTAACTGGTGTCTTGGCAGGGGTGTTTCGAGGGCTCGGGAAGTTGGCTGTTGTTGTAGGGTTCATTTTGGGCAGTGCTATTACTATATTATATTTTGGACAAGCTAGCGAGCTGACCAGGACGTTGATTGAATGCATTATAGCAGGAGGTTTATTTTGGTTAGTGCCGAATAGATGGCTGACAGTTTTCCAGAATATTATCTGCCAAAGTGAGCAACATATACTGACTGATAGCCCCCCGATAAATGAAACTGTGGCTAAAATCAATAATATTGCTGAGATTTTTAATGATCTGGCTGGAGCATTTGGTGATATAACGACTGCTGCTAAGATGAAAATTCATGATGATGAGTTAGCTAGAACTTTATCAGTCATAGGTGAGCAGATATGTGTGGATTGTCCTAAACGTTCACAGTGCTGGGAGGTTGATTTTTACCGCACATATCATGGCATATTGGAGATCTTGGGCCAGGTAGAGATAAAACCTTTAGGGATGCATAATATGCCTAACTTATTTAAGGAAAATTGTATTCGATGTAAAGAGTTGTTGGAGACAATTAAACTGGTATCTGAGCGTAATCGTAGTCTGACTTTTTGGCAAAAGAAGATTGTGGATAACCGGCAAATGGTTACTGAACAAATGAAGGCTACCAATGTAATAATTAGCAGTTTGGCCTATGAAATTGGCAAAGTAGAGTGCTCTGATCGTGAGCTGTCTTTGACTTTCCAGAGAAAGGTCGCTACCCTTGGATGTCAGCTTACGGCGGTAAGGGTGACAGGCGTACAGGGGCAGCAAGGTATGATTGAGGCGTATAAGATGCCTTGTAATGGTACTCGCGAATGCAAAAATACTATCTTGCCTTTAGCAGCTGGTTTGCTGAAAGAAAAAATGATACTACATACTGAGTGTGGTAATGAGATGAAGAGTAAAAAATGTAAATTAACGATGAAAGTGGCTAAACGTTTTAATGTGGATACAGGTATGGCTAGCTTTGCGAAAGATGGTCAGGAGGTATGTGGAGATAGTTGTGCTGTTATGGAGTTAAATAAGGGAAAGATAGCCCTAGTGCTTAGCGACGGTATGGGGAGCGGCAGTAATGCGGAGGCTCAGAGTATGATGGCTATAAAATTTTTACAAAAATTGATGATAGCTGGCTTTGATACTGATGTGGCGATAAGGACAGTAAATTCCATGTTATTACTACGCTCGCCAGAAGAATCATTTGTGACAATTGACATGGCTGTTATTGATACATATTCAGGTAATGTTGAATTTTTGAAGATTGGTTCGGCAGCTAGCTTTATAAAACGGGTACGGGAAGTTAAAGTAATCAAGTCCTCGTGCTTGCCTATTGGTATTTTACAACAGATTGAAATCCAGCCAGTAACATCTAGTGTAGTAGTGGATGATTTTATCGTAATGGTAAGTGATGGTGTTATGGATGTGCCACAAATTAATTTAGATAAAGGCAATTGGCTGGCTAATTTTCTTAGGCAGTCAGTGAATAGTGATCCGAAAGGTTTGGCGAATCAAATTCTAGCCCAGGCACGGACCATGTCTGGCAATCGAGTTTCTGACGATATGACAGTATTGGTTGGCAAGATTGTTGAGAGACCTAATTAGAAAAACAGGCACATGTTGCATAAAGGGCGATGTGATGGGCTTTGTTCGATGCGTTAGCAGCGTACATCCTTCTGTCATGAAGACTTGGCGCTAGCCAAGTTTTCTTTATTGAACAGACGCTAGCACTTTTTACCTTATAATAAATATAGTGCAGGAAAATATTATATAATAGGAGAATAATGCTAAAAATAGCATAAGGCGGTGGGGGTATGAGTATCTCATTAGAGCAAATGGTATCATTAGGTGGGCTAGCTGGTGAGATTATGCTAAAGAATGGTGCAGAAACTTACCGTATTGAAGAAACAATGGATCATATCACTAAAGCCTGCGGTGCCTTAACCGTTGAGAGTTTTGTTATTCCCACCGGGGTTTTTTTGACGGTGACTGACCATACGGGACGTTCGCTGACTGTCATGCGGCGTGTACGTAATCGCACCATCAACCTTGATCGAATTGCTAAAGTGAATGAATTATCTAGACGTTTGGTCGATCAGCGGATTGAATATACAAATGCTCATGCTATTTTAGAGTATATACGTCGCGAACGTACTGGCTTTTCGTTAATGCCAGCAATGTTGGCTTCAGGAACGATCGGCGGTGGAACGGCGATCTTACAAAATGGGATTTTTTTTGAGATTGTAGCGGCCTTTATAGCAGCTATGTTGGTACGCTATATTGCTCATGTAGTATCTAGGCTGCATGGTGTGCAGTTTGCTTTTGAGTTTTTAGGGGGGATGGCAGTTGCTTTTTGTGGCGCTTTATTGCATCTGATGTGGCCGAACTTGAGTCCTGATGTTGTAATTATTGGCGGGATAATGCCCTTGGTTCCTGGTGTGGCTATTACGAATGCCATACGTGATGTTATTGCCGGAGATTTATTAAGCAGTCTATCACGCGGTCTGGAAGCTGTTTTGACCTCGGCAGCAGTAGCTATGGGCGTAGTTATTGTACTGGCATTTAATGGATGGTGAGGTGGTAATGTATACTAGTATTAAAAATTATAGCTGTATTTTTGATTTCTGCATCAATAGGGATATTATATCGTATTCCACGCAATTTATTAGTGTATGCTAGTTTGGTAGGAGTAGCGGCCTGGTTGATTATGTATTATACTATGATAGTTGGAGCGTCAGTAGTGCTAGCCGATTTTTTGGCCAGTATAGCTGTAGGGGTAATGGCAGAATTTTTGGCACGAAGCCTGAGGAAACCAGCAACTATTTTTATCATACCAGGATTTATTCCTTTGGTGCCAGGAAGCGATGCGTATACTACTATGCTTCATATGGTTAAAGGGCAGTATTTGAGTGGTGTGTCTATGGGTATGCAAACAATATTAATAGCTGGTGCTATTGCTTTTGGTATTTTTGTAAGTTCTGCAATATTTAGATTGGTAATAAATTATAATACAGAGAGTAGTTGGCAAAATGTTGACAAAAGTTAGAGCTTGGATAGATAGGCATACTATGCTTACTGAAGGCGATAAAATACTAGTAGCTTGTTCTGGGGGCCCTGATTCCTTAGCCTTGTTACATATATTTAATGAATTTAGTGCAGAATATAATATTAGTGTGTTTGCAGCTCATGTGGATCATATGTTTCGGGGGCTTGAATCAGCTCAGGAGGCGGCTTTTGTTGTTGATTTTTGCCGAGAACGCCGTATTCCATGCTATCACACAGCAATCGATGTGCCGAAGTTTATAAAAGAAACAGGGCTATCTGGATCGGATGCGGCACGGGTAGTTCGTTATCAGTATTTGCGTAGTGTTGCGTCAGGATTGGGTGAAGCTAAAATAGCTACTGGGCATCACCGTGATGATCAGGCGGAAACGGTGTTGATTAATATTCTGCGTGGAGCAGGAAGTATGGGGATTAGAGGGATACAACCTGTCAATGATAATATTATTCGTCCGCTTCTCTCTGTAAGTAGGGCAGATATTACTGAATATTGCCTAGCTCATAATTTAGAGCCCCGATTTGATAGTTCCAATCTCAAAACGAATTATTTGCGTAATCGTATCCGGATTATCCTATTACCTCAACTGGAAAAACAGTATAATGTTGCAATTAAGGATGCTCTCTGTCGTACGGCAACGATTATTGGGGATGAACATGATTTTATTCAGATGACAGCCAAGAGCATATGGCCTAAGGTTGTAACTGAGCAGGATGGCAATATGTTTATTGACGCAAAGGAAATAAAAAAGGTACATATTGCAGTTAAACGTGAAATTTTTCGTATGGCAATTGAAAAAAAACAGGGAAGTTTAACAGGAATAAGCTTTCATCATGTGGAAACATTGTTGGAGATCATTTCCACTGGGCGGGTAGGTAGTATTGCTCAGTTGCCTGGTGAATTGGTGGCATATAAAAGCTATGATGGATTATATTTAGGTGCAAATGATTTTATACTACCAACTAAAGTCGATTATTTAGGGCAAGCATTGTCCGTACCTGGCATTACTCATATTCCTGAACTGGGGATAATGATTACCGCAGATTTGGCAAATGAAAGGGTCATCGCTCCTCATTCCCATATAGCGGTATTTGACTGGTTGGCCTTATCACCGCCACTATTTGTGCGTATACGCAGCGATGGTGACAGGTTCCAACCTCTTGGTTTTCATGGAAGTAAAAAACTGAAAGATTTTTTTATTGATGCAAAAGTGGCGCGTCAGGTCAGGGACTGTACGCCGCTTATCTGTGACAGTCATGGTATTATATGGGTAGGTGGTTATCGGCAGGCAGAGTGTGGTAAAGTTACGGATAAAACGAAAAAATTTTTGAAAATAACTATTACAGAAACAGGGCAAAACAGTAAATAAATAAGATTAGATTGAATTTTTTATTGCATTATATATATAATATAGTAGGGGGAAATAGAGTGCTTAATGATGTAGAAAGTGTTTTACTAAGTTCTGACGAGTTGGCTAAGCGTATTGAGGAAATGGGGGCAGAAATTACTGCTGATTATGCAGGTAAAGAAATTTTGATGATTGGAGTGCTGCGGGGAGCGGTTCTGTTTATGGCTGACTTAGCTAGAGCTATTAAAGTACCTGTCGCTATTGATTTTATGGCAGTTTCTAGTTATGGTGCAGGCACAAATTCTAGTGGGGTGGTCCGTATTTTAAAAGATCTTGATGAGGATGTAGAAGGTAAGCATGTTTTAGTTGTAGAAGATATTATTGATTCTGGTCTGACCTTAAATTATCTACTGGATAATGTGAAGTCTCGTAAACCGGCCAGCATTAAACTGTGCACTCTATTAAATAAACCTGAGCGCCGGAAGGTAAATGTGAATATTGATTATAATGGCTTTAATGTACCTGATTATTTTGTAGTAGGCTATGGTCTTGATTATGCAGAGAAGTATCGTAATTTGCCATTTATCGGTATATTGAAACCTGAGGTTTATAGTAACTAATTTTAATGGTTAAGTTTTATTGTTAATTTTTAGGTTCGATGGTATAATAAGTATCTATGGAGAGCAAAGGTTATTATAGTGCCTATAGCAGAACTTGACGTTTTTGCTGATGCAATTATAGCTATTTGTGCTCCAGTGATAGGAGGGCTACTTTGAATAAATTTTTTCGAAATGTAAGTTTTTATTTGTTAATTATCATTATTGCTATATCAATAATTGACTATTATTCCTCACGCACTACTAATAAACAGGAAATTAGTTATACTCAATTTTTACATCAAATTGAGGAGCAGAAGGTACAGAGTGTGACAGTAGTCGACAATAATGTTCGTGGCAAACTGACTGATGGTACAGAATTTACTACCATTACGCCGAATGATCCTACACTTATTAATACTTTGCGGGCAAAAAATGTAGATATCCGAGCTGAACAGCCACCGCAACCACCATGGTGGACAACAATTTTTTCTTCGATCTTGCCCATGTTGCTCTTAATAGGGGTATGGTTCTTTATTATGCAGCAGACACAAGGTGGCGGTAATAAAGTGATGTCCTTTGGTAAAAGTAGAGCTAAACTACATACTGATGATAAGGTTAAGGTTACATTTGCCGATATGGCTGGGGCTGAAGAATCCAAACAGGAACTAGAAGAAGTCGTGGAATTTTTGAAAAGCCCTAAGAAATTTAATGATGTGGGCGCCCGTATTCCTAAAGGTGTATTATTGTTTGGACCTCCGGGTACAGGTAAAACACTTTTGGCTCGGGCTGTAGCTGGTGAGTCTGGAGTACCCTTCTTTAGTATTAGTGGTTCTGATTTTGTAGAAATGTTTGTCGGTGTTGGGGCTTCTAGGGTGCGAGATTTATTTGAGCAAGCTAAGAAAAGTGCTCCATGCATTGTGTTTATTGATGAGATTGATGCTGTAGGACGCCAACGGGGCGCAGGCCTAGGCGGCGGTCATGATGAACGTGAGCAGACCTTAAATCAATTGCTCGTTGAGATGGATGGTTTTGGCGTTAATGAAGGAATTATTATTATTGCCGCGACCAATCGTCCAGATATTCTCGATCCGGCATTACTGCGTCCAGGACGTTTTGACAGACAGATTGTTGTTGATAAACCTGATGTTAAAGGACGTTTGGAAATATTAAAAGTTCATACCAAGGGTAAACCTGTGGCTAAAGATGTTAGTCTTGAAGTGCTAGCGCGCCGTACACCAGGCTTTACGGGTGCTGATTTGAGCAACTTGGTCAATGAGGCCGCTCTACTAACAGCACGGCGTAATAAAAAACGTATTGATATGCCTGAAATGGAAGAATCTGTTGAGCGTGTTGTTGCTGGTCCGGAGCGTAAAAGCAAAGTTATTAGTGACAGAGAGAAGAAACTGACTGCTTATCATGAAGCAGGCCATGCTTTGGTCGGGATGCTTCTTGATAACACTGATCCAGTACATAAAGTATCGATTATTCCCCGGGGACGGGCTGGTGGCTATACCTTGATGTTGCCTAAAGAAGATCGTTATTATGCTACACGTACAGAATTGTCAGAGCAATTACGTGTGCTACTAGGTGGTCGTGTAGCTGAGGCCGTAGTCCTTAAGGAAATAAGCACCGGCGCGCAAAATGACCTAGAACGTGCCACTGGCCTGGCGCGGAAGATGATTACTGAATATGGAATGAGTGAAAATTTAGGACCCATTACTTTCGGACATCGCCAAGAACAACAGGTCTTTTTGGGCAGAGATATTTCCCGTGATCGTAATTATGGTGAAGAAGTTGCATCGGCGATTGATAAAGAGGTACGTAGTTTGATTGATAGTGCCTACGTTAAAACAGAAGCGATGCTTTCTGAAAATATTGATAAACTTCACTTAATTGCCACAGCTCTGATGGAAAGGGAAACGTTAGAAGGTGGAGAACTTGAGGAGCTACTGACTCACGGTGAAATTTCTAATAAGTTAAATGGAGAAAAAATAGTTCTTACTAAGAATGAGACGCCTGATGAAAATAATGAGTCTGGTCCCAAAATAACATATATTTCACGTTCGTAGTGTTAAAAGGGCAGGTGTTTACCTGCCCTTTTTGTATTGTAGTATTCTTTTAAAGACATACTAAACAGCGAAGAAAGCTAATTTTCTTACTGTCAGGTCTTGGTGGAATTTATCTTATCCTATATAATATATAAGATTAAATATAAATTGGAGGTGCATTTAGGTGAGCGAAGTATTACTGAATTATACTCGGGGTGGCAAGGTAGAAAGCAGGCACCGGGCGGATGTAGCAGTAGTTGATATAAAAGGGGAAAAGGTTTGGGAGTTTGGCGATAGTAAAAGGCCTATGTTTTGGCGCTCAGCAGCCAAACCATTCCAGCTGATACCTTTTGTCCAGCGCGGTGGCATAGATATTTTCGGTCTAACAAGTGAAGAAATTGCTTTTATGGTATCTTCCCATAGCGGCGAAAGCCAGCATGTCGATTTAGCCCATAGTCTCTTGGGGAAAATTGGTTTGACAATTGAAGCGTTAGCCTGTGGTGCAGCAAAGCCCATGAATAGTAAAGTTGCCAAAGAATTGATGGTGCAGCAAAGTCCTTATCAGGTGGTACACAATGCTTGTTCAGGCAAGCATAGCGGAATGTTAGCATTAGCCAAAATGCTCCAGGTGGCGATTGAGGGCTATATTGGACTCGAACATCCTGTACAACAGTTGATGCATCAGGCGGTAGCTGATAGCGCCTATTTGCCCAAGAGTGAAGTAGAGACGGGAATTGATGGTTGCGGTGTGCCTGTGTTTTATTTGCCTATCTATAATATGGCTTGGGCTTATGCTCGTCTAGCTAAGCCGGAGCTAGGGGATTGGGGGGAAAGAGAAAATGCTGTTCGTATTATTCGCGATGCAATGCTAGCCCATCCTCAAGTTGTAGCAGGTAGTAAGCGTTTTGATACTGTGCTTATGAATGTTACCAAAGGTCGTATTTTAGCCAAGATTGGAACTGAAGCAGTATATTGTCTGGCCTCAGTACCAGATGGTATCGGCATAACTTTTAAAATTGATGATGGCAGTTTCCGGGCCGTTGCTCCTGCTGGAATTGCTATATTGAAGAAGTTGGATTTAATATCTGCAGCCGAACATCAGGTACTCCTTGAGACTTTTCCACATATATTGAAAAACCACCGTGGCGATATTATTGGTACAGTGGAATCAGCGCTATAGAAAAGCAGGCATACGATGCTTTAGCGATGATGTGAGAGGCTTTGTTAGATGCGTTAGCAGTCGAATGGCCTTCTACCCTAAGACTTGGTGCAAACTGAGTCTTTTTTTTTAATGTTTTAAGTCATATCATTGGTCTTGTGGAGGAGTTATTCTCAAGGGCCTGATGTTCCTGTTTCTGATTTAAGGAGTATAATGTTTTGGCGAGACGCTTGATGCCTTCTTGTAATTTTTTTTCTGGATGGGTTGCAAAACACAGGCGTAATTCTTTGAAGTTTGATCGGTCAGTATAGAATGCTTCGCCTGGGACGAAGGAAACACCGTTCTTAGTTGCCTCATGGAGTAAAGTGGGGGACGTAACTTCTGTATTGAGTTTACACCAAAGATAAAATCCTCCAGTAGGTAAAGAAAAATCAAGGAATGATCCACACTCGCGTCTAATGCTATTTGCCATAGTGTCACGGCGCTTTTTATATTCTTTACGCATTTGGATGAGGTGGGTTTGTAGAACGTCTCCTTTTAAAAATAAGTGTAAGAGCCATTGTGACAGGTTGTTGGAATGCAAATCAACATATTGTTTTTCTAGTGCGATTCGGTTGATGACAGGTGGTGGTGCCACCATCCAACCAGTGCGCAGACCAGGAAATAATGTCTTGGAGAAGGTGCCTAAGTGAATCACAATATTATGATGATCCATGTCTTTAAGTGAGGGCGGTGGAGGTTCGTTATAGTATAACTCGCTGTAAGGATCATCTTCCACGATGATGAGTTGATGCCGAGCGGCAAGTCTAAGGAGTTCTTGACGTTCGTTAAGGGGCATAACCCGGCCATTGGGATTTTGGAAAGTGGGAATGATGTAAAACAATTTTGGTCGATAGCGGATTAAATAGTCTTCAAGTAGTGCTAGTGGTAGGGAAGTGTTGGAAGGTAAGGTCAGGATGCGCACTCCTGCACTGTGAAATACTTGAATAGCGCCGATGTAGGTAGGTGATTCTACGATAACACAGTCGCCTGGTTGAAGGAAAATCTTGCTAATTAAATAAATCCCTTGCTGTGAGCCTGAAAGAATCAATAAATTGTCAATTATTGTGGGAATAGTGCTTTTTTGGCAGTGTATGGTTGCCAGCGTTTGCCTTAGGGGAGCATAGCCCTCTGTAGAGATGTGACCTAAATCAGCGAGGTCGATTTTGCTGCTATGTTTATGAAATAGGTCAGTGAAAATATCGAAGGGATAAAGGGCTGGATCAGGCATTCCAGCAGCTAGTGAAATGCTCTGCTGGGAAACTGGGGTAGATACTAGTTCTCGTAAGATGGATGATAAGGGGCTTTGGGGATGGGGGGAGAATAATTGGTTCCATGACATAGGTGGTACGGCGTTAGTTGAATTAATGGGCGTATCGACCACATAGGTTCCGCTGCCAATTCTGGTCTGGATAAGTCCTTGTAGCTCCAATTGGCGGTAAGCGTTGATGGCGGTAGTGCGGCTGACGGCAAAGAGGTTGGCTAGTTCTCTTTCAGGAGGCAGTTTGCTACCAGGAGGTAAGGTGCGATCGGTAATTTTACAAGTAATGATTTCGAGGATTTGCAAATACAGAGGCTTAGATGAATTGTGAGCAAGTTGGCTCTGAGAAAAGTGTTTGGATATATCCATTATAAAAAAAACCTCCTAAGTATCCAATTATTGTATATAAATAGACAATTGGATATTTACAATGTTTTTCCTGCTTGATAAGATAATAAAAATAGTAAGAGAAGCAGAGGTGTAGTAAAGTGGAGAATATAGGAAACGATTTTCCTTGTACTCGAGTAACGCCAGAATTTTGGATAGGGGTACGCGATAGCATTCCTCTTGTGGTGGGGGTCATACCATTTGGCATTACTTGCGGGATAATGGCCTTAACTGCTGGACTTACTGGAGAGGAAGCTCTATTAATGTCCATGTTTGTATTTGCTGGAGCGGCTCAGTTTATTGCTATTACCATGCTGGGCACTGGAATAAAAGGGTGGACAATTATTGTATTTACTACTTTGCTGATAAATTTGCGGCATCTTTTGATGGGAGCTTCATTGGCACCATATATCATTCGTTTGCCAGTTTCTTTGCAGGCACTACTAAGTTTTGGGATGGTTGATGAAACATATGCTATTACGATTGATCGGATTCGCAAGAAAGGCTATAGTGCCAGTTATCAATTGGGTGCTAATATACTTTTTTACAGTGCCTGGATAGTATCGACAGGAGTCGGCGTGTTACTTAGTGGCTATATTTCAGATCCTTTAGCTTGGGGATTGGATTTTGCCATGCCGGCTATTTTTCTGGCTATGCTAATACCGCGTCTCATTAATCACACTGCCTTGGCGGTGTGTGGTGTGGCGGCTTTGGTTGCTGTGGTAGGGGCGCTGTACTTGCCGGGGAAGTGGTATATTATTGCCGCATGTTTAGCATCTACTGTTGTGGGTGGTTTGATGGAAAAGGAGGGAAAAGATGCGAACTGAAATGTTTTGGATTATTATGGGTATGGCGGCAGTTACCTTTTTTACTCGATTTGCATCAGCAGTTTTGTTTCAGCAAACAGGTGTACCAGCTTGGTTTGAACGCTGGATGAAGCATGTTCCCATTGGAATATTAACGGCGTTGATTATGCCATCATTACTTTTGCCTAAAGGTTATCTGGACGTATCTATACACAATCACTATTTATTGGCAGGACTAGTTGCAACAGTGGCCACGTATTTTTTCCGCAATGCGATAGTAACGATGAGTCTAGGTTTGGTAGCTATGCTATCATTACGCTTCTTGGGCGTATAGAAAATAGATGAGAGAACTAATATGAATTTGTATTAAAAATCAAATTACTAGGAGGCGTTTAAACATGTTTGCTAAACGTATGGATTCTCTTAAAGTTTCTGATATACGGGAAATATTAAAAATAACAGCCAATCCGCAAGTTATTTCTTTTGCAGGAGGACTGCCGGCACCTGAATTATTTCCTATTGAAGAAATGAAAAATGTCGCTCTTACAGTGTTGGATGAGGCTGGGGCAGAGGCACTACAGTATTCAACTACTGAGGGAGATATGCCACTTAGAAAACAGATTGCTACTAGAATGAAGAGTAAGTTTAATATCCATTCGACTTATGAAAATATACAGATTATAAGCGGTTCACAGCAAGGTTTGGATCTTTCTGGTAAGTTGTTTATTGATGAAGGCGATGTGGTATTATGCGAAAGTCCGACTTATTTAGCCGCCATCAGCGCTTTTAAAGCCTATGGTGCACGATTTATTGAAGTGTCAACAGATGACAATGGTATGATAATTGAAGAGTTGGAAAAAATTTTGGAAAGTACATCAAATATTAAATTGATATATGTTATTCCAGATTTCCAGAATCCAACAGGTAGAACATGGTCTCTTGAGAGACGAAAAAAGTTTATGTCAGTGACAAGTCGATATGAGATACCGATTATTGAGGATAATCCTTATGGAGAATTGCGGTTTGAAGGCGAAAGGCTACCAGCACTCAAAACCTTCGATACCAAGGGGATGGTTATATTTTTTAGTACATTTTCTAAGATTTTTTGTCCTGGACTTCGAATAGGCTGGATAGTTGCTGACCAAAAGTTTTTGGAGAAGTATACACTTGTTAAGCAAGGAACTGATTTGCATACCTCCTCAATGAGTCAAAGAGAAATTTCTAAATTCATGGAACTATATGATTTGGATGCTAATGTTGAAAAAATAAAAAGAGTATACAAAAGGCGACGAGATATCATGCTTGAGACAATGAAAGAAGAATTTCCCGATAGTATAAAATATACACATCCCCAAGGCGGACTGTTTCTCTGGGTAGAATTGCCTTTGTATATTAAAGCTCGTGATCTGCTGCTGCGATGTCTTAAAGATAACGTCGCTTTTGTACCAGGAGATTCGTTTTTCCCCAATGGTGGTGTGGAAAATACATTGCGATTAAATTATTCCAATATGTCGGAAGAAAGAATAGTTGAGGGAATTAAACGTTTGGCGAAAGTCATTAAAGAATATGAGTGAACCGTTGAACTAAAGCTGCTTAAGAACAATTGTCGAGGGTGGGGAAATAGGGTTGAACGGTGTTGTGTAGAAAGCAAGCCATGCTCTATATCTAATCCTCGGCAGAACAACAATATAGCTGTTGATTTTTTTTAATACATCTTATATAACAATGAAAAGACTTGGTTTTTGCCAAGTCTTTTCATTGTTATATAGACCCCATGCGGCCTTAGTTTATTTATTCTAGCTGTTGCCTTTGTATTCTCTATGGCCCCTATGTTTGAAACCGTAGCCAAGTTCTTGAGCATCCTTTTTAAATGTCTCGTTATCAACGCCTAATGTAGTGGCTACATCTGACCATTTATTGTTAATTTTTTTCAAGGACAATACTTCAATAATTGGTCTACTGGTATTCTTAGCTAGCTCACTAGCCATGCCGATATCCCGCACATGATAGCCTTCATGAAGTAGGTCTATGGTAGTCTGTTTATCGAGACCAATTTTTTTATTTAGGTTATTTGCTGCCATGTTTTGGCGGCCTGTCCTCATTTGCTCTTTCGTAATACCTAAAGTTATAGCGACATCTTTCCACTTGTTATCAGGCGTCTTATGACTAATCACGTCTGCTAATGATTTACCGCTAGCGTTTGCTAAAAAGGCTGCTTTGCCAATATCTCTAAAGCTCATGCCATCAGCATTGTACTTAAGAATGGTGGCTTTATCAATAGCGAAGACATCTGATAGACGTTGCGCTGCTTTTTCTGGGTTAACTTGATGGTTTTTCAGGTCTCTTGGGCCTTTTTGGTGTTGACCTGCAGGTGACTCCTCTATTTCAGATGCTTGAACAATAAACGGGCTCGCTGCAGCTGCCATAATAAAAGTTCCTGCTATCATCGCGGCAAATGTTTTTCTTGAAATTATTTTCATAGATATTCCCCCTATATTTGATATCAGCTTGATTAGCTGTTGAACTCAGTATATAAGGGAAATATGACAAAAATATGACAAAAGCAGGCACACGACGATTTAGCGACGATGTGATCGCTTTGTTCGATGCGCTAGTAGTCGAACATCCTTCTACCTGCATTTGAGGACTTAGCACAATCCAAGTCTTTTCTTATCATCGTTTTATATTAAATTGCTTACTTGGCTATTGGTAGGGTAAAGGTAAAAGTAGCCCCTTGGCCTGGTATGCTGTAGACAATAATATCGCCGTCCATGGCTTGTACTAATTTTTTAGTAATAGCGAGGCCCAGGCCTGTGCCGCCATGATTGCGAGCGCGAGATTTATCTCCCCGGTAAAATCGATCCCATATGTGAGGCAAATCTGCAAGAGGGATGCCAGTTCCGTGATCGGCTATAGCCATTGCTATATGCTGCTGCGCTGTATATAGGCTAATATCAATAGCCGATCCTTCGGGTGCATGGCGAATGGCATTGGTAATTAGGTTAGTAAATACTTGAGCGGTGCGGTCGATATCACCCCATACAGTTGGCAGGTGCTTTGGTATATCGGTATGTATAGTAAGTTTTTTTTTGGCTAGTAGTGGCTGGATTTTATCTATTTCAGCCAGTAACCATGCTTTTAGATTTATTTGTTGACAGACAATAGAGAGCTCATCGGCTTCAAGTTGGGATAAATCAAGCAAATCATTAATCAAGCGGCTGAGGCGTTTGCTCTCTTGTACAATAGTGGTAAGATAGCGCTGTTGTTGTTCGGGTTTGGGTGCCATGCCGTCTAATATTGTTTCGGATAATGCTTGAATTGAGGTGACAGGAGTTCTTAGTTCATGAGAAACATTAGCTAAAAAGTTACGACGGTTTTGTTCGATTTGATTGAGAGATTCGGCCATTGAATTAAAGGTACGTCCTAGACTGCCAATTTCATCATTGGTTGTTGCTGTAGTACGGCTGTCATAATCGCCTTTGGCAAAATTACGAGCTGCTTGACTGATATTGGCAATGGGTTTAGTAAGACTGCGGGAAATGAGCAGGCCGAGAATGACAGCTGTAAAAATACCAGCGATTAAGGAATAAAATAGGATTCTTTCTGCAGCAAATACTGTGTTGTTTACTCCTGTTATTGATGCATCCAAGAATATTGCCGTTGGATTTGGAGCGTCAGGTATTGGAAGGGCTACAGTGATTGAGGAAATATTACGTTTGCGGGCTGCCCGTGTCCAGGTTTGAGGGTTGCCAGTAAATAAATCGCTAATTTCCTGCTGATTTTCTTTAAAACGTCTTAGCCAACCCTGAGATGGTTGCCCAGCAATGACAGTTCCATTTTCATTTATCAGCCAAATAGTCCCTCCAACTAAATCACTGATATTGTCTAAGGTGTCGTCTGTGGGGAGTTTCCCGGCGAGAATATCAGGGGTGAGTAATTCAATAGCGGCATTACCTTTGGCTAACAAATCTTGCCGTTTGCTATCTATTGCTTGGGCGCGGATAAAATATGACATTAATAATGCTAAGGTAATGGTGCTGACTAAAATGACCGTAATATGGGAGAGAAGAATTTTGTTAAAAATAGAACGTATCATTTAGGTGTCACCTGGAACTTATAGCCTTTGCCCCATACCGTGTGAATATAATTATAATTAGCATTATTTAGTTTGTGGCGCAGGCGTTTGATGGTTGCATCTACAGTACGGTCATCGCCGTCAAAGTCATAGCCCCAGATGTTAGTGAGTAGTTGCTCGCGGGAAAACAGTAACTGTGGATGGCGGGCGAGAAAAAGTAATAGATCAAATTCAGTGGGAGATAATGGGGCTACTTGTTCGTTACATTCCACTCTTTGAGCCTCTGTATTAATCGATAGTTCAGTAAAGTGTAGCAGTGTGCCATTTTGTTGTAACAGGCCACTGCGACGCAGTACGGCTTTGATTCTAGCCACTAATTCACGAGGACTGAAGGGCTTGGTAATATAATCATCTGCACCTAGAGAAAACCCTGTCATTTTATCCACTTCAGCACTTTTGGCGGTTAAAAAAATGACAGGAACTGACCGCTTAATCATTTTACACAGTTCCCAACCTGATAGTTTAGGCAACATCACATCAAGGATAAGTAAATCGGGTAACTCTTTTGTTTCTATGGCAAGGGCAAGGTTTCCATCTTCTGCCGTATATACAATAAAACCTTCCTGCTCTAAATATAACTTTACTACTTCGCAAACAGCGGGTTCATCGTCAGCTACTAAGATTTTTAGGGTCATTTCAATCACCTCTATGGTTAGTATAATATTTTCGACGTAAACATTCCAGATATTCGTAGAAAAGAATTAATTAGCATGCTATTTTGTTATACAAAACTTGACAGTCAGTCAACAGGACTATTATTATGGAGTTAACAATTATCCTAGGAGGAATGGCTGGTGCGTACGAGAATTTTAGAGATATTACGAAAGAAGCCCGAAGGTTATTTATCGGGTGAGGAAATCAGTCGGCAACTATCGGTTTCACGGACCGCTATTTGGAAGCATATGCAGACTCTTAAACAGGCTGGTTATGAAATTGAAGCCCATCCACGGCGAGGTTATCGGTTGAAGAACTTGCCTGATCTATTATTACCTGATGAGATTCGTGATACATTAAATACAAAGAGAGTAGGCCGGGAGAAAATCTATTATTTTTCTGATATTGCATCCACGAATAATGAAGCTAAAAGACAAGCAAATTTGGGTTGTCCAGAAGGGTCTATTATATTGTCAGAGGCTCAGAACGGGGGACGAGGTAGACTATCACGAAATTGGTTTTCGCCTAGTGGTAAGGGTATCTGGTTGTCGGTGGTGTTACGCCCTCCTTTTAATCCCTATGATGCCCCTAAGTGTACTTTACTGACAGCAGTGGCGGTAACTAAGGCTATTAGGCGAGTGGCGCAAGTGGAGTGTGGTATTAAATGGCCCAATGATATTTTGTATCAAGGGAAAAAGATGGTAGGTATTCTGACTGAAATGAGTGCGGAGATTGATGCCATTAACTATGTGGTTATTGGTATGGGCATTAATGTGAATATAGGGGAGCAGGATTTCCCTGCTGAGCTAAAGGATATTGCTACTTCTTTGTCGATAGTAGTTGGGCATGATATTTCTAGACTAACGTTATTGAGTGCTGTGTTGACAGAGCTAGAACAAGCATATGACAGCGTCATCCAGCAGGGATTTTCAGAAATGTTGGATGAATGGCGTGAACTTTCTGTTACTTTGGGTCAGAATGTAAATGTAGTTGGCAGTGGTAGAGAGTTTAGTGGTATTGCAGTAGATATTGATCATGATGGTGCGTTATTGGTGCAGACAGAGGAAGCCCTAGAACGGGTTTTGGCTGGAGATGTATCAATTCGCCCTCAAAGATGATTGTCAGTATTCTTATTGCGATGTTGACAGGAACGCTCACAGTTTATATACTGAGAGGTATGGTTTTTTAACTTCGTCTGATTTTTACATAAAAATGTAATTGGAGGCTAAATTTAATGCTATTAGTATTTGATATAGGAAATACCAATATAGTGCTAGGCGCTTATGATGGCAAGGAACTATTGCAACATTGGCGGATATCAACGGACAGGCTAAAAACAGGTGATGAGTATGGAATGCTCATAAATAATCTATTTTCCTATGGTAAGCTTAGTATTAAAGATATTGAGGCAGTTATTATTTCTTCAGTTGTTCCGCCCCTTGTTGTACCTTTGGTTAAGATGTGTCAGCGGTATTTTAATGTAGAACCATTAGTAGTAGGCCCTGGCATTAAAACAGGGATCTTTATAAAATATGAAAATCCGCGAGAAGTAGGAGCTGACCGCATAGTTAATGCAGTAGCTGCGCATCATAAGTATGGCAGTCGTGGTCCGCTAATTATCGTTGATTTTGGCACTGCCACTACTTTTTGTGTTATTGCCGAAAATGGGGATTATTTAGGTGGGGCGATTGCGCCTGGTATTGGTATTTCGACTGAGGCTTTATTCCAGCGAGCTGCTAAATTGCCGAGAATTGAGTTAGTGAAACCTAAGAGTGTTATATGTCGCAATACTGTTACAAGCATGCAGTCAGGTATTATTTATGGTTTTGTTGGACAAGTTGATGGAATTGTCGCCCGAATGAAAGAAGAAATAGGCCGAGATGCTTTTGTTGTTGCTACAGGTGGGTTGGCCAATCTGATTGCTGCGGAATCAAGTAGCATTAATGCAGTGGAACATTTTTTGACATTAGAAGGACTGCAGATTATTTATGAGCTTAACATCTAAGAGGTTGTTTGAAGCAGACTCTAAGGATATTTGGTGAGATTGGTACTTGGTGTTTGAGGATACTTGGTTGTTAGCCAAGGAACAAGCATTAAGTACCAATTTATGATTAAAAATAAGCAGGACATTATTAAGGAGAGGTTGTATGCAGATTGGTAGAATAAAATTAGTAAATCCGGTTATTTTAGCACCTATGGCCGGTGTAACTGATCTGCCTTTTCGACTGTTGGTCAAAGAAATGGACTGTGGTTTGGTATATTCTGAAATGGTCAGTGATAAAGGTTTGCTATATAAAAATTCTCATACTATGGACATGCTTAAAATAGATGACCGAGAGAGACCAGTAACTATGCAAATTTTTGGTTCAGAACCTGCAAGCATGGCAAGTGCTGCTCGATTTGTTGAGCAGGCAGGAACAGATATTATTGATATTAATATGGGTTGTCCAACACCTAAAATTGTAAAGAATGGTAGCGGAGCAGCCTTGATGTGTCAGCCAGACCTGGCTTATCGTATTATGGTGAGTGTGGTGGAAACTGTAAATGTTCCGGTCACTGTAAAGTTTCGCAAGGGCTGGAATAATGGGTCAATTAATGCTGTTGAGATGGCAAAACTTGCGGAAAAAGCTGGCATAGCAGCAATTGCGGTGCATGGTCGTACCAGAGAACAATTTTATTCTGGTGAGGCTGATTGGAATATTATACGCCAGGTCAAAGAAAGTGTGGGTATCCCTGTTATTGGTAATGGTGATATTCGTACCCCTTATGATGCGCAGAGAATGCTCATTGAAACAGGTTGTGATGGTTTGATGATAGGGCGGGGGGCACAAGGCAATCCTTGGATTTTTCGTCAAGTGGCACAGTATTTGGCAACGGGCGAAATTTTGCCTTTGCCAACAGTGGCCGAGCGCTTGTCAGTTATGCTACGGCATTTGGATATGCTAGTAGAGTATAAGGGCGAGTATCTGGGTGTTCGAGAAATGCGCCGTCATGGGGCATGGTATACTAAAGGCTTGCATCATTCGTCAGAAATACGTCTGAGGTTTAATCAGGCTGTATGTAAGGAAGATTTTGTAGCTGTATTGGAAGAGTTTGAAGAATAAAAGATATTTATTCAAAACACAAAGATATAAAGCCGCTATGCGGACACAAAGACCACAAAGGGGAGACTAATCTTTATGGTCTTTGTATTTCTTTGTGATCTTTGTGTTTAGCATGATTTTATTTAGACTCAGCATTTTCCTTGTTTTATTTGTAAAAATAAAAAAAAAGTGCTAAAATATGTATGTGCACAAGATTGTGCACATATACTATGTTAGAGTGAGTAGATTTTTCGTTGTAGGTAATAGATATGGGAGAGGATGACTCATGTTATTACGGATTGGTGAAAAAATCATCAACCGGCAAAAGGTTCATCAGATTATAGATGAAATGCTGGATATGCGTAGCCAAGGTTTATCACAACAAGAAGTTGCTAACCGAGTTGGTATAGACCGGACAGTGATTTCTAAGCTTGAAACGGTGGGAGAAATTCGTAAAGGTGGGCGGGTAGCCTTAGTGGGGTTCCCTATCAAAAATTGTGATGAACTCAGGTTCATGGCCAAGCAGGAGGGAATTGATTATTCGCTGCTCATGTCTGAGCAGGAACGCTGGGATTTTGTACAGAAAAAAACCGGGGTTGATTTTTTTAATGCTATCATGGAGATTGTTGCTACCTTGCGTAATTATGATATTGTCATTATCTTGGGTTCTAACATGAGAATAAAACTGATGGAAACGCTTTTGGATAAAGAGGTAATTGGTGTACAAATTGGCGAATCACCAATTGCGGAGGACAAATATGTTGATCCGGAAAACATACGGTCTATTGTGCATCAGTTGTATGGGTAATAGGGGGTAAAGCAGGATATGAAACGGATCGTAAGTATTAGTTTGGGATCTTCGAAGCGTGATCACCAGGCTACTACGAATTTTGGTGGGCAGGATTTCTCAATTGAACGAATTGGGACAGATGGTGATAAAGATAAAGCCATACAGCTTATTCGTGAACTTGATGGCAAGGTAGATGCCTTTGGCATGGGTGGAACGGATTTATATGTATATGCTGGTAATAAACGTTATATATTTAGAGAGTCAGCACAAATTGCTGCCGCAGCTAAGAAAACACCTATTGTTGACGGTAGTGGTATCAAAAATACTCTGGAACGGCGAGTTGTTCAGTATTTAGCTGAGCAGGGCGGGGTAACTTTTAAAAATAAATCGGTATTAGTAGTTTGTGCAGTTGATCGATTTGGTTTGGCTGAAGAATTGGTAGCGGCAGGTAGTAAAGCGATATTTGGTGATTTACTATTTGGCCTAGGTCTGCCAATTCCCATTCGTAGTCTAGATAGTTTGGCAATGCTCGCCCGGGTAATTGCACCTATCATAACCAAATTGCCTGTTAGTCTGTTTTATCCTACAGGCGATAGTCAAACAGAAACAAAATCGCGCTTTAGTCGATATTTTCAGGAAGCTGAGATTGTCGCTGGTGATTTTCATTTTATTCGCAGATATATGCCGGCTAGATTAGATGGTAAGTTGATTATAACAAATACTGTGACTAAGGAAGATGAAAAGTTGCTGCAAGGACGTGGTGTAGCAACATTAATCACTACTACACCAGAAATTGGTGGACGTTCATTTGGCACTAATATACTAGAGGGTGTACTCATAACTTTGTCAGGAAAAAGGCCAGAAGAACTGACTGCATTTGATTATGAACGTATTTTGGATGAAATAAATATTATGCCGCGCATTAAGCGGCTGTCTTAGTGAAAGGGGAGCATTTGTGTGGAAAGATTTGCCTTCGTTTTACATCCGCTCATTGCTAAAGATGTTAGCCGAAAGTTTCCATTTACCAAAAATTGGCCAGATGGTTTAGTTGAAGGGGTTCTCAAATATATTCCCCCATTTAAGACTTCGCATATTACGGGCATACAGTCAAGCTTGTCAGAGGGCGAGGGTTGGTTCGTCACCTGTCCTTTAACATCTAGGCAAATGGTTGAGATGCCTGAGCAATATGTGGTGAATAAAATTATCAAAGCAGGAAAGGTAGCGGAAAAATTAGGCGCAAAAATATTGGGGCTTGGTGCATTTACTTCAATTGTAGGTGATGCTGGTATCACGATTGCCAAGAACTTAAATATTGCTGTAACTACTGGGAATAGTTATACAGTTGCCACTGCTCTTGAAGGTACAAGGCAAGCGGCAACAATAATGGGTATTGATTTACAGCGGGCTAATGTGTTAGTCTTGGGGGCTACTGGCTCGATTGGGGCAGCTTGCGCGCAAATTTTGGCACGAGAAGTACGATATTTGACGCTAGCAGCGCGTAATGAAGAAAAACTGGAAAAACTTGCTGAACAAATTTTGCGAAAAAGTGGATTAGCTGTTAAAGTAACTGCTAATACTAAATCTGCGTTAAAATCCGCAGATATTATTATTGCTGTAACAAGTGCGGTAGATAGTATTATTGAACCTGAAGATTTAAAATCTGGGGCTATTGTATGTGATGTGGCACGGCCACGTAATGTTTCTCGTCGCGTAGCTGAAATGCGTAATGATATATTAGTGATTGAAGGCGGTGTAGTTGAGGTGCCAGGTGATGTTAAATTCGGGCTAAACTTTGGTTTTCCGGATGGTACAGCTTATGCCTGCATGGCTGAAACAATGATTTTGTCTTTAGAGGGCCGATATGAGAATTTCACACTAGGCCGAGACTTGACGGTAAAACAAGTTGAAACAATTGAAAAGCTTGCTACAAAACACGGTTTTAAGTTAGCAGGTTTTCGCAGTTTTGAAAAGGCTATCACAGCAGAGGAGATTGCAGCGATTAAAGCGAATGTTAATGTTGATTGTGATAGACAAAGGAGGGGAATAAGTTAGAAAATATTGACAAAGTATACTTTTATACCTATAATTAAGTGCATAATAAGCAGGTTGTTAACCTGCTGATGAAAGTGTCAAGTTCTTCACTTGACACTATTTATATTGCCTCATGGCCTTATATTTAGTATATTTGTTATGTTAAGACTAGAGAATTGTAATTTTGTTAATAGATATTTAAAAACAGGCTCTAGGATTAGTGTCAAAAAGGATTACTATAGAATATCGTAATGTAGAAAATTGATAATAAAATTTAAAGGAGATTAGAATCTAATGGCTGAAAAACAATTTATCCTCACTGCTGAAGGATTGAAAAAGATAGAGCAGAAATTTGATCATCTAAAATCAGTGCGCCGTCGGGAAGTAGCGGAAAGAATTAAACAAGCGATTGAATTTGGTGATATCAGTGAGAATTCTGAATATGAAGATGCAAAAAATGAACAAGCTTTTATTGAGGGCGAAATTATAACCTTGGAAAAAATGCTGAGAAACAGCAAGTTGATTGATGAGGATGAAATTGGAACTGATGTTGTATCCATCGGTGCTATTGTTGTCTTAAAGGACTTAGAGTTTGGAGATGAACTTGAATATACTATCGTTGGTTCTGCAGAAGCCGATCCAGTTGAACTTAAAATTTCTAATGAATCACCTGTTGGTCAAGCTATTTTAGGGCAAAAAGTAGGCAGTATTGTTGAGGTCAATGTTCCTGCCGGTATTTTAAAATACGAAGTCTTAGAAATAAGAAGAGTTAGAAATTAAACGCAATTATTTAAGTTTATAAAATGTTAAACAAGCATGCTTGGGAAAATATACAGAAATGGAGACACAGAAGGACGCTTTTAAATAGTCTCTAAAATGAACGAGTTAGGAGAGAACGTATAAATGACGGAAGTAACTACGCAAGAAAGTCAGAAACATGAAGATTTAAATGAGCTTATGCGCGTGCGGCGTGAGAAAATGGCAGCAATAGAAGCAAAAGGAATTGAACCGTTTGCTCGTAAATATGATGTTACCCATCATGCCAGTGATATAGTTACCAATTTTGAAAAACTTGAAGGACAATCTGTACAGTTAGCTGGACGGATTATGGCATTACGTGGTCATGGGAAAACTAGTTTTGTTAATATAATGGATATGTCTGGTCGTGTACAGGCCTATTTTCGCCAGGATGCTATCGGAGAAAATCAATATGAAAACTTCAAACTCCTTGATATTGGTGATTTAATCGGTATTGAGGGGGTTGTTTTTAAAACCCAGCGTGGTGAAATGAGTGTAAAAGTAAGCAGTTTCGAAATTATGGCTAAATCTCTTAGACCTCTTCCGGAAAAATGGCATGGTTTAAAAGATGTAGAGACACGTTATCGTCAGCGTTATCTTGATTTGATTGTTAACCCTGAAGTTAGAAATACCTTCGTGGCGCGTAGTAAGATTATAAAATCATTACGACGTATATTAGATGAGCGTGATTATTTAGAAGTTGAGACGCCTATGATGCACCCCATTGCAGGTGGTGCGGCAGCTCGCCCCTTTACTACTCATCATAATGCCTTAGATATGAATTTATATATGAGGATAGCGCCTGAACTCTATCTGAAAAGATTGATTGTTGGTGGATTTGAACGAGTATATGAAGTTGGGCGTGTATTTAGAAATGAAGGTATTTCCATTCGTCATAATCCTGAGTTTACTATTGTGGAATTGTATCAGGCATATGCAGATTATCAGGATCTTATGCGCTTGACTGAAGATGTGGTATCAGGCATTGCGCAAGAAGTTCTCGGTACTACTCAGGTTACTTATCAGGGGCAGGAAATTAATTTTGCACCACCTTGGAATAGAATCACGATGCCTGAAGCTGTTAAGAAATATACTAATGTTGATTTTGATACTGTTACAACAGTTGAAGAGGCTAGGGCTATTGCTGATCACCTAGGTGTTAAATATGAGAAGAAACATGGTATTGGAGGCATTTTAAATAATATCTTTGAAGACAAGGTTGAAGAACATTTAATTCAACCGACATTTATTATTGGTCACCCTACTGAAATTTCACCTTTAGCAAAGCGTAATAAGGATAATCCTGAAATTACTGATCGTTTTGAAGTCTTTGTCTTTGGAAGGGAGCTAGCAAATGGCTTTTCCGAATTAAATGATCCGATTGATCAAGAGGGACGCTTCAATTCTCAAGTGGAACAGAGAGAGTCAGGTGATATTGAGGCTCATATGATGGATCATGATTATATTAATGCTTTAGAATTCGGATTGCCACCAACAGGTGGACTTGGGATTGGCATTGATCGCTTAGTCATGTTCTTCACAGATAGCTACTCAATTAGAGATGTTCTTCTGTTTCCCCATATGAGACATAAAGAATAAAATACTGCAGATTGAAAAAAGGGGAGCGATTAGCGCCCCTTTTTTGTATAAAAGATCAGAGCGGATATGTTTAAAATGACTCTTATTGTATTGACAACAATATGTCGGTATGATAATATAATAAACGCACTATAAAAGTGCTAAAGCAAGTAAGTAATAAGCAAAAACAAAAATATATATTGACATGTTAAGTGTGATCTGATAATATATATAAATGTCGGTGGTCGAAAGCCTCCACAAGATCAGTTGGTAATGACAAGGTGTTCTTTGAAAACTAAACAATGTAAGTGAAGTTAAAATAAGCCAGATGTGCGGTACTCGTTTGAGTACAAAACAGTTGGTTCGCGCAAGTGAACACAACACAAACAAGTTTTTTAAAGAGCCATCAA
>JAGFZX010000132.1 GCA_017889585.1 Bacillota bacterium
TGAAGTGACCCCAAAAAGTTAGACAAAATTATGATTAAGCAGCCGAAAGGGCTTGTTGTCTGTGAATAGCAGGTGACAAGCCTTTTAGCTTTTTCTTGATACGTCGGTTGTTGTAGTAGTCAAGATAATTAATCAATTCTTCCTTGAAATGCTCAATTGAGTCAAATTCCTGTAGATACAATAGCTCACTCTTCAGCAATCCAAAGAAGTTTTCTATTACGGCATTATCTAGGCAATTGCCTTTTCGGCTCATACTTTGATAAATTCCCTTTTCTTTGAGTGCGTGTTGAAACTGCTTGTGCTGGTATTGCCACCCCTGATCTGAGTGAAGAATGAGGTTCGTGTTATTCGGAATCTTGACAAATGCTTTATCTAACATATCCATAACCATTGAAAGCAGTGGTCGATCTGAAATAACATAGCTGACGATGTCACGGCTGCATAGATCCATTATTGGTGACAGATATAGTTTCTGTCCAAACAAGCTGAACTCTGTAACGTCAGTAACCCACTTTTGATTCGGTTTTCCAGCCTCAAAATCCCGTTTAAGAAGATCTGGTGCTATTTTTCCAACCTCGCCTTTGTAAGAACGATATTTTTTCATTCGAACCCGGCAGACAATCCCTAGATATTTCATCAGTCGCTGCACAGTCTTATGATTAATGTTATACCCGCGATTGTGTAGTTCGTTAGTGATGCGTCGATAGCCATAGCGTCCTTTATTTTCCGTGTAGATCGCAGTGATCTGCTTTTTGATTACACTATACTTGTCACTTGCCGTTCGCCTTTTGGTGTAATAGTAATAGGTAGAGCGTGGCAGTCCAGATACTTCGATAAGCAGTGAAATCTTATGTTCGCGCCTTAGTTCCCAGATCACTTGCGCCTTTTGTTTAGGCGTACCTCTTCTAGAACCAAGGCCTTCAATTTTTTTAGGTATGCGTTCTCCGCTCGCAGTCGCTGGACTTCAGCAATTAGGTCCTCTTCCGTTTGCTTCGGCAAACTGGCAGGATGGAGACCGTTGCTTTTACTGCCCCGTCGTTCTATATAGAGCCCTTCGGGGCCTTCTTCCAGATAAATTCGTTCCCAGAGAGAAACGCTTTTATTGCAATTTATCCCAAATTGTCGTGCTGTTTCACAATCGCTGAGTTTTTCTCTATGCATCGTTTCTACTACATGTTGTTTAAATTCACCAGTATATTTTTGTTTTGGTATCCCTTTTGGCATAAAATCACCCCCAAAGTTAATTCAGTATATCATACTGTCTAACTTTGGGGGTGCACTTCACTATATTGCCTAAGGAGTTATTCTTTTATCGTAAGATAATGTAACAGCGTTTAATAATTCTTCTTAGGTTCATAAAAAATGAATTAAACTATTTGCTACTACCTGGTTTGATAATGTTTTGTACGATCTTGTGGGCAATTTCAGGATTAGAATGGAAAAACTTTTGAAATGAAGTACCTGAGAGTATCAATATTTCTGCTGATTCAATGGCGACGATGTCTTCCGTGTGCTTAATATGCTCGGTTAATCCGTTTGCACCGAAGTTTTGTCCAGGCAAAGAATATTCTTTAACTGGATGAAGGAAGGTTAATGATTTTAACTTGCCAGAGAGTAATATATTATAGGTGTAGCTGATATCACCTTGGGTAGTAATTAGATTGCCTGGATCACACAGTACATAACTCGAGCAGCAATGTAGGAATTTTTTTGCTTCTGCTATTGATAAATTACTCAATATCATTATGGATTTCGTTGGCAGACAACCTAAACATTCACATAAAACAGTCCATAACTTTTCTTCGGTAACGTTTTGACTATTTAAAATAGGGGAGTGCTGGATAAATTTATTATGAAACCATTCCACTGCTTCCCGATTAACTGCTTCTCTTTTACGCGCTATGCGGAAAAGAGGAGAACGTACCATACGTAGATGCTCAACATCATTAATAAGCAAGACGAGAGGAGTTTGTAAGCCATAACCTGGAAGGAAAAAATTTTTGCCATAACGGTGGGTACCCATTTTCTCATAAAGGCGTATTAAATGAAAGTTGCAGATACCAAACATAAATTGAACCTGGTTGCTAAAACAAAGTTCATAACATTTTGCGATAAGTAGGTAAAAAGCTTGTGAACTTCGATGAGCAGGAGCAACCATTATTTTGGTAACAAAGGCAAATTGATGGTGTTCACTTTCTGTAGGACAATCTTGAAATGCGTCTAGAGATAAAAAGGTTGCTTCTTCTCGTGGAAAGTCATCAATTGTGCCAATATTGATCCGTGCAGTAGCTATCAGCTCTGAACCTAACTTTACAAATAGTAGAATGGCCCATTCATCAAATTCATCATACAATAGCTTATTAGCAGTATCTACCTTCTCAAGTTGCTTAGACATTTCTTCTACATAGACTTGATAACGAAATTGGTAGATTTCCTTTTTTTCTGCTGAAGTAGTGGCTATACCTAGGATGAGTGATTCTTTGCTTATTTCATTTGTTGTAGTAAGTGATTTTTGATAGTTAGTTGTCATAATTATCTCTCCTCATATTATAATTTTTGAATAAGAAATTCTTTGCGAAAAGATTATGTCTTCATAACGATCACCTCCTTGCAAAGATAATACGAAGAAATTAATAGAATTCCTACGAAAGATGTAAAACTATGGTGAAAAAGGTAGAATTATCTAATAGAACAGACAAAAAAAAGCCCCTTTTCAGAAGCATTGTTTGCATTACTGAATAAGGGGCATGTTTATTTTCAAATCTTATAATATTGGAGATCTAAAATTAATAAAAAATGTA
>JAGFZX010000048.1 GCA_017889585.1 Bacillota bacterium
TGTAAGTTCAGTAATGGACTCAGCTGACTGGTACTAATAGGTCGAGGGCTTGACTTAAATTAGTTAGCACTGCGTGCTAACAGCATTAATCCTAAATGCTGTCTTTCTTCTGTGAGGTTTTGAGAGAGCATAGTGATATGTTTATCTCTATAATCCAGTGACGATAGCTATGGGGTTCCACCTGTTCCCATACCGAACACAGTAGTTAAGCCCATATACGCTGAAAGTACTTGGTTGGAAACGACCTGGGAGGATAAGTAGTTGCTGGTTAAGCAAGAGAGCACTCATTTAGGAATGAGTGCTCTTTTGCTTTATCTTTTCCGAGATCAAAGGAGTTCTCTTATTCTGGCATATAATATAATTTTTCAATCATTAGCATCCAAAGGTATTCGCTATAAAAAAGCAAATGGCGATAGGCTTTATTTTTACTAATAAGTTTCATTATATAAGGTAAATGATATATAATAGAGTTATCATTTACAGAGAGAAGATTTTAATAATAGCTTATCCTGGAGGAATATAGTATGACTATTTTAGATGAAATGTTAGAAGCTAACCGAAAATTTGTCAAAGCTTTGCCTGTAGATTTTGTTGATTATTATCCAGTGACTAGCAAAATGCCGAATCGTGAGATAGCAATTTTTACTTGCATGGATACTCGATTAGTTGATTTTTTAGAACCGGCAATGGGAATTAAACGTGGAGAAGGAAAAGTAATAAAAAATGCGGGAAATTCTGTGACTGGCCCTTTTGGGGCTACGATTCGTAGTTTAATTGTAAGTATTTTTGAATTGGGCGTGAAAGAAATCATCGTAATTGGTCATTTAGATTGTGGTATATCTCATACCACATCTCAATCTCTAATTCAAAAAATGCTGGATAGGGGAATTTCACCTGATGCAATAAAAATGATCGATAGAGAATTAGAAAATTGGATTGATCATTTTCATCATCCTATCGATAATGTAGAGGAAGTTGTCATGAAAATTCGTAGTAATCCACTAATTCCTAAGGATGTACCTGTACACGGGTTGATTTTTAATCCTAATACAGGAGAAGTTGAAGTCGTAGTAGATGGTTATCAAGCATAAAGTAAAGACCACCTCTCTTTTGGAGGTGGTCTTTATCAAATTGAATTATAATATTTCACTATATAGTCAATTTAATTCAACGCCACTGCTTTAGCTCCACAAAGTGGAGAGGAATCTGATGCACTGTTTTCATGAATATGTCCACAAATACTACATAGATAGTAATTATCATCAGCATTATTGTACGTTTGTTAAGATTTGTCAAGAAAAATGCATATAAAAGTAGAAAATGTATAGTTGCTTTATATAAATTTGTTTGAATAGTATGAAGTGTTAGATAGAGAGGTGAGGAAATTGTATTACGAAAAAAAAGCAGTGATCAGGCATCAGAAAGGTTTGCATACTCGTGTGGCGGCTATGGTGGTTCAGAAATATCATGAGCTTAATACTCAGTATCACGCATCAATATTTTTTAAATATAATCACCGTGACAAAATACTCGCTAATAACTTAATGCTATTATGTTCATTGAAAGTAAAATCAGGTGATGAATTATGGGTTGCGGGTAGTGGAAGCCAAGCTGAGCCGGCAGTAGAGCAAATGGTGGATTTTTTAGAAAGTGATTTTCAACTTAATAATCCTCGAACCATTACTGAGGTAGATAAGTTACTGGAGAATCATTCGTTTACTGCAGAGCAAGTATTTAAGAGTATGGCCAATGGGCTGATGGTAAGTGATGAAGATGATGTGGTTACTGTATTTAATCCCGCTGCTGAGGATATTTTAGGTATTGCAGCAAGTGCCGTTGTGGGCAAAAAGGTATATGATACTATACCAAATTCAAGACTGCATATTGTAAATCAAACAGGAATTCCTGAATTGTCCTGTCGTCAAATTGTCGGTGACTCTATTACTATTACCAATCGAACGCCTATCATGATAGATGGACAGGTGAGAGGTGCCGTCGCCATATTTGAAGATATCTCAGCATTAGAAAAGATAACATGGGAATTACAGGAAATAAAAGAGCTAAAAGAAAGATTGCAGTTAGTGCTCGAGTCGGTGCAGGATGGGATTTGTGTATTAAATAAGGATGGATGCATTACCTATGTAAATCCTGCTTATTTGCGGATTGTAAATCAGCAGTATGAACAGTTGATTGGAAAAAATATATATAATATTTCTCCAGATGGTGCTAGATGTGCAGTATTAAAATCTGGAAAACAAATACTGGGCAGTATTAGCTATAAATCTGATGGGGTGGCAGTTATTGCAAATGTGAATCCGATTATTGTTGATGGGGAGCTGACAGGGGCTGTCTCCGCAGTTAAAGGTATTACAGAAGTCCAGGGTTTTATGGAAAAATTAAGTCGTATTTCAGCGAAAGCTGAGTACTTAGAACAAGAATTATGGCGTACAAAAAAACCTAATAGCACATTTGAGCATTTTATCGGACGGAGTGGTAAAGTTTTAGATGTGCTAGCTATGGCTGCTAAAGCGGCTCAAGGGGGTTCTAATGTACTTATTCGTGGCGAGAGTGGTACTGGTAAAGAATTGGTGGCTGAAGGTATTCATTATGCTAGTTCTTGGGCGAAAGGGCCTTTTATACGGGTCAATTGTGGTGCAATTCCTATTAATTTATTAGAGAGTGAGTTGTTTGGTCATGAAAGAGGATCCTTTACTGGTGCAGTTCGCAAGAAATTAGGTAAATTTGAACTGGCCAATAAAGGAACTATTTTTCTGGATGAAATTGGTGAGATGGAAAAAAATATGCAGGTAAAGTTACTGCGTGTTTTGCAAAAAAAAGAATTTGAACGTGTTGGCGGCGAGGTCACTATTAAAGTGAATGTGAGAATTATTGCGGCGACGAATCAAAATTTGGAAGCAATGGTAGCGCAGAATGAGTTTCGTGAGGACTTATATTACCGTTTAAATGTTATTCCCTTGCTTTTACCGCCCTTGAGAGAGCGTAAAGAAGATATTCCTCTCTTAGCAGAGCATTTTCTGAATAAGATGGCCTGTGAGCTCGGTCGGAATATTAAGGGGATAAGGCGTGAAGCTTTGGATGTTCTCATGAATTATCGATGGCCAGGAAATGTACGTGAGCTAGAAAATATTATTGAAAGAATTGTGACTTTGTCCGAAGGCGATTATATTGATACTCAGCATTTGCCTTCATACCTTAGGGAAGAAGTATTCTCCGAAAACCGAGATTATAGTAGTTCCCTTGTCCAAGATGTTATCTTGTCATGGGAAGATTATGAAAAGCAAATCATTCAGCAAGCTTTGAACAAATATGGTAGTTTCAATGGGGCTGGTAAAGTTTTGGGATTGACGCATAAAACAGTGGCAGCCAAAGCAAAAAAATATGGGATAGAAAAAATATATCTTGGTAATTAAGTAGATAGTTGGTAATAAGGATCAAGATAAACTTATCTCGTTGGTAATATTTATCCAAAGACGCAATTTTGTAGCCCGATAAGAACCTAATACTGTTTTTGACTAAGGTATTTCTCATGGCCTGATTCTTGCATTCTATTTATATGTACAAAAGGATAAGACACTGATCCATATGCAACCTATTATGATTTGGGAACAAAAAAATAATAAGGAGAGCGGATAATATGAAAAAAGTTATCAATGTAGCAGAACATGTCGTCGAAGAAATGTTACAAGGTATGGCTTTGGCACATCCCCAGTATCTTAGACGGGTAGAAGGATTTGATGTTTTAGTCAGAGTCAATTCTCCAGTAGGTGGTAAGGTTGGGGTGGTAAGCGGTGGTGGAAGTGGGCATGAGCCAGCTCATGCTGGATTTGTCGGACGTGGAATGCTGGATGGCGCTATTGCTGGCGCTGTGTTTACATCGCCTACACCTGATCAAGTATATGAGGCAATTAAAGCAGTTGATAGCGGTGGTGGAGTACTTTTGATTATAAAGAATTATAGCGGCGATGTGATGAACTTTGAAATGGCAATTGAAATGGCTAGTGCAGAGGGCATTACTGTTGACAAGGTTATTGTTGATGATGATGTGGCGGTAGAGAATAGTACTTGGACGATTGGCCGCAGAGGCATAGCAGGGACTGTATTTGTACATAAAATTACTGGCGCTAAGGCAGAGACTGGTGCTGTACTTCCTGAAGTGAAACGAGTCGCTGAGAAGGTTATTGCTAATGTGCGTTCTATGGGGATGGCTCTTGATTCGTGCACAGTGCCAGCAGCTGGTAAGCCTAGTTTCATACTCGAGGAAAATGAAATTGAAATTGGTATGGGTATTCATGGTGAACCAGGTACACATCGCGAATCCATAAGTACTGCTGATGAAATTACTACTCATTTAGTCAATAAAATTCTTGCTGATATGCCCTTAAGTTCTGGTGAAGAAGTAGCAGTAATGGTTAATGGATTAGGGGCTACGACTCTTATGGAGCTATATGTAGTCAATCGTAAGGTAGCCGACTTACTAGGGAATAAAGGTGTAAAAATAACCAAAACATATGTGGGTAATTATATGACATCACTAGAAATGGCTGGGTTCTCAGTGAGTGTATTAAAACTTGACAGTGAACTGAAAGAATTGTTATTTGCCCAGGCGGATACACCAGCTTTGGTACAGTTTTAAAGGGGGATATAGTATGAAGGGTTCTATATATGAAGTAATGGCTGTCATCGGTCAGGCTATTATTAATAATAAACAATTATTAACAGATTTAGATGCGGCTATTGGAGATGGAGATCATGGTATTAATATGGCCAGAGGCTTTGAAGCTGTAGGTGCTAAACTGCAGTCATTAGAACCAGATAAAGATATCGGAACTATTCTGAAGACCGTAGGCATGACCCTCATTACTAGTGTTGGTGGTGCTTCAGGACCTTTATATGGTACTGCCTTTCTGCGGGCTGCTAACTTAGGACTGGGCAGATACGAGCTAGATAAAGAGATTGCTGCTAACATGCTAGCAGTCGCCATTACAGGAATAAAAGAACGAGGTAAAGCCACACGTGGAGAAAAAACTATGCTAGATGTATTGGAACCTGCTTATGATGCATTTGTTGAAGCTGCTGGTGCTCAAAAGTCTCTGATAGAGTGTTTGGAATCAGCCTGTGAGTCTGCTCGGCTGGGTGTAGAGTTTACTAAGACTATTGTTGCTACGAAAGGCAGAGCTAGTTATTTGGGTGAACGTAGTATTGGTCATCAAGATCCTGGGGCTACATCATCATATATTATGTTGCAGACATTGTTGGAGTATATTCGCTGTTAAATAACAGGAGGGTTCAGGATATGGTAGGAGTTGTGATTGTATCACATAGTAAAAAAGTAGCAGAAGGTATACGGGAAATGGCCTTACAAATGGCGAGACCAGAGCAACAGATCATTGCTGCTGGTGGAATGGATAATGGTAGTATTGGTACAGATGTGCATAAAGTGAGTGAGGCCATAAAGAGTGCTAATATGGGTGATGGTGTTGTAGTTATGGTAGATTTGGGCAGCGCAGTAATGACTACTGACACGGCTCTTGAAATGCTAGAAGAAGAAATTAGAGGAAAAGTAAAGATCGCCGATGCGCCTATTTTAGAAGGGGCCATCAGCGCTGTTGTAGAGGCATCTTTAGGTAGTTCTTTGGCTACTGTTGTATCCACTGCTGAAGGCGCTCGTAATTTAAAAAAGTGTTAACAATTGCGAGGGATAAGAATGATTGAAATACAAGTAACTATTACCAATACTACAGGACTGCATGCCAGACCGGCGGCCCAATTCGTACAAAAGGCGGCTAGTTTTAGATGTAAAGTAAAGATTGTCGGTAATAATAAGGAAGCTGATGGAAAAAGCATTTTAGCGGTAATGGGTATGGGATTGACCCAAAATACCAAGCTTACAATTATGGCTGAGGGTGAAGATGAAGAAATTTGCATCACCGCACTGAAGAAACTTATTGAAAGTAATTTTGGTGAAGACATGGTTTAATCATTAAAAAGAGAAATCCGTTCTAACTTGTGGCAACAAGTTGGAACGGATTTTTCTTAAGCTACATTATTTAGAACGAGACAAAAATCTAATAACTTTAGCTCCTGTATCACGAACACGACGCAGGGGGGTGATACTGACTTTTATTTTGGGTTTCATATCACTGATGGAGCCGAAGTCGCCACGTTTGATATTGGTAGTCTTGATTTTTTCAGGATGAAAACAATATTTTAATACTTTTACAGCTTGCTCAGGATGACTTTGATCGCCACAGGTGAAGATATCGATAGCTGTATAACTCATTTTAGGATAAGTATGAATGCTCATATGTCCTTCGCTCAATAATGCCCAAGCAGTCAATCCTTGTGGCTCAAATTTATGATAAGTGAAGCTTAGAAGTGTCATGTTAGCTTCTGTGATAGCTGTCAGCATGGATTCCTTTACAAAATCCACATTGTCAAGACTTTCAAATATGCAACCATACATATCGACGGTGAGGTGTCTTCCAATTATTCCTAACATAATAATGTATCGCCCCTTTATAAAGAATATTGAGACTAAAAATTCTCCTTAAGTTTTAAATATAGTTTATTTTAGACTAAAACTATGATCTTACTCTAAGAGTACTATATTTACGTCAATTATCATACACATTGTACAATTTTTCATTATAAATTGATTAAGTGGTATTGTAAAGAATAATCTTTTAGGGAATTATATAAAATAATAGTAATGTTTTGCAGGAATATGTAATTCAAAGAGTGAATTTTCATTAAGGCCATATAGCGATATATTTTACAAAAAGGAGTATAATCATATTATGACTACAAAACTAACAACTATGCTAAATATAAAATATCCTATTATTCAAGGTGGTATGGCCTGGATATCTGATGGGAAATTAGCAGCCGCAGTATCAGAAGCTGGTGGTGCAGGTATTATTGCTACAGGTGGGCGTGAAGCCAAGTGGGTGGTCGAACAAATTCGTTTGGCTAAATCCCTTACTGCTAAATCCTTTGGTGTGAATATCCAGCTGATGGCCAATAATAAGGATGAGATTATTGATGCAATTTGTGAGGAAAAAGTAGTATTTGTTACTCTTGGTGCGGGTAATCCTGTTCCGTTATTTGAAAAATTTGATAGTGTAGGTATTAAGAAAATTCCGGTAGTACCTAATGTTAAATTAGCGAAGCGTGTACAGGATAAGGGGGCTGATGCTATTGTGGTTGAAGGCATGGAAGCTGGTGGACATATTGGTGTTCTCACCACGATGGCCTTAATGACCCAAGTGATTCCGGCTATTGATATTCCAGTTATTGTGGCTGGCGGCTTTGCTGATGGACGTGGGCTGGCGGCAGCGCTGGTTATGGGAGCGGCAGGCATTCAGATGGGTACACGGTTCTTACTAGCTGAAGAATGTGCTGTGCATGCTAATTTCAAACAAAAGTTGATAGCTGCGTCTGATACTGATACAGTAGTTACTGGCTTTACTTCAGGTCATGCAGTTAGGGGTATTAAGAATAAGTTTACACAGCACTTCCTAGAACTTGAACGGCAGGGGACACCAGAAGCGGAACTTGCTCGTTTGGCAACAGGTACTAACCGATTGGCTGCCGTTGAAGGTGATATAGAAAATGGCATGGTTCAGGCGGGACAGAGTTTGCTTCCCCTCGTTAAGATTGAGCCTGCAAAGAAGATTATTCAAGCTATTATGTCTGAAGTGGAACAGGTATTGGCAAAAGCACCTGATTTGGTATAAAATTTAGGTTCCGAGATATAGGAGGAGATATGATGATGCATAATGTTAAACTTGCAGAAGGTGTATATTCTGTAGGAGCGGTTGATTGGACTATGCGTAGTTTTCATGGCTATGCAACACCACGGGGTATTACATATAATGCCTACTTAATTGTAGACGAAAAAGTTTGTTTGATCGATACTGTAAAAGCACCCTTTACTAAGGAACTGCTTGAACGCATCAGTCAAATTATTGATCCAGCCCAAATTGATTATATTGTCTGCAATCATACAGAGCCTGACCATTCGAGTGCGTTGCCAGCGATTATGGAGAAAGCACCACACGCTAAGGTGGTGCTAACTGCACAAGGTAAGGAGTCGATTATAAAACATTATCAGCAAGAATATGATTTTCAAATTGTTAAAGAAGGGGATGTACTAGATCTAGGACGAAATAAGCTACATTTTCTAACAATGTCGATGCTGCATTGGCCTGATTCTATGGCAAGCTATCTTGAGGGTGAAGAAATTTTATTTTCAAATGATGCTTTTGGTCAGCATATTTGTACAAGTAAACGATTTGATGATGAAAATGAAATTAGTGAGATTATGGATGAAGCTGCTAAATATTATGCTAATATTCTTATGCCATACACTCGATTAATTAGCAAGGCTGTAAGTAAAACTGGAACGGTGCCTTTGAAAATGATTGCTCCTAGCCATGGTGTAATATGGCGCAAACATATTACAGATATTTTAGCAAAATATGAGCAGTGGGGTAGCGGTTATCGTGATGACAGTATAGTTATTGTCTATGATAGTATGTGGGGAGCAACTGAAGATATGGCTAGGCGGATATTAGAAGGTGTATCAGCATCAGGGGTTACTGTAAAACTACATAGGCTGACAACAAGTTCGCTTAGTGATATTATGAAGGATATACTGGAGGCTGGTGGTGTAATTGTTGGCTCTTCTACCCAGAATAATGAGGTATTAGCTACGATGGGGGGATTTCTTACCTATCTTAAGGGTTTACGTCCAGCTAATAAAATTGGTGCAGCCTTTGGTGCATATGGCTGGGCTGGTGGTGCACAGAAAAATATTGAAGAATTTCTAAAAGTATCTGGCATAGCTGTTGAACCATCAGATTTGTCATTCAAATGGGTAGCTGATAAAGATGGGCAGGAGCGATGTTTTAAATTTGGTTTGGAATTTGCTAAAAAAGTACAAGGAAATATAAAGTAAGTAATAGATAAGAGGGCTGTAAGGCCCTCTTATCTGATCAAGAGATATAGCATATATTATTCATTAATCGTGTAATACTATAATAGGCTGAAGTATTCAGGGTATTAGTCCTTTTTGGATTTTGGATATACGAGGTAAGCGGATATGTTTACTTGGCAACATGGTTTCTGGATATATTTTTTTACAAGACAAAACACTAAAGTTTGGCAATTTGTCGCCGGGGCGATGTTACCTGACTATATTTATATATTGGCAGTAGGCATAATGCTGATGCGTGATCAATTGTCATGGGCTGATTTAATAGCAATGAAACCTACAATGATGATGTCATTGTTACCCTTATATCCTTGGGTGGTCAAGATTGATCTTATAGGCCATTCTGTAGTGACTTGGGGGATCGCTTTTCTTTTAACTTTACTACCAGTCGTTAATAGGGGGCAGGCGTTTGTTATAGGCTGGGGCACACATTTATTGATAGATAGTTTGACTCATGCAGCGTATGCCAATTATTTTTTATATCCGATTTCTTTAATGAGCGTACACAGTCCAGTATCATATTGGGAACCACAATATTTTGCCCATGAGTTTAGAATGGTTAATAATAGTTTTATGATAATAGTGGCAAGTTATCTTATATATCATTGGTGGAAGAAGAAACAGCAGAAATGAGGAATGAATATGCAAGTAAAGGCAACTGTATTTTTACGTAAGGGCGGCCAACATAGGGTGGAAAACGGACATCCTTGGATATTTCAGAGCGAGATTGATTACATAAAGGGTAAATTTGAACCTGGTGACATTGTAGATGTATATAGCTGGCGGAAGGAGTTTTACGGCCGTGGTTATATAAATCCCCAGTCGCAGATTATTGTACGCATTTTAACTACCGAACAGGAGAATATTGATCGGGAATTCTTCAAAAAGCGTATCCAGGCTGCTTGGGAGTATCGGAAAAAATTTATTAGTGAACCAGATTACTGTAGGCTAATAAATGGTGAAGCTGATTTTATACCAGCTTTGACTGTTGATAAATTTGGTGAATATATGGTGATACAGACATTGTCTCTAGGGATTGATATACATAAAGATACTATAATATCAATTCTTGAAGAATTGTTTCAGCCGGAGGGGATTTATGAACGTAATGATGTATCTGTACGCCGGCTAGAAGGGCTGGAGCAAAAAAAAGGTTATCTTAGGGGGAATTTTCCGACTACCATTAAAGTTTTAGAAAACGGTATACCTTTCTATGCTGATATTGAAAACGGTCAAAAAACAGGATTTTTCTACGACCAGCGGGAAAATCGTCTATTTTTAAAACATGTGTGTAAAGACGCTGAGGTATTAGATTGTTTTTGTCATACAGGATCATTTACAGTACATGCGGCCTTATATGGAGCCAAGCAAGTAACTGCCATTGATATTTCCGAAGATGCTATTGCAATGGCGCAGAGGAATGCGGAACTGAATGATGTGCTGTCAGTCTGTGATTTTCAAGCTGCTAATGCTTTTGACTACTTGCGTACTATGTCAGATGAAGGAAAGCAGTTTGATGTAGTCATCCTTGATCCACCGGCCTTTACTAAAAGTCGTAAAACCTTGGAAGGGGCAGCTCGTGGGTATAAGGAAATCAATTTACGTGGCATTAAGATGGTGCGTCCTGGCGGATTTTTAGTCACTTGCTCATGTTCCTATCATATGGATCGTGAACTGTTTAAAGCCATTGTTGTAGATGCCGCTCGTGATGCTAAACGAGTCATTCGCATGGTTGAGTATCGTACCCAAGCAAAAGACCATCCAATTTTGCCAGCGGCGGAAGAGACGGAGTATTTAAAATTCATGATGATACAGGTAATGTAAAAAGTAGGCACAGAAGCAGACTCTCAACGCTTTAGCGACGATGTGATCGTGACCTTCGATCGTTAGTCGAACGCAAAGGCTTGTCCTAGGCCTGAGAACTTGGCGCAAGCTAAAGTTTCTTTATAACACCAGAATTTATATGTTCTTAATGATGGAGAATAATGATTATCCGCAAAGGGCGGTTCGCGTTTTCTTATTTGAGAGGGGTAACAGAGAGTGGCTAAAGTCAAAATTCATTTTGTCTGCCAGGAATGTGGCCATGATTCACAACAATGGCTGGGGAAGTGCCCCGGTTGTGGGGCATGGAACAGTATGGTAGAAGAAACTATAAGCAAATCTGAAACAAAAACCTATCATAGCACTAGCGATGGCGCTAAGCCTCGACCGATTACCGAAGTTGATAACCTGCCTGTTCCTCGGCTCGCCACAGGTGTAGGTGAGTTTGATCGTGTTTTAGGTGGCGGCATTGTACCTGGGGCACTTATTTTGATCGGTGGTGATCCTGGTATTGGCAAATCCACCATGCTCTTACAGGTTGCTTGCAGTATTAGTCAGGTGTATGGCACTGTTCTATATGTGTCGGGAGAGGAATCAGCAGTACAAACTAAAATGCGCGCTGAGCGGCTTAATAAATTAAGTGATAAGTTACTAATAATGACGGAGACCAATCTAGAGGAAATTACACTGGCAGCTAGTCGTCTGAAGCCTGCCTTAATGATTATTGACTCCATCCAAACCATGTATAGTTCAGAAATTCCATCAGCCCCGGGCAGCGTGGGACAGGTACGAGAATCCACAGGCAAGTTACTGAGACTCGCAAAAGAAAGCGGTATTCCAATTGCGATTATTGGACATGTAACGAAAGAGGGTAATATTGCTGGTCCCCGCATTCTAGAACATATGGTTGATGTTGTATTATATTTTGAGGGCGATAAGAGTCATGCCTTTCGCGTGCTTCGGGCTATAAAAAATCGCTTTGGATCAACACATGAAAGCGGAATTTTTTCGATGGAAGAAGATGGTCTGAATGAAGTGAAAAATCCTTCAGGCTTGTTATTGACGGAGAGGCCGAAGAGTGCTCCTGGGTCGATAGTATTGGCCTGTATGGAGGGGGTTAGACCCTTACTTATCGAAATCCAGGCTTTGGTTAGTACCACATGTTTTGGCATGCCTAGGCGCATGGCGGCAGGTTTTGACTACAATCGTCTGATTTTATTGATGGCGGTGTTAGAAAAGCGTGTGGGTTTAATGCTATCGAATCAGGACGCTTATGTAAATGCAGTGGGTGGCATTAGAATTACTGAGCCAGCAGCGGATTTAGCAGTGATTTTAGCTGTAGCTTCAAGTTTTCGTAATGTATCTCTTGATGCCCAGACAATTGTTATGGGGGAAGTTGGGCTTACTGGCGAAGTGCGTATGGTATCAAGAGTGGATATACGTATTAGTGAAGCAGCTAAGTTTGGTTTCAAACGATTCGTCATTCCTGCAGGTAATTTAACAGGGCTCAAGATCCGTCAGTCAGGACTTAAAATAGTTGGGGTCAGCAATGTTATCGAAGCAATGGAGGCGGTATTTATATGATGAAAAATCGGGAGGATAAATTGTGGGACACAAAGTTTATAAAAACGATTAAGAAATTAGTCCCTGGCACACCGCTGAGAGAAGGGCTAGAAAATATTTTACGGGCTAAAATGGGCGTATTGGTATTAGTGGACAATAATCAACCGTTAATAGATGTAATAGACGGTGGTTTTGCTCTCAATTGTGAATATACACCTGCTGGATTTTATGAACTGGGCAAAATGGATGGTGCCTTGATGATATCAGCTGATGCCAAACGTATATTATATGCCAATGCTCAGTTGGTACCTGATTCCAATATCACCACGACTGAAACAGGTACAAGGCATCGTACTGCTGAACGGGTTGCCAAGCAAACAGGTGGGCTAGTGATTGCCATTTCCCAGCGTCGTAATCTGATTACTATGTACCTTGGTAATTTGAAGTATACTTTAAAAGATATTACGGTAATTCTAAGTAGGGCTAATCAGGCCTTACAGACGTTGGAAAAATATAGAAAAGTTCTGCAACGAGGCTTAACTAATTTAAGTGCCTTAGAGTTTGAAGATTTGGTAACATTATTGGATGTGGTTCAGATCGTTATTCGTGTTGAACAAGTGAGCCGTATTGCCAGAGAAATTGAACTTAATGTTATTGAACTTGGTAGTGAAGGTCGTTTAGTTAGTATGCAATTGGAAGAACTAATTTCCGAACAAGATGATATGGAGCTATTGATTAAAGATTATTGCACTAGCAAAGACCATAGTATTCATGAACAGGTGCGTGAGCAATTGGCAGCTTTACCAGAAGAAAGTTTGGAACCATATACTATAAGCCGTATTTTGGGTTATACCACTACGCCTAATGTTCTGGATATACCAGTAGTACCTCGGGGTTATCGGGTGCTCAGGCGAATTCCGCGCCTACCAATGTCAGTGGTGGAGAACTTAGTAACTCGTTTTAAAACACTCCACCCCATTTATAATGCCACTATTGTTGAGCTAGATCAAGTTGATGGTATTAGTGAGGTACGGGCAAAGACAATAAAAGATGGTCTTAAGCGAATACGGGAACAGGCAGTGTTAGAACGTCATGATTAATTAGCATTTATTCATATTAGCAGATTTTAAATTATTGTTTTTTGTATTTTTCTAAACTTATATCTTCCACAAACCGAGCAAAAGCTCGGTTTTCTTCTATTCTTACTACTTTGTAGAGTTTGTTTTCTTCCGTGAGCACTTCATCCCCCACATTTACAACTAAGGGTACATACATTAAGCTATGACCGTCAATTTCGTCAAGAATAATATAATAATCATAAATTTTTTGCGGTTGAGGCTCAGGCTTCTGTTGGATAGAAAATATATTCAAGGGTATTATGTGTAGCGCGCTCAAGGCAAACATGCTAAATAGTATGATTATCACTGTTATAATTAGATGACGACCTTTAAATTTCATTGTAACAGCTCCTTAGGGGGGAATTATTTTTTACTCTTATTACGGGGTCCAAAAAAATTAGTAAATTCATATTTATAAAATTTATTTAGTTTGCGTTTCGCCTCTCGCCAACTGCCTGTACTAAGATAAAGATATACAGTAATACCGACGACTAATGCACCGATGATCAATGCTATATCAGAATGATAAGCTCTTGTTGCCTTGCCATCTTCTACAAGATTATTTTGAGTAGTGGGAGTATCAGGATTAGCAGGAGCAACAGGAGTTGTAGAACTCTTAGGGGGAGTGACAGGAGTATTAGGTGTACCAGAGGTAGAATCTGGATTTATAGCAATAAAAGAAGGTACAACATCGGCGAACAGGGCGGCACTATTTTGTGCGGCCTCTCTCGTATTATACTCAGTACCGATTTCAACTAACATCGAATGCGGATTTAAATCCTGATTGTAATTTCCATGGGCAATGAAAATTCCCCTTACAAGCCCTCGATATTTGGCATCAATATTAGATTTAATAGTCTTGGCATATTCTAGAGTAGTCTGGCGGTTCTGGTTTTGCTGGCCAACTACCAATAGAATTTTAGCAGCATCTCGTCCATTGATAGTTGTTTTATACATACTAAGCGGTGCACTGTCCCGGTGTATATCAAACAAGGTAGCTGGTTGAAGGGCTAAAAGTTTCATAAAGGTGCGGCGGGAACGTTGGTATGCATTGGCATCATGGGGATCATGCAGTGTTTTATTATGCTCGATTTGATAACCAAGTTCGGCTAGACGTTTGGCAAGAACATCTCCAACTAGCATGATAGTTCCTCTACCAGGCAGTGACGATTTTCCATCAGTGGGCGTATAGGACTCATCTGTATGCGTATGATATATGGCAACGATAGGGACAGAAGCCTCAGCTGCTGCTTGAACAGGTTTGGCTAATTTCTCAAGTGAGATAGTTGCATTATGCCTAATGTAACGGGCTCTAGCTTGTGTGCCTTCAACGGTGGTAATTTCATATAAATTATCATCTTCGTTGATGTATTGGTCACCCACATGTATTGAAAGACCTGTCTGTAAAAGAAGGGTATTTGCTTCGTCGACCACCGTAATGTAGCCAGAAGTAAGTTCACCGTTGTCATAGGATATGGCTGCCCATACGCTTCCGGGAAAACAAAAAACTATTAGGATGCCGAGACAAGTGAATAAGAAATGTGACATGATTACACCTCGTTTCACGTAAGATCAAATATAAATGAACGATCATTATAATTACATGTATAGTTGTATCTTGTCCTTATGCTAACTTGTTTATTAATTATTTTTAACTATGGGGGGAATAGCGTACGTAAAAAAACGTGGCCATAATTGGCCACGTTTTATTGTAAAAATAGATATAAGCTTGAAAGGAGAGCTTTCAAGACAGTGGGTTTTAGGATAAATGGAAAAACCCTAAAGTATTAACAGTATTAAATTCTTGCCGCATAACTTCATTAAGACTAATTCCTGATAAATTACAGAGTGCAGCCAAATAAAACAGGCTATGCCCCAATTCTCTAGTAATCACTTCCTTGCATTGCTCGCAAGGTTCACCTGATAAATGAGAAGACATAAACTGTTTTAATTTGCTATATTCAGTGTCAGGAGGTATTTGCTGTCTAGTGGCATTTACTTTGACGCAACCACATTCGGTGACTGATTTAGCAAAGGCACGATTAACTCGAGCGCTTGCTTCTTGGTATTTTGTCATAATATCAAGGACACTGCGGTGACGAATAAGATATTCATCAACAGCAGATTGGAAATCTGAGCATTTTTCATGCATCACGAAACACCTCACTTTGAGTTTTATTATATAAAGATCAAACTATGATTGTCAATATTTATGAAGGTATGAAAATATATTAAAATAATTTTTTAAAAAATATATTTTATTGCCATTAAAAATAATTTTTTATAGTAAAGGGCGATAAGCTCTTCTTAATAGCTAAAAGTCGATATAGGGGCTGAAAATCAAAAATGTATTATATCTATAAACCTATGTATAATAAAAAATATAGTTGACAAGAATTATTGTGACATGCTAAAATATACAATTTTGACAAATGAATATATTCGTGTTATACTACCTATATTAGGAGATGATGCTATGTTAGCTATAGGGGACAAAGTGGTTTATCCCATGCATGGTGCTGGTGTCATTGAAGCAATTGAAGAGCATGAAGTGTTTGGGCAACGGCAGGATTATTATATTCTCACTATGCCTTACGGCGGTATGAGAGTGATGATCCCTATGAAAAATGTTGAAAATATTGGTTTGAGAGAAGTGATTGATGACTTAGGAATTACAAAAGTGGTGGATATTTTGCGCACAACTTCAGTTCAAGAAACTGCTAGTTGGAATAAGAGATTTAATTTAAACTTAGCAAAAATAAAAACCGGTAGCATATATGAAGTAGCTGAAGTAGTACGCAATCTTATGCTGCAGGATAATTCCAAAAAACTTTCGGCAGGGGAAAGGCGGCTCTTAGAAACTGCCAGGAAAATCATGGTTAGTGAATTAGTGCTGGCTTGCGGTAAAGACTTGTGTAGTGTAGAAGAGTGGATAGATGAGTTAATGCAAGAACAAGAAAATACGCCAGGCAACTGACGTATTTTTTTGTTAATATTAGGGTATAATACATAGTGTTCCCACTTTGTATCACGTGCGCAATTTGCTTGTAAGAATGTGGGAAACCTTATATAATGATTAAATAATAAAGGAGGTGTAAGATTGTTGGATAAAATTTTGCAATTTATCATTACGTTGTTGACAGTTATTGCTGGTCTGATGACTGCTAAATGGATAAGTACAAGTTCTTATTTTGCATCGTTAATTAGTAATGGATTTTTAAGTGTGTCATTTATCAACAGTGGTGATACGGTAGCCACCATCCTATTGTTTGTTTTAGGTGGCTTGGCAGGTGGGGCTATTGGTTTTGTTATGTCCCCGTTTTTCATAAAACATTTATGGAAATTTACTTACTGGGTAGAAGCAAGGCTGAATAAAATGCCTATATATGATGTGCTCGCGGGGGCTCTGGGGTTGGCGATCGGTTTGATAATTTCTAATTTGATAGGATCAGCCTTTATGCATATTCCTATTATTGGGAATTATATTCCGGGAATTAGTAGTATTATCCTAGGGTATCTGGGGATGAATATTGCCATTAATAAGCGTGAAGAATTATTTTTAATGATGGTATCATTGCCTTGGAAGGGTAAAGAAAAGCCGAGAGAAAAAATAAGTGAAGCAGAGCAATATAAAATTCTCGATACAAGTGTTATTATTGATGGACGTATTGCTGATATTTGTGCAAGTGGATTTGTTGAAGGGCTACTAGTAGTTCCTGTATTTGTTTTGGAAGAATTACAACATATTGCTGATTCCTCTGATCTTCTAAAGCGTAATCGTGGTCGACGGGGTCTTGATATTTTGAATCGTATGCAAAAAGAGTTAGCTCTATCTGTGCAAATCAATGATCGTGATTTTGATGATATTGCTGAGGTGGATTCTAAACTTGTCAAGCTTGCCCAAGTCATGGGGGGAAAACTTGTCACTAATGATTATAATTTAAATAAAGTTGCTGAATTGCAGGGTGTAAAGGTACTTAATATTAATGAATTATCGAATTCCGTAAAACCGGTCGTACTACCAGGGGAAGAAATGGTAGTGCATGTTGTTAAAGATGGTAAGGAATTTGGTCAAGGGATAGGTTATCTTGATGATGGCACTATGATTGTGGTTGATAGTGGCAAAAAACATATTGGTGATACCATTGGGGTATTGGTAACATCTGTATTGCAAACAGCGGCTGGGCGTATGATTTTTGCCAAGCCTAAGGCAATGGAAAAAGGTGCGTAAAAAATTATAAATAGTTATGTCTTCAAGTTCTGATAATAAACAGACTTGAAGACATTTTTTTTACTTTTTAAAAATTCATGCAGGATAAAATTACAATAAATGGAATAAGTAAATATGTAAAGATAATATGGAGGCAAAATAAATGAGTGATGGAGAGATTGAATTAGTTAATTTTGTATGTGATAAGTGTGGAAGGAATTTGGTGCAAGCGTTGCCAGCTGCCCGAGTCTTGTGTAGAAAATGTGATCATTGGGTTGAGCAGCAGTCGAGAGGTGGTAAGGTTTATGGTGCTACTGTTCAAAAATATAGCATGTCAGTAGTGTGTAAATAATAGTCATCTCACCTACACGTTTGCTGCTGTCCTATTTAAAGTTGTAAAAGCAGGTAATTTGCTTATAATAATAGAATCATTAAGTAAATTATATGATAGCGCATGATGGAGGAAAGGTAGGATAATAAAATGGTTACAGCAATTGTACTAGCTGCAGGGCAAGGCAAAAGAATGAATAGTAGCCTAAATAAGGTATTTATGTTATTGGCTGATCAACCTATATTGCTACATAGTGTACTGACATTTTCAGCATGTCCTGAGGTTGATAATCTAGTAGTGGTAGCAGCTCACGATGAAGTGATTCATGTGGAGAACATGCTCAACAGTTTGACTGGGATTAAACCTTGGCAAGTAGTTTTAGGTGGTAGTGAGCGTCAGTACTCAATTGCAAATGCCCTAAAGATACTGTCTCAAACAACAGACATAGTTTTGGTGCATGATGGTGCTCGTCCTCTTGTTAATACTCAGTGTATCAATAATGTTATTCAGGCTGCCACTGTGCATCAGGCTGCTGTGGTGGCTGTGCCTGTTAAAGATACTATCAAGACAGTGAATGACAGTGGCACTGTTACAGGTACGCCTGAACGACATACTTTATGGTCTATACAAACTCCACAAGGGTTTAATGCCAATATCTTAAGGCAAGCATACGAACAGGCAGCACAGGATGGTTATCTTGGCACAGATGATGCATCGTTGGTTGAACGGATAGGTGCTCGTGTTAAAATTGTAGATGGTAGTTATGAAAATATAAAAGTGACGACACCCGAGGATTTGATTATCGCTGAGGCATTAATGAAGGGGAGAATTAATGCTCTTTATAACAAAGAATGTGAGGCAAAAAATATGGTACGCTTTGGTATGGGTTATGATGTACATAAGTTGGTTGAAGGGCGAAAGTTAATACTAGGAGGGGTAGAGATACCTTATGTCTATGGCTTAGATGGACATTCAGATGCTGATGTCCTACTACATGGGATAAAAGATGCACTTTTAGGAGCAGCGGCGCTAGGTGATATTGGCAAGCATTTTCCTGATACAGATATGAGCTATAAAGGTGTGTCCAGCATAATCCTTCTAGAGCGAGTGCGGGAGATAATTGCTGAACATGGGTATATAGTCAATAATATTGATGCGACGATTGTGGCAGAAAGGCCTAAGTTGGCTCCTTATATTCCTGAGATGAACCAGCGGATTGCTATTGCTTTACAAGTGGAAGTCGGGCAGGTCAACGTAAAAGCAACGACAACAGAGGGGCTGGGGTTTGCTGGTAAAGGTACAGGTATTGCCGCTTATGCTGTGGCATCTATCGTAAAAAAACAATACTATTTAGTATGATTTATATACAAATTGCCAGCCTTTTAGGCTGGCAATTTGTATATAAATCAGTTCCTATATTCCAAATTAATCCTTTTTTTAGAGTGATTTTAAGGAAGATTTGTATAAAATTTGTCTAGCGATACATATTATGAATAAGCTATACTCTAAAATTTATAGTAAGGCAATAAGCTTAGCACCAGTAACGTCTTTTTGTATAAAAATATGGGGGGCTATGTATGCGTAAAGTAATATGCATCTTGTTGATTGTATGTGCACTAGTTTGGCCGAGCAACGTATTAGCGGCAGGTTTTACGCTGAATATACAGGTAATGCGCCAAGATGATGGCACTACATGCAGTGAGTTATGGTATAACGATAAGGTGGTTTGGAGGTTGGCTCTGTTGGCTGATGGCGCTAAACCTGTATCAGGATCATATAATGCAATGACAACCTTAATCGCGCCAGATATTATAGATGGCTTGTTTTTAATAAAAGTACAATAATAAAAACCGAAAGCTTTTTTTGCATAATTTTATATAATCTGCTAGAATTATATGGAATTCATGAAGAAAGATAGTATAATAATAGCTAATATAGCATGTTGCAAAAAAATGCAAATAGAAATTTAAAACACACTCTATTATGCAAAAAAGTTTTTGGAGGGAAGTTTATATGTTACAACAGGAAATTAGGGTAAGGTTTGCACCAAGTCCCACAGGGCCGTTTCATATCGGTGGTGCCCGTTCGGCATTATTTAATTGGCTATTAGCAAAAAAATATAATGGCAAGTTTGTTATGCGCATTGAAGATACAGATTTGGAGCGTTCGACTAAGGAATCGGAAGAAAATATTAATGAGGCCCTAGGCTGGTTAGGCATAACGTGGGATGAAGGTCCTGATGTGGGAGGCCCTTATGGACCTTATCGCCAGACTGAGCGCCTAGATACATATAGTAAGTATACAGAGCAACTATTAACCGAGGGAAAGGCATATTACTGCTACTGCAGTGAAGATGAAATTGAGGCAGAGCGCCAGGAACAGCAGGATAAAGGTGAAACTCCACGTTATAGCGGGCGTTGCCGTCATCTTACGGAAAAGGATAAGGAGCAGTTTATTGCTGAAGGCCGGAAACCTACCGTACGTTTCCATGTAATCGAAAATAAACAGATTGTATTTAAAGACATGGTCCGTGATACTGTCAGTTTTGACTCCAATGGAGTGGGCGATTTTGTTATTGTCAAATCAGACGGTATTCCAGTCTATAATTATGCAGTCGTTGTTGATGATGCTTTAATGCATATTACCCATGTCATTCGGGCTGAAGAACACTTGTCAAATACTCCGCGGCAAGTTGTCTTATATGAGGCTCTAGGTTTTACTACTCCTGAGTTTGGACATATTTCACTGATTTTGGCCAAAGACCGGAGTAAAATGAGCAAACGTCATGGTGCCACGTCGGTTGATCAGTATCGTAAATTAGGCTATATGCCTGAAGCTATTGTGAATTACCTAGCTCTCTTAGGTTGGTCACCTGTTGGTGAACAGGAATTTTTCTCACTCAATGAGCTGATTGAACAGTTTTCTATGGATCGGGTAGCTAAAAGTCCAGCAGTATTTGATATTGATAAATTGAATTATATTAGTGCTCAATATATTAGAAAAGCCAGTCCGGAAGTTGTAGCTGAACTTGCCCTACCTCATCTTAAAGAAGCAGGGTATATTGGTGATGAAATATCCATAGCCCAAAAGACATGGTTGGTCGAAGTGGTTGGTGAGCTACGGGAGTATATTAGTCATGGGGCAGAAATTGTTAACCATATTGAAATATTTTTCAATGACGATATTGAGTTTGAAAATGAAGAAGCTGCTGAAATATTGCGTGATGTTGACGTTCCTCAGGTTATGGCTAGTTTCCGTGACAAATTACAGGCCCTTGAAGTTGTAGATGCGCCAGCGGTAAAAGCTCTACTCAAAAACATTACTAAAGAATTAAAATTGGGTGGCAAAAAAGTATTTATGCCGCTGAGGGTAGTATTAACAGGCAAGATGCATGGGCCTGATTTGGATAAGATTATTTCGCTGATTGGTAGAGAACGGACCTTGGCTAGGCTTACGGATACATTGGTTAAAATCTGATTGACACTGCTATTTCCTCCAAGGTATAATTTAAGAAATGTGATGATTGGGATAAGTAAGTGTAATACTGACTTCCAGAGAGGTAGTGCCACAGGCTGAGAGCGCTACTAGATAAGAGACACCTAAATGCACCCGTGAACAGGTTGGCTGAAAACAGAGTAGGCTGATCCGGTAGCAACCGTTATTGTGCTATTGAGAGGTGTGTAGAGTAGTTTATACACCTAAGCAGAGTGGAATCACGGACCACTGTCTCTGTATGAGATAGTGGTCTTTTTTTTGGTTACTTTCATAATGAGGAGGGAATAGTATGTTCAAACGTATAAAAGAAGATATTGATGTGGTGTTTGAGCGTGATCCTGCTGCTAGAAGTATGTGGGAGGTATTACTTTGCTACCCAGGACTCCATGCCATTTGGCTACATCGTATCAGTCATTGGCTTTATGTGCGCGGCTTCATTTTATTGCCCCGAATGATTTCCAATTTCGCTCGGTTTATAACAGGCATTGAAATTCATCCAGGTGCTACAATTGGCAAAGGACTCTTTATTGATCACGGTACAGGTATTGTTATTGGGGAAACTGCAGAACTCGGTGATAATATAACACTCTATCAGGGGGTAACCCTGGGCGGTACAGGTAAAGAAAAAGGAAAACGCCATCCGACGATTGGCGATAATGTTGTTGTAGCGAGTGGTGCTAAAGTATTAGGGTCTTTCAAAGTCGGTGCTAATTCTAAAATTGGTGCAGGTTCAGTCGTATTGAAAGAAGTACCACCTAATTCTACTGTGGTAGGTATTCCAGGGCAAGTTGTATGGCATAATGGTAAAAAAATTAATGGCAAGAGCTATGGACCTATTGACTTAGAACATCATGATTTACCTGATCCAGTAGCTGAAATGATGAATTGTATGCAGCGTAACATGAGAAAGTTAGACGAAAGGATACATCAATTAGAGGAGGAGATGAAAAAAAATGACACTAAAAGTTTATAATACGTTAACAAGACAGAAAGAGGAGTTTGTGCCAGTTGAAGCTGGTAAGGTTAAAATGTATGTATGTGGTGTGACACCTTATAACCATCCTCATATCGGTAATGCCAGGCCTTTTCTTACCTGGGATGTCATTAAAAGATATCTAGAACAACGTGAGTTTAAGGTATATCATGTACAGAATTTTACGGATGTAGACGATAAAATTATTAATACAGCCAATTCTGAAGGGGTAACCTGGGATGTAATTGCCAATCGATATATTGCTGCATATTTTGAGGTTATGGATAAATTAAATATTCGTCGGGCAGATATCTACCCTACAGTATCGAAACACATGTCAGAGATTATTGAGATCGTTAAGGGATTAGTAGCAAAAGGTTATGCCTATATTGTTGATGGTGATGTATATTATAGTATAGAAAAATTTGATGAATATGGTAAACTGAGCGGGCGTAATATAGAAGATATGCAGGCAGGAGCGAGAGTGGATGTGGATGAACGCAAAAACCATCCCATGGATTTTGCCTTATGGAAAAGCGCCAAACCTGGTGAGCCCGCATGGGATAGTCCTTGGGGCAAGGGAAGGCCGGGATGGCATATTGAATGTTCAGCCATGTCTCTTAAGTATTTAGGTAATAGTTTCGATTTTCATGGCGGCGGTAGCGACTTGATTTTTCCCCATCATGAAAATGAAATTGCCCAATCAGAGGCCTTTCTTGAAGAAGAACAACCTTTTGTACGTTATTGGCTACATAATGGTTTTATTACAGTAAATGAAGAAAAAATGAGTAAATCCTTGGGGAACTTCTTTTTGGTTAAAGATATTTTAGAACATTATTCTCCAGACGTATTACGCTTCTTTGTTTTGTCAACTCATTATCGCAGCCCGCTTGATTTTAGTGATGAGCGTTTGTCTGAAGCCCAGCGCAGTTTAGAGAGACTACGTACAGCTGTAGAAAATAGTAATCATTTGAGTAAAATGCCAAACTCGGTGTCTCCTGACGCCGATAATCTGAAAGCAGTAGCGATGCAAGCTCAGCAGGATTTTTATGCCGCCATGGATGATGATTTTAATACTGCTTTGGCCATTGGCGTAATGTTTGGGCTGGCTAAGGAAATTAATATATATTACAATGCAGTTGTGGTTGGCAGGGAGAAATATAATCTAGAGGCCTATTCGGCAATACGTGATGTATATTTTATGATGGCTGATGTGCTCGGTATTTTGGTGCAGGAGCGGCAGGATAAAGTTGATGGCAGTCAAGAGTTGATTGGACAATTGATGGATATTATCATTGGTATTCGTCAGGATGCTCGCCAGTCTAAAAATTGGGCTATTGCAGATAAGGTCCGTGATACTTTGGGAGCAGTGGGTATTATTTTGGAAGATTCCCCCCAAGGTGTAAGGTGGAAAAAACGATGAAATTCGATCAGTTTCAATTTTTAATGGAAAATGCTTTTGGTGAGAGTGTGGGTGATGGACCGCCAATAGTAAAATATAATGATATACCAGTAGAACGGCTACACCCTCTAGTGCTCGCATATATTGGTGATGCTTATTTCTCCTTGTATATACGCACTAAAATGCTATCTTATGAGCAGAATAAAGTACGGGTATTGCATACTCTTGATTCAAAGATAGTATCAGCTACCATGCAGGCGGTAGCTTATAAATCTTTAGAGAGTGAGTTAACAGAAGCGGAAATAAGTGTTGCTAAGAGAGGGCGTAATGCTAAATCAACTGTGCCGAAAAGTGCGACTGTGGCTGATTATCGTAGTAGCACAGGGTTTGAGACCTTATTGGGTTATCTGTATTTAGGTAAAAATTATGAACGTTTGTCAGAAATTGTGGAAAAGTCTTTTGCGGTTATTACCCGGGAAATGACAAATACAGCTAAAGAGAGTGAGGGGAAGAAATGAAAATAAAATTAATTTCCCATACCCCTGATCCTGAACGGTTGGTAGCAATGTCAGCAAGGCTTTGTTATTCCCCTGTAGGGGCAGAAGATTTGGTGGACACCATGTCGGAAGCACAGGTGGAAAGTTTGCTTAATAAAATTGTCGAAATGGAACATTTGTCGACGTTTGAACATGTAAGTTTTACCTTTGCAATCGAGGGTATATCCAGAGTACTTACCCATCAGTTAGTACGCCATCGTATCGCTTCCTACTCCCAACAATCCCAACGTTATGTTAGCGAGCATGAATTTGAATATATAATGCCTCCTACCATTGGAGCCAATTCTCTTGCAAAAGAGAAGTTTGAGCAGTTGATGAATATCATTCGTAGTACATATGATGAATTGATAACGATAGGTATTAATAAAGAAGATGCCAGATACTGTTTAGCGAATGCTACTGAAACTAAAATTGTTGTGACAATGAATGCTAGAACATTACTGCATTTTTTCCAGTTGCGCTGCTGCGTTCGTGCTCAGTGGGAAATTAGGCGTTTAGCAGAACTAATGTTGGCTGAAGTGAAGAAGGTAGCACCGCTACTTTTTAAAAAAGCTGGACCAACTTGTGTAACTAATAATTACTGCGGAGAAGGAAGTCTGACCTGTGGTCGGTTGGCTGCGATGCAAGCGAGCGTTAAGACGTAGTTTGTATATGATAATATCAAACCCTCAGGTACTTTATGTCGTATCTGAGGGTTTGGTATTGAAAATTAAGATTGCATGACAATGCATGTAAGGTATGGAATGTATACCTTACATGAAAAAGGGAAAAATAGAATGTCGTCACATGATGGCTGGAGGGGATTAAATTTATGTCAGAATTAGAAAAAGTATCTGTATCAGAAGAATTTGTTATGGGACGTAATAGTGTATTGGAGGCTCTGAAAAGTGGCCGACATATCAACAAAATAATGGTAGCTAAAGGGGAACGGCAGGGTTCTATCAGGGAGATTATTGGCCTGGCCCGTGACAAGGGTTTGATTGTACAGGAGGTAGAGATAAGCAAACTCGATGCAATGACAAAAGGCCAGAAGCATCAGGGCGTGCTCGCGACTACACCGCCGGTGGCTTATGCGGAGATGGAGGATATTTTAGCCAAGGCAACAATACCTGATGAAGTACCGTTTATTGTTCTTTTGGACGAACTGGAAGATCCTCATAATTTGGGAGCTATTTTACGTACTGCTGATGCTGCTGGGGTACATGGGGTGCTGATACCTAAAAGACGTAGTTGTCCATTATCAGGCACTGTGGCTAAAACTTCAGCGGGAGCAGTGGAGTATGTACCTGTGGCCAGAATTGGCAATGTCTCTCAGACTCTTGAGGAGTTAAAGAAGGCAGGCATGTGGGTAGTTGGTGCTGATATGGATGGTGAAAAAAATTATTACGAAGCTGATTTAACTGGTCCTATTGTGGTGGTGGTAGGTGGCGAAGGCAAAGGCATGGGGAGGTTGACCAAGGAACATTGTGATTTTGTCGTACGTATTCCCATGTTAGGTAAGATTAATTCGCTAAATGCTTCAGTGGCCTGCTCATTGCTATTATATGAGGTTGTCAGACAACGGGAGATGAAGAAATAAGTGAAAAAGCCGTGGTTAGTAATGACCGCGATAAGTAGCGCTATATTGATTTCGTTGAGTTTGATTTTTCTTATGCCTTCCTTGTCTTATCCCAATGTATATAAGGGTGTATCTGTGGAGGGAATGGATCTGAGTGGGTGTAGTCGGGAAGAGGTAGCCCAATTGTTGTCCCTCTGGCGAAAAGAATATAGAGACAAAAAAATTGTGCTCTATTACGGTAAAATGGTATTTAAAGTAGACGCAGCAAGCATTGACTTTGATATTGATGTTGATGCTGCACTTGATACAGTTTTTAGTTATGGGCGCAATGGTTCCTGGTGGGAAAGAATAAAGCAAATCCAAATAGCTGAACAAAATGGCTATAATATTTCTCTCAGCCCTGCGTATAATGAATTGAAGTTGAATGCTCAGATTGAAGAGTGGCAAGGCATAATAGAGCGTCCAGCACGCAATGCTACCCTCAGTATGATAACAGGTGGTCTTATTCCTGAACAGCAGGGATGTAGGCTGGAAACTGATGCATTGCGTCCACTTGTCTTAAATGCTTTTATGAAATCTGAGGATAATGTCGTAGCCTTGCCTGTAATGACCCTTTATCCTGAAGTAACAGCTGGTGATATTGCTAATAGTGGTATAAGCCAGGCTCTTAGTGTATATACAACTGTTTTTAACAACCAGGATATCAATCGTACAGCCAACATCAAATTGGCAGCTTGGAAGGCTAATGGACATATTATTTATCC
>JAGFZX010000091.1 GCA_017889585.1 Bacillota bacterium
AATGGAATTTAAAGAAGATGACTCCTGTTCAGTACAGAAATCATCTTCTTAATATTGCATAGTCTTTTTTTAGTTGTCCTTTACACGGGGTACATTTTATCTGTATGTAGGTCTTTTTTTCATTTTTTATTAACACATTTGACCAAAGTGTATATATTATATAAAGAAAAATTGGGAGGGGGTAATTCTGTTGAAAAAACTAAATCCTGAAAAATTATTCGTGAGTTTACGCCCTGGTATTACCCTGCTCAATCCCATTATTCCCCGGCGCTATACGTTAACTCACTCTGATACTACTGCAGAGTTATTTCTGACAATCGGAAGGACTTATGCCTATGAAGAAATTGGCGCCATGAGAGATGAAGTAAGGGCTAAATGGGTATTTACTGATAACCAATATAAGCTCTATGTATATGTTTATGTTGGTGGACCATTTAAAAAGAACATCGCCGCAATGCGTTACCGGATTTTTGTAAAAGAACTGCCTCTTGCCCTACAAGCCCTACGCTATGGAGATAAGCTATTTTTTAAGAATCACCCTCCGTTAAATTTCGCTCCAATTTGGGTGCATTTCGAATCTATATATCCTGAATTGAGTCATACTGAATTTTGGGGAATGCCGGAGCAATATCGATAAATCTAACAAAAGACTGGTAAAACATGTCGCAAAAAAAGAAATACAATAACTATATAACGAATTTAAATTATCGAGAATCCAACTAGAGATAATAGAAGTGCAGCTGGGACCTAGGACCCAGCTGCTTTATTTCATCAATCATTTAACCATGTTAAAGCCAATTTCTAAAGCTTGTATATTCAAATTTTCTGTTCCCTTTGGAACACGGGCTAGCACAGCAGCTTTCAGAGCCTCCGAGCTAACAGCCCCAGTCAAACCGACAAGTGCTCCCATGGCAATAATATTGGCTACCATTTCTTTGCCTAATTCTTCCTTAGCCACCCGAGTAATATCCAAAGGAATGACCTTAGCATCAACTTCTGGAATTTGCCACACTAAGCTAGTATCAACGATCATTTGACCACCAGGTCCAACTAAACTACTATACTTATTACAAGCCTCTTGGCTCATCACCAATAAAATATCAGCGTTTAATACTTTCGGGTAATCAATAGCATTACTGCTGATAATAACTTCAGCTTTACTTGCACCACCCCGGGCTTCCGGACCATAAGACTGTGTTTGTATAGCCTCTTTGCCATCCATGATGGCGGCTTCTGCCAAGATGATTCCAGCTAGAATTAATCCCTGACCACCTGTGCCGCTTAAACTAATCTGTAACATCAAGCCTCTCCTCCTTTTACCCGTAGGCGTTCAATCAATTTGTCATATTCAGCAGCATATTCGGGAGCTACACTGCGATGTAATTCACCAATAATAAACTTGTCACTCAAGGCTTCTGGCGTCATTTTAGCAACAGCCTTTACGGTTACAGCATGATCACGCTGCCATTTTAGCATTTGCGCTGCAGGACCCATTTTGTTCTTACGACCATAGGAAATTGGACATTGAGTAATAGCATCAACAACTGAAAATCCTTTATTTTGAATGGCATTCACAATTAAATCTGTTAACTGTGTGGAATGAAAAGCAGTACCCCGAGCCACATAAGTAGCGCCAGCAGCAATTGCTAAATTTCCAATGTCAAAAGGCCGTTCACCAACACCGTATGGTGCAGTAGTAGCTTTGCTATTTTGAGGGGTAAGAGGCGAATACTGACCTCCTGTCATCCCATAAATGTTATTATTGAAAATAATAGTCGTAATATCAATGTTACGGCGAGCAGAATGAATAAAATGATTGCCACCAATTGCTGTACTATCACCGTCACCAGTGATAACAATCACATTGAGTTCTGGATTAGCCATTTTAATCCCAGTAGCAAAAGGTAATGCTCGTCCATGAGCCGTATGAACTGTATTAAAATTCAAATAACCTGATGCCCTTGAAGAACAGCCAATCCCCGAAACAATCACTGTTTTCCGTTGATCAAGTTGCAATTTATCAATGGCCCTCAACATCGCGGCCAGGACTATACCATTGCCACAACCTGGACACCAGATATGGGGCAAAGCTGATTTGCGTAAATATTTATCGATATCTGCCATTATTTTGTACCTCCAGCAGCTTCTATAATTGGAGCTAATATATCATCAGGATGAAATAAATGTCCATCATACCGAGTAACAGATAGCACTTTTTCTTGTCCTACATAACGTTCTACTTCACCGACTAGCTGGCCATAATTCATTTCTGGCACAATGACCTTCTTGGCCTGTGCAGTCACCTTTTGTACCAAATCCTTAGGGAATGGCCAAATCGTAATAAGTTTTAGCATGCCGACCTTAATACCTCGCTCTCTCCCTGCCTTTACAGCACTAAGAGCTGCTCGGGCCGAACCGCCGTAGCTAATCACTACAACTTCAGCATCTTCTAAGAAATGCTCAGTATATAGGGTAATTTCATCTTGGACACGTTCAATTTTAGTATGTAAGCGACTAAGAACTTCTTTGGTTGTTGCACCATCTAAAGCTGGTTGTCCCATGTGATTGTGCATAAGACCTGTTACATGGTGGAAATATCCTTCACCAAAAGGCATCATTGGTGGTACTTCATCAGCGTCTGGTTTGTAAGCTTGAAATTCTTCAGGTGACAAAGTTGTACGCTTCCGTTCTACAATTTCGATATCTTTTTGTTCTGGCAGAACAACCTTTTCCCGCATATGCCCGATTACTTCATCAAGTAATATAACAACTGGCGTACGGAAACGCTCAGCAAAATTAACAGCATGTACACCTACATCAAAAGCTTCACGTACCGAACCAGGAGATAGAGCAATAACCCCACGATCACCATGGCTTCCCCAGCGAGCTTGCATCACATCACCTTGGGCTGGTGCTGTTGGTAGACCAGTACTCGGTCCGGATCGTTGAACATTGACGATAACCGCTGGTATTTCTGCCATTGATGCATAACCAATGAGCTCCTGCTTCAAGGAAAATCCTGGGCCACTTGTAGATGTCATAGACTTTACACCAGCTAGGGATGCTCCGCACACTGCCCCCATACTAGCAATCTCATCTTCCATCTGAATGAACTTCCCGCCTAATTTCGGCAATTTCTCTGCACACAATTCAGCCAGTTCTGTACTTGGTGTAATAGGGTAGCCAGCGAAAAACCGTACTCCAGCCGCTAAAGCCCCTTCAGTACAGGCTTCGTTCCCCTGCATTAAACGTGCTTTATTCATGATTGATCCCCCTTGTCTTCTTTGGTAACTTGAATTGCAAAATCCGGACATCTGAGTTCGCACTGCCCACATTTAATACATAATTCCGACTGCGATGTATAGACTTTCCCCTTATCCGATAGTGTTAACACTTGTTTGGGACAAAATTCAATACAAATGCCACAGCCCTTACATAATTTTTCATTTATAGCTAACGCCATTGTTATCCCTCTTTTCTTTTTGAATTGATAATTCACCATGCACTAATCCCTGTATAGTATATTACCCTTTCCATCAAATCCTTATTCTACCAAATCAGTAGGCTATTTAAACCCCATTAATTTAATACAAACTACATAATATAGTTACAATAACACTTTATTTCTGTTATAACAATCTCATTAGCCATCTTTAAGTTAATGAGATCATTGTGAATTCATTCAGCAAAAGCTGAATCAAAAGGACATTTTTCATGATAATATTACTTATCATGAAAAACGTCCCTTCACTATTGAATTAATCTATTTAAATATTCTACAAGGCTTACCCACAGGTAAAAATGGTTTGCCAAAATGATTGTTAAGCACCGTTGCAGCTGAGCCATAAAAAGAAATTAAAGAAATTGTCAGCTCAGTCCATCCCGCTAGACTGTGTGCCCAGTGAACACCAAAGGAATCTGCTGCCAACAATATAAATAAAAGATCAATAAATATAAAGTCTATTAATAATACCTTATTTGTTTCCATAGATCCAACCGTCATAGCAAGGGAAAAAATCAAATAACCAATAAAGGCAACTCCCAGTTGGTGAACATCAGCACCGGCCTTCAATGTTTCTCCAAAAACACCCATACTGATCAACCAACAACCTGCAACTGAAAACCAGAACAAAGAATATGCGCCGAAAACCGTAGCCCCAAAAATATTATTATGTTTAAAATCATAACTAGCTGCCATCAATTGCGCATATGCCCCCAGAAATACAGCCCATGGAATAACAAAGGATAAACCTGTTGTCCAGCCAAGCTTTTGCGTGGATGCTACCAAGGTAACCATTGCTAGACCAAATAGCCCTAAGCCACCAGGATCTGCTACAACTACTTTTACTTTTTGTATGTCATTAGTACTCATGAAAAACCTCCATTAATTATTCATTATCTAAGTTACCACACAAACAAATTTCTTGTCAATATGCTAAAATACGACAAAATATCATCTATATATTGCTTGAAAACAGTGAATATTTGCAGGATTTGCACATTACCTTTTTGCTAATAATATAAAGATGGAAATATTGAAATGAAACACTCTAAGTAGTATAAGGAGATCCTTCTTGAAATACTCTGATACAAGCTGATACTACCTCATCATCATATAAAGTCCCCCGATTGAAATTTATTTCGATGATGGCTTTCACTATTCCCAGACTAGCCCGATATGGTCTGTGAGAAGACATGGCTTCTACCACATCAGCAACCATAATAATTTTTGATTGTAGCAAAATTTCCTTACCTTTTAGCCCCCTGGGGTAACCAGAACCATCCATTCTCTCATGGTGTTGATAAACAATTTCCGCGATGGGCCATGGAAAATCTATCTTCTTCAGAATGTCATAACCTTTCTCGGCATGTTCTTGCACGATTCCCCATTCATGAATACCTAGTTTGGTCGGCTTGGTTAATATCTCTGATGGAACAGCGATCTTTCCAATGTCGTGCAGAAGTCCAGCCACTTGGACAGACTTAATCTCATCATCTGATAATCTCATTTGGCGTGCAATAGCCACCCCGAGCTGGGAGACCCGGTTTTGATGCCCAGCAGTATACATATCTCGTGTTTCACTAATCATTGCCATAGCTTCTATAATTTTCTCTACGGCGTTCTGTAACTTTTTCGTACTTTCTTTCAGTTCCCGCTCTACTTTTTTGCGCTCAGTAATATCAGTAATCACACCAACTAAACCACTTATTTCATTATTGCAATTCGTATAAATGGCTTTATCAAATATTACCTCATGCCTAGATCCATCCCCATAGACTATGCTACTTTCATAAGTTTGGATACCAGGATTTTGGAATAACTCTTCATCCATTTTATAGTACTTATCTGCTAAATCCAGAGGAGACAAGTCGTAAACGCTCTTACCGATAAATTGGGATTTGCTTTTGCCTAGATAAGCTTCAAAGGCCTTATTACTGCCTTGATAAATTCCATTGATATCTTTATAAAATATTGGATTTGGAATTGCATCAATCAGCTTTTGCAAAAAATCAATTTGCTCCTCGAAAGCGTTCTCGTGACTCTCCACTATACGGGGACTAAAAGATTGAACAGTGCGCCATCCCCTATATTTCTCAATTTTACCTCTCCTACGCAATATATATTCCTCCAAGCCACACATTTTATACTATCATCATATCCAAAAACAGGTTTTCATCGATTAAATCTATCACTATATTCAATCGATCATTCCTGCGGTCTTACTATTCTGTTCCTATTATCATATCTTGTTATAATTTAGTCAATGTCCATTTGCCTCGCTGTTTTACTATACTTCATAATACCCAATTAATAATCTACAGCATATAGTATAGTAGGATATTTATAGAATGAAGTATTAGGAGGATATAAGTATGGCGACTAGACCTTACTACCAAAAAAATAAATATAATTATTCTAGTGATGACTGTGACATGGAAGAAGAATGCGACGATGACGACGAATCATGCCCAACAGATCCAGATCTTCTGTTACTTCGGCAAAACGCCAAAGGTGAACGTGAAGCTATAGCATTCTATCTTAGAGCAGCAGCAAAGACCAGCGGCCCACTCTGCGAATTATTTTTACACACGGCGCAAGATGAAATGATCCACTTTAGAAATTCAATGACCCTCTTGGCAAAATATGACCCCATACAGGCCCAAGCCTTTGAAGGAGTCGACATTGACCTGCCTGATGAATTAAGAAAAGCTCCATCTACTAAATACTGCCCAGAAGAGAAACTAGAAATCATAGATCTACTCACTAAATCCATTGCTGACGAATTAGCAGCCATTAATATGTATCAGGAAAGCTATGAACAAGCCAGCCACGCCGACGTAAAATCCCTGTTCTGCAATAACGGCAATGATGAAAAACACCATGTTGCAGAGTTCTGGAAAGCACTAATGGTTTTTACCAAAGAAAATACCCTTAAGTCCTAAGAAAAGATTTAGCCTGCCCCAAAAAGCAGGCACAGGTTGATTCAGCGACGATGTGATGGGCTTTGTTCGATGCGTTAGCATTCGAACATCCTTCTAGACTTGGCATAAGCCAAGTCTTTTCTTTTTGAGTTTAACAGTAATTTAATCTATAAATGATGTTCTGTTAGGAAACGCCCTCTCATAGTTTGCTATATATAAATAAAAATCGAGGGATGCTATGGAAAAGGATAATTTTTTTCAACTCTGCCAAGAGTATAACGGTGCTACTGACTATACATTATCAGCCCATATTTTGCCTATTACTCGCCAATATTTATCATGCAACACTCAGAGGAAGCTACCTGTTATTTGGTTAGAAACCAGTGATAGCGGCGACAACAACATTGCCTTCATGAATACTACCTATCCCTATTTGAACCAAGTATTTACAGACATGATTGATTTGCTCTATAGCAACACCTTTATGGCCGCCCAAGGACAAGATGCACTTGATATTCTCAATGAAGCTGTAGAGGCTTATCGGGGCAAATTTACACTCGTCGTAGAAGGCGCAATACCAACTAAAGACCATGGCATCTATAATGTCATTGCCCGTACCAAGCAAAGAAATATCACTGCTTGGGATGCCGTAACCTGGCTTGGAACAGCTGCCGAGTATGTTGTTGCTATTGGGACTTGTGCCAGTTTCGGCGGGGCTTCAGCTGCCGCCCCTAACCTGACTGGTTCGGTGGGTGTGGGAAAAGTATTGAAACGAGAAGTAATCAATGTTAGCGGATGTCCTGTAAATCCTGATTGGTTTGTCGGTACCTTAGCTCATTTAATCATGTATGGCAGGCCAGAACTAGATGATATTGGCAGACCAAAACTTTTTTATGGTTCTACCGTTCACCAGCAGTGCCAGCGCCGTTCTTACTTTGATAAAAAAGATTTTGCCGAAAAATTAGGCGATAAGGAGTGTATGTTTTCCCAAGGATGTATGGGACCACGTACTGGCTCTGACTGTCCTAATCGTCAATGGATCAATCATGTAAGCTGGCCCGTGAAAGTAAATACCCCTTGTATCGGATGTACCACTCATGATTTCCCCGATGGTTCAGTCCCCTTCTTCACTTCGTTATCGAAAAAAAGCAAAGATCAGTACCATGAACAGAAACCATCTGAGGAAAAAGGAGAAGAACATGAGTCTACAAAAAATCCTTTTTAGTCCAGTAACTCGGTTAAGCGGTCTATTATCTGTAGAACTTGAGATAGATAACGGCTATATTACCGAGGCCAATGTCAGCAGCACTATGTACCGAGGTTACGAATATATTATGCGCGGTCGCCATGTCACCGATGCAGTTTATCTAACCCAACGTATTTGTGGAATTTGCTCCACAGTCCATGGAGCTGTGGCCAGCTATCTCCTGGATGAATTGTATGATAATGATATTCAAGAAAACGCCCAGTATTTGAGAAACATTATATTAGCAGCGGATTTTTTACAAAACCATATCCGCCATTTTTATTTCTTCGGCTTGCCTGATTTCGTCGTCATGCCTGATCGTCCTCCCTTTCTCAAACAAAACTGTTTTGATTGTCGCCTTGATGAAAATGACAACCGTCGCTTGGCAGGACATTATATCGAGGCCGTTAAGGCATCGGAAAAAAGTCATCAACTTCTTGCTCTCTTTGGCGGAAAAGCACCCCACCAGCATAGTTTCCTCCATGGTGGTGTAGCAGTAGCCCCTACTGTGGATAAAATTACCCAAGCACTGGCACTTATCGGAGATATTCGCGAATTTGTACAGCGATATATGCTGGTTGATACAGAACTAATTTCCCACTTCTATCAAGATTATTTCCATATTGGCGAAACACCAGGCTGTTTTTTGTCCTTCGGACTCTTCCGTTTCGGAACCAAAAATGAGCAAGTGCTATGGAAAGGCGGTGTTCTAGAAAACAATTGTTTAACTGAACCAAGGCTAGATTTAATACAAGAAGATATCGCAAGAGCTTGGTTTGAACGTGCAAAATGGCTGGGCGAAGGAGAAATTCATCCAGCACCACATAAACCAGGAGCATATACTTGGACCAAAGGGGTACTGTATCGTGGTAGACATTTTGAGGGAGGACCTTTAGCTCGTATGGGAATGAATGGTTATTATCAAGGTGGTACATCTACGATGGATCGCATTGTGGCCCGTTCCTTAGAAACATTCCTTATTACAGAGCTAGTGGAAAAATGGTTGAAGAGACTACAACCTGGCGAACCACCGTTAAAACAGAAAACAGAACTTGCTAAAAATAAAGGAATTGCCGTAACAGACGCTATGCGCGGGGCTTTACTACATAGTGCCTATATTAAGGAAGCGGAAGTAGAAAAATATGATATTATAACCCCAACAGCTTGGAATTTTTCCCCGAAAGACCATGCTGGTCATCGAGGACCAGTAGAAACCGCTCTCGTTGGTACATCAATCCCATCAGCTGAGCTTAAATATGTAATTCCTGGCCGGATTATACGTTCCTTTGACCCTTGCCTATCCTGTGCTACCCATTTGTTTGACCGCCGTACAAACACTATCGAAGAAGTGATCTACTAAAACACAAAGGCCGTATCAACTATCATGATCAATATAAAATGAACCCTATAGAATAGACAATTTGAAAAAGTCTATTCTATAGGGCCTTTTTTTGTACAATTACATTATGAAAGGTTGTGAATGACATGAGTAAAAAAACAT
>JAGFZX010000049.1 GCA_017889585.1 Bacillota bacterium
TGAAAGAATCAATTTATCGAAAGAAGCGCCTAGTCTAAAAAAAGTGGGCGTAGGCCTGGGCTGGGATACGAACAGCACTGATACAGGAACTGATTTTGATTTGGATGCCTCAGTATTTATGCTGGGGGCAAATGGGAAAATACCGACTGAGAAGAACTTTATCTTTTATAATAATTTAACCTCGCCTGATGGTGCGATTAAGCATACTGGGGATAACCTGACTGGTGCTGGAGATGGGGATGATGAGACTGTTCTTGTGGAACTGGCCAAAGTAGATACTGCCATCAACGAGTTGGTATTTGTTGTTACTATTCATGAAGCCGAGAAGCGGAAACAAAACTTTGGACAAGTCCGTAATGCTTTTATTCGTCTGTATGATCAGGATACGAATAAAGAAGTTGCTAAATATGAACTTGATGAAGATTTCTCTAGAGAAACTGCTATTGAGTTTGGAAAGTTATACAAAAAAGACGGTCAGTGGAGATTTCAAGCAGTAGGACAGGGCTACAATTCTGGTTTACAAGGCTTTGTTGACAGATATTTTGCTGGCTAAAAATTAAAAGTTAGAGACTAGAACCTGAAAACACAAAGGCACGAAGTCGCTACTGCGGGCACAAAGGTATAAAAGGATGTTTTTTGCGTCTTCTTTGTGAAATCTTTGTGCTCTTTGTGTTTTAATTGCTTTTAGCTGCATCTCTAGGGCTTAAAAACTTATGTAAATGGGGTGTCCATATGAGCTTTTTCGATAAAGTTGACATGACGAAAAAGGTGAAAGCGCCATCAGTGATAAATTTGGCCAAAAGCCAAGGGGGTTATTCAAGCTTTAGGAAATTCCTTTGGTTCTGCATCCTATCATCCTTATATCAGCTTGGATAAAGATGATCGTTCAGGTCAAAGCAATGATGGCGAGAATCTTCGGTTAGCAAGATTGGAAATGCTGGATGTTGTCGTCGTATTTGCCTTTATTTATGAAGGGGCACCTAACTGGGATAGTGCCAAAGGTGTCGTTACTGTCAAACAACAGGGGAGCGCGGATATTGTTATAAAACTTGATAGTCCTGATAAGGGTAAGATTATGTGTGGACTCATAAAGATTGAAAATAAAGGTGGTAAGCTGGTTATTACTAAACTGGAAAAATATTTTGCAGGACATAAAGAACTTGACGGAGAGTTTGGTTTTGGATTTAATTGGACTGCTGGTAAAAAGTAGTATGAATTGCTGGAGGTTTATATGGATTACGAAATTTTATACCCAGGTGCTTTTCCGTTGTTAAAGGTCCAGTTAAGCAAAGGGGAGACTCTTAAGGCGGAATCGGATGCTATGGTATCGATGGCAAGTACGATTGATGTGGAAGGCAAAATGGAAGGGGGGTTATTGGGCGGTATTGGACGAATGTTAGCAGGGGAAAAGTTCTTTTTTCAAACCCTTAATGCCCGCCGTGGACCGGGTGAAGTCCTGCTGGCACCTGCTATACCTGGAGATATTGTGGATGTAGACTTAGATGGCAGTTATGGTTTAGTAGTACAGAAAGATGGTTTTTTAGCTGGTTCTATGGGAATAGAAGTATCAAGTAAAATGCAAAATTTGATGCAGGGACTATTTTCCGGTGAAGGGTTTTTTACACTGAAAATAAGTGGCAGAGGCACAGCCTTCCTGAATTCTTATGGCGGTATTCATGCGATTAATCTGGAAGCTGGCGAAGAACGGATTATTGATAATAGTCATCTTGTCGCTTGGCCTGACTATATGGATTATAAAATTGAAAAAGCAACCTCAGGCTGGATATCTAGTTTTACATCAGGGGAGATGCTTGTTTGTCGCTTTAAAGGACCAGGGGTAGTCTTGATTCAGACTCGAAATCCACAAGGGTTTGGGGGTTGGATTAAAGGACTTCTACCTGACAATAGATAGATAAAAATATAAAAGTTTGTTATTATCGGAGGAATATTGATGAATGAATTTATTATGGGGATTATAAACAACTACTCACAGTTTTTTAGTATGGACGCCTTGATTAGTGTTATTTATAATCCAATGAATTGGGCAGTTATCGGCAGTTTGATTGTGCTGGAAGGCCTTTTATCGGCAGATAATGCCTTGGTTTTGGCAATTATGGTTAAGCATTTGCCGAAAAAACAGCAGAAAAAAGCATTATTTTATGGTATATTAGGTGCCTATCTGTTCAGGTTCATCGCAATTGGCTTAGGCACGTATTTAATAAAAATCTGGTGGATAAAAGCCGCTGGTGCCCTTTACTTATTATGGATGGCTCTTCAATTTTTCTTAAATAAAAATCAGGATGATGAAGAGAAAGTTGCTGCAAAACCAGCTGGTTTTTGGCGAACGGTACTTGCTGTTGAAACTATGGATATTGCTTTTAGTATTGATAGTGTGCTGGCGGCTTTTGGGGTAAGTGATCAAATATGGGTATTGTATTTGGGTGGTATTTTCGGTGTGATGATGATGCGTGGTGTAGCACAAATCTTCTTAACACTTATTGAACGTTATCCTGAATTAGAAACAACGGCTTATGTTTTAATTGGTATTATAGGTGCAAAGATGATGGGATCAGTCTTTGGTCTTCATGTCAGTGATACGGTTTTCTTTTCCACCTTGATTGTTGTATTCTTGAGCACCTTTGTTATTCATTATTTGCGTCCGCGGCGAGCATAATGCGTTATTTTAATTATCTTACCGCTGCAGAAGAACAAACCATATTTTTCCTGCCACCCCAGTCTATTGCCGCTACAAATAAGGATTTATTAGAATATGCCTTGGGAGCAACCTTATATATGCCGGCAACTCGGAAGACTGTTGTACAGGATATTATTGATGGTAAGCTAACAGGGTTAATGTCCATGGTTTTATGTTTGGAAGATGCGATTGGTGATAATGAAGTAATAAAGGCTGAAAGATTGTTGGTTAATCATATTCGGCAGTTGGCACTTGCGGTAGCTCAAGGGGGTATTTCCAGTGCTGATATTCCTCTCATTTTTGTGAGAGTACGTGATGTAGGTCAAATGAGACGGATTACAGATGTTTTAGCGGAAAAGGGATCTTTATTAACAGGATTTATTTTCCCTAAATTTACAGTAGCTAACGGATTTGCGTATTTTAAGGCACTCGCGGAGATTAATAAATATCAGGCAAAACCTCTTTATGGTATGCCCATATTAGAGTCACCAGAAGTTATTTATATGGAAAGTAGGCATAAACACTTGCTCGAAATAAAAAAACTACTGGATCAGTATCGTCAGCTAGTATTAAATGTTCGGATTGGTGCAACTGATTTTTCAGGTTTATTCGGTCTTAGACGCAGTCCGGATATGACGATTTATGATATTAGGGTTATTGACAGTTGTATTACTGATATTATTAATGTTTTTAACAGACCAGATAGTAATTATGTAATGCCAGGTCCTGTCTGGGAGTTTTATTCCAGTGAGCGGGTGCTAAAACCTCAATTGCGTCAAGGTGTTTTTATTGATCACTTAGGACAAACTGGGGGCAGACAGATGAGAGAGAATCTAATCTGCCGCTATATGGATGGTTTGATTCATGAGATTATTTTAGATAAAGCCAATGGCTTGATTGGTAAAACGATTATTCATCCGAGTCATATCAAACCTGTTCAAGCATTATGTGTAGTTACCCATGAAGAATATATGGATGCCACTAGTATTCTTGCTAGCGCTAATGGGGATGTGGGGGTTATTGCTAGTTTATACTCCAATAAGATGAATGAGGTAAAGCCGCATATGCGCTGGGCACAAAAAATAATAATCAAATCAAAAATTTATGGAGTGTTTAATGAACAACAGAATTTTACCAGTTTGCTTGCCTAATTGTTATTCCTATGATATTTTGGCAGACTTAAAAGTGGAGATTCTTATTGATCGTAATGTTTATGAAATTCCCGTAGATGCAGTATTCCTTATGGCCGCGCGGAAAAATATGAAACGCGGCTTTTTATTTGTCAGCAAAATTCTGGGTAAACACATTCCGGTACATCCTCTTATTCCTTTTATTGGTGGAGCGGCCTTGGCTGGACGATATGCTAGTGTGATATATAATGAAAAGGGTTTTGAGGAAAATTGCGACTTTGCCCAGGCGTTGATTAATCAAACTGTCATGGAAAAAACATGGGAATATATTAGTCATAATCCTTTGCCATTACAGGAAAGAACACTATTTATCGGTTTTGCTGAAACAGCAACTGCTTTAGGACATGGAATGTTTAGTTGTTTTGCCGAGAATGCTCAATATATCCATACCACTAGGGAAAATATTTTGGATATTGAGAATGTATTAAATTTTGCTGAAGAGCATAGTCATGCTACTGAGCATTATTGTTACGCCATTGATCCGGGGCTGTTTGATAATGAGGATATGGTTGTCTTAATTGATGATGAGATCACAACCGGTAAATCAGCACTGAATTTTATCAAGGCGATTCAAAGTCAATATCCACGGAAAAGATATGGGGTAGTCTCCATTTTGGACTGGCGTGGAGCACCGGAGAAGCAAAGGTTTGCCGATGCAGAAAGTGAAATGGGAATATGTATTCATACAATATCACTAATTTCAGGCAGTATTACAGTAAGTGGAAAGCCAGTAATTGACTATCATGAACATAAAATGATAGAGTCTTTTCAAGGTAGGGTAAAATCTGTTGTGGAAACCATCGTCCTTGGTAAAGACTTAGGGGCCCTGCTGGAATTCTCGTCATTCAATACCAATCAAGAAAAAAATTCGGTGCCTTATTTGTACGCTACTGGTCGCTTTGGCATAACTAGTAAAGAGCAGGCAGAGTTAGACAATAATTTTCAGCAAGTAGGTCTTTCTTTAAGGAAAAAACGCTGGGGAAAGAAGACATTATGTCTTGGTACAGGGGAATTTATGTACATTCCCTTTAAAATCGCAGGTTATATGGGGGAAGGCGTGAGTGTTCAGTCGACGACTCGAAGTCCAATTTATCCGTCTGAGCATACTGGTTATGCTGTACAACAGGCAATATCTTTTTCCAGTCCTGGTGATAGTTTGATTACCAATTATATTTATAATATTCCCAAGTGTTACTATGATGAAGTTTTTGTCTTTGTAGAACGAGCAGTTGATGCTAAAGGTTTAGAATCTCTGCTCAAGGCATTAGCACCCTTGGCAATCCCCCAAATACATTGGGTAGTATGTGTTGGTAGCTCAAAAGTAAAGGAGCAGATACATGTCGGTGATTAATAAAATTCCTCAGATTGCTCATCCGCGGCCGATAGGAAGTTATAGTCCTGGGGATGTTGTTTTTTTATTAAAAGAGATTGGTGGTTTAGTTCCTGAAATTGATAATCAGCAGCGAGAAGAAGCCATACAAAGTGGAATCCATTATTCGGAGATGCTGCCCGTAGAGTATCAGCCAAAACCTGAGTATATTGAAGTGTTTCATCAAATGATCCACACTACTGGGGCGAAGATTGCCCTGGCTGCTGCAATTGTCGCCGAGCAAATCTTGAAGTTAAAAGGCAGGTCGGTGATCCTGGTATCTTTAGCTCGGGCGGGAACGCCAATCGGTATTTTGATTAAACGTTATTTAGCAGAAAAGTATGGTATTACGCTGCCCCATTACAGCATCTCTATCATTCGTGGAAAAGGGATTGATGAAAATGCTGTACTATATATGATGCAGCAGCATCCTGGTTTCACCATACAGTTTATTGATGGTTGGACAGGTAAGGGCGCCATTACCGCAGAATTGATTGAGGCTTGTCGGCAGTTTAATGAAAAATATGATGAACAATTAGAAGCTGATTTGGCAGTCCTGGCTGATCCTGGATATTGCGTTAGTTTATATGGAACACGAGAGGATTTTTGTATTCCTAGTGCTTGTCTAAATTCGACAGTATCTGGACTCATCAGTCGTTCCGTACATCGGTCTGATCTGATTGGAGAGCTTGATTTCCATGGTGCCAAATTCTATACAGAATGGGTAGACCTTGATGTTTCACAACTATTTATTGAGAGTATTGTGAGACATTTTCCACTTGTTGCCTATGAAGCAGTGGTCACAGCTGAACAGTTTTTGAACAACTTAGAGCCGCCCACTTGGGCAGGAATCAAGAAAATTAAGGAATTGCAAGCAATCTTTCAAATACCTGATGTCAATATGATTAAGCCGGGTGTCGGCGAAACGACCAGGGTTTTATTACGGCGTATACCTTGGAAAATCTTAGTTGATAGTAAAGAAAACCCTAATTTGCAGCATATATTATTATTGGCGAAAGATCGTGGGGTAGAGGTTGAAGAATTTGCGGGTATGTCTTATTCATGTTGTGGTCTGATTAAAACAATGGGGGTTGAATAATGTTATTTGCCAGTGATCTTGATCAAACATTGATTTATTCCCCAAAATCATTTCGGTTGTTACCAGGGGAACCTATGCCGGCAGCTAGTTCTATTGAGATATATGATGGCCGGGAAATATCTTTTATGGCCGACAATGCAATTGCTAAGCTGAAGAAAATAGCCTCCCAAAGTATTTTTGTACCAGTCACGACTCGTACCATTGACCAATACCTACGCATTTCCTTGTTTCGTGAGAACATGATTCCTGCCTATGGGGTGGTAAGCAATGGCGGGAATATTATTGTGGATGGCGTGGTAGACCAAGCGTGGCGCGGGCAAGTGGCTATGGTCATGGACCAAATGTGTTTGTGTCCAGAGGATATGCTGGCTAGTTTTAATGAACTGTGTCATGAATCATGGGCTGGTCCTATGAGAATGGCTGATGGTTTATTTTACTATTGCGTTGTGGAGCGAGATAAAGTGCCCCTAAATGATATTGAAAGCTTTGCCGTATGGGCTGGGGGACAACAGTGGAATGTATCATTGCAGGGCAGAAAATTATATATTGTGCCACAGGTAGTCAATAAATGGTCTGCTGTGGCGTATATAAGGGATATTTTACAGGAAAAATTGGTTATAACTGCTGGAGATTCACTGCTGGATTTATGTATGTTAGAGCAGGCTGATTATGCAATCGCGCCTGCCCATGGAGAACTATGGGATTGTTATACTCGTGGTGCATTGCCAATACAGGCTTTGAAATTTACAAAGCAGGCTGGTATTTTAGCGGCAAATGATATTTTGGATTATGTGGATAGATTTGCGGTTAATGGGACCAAGCCAGTAGAATATGAAGTTTGTGCGCTAAGGAATTTTTAAGGGAAAACGGCTTCTCTTATCTTTGAATGTTTGTAAATAAAAATGCCAATCGAAGAGTATTGTAGTAAAATATTCTTATATGAACGAACGTATTAGCATAAGGAGAAATGATGATGAAGAAATTCGCCTTTGTATCGGATTTTGACGGAACATTAACAGATAAGGATTTTTATCATATTATTATGGATAATTATTTACAGGATTGGGGAAGACAATTTTATGAGGATTGGAAAAAAACTCAGAAAATTAATGTTGAGTTTTTAAATAAAATATTGGGGTCCATCGATAGAACGGAAGAAGAAATTTTGGCCGAAATCCATCGTATACCCTTGGATGAGCATGGGCAAAAGTTTATTGAGGAAATACAAAAAGCTGGCGGGGAATTTTATATTTTAAGCGCTGGTACCGCGTACTATATTGATTTATTACTTGCACATCGACGTATTGAAAATGTTAAGGTTATTTCCATGGCTGGAGTGTACAAAAATAGGGGAATTGAAATTATTCCTGATGAAGCGAGTCCTTATTTTTCAAAAGTTTTCGGCGTGAACAAAGCCAAAGTGGTAGAGGATCTTAAGAAGGAGTTTGAGACAGTATTTTTTGCTGGAGACAGTGAACCAGACTTAGGGGCCGCGAAAGCAGCGGATATTGCGTTTGCCAAAAATGATTTAAAGGAATTGCTGGCTAAGGAGAAAATGGAGTTTATTCCTTTTAACAACTTTGGAGAGATTGATAAGTATTTGCGGCAGCAAGGGTGGTTTGTACAAATATAGACAACAACGATTATCCAAATGAATTATGTATGCAGTTTATTGAGGGGTAGAAATGAGACATAACAATATGGTAGAATAGGAGACATAACAACGGCGTTATATCATGGCGAACGAGGAATGATGATGGAGAGAATTAAATCTGTTGATAGAGCTATCGATTTGTTGGAATGTTTTACGGAAACAAAAACCGAAATCGGTGTTACAGAACTAGCAAAGCTAATTGGGATTACGAAGCCTAGCGCTTATCGAATGGCAGAGACGCTTCTTACTCGGGGTTATTTGATAAAAGATCCAGACAGACTTCGCTATCAAATCGGCCCTAAGGTATTGGGTTTATTAAAAGTATTTTTCTCTAAGCTTGATATTCGTACAATAGCGCTGCCTCATATGAATAAAATCCGCGACATTTTTGATGAGGGAGTATCCCTTTTTATGGTCATTGGAGATAAACGGGTCTGTGTTGAGAGCGTTGAAAGCACGCAGCCGCTACGGAGAGTTATGTTTATAGGCGAAGCGCTACCTTTGGGTGTCGGAGCCTCTGGCAAATTACTTGTGGCGTATCAGGGCTTTGAGTCTTATCAAGGGGTAAATAAAAATGAACTTGATCAGATTCGAGAACAGGGCTACTCTGTCAGTCATGATGAAAGAGGCAACCACATATCTGCTGTTGCGGTCCCAATAAGAAATCATTTGGGGCAGGTAATCGGAGCCTTGACAATGGCCGGCTCATCCTCCCGTTATTCTGAAGAATTTGTTTCCCGTTATATTCCTGTTATGCAGCATCATGGTGATAATATATCTCGAGAATTGGGTTTTCTGAAGAAGAGCTAAGGTACTTTTCTTATTCCGTAAAAAAAGTAACGCTGTTCCTTAATGAGCAACAATGGAAGAGTGTTTTTTTATTTTGCATTAAGCAACATTGTTGCTTAATGAGCAGCAAGAGATGACTTAGATGAAAGGTCTGATCTTTAGGGAAGAGTGTTAGATTATACGGGACAAGCATTTACAGAAGATAGAGTTGTCCTTCTATAATAGATCAGCAGGCGATCTGCTGAAAATCATTATACAGGAGTGTTAATTATGGCAACGATCAAAAGTAACTTACAGAATGACAAAACTAAAACACCAATGTACAAATCTCTGCACTTCCAAGTATTTTTAGCCATTATTATCGGAATTGCTTTTGGCCACTTTTACCCTAGTGCTGGTGCCAGTATGAGGCCATTGGGTGACGGATTTATAAAACTTATTAAAATGATTATTGGGCCCATTATCTTTTGTACAATTGTCGGTGGCATTGCTGGTATGGACGATATGAAAAAGGTCGGTCGGGTCGGAGGTAAAGCATTACTTTATTTTGAGGTTGTAACGACATTTGCCCTCTTGATGGGTCTGGTAGCTATCAATTTGACTAAGCCGGGTGCAGGGATGAACATAGATGTTGCCTCCTTGGATACCAAGGCCATCTCCGCCTATACCACTGCAGCTAAGTCACAAAGCTCATTGGACTTTTTTATGAATATTATTCCATCTACTGTAGTGGATGCTTTCGCTAAAGGAGAGATCCTGCAAATTTTGCTATTTTCCGTTATGTTCGGAGGCGTTTTGTCGGCAATGGGGCAAAGGGGGAAAGCGATATATGGGCTAATTAATGATTTTACCCTCGCTCTGTTTAGGATGGTAGACATGATCATGAAACTCGCTCCCATCGGTGTTTTTGGGGCTATAGCCTTTACCATCGGTAAATATGGCCTGGCTTCACTAGGACCACTTGGTAAACTGCTAGGGATCTTTTATCTTACCTGTATTATCTTTGTCTTTGTTGTTATTGGGCCAATCGCCAAATGGGCAGGATTCAGTATTACCAAATTCATGTCCTATATCAAAGATGAGTTGCTGATCGTGCTGGGTACTGCGTCTTCAGAAAGCGTACTGCCTCGCATGCTGGAAAAGATGGAAAAGCTGGGTTGCTCCAAACCTGTTGTAGGGCTGGTTATCCCAACAGGGTATTCTTTTAATCTTGATGGCACATCCATTTATCTGACGATGTCGGCAATTTTTCTGGCCCAGGCAACCAATATTGAACTCACTTTGGTTCAGCAACTGACGATAGTGGCAGTACTGCTTCTAACCTCCAAAGGGGCTGCCGCCGTTACTGGCGGAGGATTCATCGTTCTAGCCGCTACTTTATCGACAATACCTGGTATTCCAGTGGCTGCTCTTGCGATTATCTTCGGCATTGACCGTTTTATGTCGACTGGTAGAGCACTGACTAATCTTGTTGGCAATGGAGTAGCCGCCATTGTTGTTTCGAGATGGGAGAATGAATTAGATACAGTAACACTTCAAAGGGAATTGGAATTAGGTTGTCAACCATTAGAGACGGCATCCCAAAGGGAATTGGAATTAGGTTCCCGGACATTAGGGGATACATCTAATCATGCGTAAATGCGCAAGATTTATATACTAAAAAATAAGACGTTCGATTTATTCGAGCGTCTTATTTTCCTTATATTGAGCTGTAGCAGCAGATGGGCCTTATCGAAAAGATGCAACGATTACAGTTGTATTGGAAGTAATATAAAATTTATTTTCTTTTTGCAGTGACCACTTGTACTGATGAATCATACATTAGAAAAAAAGGGGTGACGCTCATGAAAGAGAAGAACAAGGGAGTAAAATTGAGTCGGTATTGGCCATTTTGGGGGCTGCATTTCGGTATTCACATTATAATTGGTCTGGTGGCAATTATTGCAGGTTTGATGGTGATTTTTACCGTAAATGAAGTCATTAACGGATTAGCGCTGGTTGGGGCTGGGAGTTTTGCTATAATAAATGGTTGGCAAGGATTTAAGGAATTAGCAGAACCTAAAGTAGATAAAAGATATATAAAATCAAAAGGGAACAACTGGTAGAAGGCTACCGGTTGTTCCCCTTTCTTATAGTATCAGAAGCTATAAGATTTTAGCTGTTATTGCGAATGTAGGGTCGCAATCCCCAACTTGTGTAGAGATTGTGACCCTACATTCGCAATGACAAAAAGGGACGTGCTAGCGTGTTCTTACACAGAATGTATGTTATGTAAACATTGCCATGACGTAAAAGCAGGATTTTTCCTTTGAATAGCGAATAAAAGTAAAAGTACCCAATAGATTAAAAATATTTTATGTTAAATAGAAAGGTGGTAATGTTATTGCGACATAGTAAATATTTCAGTATCGTCACATTAGGTTTTTTGACAGTTTCACTGATTACGACATCCTTCGGAGGGGCTTTTGCTACTTCGGCTTTGGCAGCTACACCTGAAGCCAGTGTTCAAGAGGAGAAGAGCAACGATAATAAAGGGCTGCTCATGGGTATTGCTGCCATAGGGCTGATTAGTTTGCTTTCCAATCATGATGGAGCCAGTACTAATGTACCATCTAAGACGACGATCCCTCCTGCAACGAATTCTGCGACTACAACTCCTACAACAAATACAACATCTAATGCTGGGGCTTCGGCAGATGAAAAACGTGCATTTGATCTTTTAAATGCTGATCGTGCGCAGAATGGTCTAAAGCCATTAAAGTTTAATTCCCAGCTGACAGCTTTAGGGGAAAAGTATGCTCAGGATATGATTAATCGTAACTTTTTCTCTCATTATAATCCTGAAGGTCAGTCACCTTTTGATAGGATGAAACAGGCTGGTATCAGCTATAGCTATGCAGGGGAAAATTTAGCCATTAATAGTAATGTAGATACTGCCGAAAAGGCTTTCATGAATAGTCCAGGGCACAGAGCTAATATTTTGAGTCCTAATTATACGGAAGTAGGTCTTGGTGTCCGTTATGATGCCAAAGGTTCAGCCTATGTAGTGCAAGAGTTTATTAGTAAGTAACATATAGTTACAGAAAAAGATCCTGCGGCTTAAGCCGTAGGATCTTTTTTTGTTACATATTAACGCCGCACTTAGGGCACATACCCCGATGCCGATGGTGGTCAAATTCATGACCGCAACATGGACAGATTTTATAGAGACGGTACTGGCATACTTTATACATTTTATAGTAGGTTTTATAAGTCTTTACACATTCTTTTTCCATTTTACATTTCATTTGAGCCATGTCGGAACACATGTCAGAATAACAGTCTTCAGTCATTTTTTCTTTCATATAAGGCATCTGGTGATCTTGGCAGTCATCATCCATATGGCAGTAGTCATGTTTATAGTGATGGCCATCACATTTATGGTAATCCATGAATCCTTATCCTCCTTGTATTTGTTGTTAAGACCCTTTTATAAGGGGGGATGTTACATTATATGCTTATTGAAGTCGAAGTGTTATGGCAAGTTGCTTTCAGCTCATAAATTTTTTGTGACACATAAAAGATAATGTTGGCATATATATAAATAGAACATACAAAAAGGGGGGGATATGTGTGGATGATAAAGATCTGCGTCAAAAATATTATGATCCATGTACCTTAGGGGCTGAGACTGGACCGCAAACTATCATCGTACGTCAGGTGGTTGGGGAGGCAGAAAAACAAAAAGTATTGGATATTCATATTGTGGTGCCTGAAAAAAAACCAGCTATTGAACAAATTGTTGATGTATTTGTAAAAGAAGTTGAAATTAATTGTGTTGATGTTATTACAGATAAGGTTATTGTTCGTGGGGAATTTGAGATTAAAGCTATTTATGTAGCTGATTTGCCTGATAATCCTGTGCTTGCCATAGAAATTAAGCATTACAAATGGACCCAAGATATTGATATGCCTGGTGCACGTAGAGGAATGGATGCTGATGCCAGTGTAATCGTAGAATTTGTAGATTATGATGTGGATGAACATACTCGCGCATATAAGTATAAATATGGGAATATGAACAACGACAATGATGAAGATGAATGTGATGACCATGATGAATGTGATGACCATGATCATGATGAATGTGATGATCATGATGACGATCATGATCATGGTTGTGGCGGGCATAATCATCATAAACACCACCACCATCATCATTGTGCCCGTGAATTTGATGTATCGATAGTGCTTAAGATTACTGCTAAAGTTATGACTGACCGGGAAGTGCAAATTGGCGGAATAGGTACTATGCCTACTAAACCAAAAGGTTAAGCTCGCGGTGAAATTTTACCAAAGGGGGGGAGTTTAATGAGCGATGATCTAAGGCAAAGTTCTGGTTCAACCAGTCAAAGTTCAGGAGCCAGTACAACAGGTACCGGGACGATCTATAATGCAGAACAAATCTGTGGATGCCCACAACCAGGTCCAGAAACTATTGAAGTAGAACAGGTTTTAGGCGCGGAGATGAAACAAAAAGTTGTAGAATTTGATATGTTTGTACCGGCTCCAAAGCCGGATATTGAACAAATCGTTGATGTATATGTAAAAGATGTGGAAATAGATACTGTAGATGTTATTCCCAATAAAGTTATTATTCGCGGCGATTTAGAAGTGAAAGTAATGTATGTAGCTGATTTGCCTAATCAACCAGTTCATGCATTTGAAAAACGCAATGTACGCTTTACTCGTGACATTGAAATTGAGGGTGCAGAACCAGGTATGGATGCTAATGCCGATGTCACTGTTGAGTATGTAGACTATGATTTTCATAGACATCATGATAGGCGCAAAGTGCATATTACCGTTGTTCTTAAATTTTGGGCACGTGTAATGACAACAACTGAAATGGATGTATATGCTTTAGGACCGGTCACTGAGGTTGGTCAAATAGAATATACAAGTGCTAATGGATTTGTCAGTTCTTCATCTGGTTTATTTGGTGGCGATTCTGTTTCTGCTTCTCAGACAGGTGGCGGGGAGATCGCGGGCTATGGACCGGAAAATATGTTCGTAACAGGTACTGAAAATATGACAGTAACAGGGCCGGGAATCTCGCCAACGGCTGGAACAATGATGGGTGTTAGCGGCACCGCTACGATTAATGGCAGTTCAGTAAATATTCGCACAGGACCAGGCACTAATTTTCCTGTAGTAACTAAGGTTAATAAGGGGGCAACTGTAACCATTAAAGAACAGGCTTTTGGTTGGTATAAGGTGGTTCTTGCTGATGGTAATACAGGTTGGGTTGCCAGTTGGTTGGTTGAGACTGCTGGTGTGCCCTCAGCGCCTAAAGGATAAGGATATTAAAGAAATACCGCACAACCTGCTTGTGTTCAAGTAGTTTGTGCGGTATTTCTTTCTAATTTTTAAGGCTCAAGCATATACTGTAGCGTGCTGTAGTCGGATGGAAGAGGCCGATCTGTGGCAACGAGGCAATAAGAGGGGGAGGAGAATGCTTACTGCCCTGGAATATCTAGGCTCAGTGGGGATCGGAGTTACAGCGCCACAGATGTTTCGTGCAAATGATGATAAAATATATGTTGTTAAGCTGCAAAATAATCGTATGGGAACTAAGGTGCTTGTTAATGAGTATGTGGCATGCTGGTTTGGCCTGTACATGGAGCTCTGTTTTCCGCCTGGTGATTTAATCGAAATTGATGAACAGGTATTAGGAAAAAAACGACGGCTGAAAGCAGCAGGAATCAGTCGTGGACCTCATTTTGCGAGTCAATATATACATAGTAATCGTTATGTTGCCAAACATGATCTACAAAAGGCAGTTAATAAGAGGGCGATGGCTGGTGTAATGTTATTTGACCATATGTTTCATAATGTGGATCGTACGAAGAATCGTAAAAATCTCTTAGTACGCCGCGAAGATTCAGCAGAGGTATTATATGCGATTGATAATTCACATTTATTTGTACGTGGCCGGTGGAACGGCCAATCACTAGAAAAATTGGCAGATCAGATTATTGTCAATCGGTGGCGCGCCTATGGGTGGCTGCTTAAACATTTTTTGGTTCCTGACGATTTTACTCCTTATGTTGATAAGGTCAAGAACATTAGTCAGACCGAGTTAACTCAGCTTGTGCAAAGCATACCCCAGGAGTGGCTCCCAAAAGATCAGGAACGAGCAGCACTACTGGGGTATATGATTACGCGGTGTAATATGATAGAGGATATTGTTGGTAAGTTGTGTAAATCAATCCCGGATATACACAGGAGTACCTATTTTTACCAAAGTAAATAATTCCTCAACATTGCTATTATGCATGCGAATGCAACCATGTGAGACCATAGTGCCAATCAGCCAGGGCTGACTGGTACCATGAATACCATAAGAATCATAATTAAGCCCTAGCCACCGAGTTCCCAGCATGCCGCCAGGATTCATGATTTTAAGAGCAATAGCATAGTCACCTAGGGGCGTGGGAGTGGCTTGTTTACCAATACCTACGGGATATTGGCGTACAGGATCGTTGCCGTTAAATAGTGTTAATTGGCGAGAAGATTTAGTTATGAGAATATTGCCCCTTGGCAACGTAAAATCAGCTCGTTTGGTGATTGGCGATAGTGTGATTTGACTAATGCTGGCTTGATGCAGACGACAGTACGTAACCCCATCAATCATGCCTGTTGCCGGTAATTTTTCTTCTTCTTGGAATAAGGTTATAGCCTGGCTTGTTGCAGCGTCGTATTTATTAGTAATGGGGCCATGGTATAGATTGTGGTCGATGAGCATTTGTTGTATTTCCCCGACAAGGGGGCTAGACCTATCTTCCTGTAGAGTTATGTCAGCTAAAGAGTGGGGTAAATAGAGTATGCGAAGATTCATAAAAATTACCTCCTTTAAAAAAATCCATAGTTATTCTATGTAAGGCAAGTTTTATTGGTGTCAAATGCATAAAAATAAGCAATCTATGGTAAAAATAGTATGATAAGCAGGGAAACAAATGTACCTGCACGACAGTAAACAAGAATATTGGTATAATTCCCTTAGTCGGAGTGAAGAGATAACATCGTTTACGGCCTATTTGTATAAAAAAATTCTAGTAATTGCAGGCAAACACCGCTATAATATCGAATATAATAATATTAATATTTTTTATGGAGGGAATTTGCCATATGGAACATACAAAGGCAGAACAAGAATTACAGTTGGTGACTTTTCGGCTGGCAAATGAGGAATATGGACTTCCTATTACTAAGGTCCGGGAGATTAATCGTCTCGTACCAGTAACCAAATTGCCACAGACACCATCTTTTATGGAAGGCATTATTAACCTTAGAGGACTAATTATTCCTGTCATTGATTTAAGAAAAAGATTTGAAATGTCCGTCGCTGCTCATGATGATGATACTCGGATCATTATTGTGGACATTAGCGGACAAATAGTAGGTGTGACTGTTGATGCCGTTACAGAAGTAGCCAGGTTAAATACAGCGAATATCGAACCGTCACCTGCTACTGTTGCTGTGAATTCACAATATATTGAGGGTGTTGGTAAGATTGATGACAGACTGATTATTCTCTTAGATATTGATAAAGTGTTAACAAATCAAGAAGAGCTTGCTGTAAAGCAAATAAGCGGTTAGATGATGAAACTTACATTGCGGGCTAATGCTAAAATAAATTTGACACTTGATGTTCTCTATAAACGGGCAGACGGATTTCATCAAGTAGAAATGATTATGCAGGCCATACAGCTTGCTGATATCTTGAATTTGGAGGAAAAGGTTAGTGGTGATATTAGCATAACGTCTAATATGTCCTATCTGCCTTGCGACCATAGAAATTTGGCCTATCAGGCAGCAATGCTGATTAAGAATACTTATCAGGTCAAAGACGGTGTACATATTTTTATAGAAAAAAACATTCCGATGTCAGCAGGTTTGGCTGGTGGTAGTACTGATGCTGCTGGTGTGCTCATAGGTCTTAATCGTTTATGGAAATTAGGGTTATCATTAGAAGAATTAGAAGTTTTAGGGGCGAGACTTGGTTCTGATGTTCCGTTTTGCTTGCGGGGGGGGACTCAATTAGCCACAGGGCGGGGCGAACTTCTTGAACCTTTATCCCCTTTACCGCCTTGCTATGTAGTGTTAGCTAAACCACGGATTGGTGTTTCTACCGCCTGGGTGTATGGGAGGTATCGAGACAGTGAATCCTTGCATCATCCTGATACTGCTGGCGTAAAGGCGGCTCTCGGACAAGGTGACCTGCCAGGAGTGGCAAACCGTTTGAGTAATGTTCTAGAAAGTGTGACCATGTCTGAATATCCGCAGATTGGGAAGTTGAAAGAACGTATGATTCAGTATGGCGCCATGGCTAGTTTAATGTCAGGCAGTGGTCCTACGGTTTTTGGTTTGGCTCCAGATAAGGGGACGGCAGAATATATTGCTGATAAGCTTCGTAGCCAAAGTGATGTTGAAATTATTATAACAAAGACAGTAACAAGAAATGGGGGATAATATGGGACAGCGATTGTTGCCGATTAAGCTAGATAGTTATCAGCCGCTACGAGAAGTGGTTTGCGAAACATTACGCACTGCTATTATTGAAGGCATATTAAAACCTGGTGAACGATTAATGGAAATTCAAGTGTCTGAGGAACTGGGGGTAAGTCGTACTCCAGTGCGAGAAGCTATCCGTAAACTTGAATTAGAAGGATATGTGGTTATGATACCACGCCGTGGTACCTATGTATCTGATCTTTCCATTAAAGACATTAATGAAGTCTTTGAAGTGCGTACTGCTCTTGATGTTTTAGCAGCAGGACTGGCTGCTGAGCGTATTACTGAAGAAGAACTCGAACAGATGGAGCGTTTGTTAGTTGAGCTTGGTGAGTATATCGAACAGAATGATATGCAAAAAATCGTGGAGGCTGATAGTGCGTTTCATGATTTACTATATAGTGCTAGTCGAAATTCCCGTCTTGTAGGAATTATAAATAATTTGCGGGAACAACTGACTCGTTTTAGGTCATTGTCCATGTCATATCCAGGACGACTAAAGATAATGCTTGGCGAACATACTCGCATGGTAGAATCTCTTGGAAGGCGTAATGTTGCCTTGGCTAAAAGGCTTGCAGGTGAGCATATGGCTAATGCTGAGCAAACCTTACTGAAAAACATGTTGGAACAAAGTCAAGTTTCTGATGAAGAATAATATTGAATTTTTGTGATATAATATAAAGATTATTTTTTATAGAGCTCAATCTTATATCAATCATAGGGGAGGTGTTGGTTATATGTATGATGCCATTATACTGGCTGGTGGTGAAAATAATGAACATTTAAGTCGGTTTTCATCTCAGTCGTATGAGGCGATGATTGAAATAGCCGGTAAGCCTATGGTGACCTTTGTGGCAGATGCGTTGGCTGCTACTCCCCAGGTAGAGAGGATTTTTATACTTGGTCCGGTTAAACAATTAGCCAATTGCACGTTTCCCGAGAATGTGATACTTATTGAGGGTGGCAGTACTATTATTGAAACAATTCAACTAGGTATGAACGCTCTTGAACATAAACGTAAGGTCTTGGTAGTAACAGCTGATATACCGCTCTTAACACCTGCAGCTATTGATCATTTTCTGAACCAATGTGCTGAAGTAGAGGTTGATCTATATTATCCTATTGTCAGCAAGGAGATAAATAATAGGCATTATCCAGGTAATAAGCGCACTTATGTGCGTTTTAAGGATGGAACATATACAGGCGGGAATGTTTTCTTGGTAAACCCGGTGATTGTACCTCAATGTTTGTCTGTCGCTAGTGAACTGATTGAAAATCGTAAAAATCCGTTTAAATTATGCTGTTTACTCGGCTGGGGGTTTGTATTGAGCTTTTTAATTGGCAAATTAAGTTTGAGTAAGGTTAAAGAGCGTGTAGCTGATCTTTTGGGTATTACTGGGGCTGTTATTCAATCACCCTATCCAGAACTGGGAATTGATGTTGATAAACCTAGTGATCTAGAATTAGTACGCACTACCTTCTCTTTCCGTATATAATGATATATAGTACGAGCGCGATAATAGTTATCGCGCTTTTTGTTATAGTATTAGAAGGAATAAGTTATGGGAATCATAAAATAGTAAGTATAATAAAAATTTATGATATCTTTGCAGGGATTTAGTAATTTTATGGGGAAACTGAATAATAATATTTAAAAGTGCAAAAACATTCGGCATTGTTGTGATGGAGGATATAAGTAATGATTAAAGTTCGAAGAGTTGAAAGGGTAGTAGCTCTTAGCAAAATGTTGATGGATATGCCTGGGTACTTGTTTTCCTTAGGGCATTTTAGCAATATCTTTGGCGCAGCGAAATCTACATTGAGTGAGGATATGGTAACCATAAAGCAGGCTATTGAGCAGTTTGGCCTTGGGACAGTTGAGACCGTGTCAGGTGCTGCCGGTGGGCTCCGTTATGTGCCATGCCACTGTGAAGAGCGTATGAATACATTGCTGACAACGCTTGCTGCACGTTTGTCGGAACCTGAACGGATTATTCCTGGCGGTTATTTGTATATGTCTGATATTTTATTTATGCCTGATTTGATGATGCAGGTAGGTGAGATTTTTCGCACAAGGTTTGCTCATTTGGCACCTGACTATATTATGACAGTGGAAACCAAGGGAATTCCTCTAGCCTTTACCACTGCGCGGGCTTTTGGTTTACCTTTGGTGATTGTGCGTCAGGGAAGTAAGGTTACAGAAGGGCCGTCAGTCAGTATCAACTATGTGACCGGGGCGAAACGCATTCAGACCATGTCTCTGCCCCGTCGGGCTCTTGCGCAAGGTTCTAAAGTTTTGGTAATTGATGATTTTATGAAGGCTGGCGGCACGGCACGAGGTATGATTGATCTGGCAAATGAAGTAGGTGCCAAGGTGGTAGGGACAGGGGTGCTCATCGCCACGAATGAACCTGAAAAAAAATTAGTGGAAGAATACTTGGCACTACTCATGTTACATGATGTAGATCAGCATACTAAGACAATAGATATTAGACCAGTATTCTAATAAAAAAGCGCTTGTTATCAACTTATGATAATTGAGGGAGGCACATTGTTATGCAAGGTATAACTTTGGCAGATATTCAGCAGGCTCATCGCGCTATGTATGATGTGGTTCATCATACACCCCTGGATAAAAGCACTACATTTAGTAGTATGGCTGGATATGAAGTTTATTTAAAATTGGAAAATCTGCAAAAAACGGGATCATTTAAAATCCGTGGTGCCTACAATAAGATTCATTCACTAAATTCTGAGGAAAAGCTCAAGGGTGTTATTGCGGCATCAGCAGGTAATCATGCTCAGGGGGTGGCCTATGCTGCCCGTATGGCCAATATTAAAGCCACGATTGTCATGCCGGAAGCTGCACCCTTGGCGAAGATTATGGCGACTCGTGGTTACGGAGCTGAAGTGGTATTAAATGGAATGGTATATGATGACGCTTTTCAAAGAGCTAAGGAACTAGAAAAAGAACAAGGGCAAACCTTTATTCAAGCTTTTAATGACTATCAGGTTATCGCAGGACAAGGTACGATTGGTCTGGAGATACTTGAGGAGCTTGATAATGTATCAGCTATTGTAGTGCCTGTTGGCGGTGGGGGACTCATTGCCGGTATTGCCCTAGCTGTAAAACAACTAGCGCCTCATGTTAAGATTTATGGTGTTCAAGCTCAAGGAGCACCAGCCATGTATATGTCGAAACAGGCGCATACACGGAAAACGACTCCTGATGCTATGACATTTGCTGATGGTATTGCTGTCAAAGTCCCTGGAGACTTAACCTTTGATATCATAGATAAATATGTTGACGATATTGTGGTCGTAGATGATGAGGCGATTGCTAGTACAATTTTGATGATGCTAGAGCGGGCTAAGCTAATGGTAGAGGGTGCAGGAGCTGTAGGACTTGCTGCTATTCTTAATCATAAAATTCCGGGTTCGGGTAAAGTTGTTAATATTGTCTCTGGTGGTAATGTTGATGTTAATTTTATTTCCCGTATCATTGAACGTGGACTTGTTAAGGCTGGTCGGCGTATTAAAATTTCTACCTTTATTAACGATCGCCCTGGTGTACTGCAACAGTTATTAACTGTCATTGCTGATACGCGGGCTAATGTAATTCATGTATCTCATAATCGAGTAGAGCAAAATGTACCTATCGGCCAGGCTGTGGTCGAGGTTAGTCTAGAAACCCGTGATGTCCTACATACCGAACAGATTTTGACGAACCTAAGGCAGTATGGATATAATGCGCGGATGATCTAGAAAATTCTCAATTATTAAATTTTATTTTCCTGCAGGAATGTGAAGAGCAGTGTCGAAAAAATAAAAGTTTAATGTTTTGGATATTGGAATCGAGATATAATTTCTGATTCCGTAAATATGGTTTTTGACTGAATGGAGGAAGGTTAATGACAGATTTACTGGCGGTGATTTTGGCAGCAGGTAAAGGCACACGCATGAAGTCAGCATTGCCTAAAGTGCTACATAGCATTGGCGGTAAACCAATGGTTGAACATGTGCTTAATGCAGCACAAACTGCAGGTGCTAAGCGCAAAGTTGTGGTCGTTGGTTTTGGGGCGGAAAGCGTTGAAACTACCTTAGGAACTCAGGCCGAATATGTCATACAGGCCGAGCAACTAGGTACAGGTCATGCAGTGATGCAAGCTGGTGATTTGTTACAGGGATTTGATGGCACGGTTATGGTGCTATGTGGTGATACACCTCTCTTAAGAGGGCAAACCCTAACTAAATTGGTTGCTGAGCATCAGGCTCTGCAGGCGAGTGCTACGGTTTTGACCGCTTGTATGACTGATCCTACTGGTTATGGCCGGGTGATCCGGGATGACAATGGACAAATACTTAAGATTGTCGAGCAAAAAGATGCTACAAGCAGTGAACTTGCTGTCAATGAAGTCAATACAGGTATATATTGTTTTGACAGGGCAGCCTTGTTTGACGCACTCCGTAGCATAAATTGCAACAATATGCAGGGCGAATATTATTTGACAGATGTTATTGATATTTTGGTAAAATCTCAGGGAAAAGCTAAAGTATATGCAGTGCAGGTTGATGATGTAGAGGAAACGCTGGGTATTAATTCTCGTATGCACCTGGCTGAAGCTGAAAAAATATTAAGAAGACGCAAATTGGTCAGTTTGATGGATAATGGTGTTACCATCATGGATATTGACAGCACTTTCATTGATGATCAGGTCTGTATTGAACCTGATACTGTCATTTATCCTTTTACCTGGATTGAAGGCGCTACTACAATTGGCAGAGGCTCAGCAATAGGACCGAATAGCCGTATTCAAAATTCCAGTATTGGTGAGAATACTACATTGCATTTCACATATGCTCATGATTGTCAAATCGGTAATGGTGTGACAGTTGGGCCTTATGTTCATTTGCGTCCGAATACCGTATTGGCAGATGGAGTTAAGATTGGCAACTTTGTAGAAGTGAAAAATTCTCAAGTGGGAACAGGTAGTAAAATTCCTCATTTGAGTTATATTGGCGATACTGATATGGGGGAGAAGGTTAATATTGGCTCAGGTACTATAACAGTCAATTATGATGGCAAGAAAAAACATCGTACCATTCTTGAAGATGGAGCCTTTATCGGTTGTAATACCAATTTGGTAGCCCCTGTGACAGTTGGTAAAGGTGCTTATGTGGCCGCTGGATCAACGATTACTAAAGATGTGCCATCAGATGCTTTGGGTGTGGCAAGAGCCCGTCAAAGTAATATTGAGGGTTGGGTAAATAGAAAATAAAAATGGGATTTTGCTACTAATAGACTAGCAAGCATATTCAGGAGGTAAATTATATGTCTGAAGATATTAAGAGATTGCGGATTTTTTCCGGTAATGCGAATCCGGCTTTGGCTAGGGAAATTGCGAACCATTTAGGTCTTACTATGGGTAATGCCTTTGTTGGGCATTTTAATAATGGAGAAACCCAAGTCATTATTGATGAGAGTGTGCGCGGTAAGGATGTATTTATTGTGCAGCCTACTTGTAATCCTGTTAATGACAGCATGATTGAACTTCTCATTATGGTAGATGCTGCCAAACGGGCTTCTGCTCGGACCATTACAGCTGTCATTCCTTATTATGCTTATGCTCGGCAAGACCGTAAAACTCGGGGACGTGAACCTATTTCCGCCAAGTTGATGGCCAATTTGCTGACAACAGCTGGAGTTAGCCGTGTCATTACTGTTGATTTGCATGCTGGACAAATTCAAGGATTTTTTGATATTCCCGTAGATCATTTGCCGGGTGTACCTCTATTAGCTGAATATATCCGTTCCAAAAACTTGGATGATCTAATTGTTGTATCCCCTGACCTAGGCGGAGTAACCCGTGCACGGCAGTTGGCTGATCGACTGCATGCACCGATTGCCATTATTGAAAAACGTCGCCCTATGCCCGGTGTGGCTGAGGTAATGAATTTGATTGGTAATGTAGAAGGCAGAACAGCAGTTATGATTGATGATATTGTTGATACTGCTGGCTCTCTCACGGAGGGTGCTAATGCTTTGATGAAGTTTGGAGCTAAGGAAGTATATGCCTGCTGTACTCATGGTGTACTCAGCGATCCGGCAGTAGCTCGTATTAAAGCTTCAGTTATTAAAGAACTGGTTATTACCAATACCATCCCATTGCCAGTGGAAAAAGAAAATGAAAAAATTAAAGTATTGTCCATGGCGCCCCTCTTGGGTGAGGCAATACTCAGGATTTTTAGTGAACTGCCTGTTAGTAAAATGTTTGAAGAATAATCGATATAATAATGGAAAACAGGGTGCGGAGATCGCGCCCTGTTTTCTATTATATATGATAACTATCCAATTCAATTGAAAAATATATTATAATAGTGTTAATGCAAATCGGAGGCAGGAGGATTCCTGTTCTGATTAATAAGGGGAATCATAAAATGTGTAGTAATGAAAAAGCACTTAAAGGAATTAGAATATTAGACTTTACCCAACAATTATCTGGACCCTATGCATCTATGGTTTTAGGAGATCTAGGAGCAGAGATTATTAAGATTGAGAAACCTGGAGGAGATGATACCAGAACCTCGCCGCCTTTTCTAAATGGTGAAAGTGCTTTCTATATGAGTATGAACAGGGGCAAGAAAAGTATAATACTGGATCTAAAAAAAACAGAGCACCAACAAATAGCCTTAGAACTTGCGGCAAAAGCTGATATTGTCATGGAAAATGCCCGACCAGGCGTTATGAGCAGGTTGGGCCTCGGATATAATGAAATAAGAAAGAGCAATCCGAAGATTATTTATGCATCAATTTCTGGATTTGGGCAAAATGGCCCTTATCGTGATAGAGGCGGATTGGATATCGTTATTCAGGCAATGTCAGGTCTTATGAGTATAACTGGTGAAAAAGGCGGGCGAGGGATGAAGACTGGTTCATCGATTTCGGATATGTTTTCGGGATGTTATGCAGCAATCGGAATTCTCGCGGCCCTTAATTACCGAAATATTTCAGGAGAAGGTCAGTATTTAGATATATCCATGCTAGACTCGACGATAGCCATACTGGAAAATTTTATAAATGATTATTGCGTGGCAGGTGTTGTACCCGAACCTGCTGGCAACAGACATACTGGACTGGCACCGTTTCAGCCTTTTGAGACGCTAGACGGGGAGATTATTGCAGGTGGGATCAATAACAAACTTTGGGAGTCATTTTGTAAGGCTCTGGGACTGGAGAATCTTATTGAGGATGAAAGATTTCTTGCGACGGCACAAAGGCTTGCCAATATTGATGTATTAGCTGAAATGATTACGGAAAAGACAAAGACAAAGACCACAATGGAATGGGAGCAGCTATTCGATACTATAGGGATACCGTATGGAACTGTAAATACGGTGGATAAGGTAATAAAAGATCCTCAAGTGGCCGCAAGAAATATGATTGTTGAGGTTGAGCATCCAATAGCGGGAACTTTTAAAATGGCAGGATCGCCTTTGAAAATGAGTAAAACGCCAGCTGTTGCCAATACGATTGCTCCTATCCTTGGACAGCATATGAGGGAAATACTTAAGGATGTATTAGGTAAGAATGAGAGTGAAATAAACAGGATCATAAAAGATGAATAAGTCAAATCCCCATCTTGCGCGTAAACTGTAATATGGTATAATCCCATTAAGGATGGTGATGTTAATGATACAAGAATCATTGAAGAAAAAGTCGGGAATCATCATCGAACAAGCGAAGTTATCAGATATTCCAGTCATTGCGGCATTATTTACGGTCAGTTTTAAAGAGAGTGTCTTGCATCACTGTGGCGGGCGTTTGCCTAAGCCCCAAGCTATGCAGGATGTATTTACATTGGTATATCAGGCAGAGCCGCGTGCTGCTCTACTAGCTCGCGATGCACAGGGACAGTATATTGGTTATTGTTTTGCACCCACCAAACTGTCAGGACTATGGCTTAGGGCTTTATGGGGCGGGCATTTGCTAAAATGGACATGGCGATGGCTTACAGGACAGTATGGTTTTGGACTGCATCCCGTAAAAGTCATTGTGATGAATAAGTTAGCTTTTTTGCATTCGGCTATCGCGCCAGCCAAAACGGCCAATGGTCGTATTTTATCTATTGCGGTAGCACCTGAGGCTAGGGGACAAGGCATCGCTAGTCAGCTTATAGGAGCAGCTATCGATTATTTTAGGACTGAAGAGGTCACTAGAGTGCGTCTCGAAGTGCGGCCTGACAATCCGGCAGCTATTAGGGTATATGAAAAGTGGGGCTTTGCTCCGGATGGTTATACGATGGATTCTCAGGGGAAATGGTTAATTATGTTTCGAGAAATGGAGCACCCTCATGTTTGACATAAAAATACGGTTGATTAGTATGTTGGGATTATTAACATTTATTGTACTCGGCGGGCTCATATTAGATTATCGTAAGATGCTTAGGCGTCCTAAGCGTATAGGGATTGGTATGGCGGTGCTTGGCATCGCTATTGGTGTCTTTTTAACATTGTGTGCTGTACTGCCAGATAATAATGTTTTTGGCAAAGTTTTTGTTGAGTCAGAGACGTCACGAAAAGTAGTAGCACTAACTTTTGATGATGGTCCTTATTCACCATATACTGAACAATTGCTTGATATCTTAAAAGAATATAATGTGCCGGCTACGTTTTTTCTTGTTGGGGAAAATGTGCAAAAAAATCCTGAGTTGGTAAGGCGGATTGCTTATGAAGGTCACCAATTGGGTAACCATACCTATCATCATGTTGATTTGTTGAAAAGTGATAAAAAAACCATTGCAGAAGAAGTAGATCATACAAGTAAAGTGATAGCGGCAATTACTGGTACCGCGCCTCATGTAGTACGCCCGCCCCATGGCTTTCGTGATCCAGTGGTGATGGAAATTATGGCTGAACGATCTCTGAAAGTGGTGGAATGGTCAGTTATGAGTAGGGACTGGACCAATCCTGGGGTAGAGGTGATTGTCGATCGTACTGTGAAAAAAGTCAAGAATGGATCTATTATCTTGCTGCATGATGGAGATGGCACTGCGTCCGAGGCGCCCAGGATTCAAAGTGTAGAGGCTGCGCGGCGCATTATTCAAACTCTAATGGCTCAAGGTTATCAATTTGTGACTGTGGATGAAATTTTGAATAAAACGGAGGATATTAAGTAGTGAAAATGGTTGTAGGTCTAGGTAATCCTGGGAGTGAATACAGTGATACTCGGCATAATGTCGGATTTATGGCCATTGATGAATTGGCGCGCCGCTGGGGCATATCTTCATGGAAGAAACGTAATCAAGCACTAGTAGCTGAATATCGAGCTGAAGAGCCAGTAGTGCTTATTAAGCCTCAAACATATATGAATTTGAGTGGCATCGCCGTGGGAGAATTGGTACGTTGGTATAAAGTATTACCAGAAGATGTTATCGTTATTTTCGATGATATGGACGTGCCTTTAGGGCGACTGCGTCTGCGGACGAAAGGTGGTTCAGGCGGACATCGCGGCATAGAGTCTTTGTTGACCCATCTAACGAGTGGTAGCTTCGCTCGGGTGCGCATTGGTATTGACCGCCCTCCGACAAACTGGCAGGTAGTGGACTATGTACTCAGTCGCTTTACGCCAGAAGAACAGCCATTATTGAATGAGTCAATAGCTCGGGCTGCTGAAGCGGGGGAATGTATTGTTAAACAGGGGATGGCTAAGGCGATGAATTTATATAATAAGTGAATTGTCTATATAAGAAAAGACTTGGCTTTTTAAAATGTACCCTATAGAGTAGACACTTAAAAAAAGTCTACCCTGTAGGGTATTTCTATGTATAATAGGAAAAAACGAGATTGGCGGAAGTTGAAATGA
>JAGFZX010000050.1 GCA_017889585.1 Bacillota bacterium
TTGGCAAGCTCTGGATGCCGTTCAGGATGAGCCAGAATAGGGGTTATGCCTCTGGCCTGGAGTGTGAAAAAGAAGTCCTCCGTGAAACTGGGAATGTGGGTTGCCGGCAATTCGACTAACAGATATCGACCGTTGTTGATACAATAGGCTCCTGGCCCTTTTAGCAGGTCTAAAATATCACGATAAATAGCCACTTCCCCCCCAGGAAAAATCTGCAGATCAATATTTGTGTCTTGGGCCGTTTTCCGCAAAGTATCACACGCTGCCAAAATTCTATCCCAAGCAGGCAGCCATTCACCCTCTATCACATGAGGAGTGGCTACGATGCCTTTCGTACCATTTTCAATAGCAATTTTCAGCATTGCCAGAGACATGTCCATATCTTTTGCACCATCATCAAGATTAGGTAAAATGTGACTGTGTAGGTCATACATTGATTATATGCTCCTTTTTTTCATCTGTGTATGTTTTATGCTGCCAAATCTAGCCAGACAGGTATTTTTTCTTCTCTGATTATACCAACAATATACCTAAAATAAAACAGCTGCAGCATATGCCACAGCTGAAAATTTATTATTCTCTAACATCATACTCTTCCATATACATCATCAAACCGCACAATATCATCTTCTTCTAAATACTTGCCGTTCTGCACCTCGATAATCTCCAACGGCATACGCCCTGGATTCTCTAAGCGATGCTTAGTCGACATCGGGATAAAAACACTCTCATTCTCGTGAACGATCTTGACTTCCTCACCTAGTGTCACCTTAGCAGTACCACCAGTCACAATCCAGTGTTCACTGCGATGATAATGCATTTGCAGGCTCAGTGTTTGTCCAGGAGTCACCGTAATCTTCTTCATCTTATATCCAGGACCTTCACCAAGTACCGTATAGCTCCCCCATGGGCGATACATGGTGGTATGCTCATCAGCCTCACGGCGACCACATTTCTTAAGCTCCCCCACCAAATCTTTGACCTTCTGGGACTCCCCTTTCTTCGCTACGACAATGACATCATCGGTCTCAACAACTAGCAAATCTTCCAGCCCAATACCAGCAATCAAACGACTGCGTCCTAGCATCAAGGTATTGGTGCAATCAAGGGGTATACAGTCACCTTTTACCGCATTGCCATCCTTATCTTTATCTAGCACATCATAAATAGCATCCCACGAGCCAATATCATTCCAATAAGCCGTCAGGGGAATGGTCACTACCTTTTCAGACTTCTCAGCTACCGCATAGTCAATCGAAATCGTAGGCATCGCCTCAAACTTGTTCAAACTCTCAGTATAGCTATTTGCTGCTAATTGATAAACATCTGGCTGATATGTTTGTAATTCCTGCATAAAATGACCAATAGTAAAGGCAAACATGCCTGAATTCCAATAATAATTGCCATCTGCCAAGTATTTTACAGCAGTATCCCTGTCTGGTTTTTCGCGAAAAGATTCAACAGCATATCCGCATCCACAAGGACTGCCAGCTTGTATATATCCATAACCGGTTTCAGGTTTATCTGGTTTTATTCCAAAAGTAACAATTTTGTTTTGTGTAGCCATCTCAACTGCCTGTTGAACCGATTTAACAAATACATCATTGGGCCGAATAATATGATCTGATGTGGAAATAAACATCACTTCATCTGTTGGTGACCCTAGTTCGTCCAGGCAATATCTTGCTGCCAATGCGATGGCCGGTGCCGTATTGCGGGCCACTGGCTCAAGTACAATATGAGCATTTTTTGCGCCACAATCAGCAAGTTCTGCCTTCACATGATGGATATAATCCTCATTGGTTACTATCACAATATCTGAAGACTTAACCATCTTCATAAATCTCGATACGGTCTGAGACAATAAGGAGTGCTCAGAATCTATTTTCATAAACTGCTTAGGAAAGCAAGTACGGGATAAGGGAAATAAACGGGTCCCACCACCACCTGCTAAAATGATAATTTTCATAACGCTATATTCCTCTCTATCTTCTCAAAGTTGCAGCAGCCAACATATCTTGCTTACGCCACCACTCTAATGTTTCTAACAAGCTATCCTCAAACACTCTTCTCGGTTCCCAGCCCACAGCTTTCTTTATTTTACTGGCTGAGCCAACAAATAATGGAACATCCGATGGTCTTAGTTTTTCCCTATCGATCTGAATTGTAATAGGAACCCTAGACTGCTCAATCAAAAAGTTAAGTATTCCGTTAATACTCCGAGGCTGTCCGGAACAGACATTATAAATACCAGTTTCCACGTTTTTCTCTAGTAATGTAATATAGGCCTCAATCACATCACGCACATCTGTAAAATCCCGTTGTGCACTTAAATCACCCACATTAATTACAGGAGGACATAGCCTTTTTTCTATTTGCGCAACTTGTGCAGCAAAATCACTCACCGCATATCCACGCCGCTGTCCAGGACCAAAATGATTAAATGGTCTTACATGAACTATATTTAAATGATCTTTTTTCGCTAATTGAAGAGCGATTTGCCCTGCTGCCAATTTGCTGACAGCATAAGGATTTTGTGGCAAGCAATCATAATGTTCCTCAAGAGGTTCACTATTCCCACCTGTTAAACCATATTCTTCACTTGTACCAATATTGATAATTTTAGCTCCAGGTACATGTTCTGTGACGGCTTTTATTAAATTGATCGTACCAATCGTGTTCACAGCAATCGTACTGCCAGGTTCTTCCCATGCACGTTGTACCATACTTTGAGCCGCTAAATGTATAATAGCATCAGGTTTAATCTTACCTATGATTTTTGTAAGCCTTTGATAATCTGTAATATCAAAATTTAACGTTTCTATCTCTCTTGCAAGCTTACAGTTACTATCTTGAATTCCACCAGCAACAATATGATGTCCTCGATCTGCCAAGGCCGAAACCAGGTATCCACCAACAAAACCACCAGCTCCTGTTACCAATACACGCATTATTTCCACAACCTTTACTTTTTTAATATAAGCTGGAAACTATTTACGTGTTGCTGCAGCCTCAGAAATATAACTGTTATCTACTTGCTCTTTTCTAATACGATCCAAATCAGCATCTACCATCATGTGTATCAATTTTTGCAAGCTAGTCTTAGGCTCCCAATTTAACTTTTCCTTCGCCTTACCAGGATTACCCAGCAACACTTCAACTTCAGCAGGGCGATAAAATTTTTCATCAATCACTACATAATCTTTGTAATTTAGTCCAACATAATCAAAGGCGATTTTACACATATCTCTCACTGTAGTCGTTTGTCCAGTCGCTACTACATAGTCATCGGCCTTGTCCTGTTGAAGCATTAACCACATAGCCTCTACATAATCACCAGCAAAACCCCAATCTCTTTTGGCATCAATATTGCCCAGTCTCAGCTCTTTCTGCATGCCAAGCTTAATTCGTACTACAGCATCTGTGACTTTCCGAGTCACAAACTCAATACCGCGTAAAGGTGATTCATGATTAAACAAAATTCCGCTGCAGGCAAACATATTATAACTTTCTCGATAATTGATAGTCATCCAATGTCCAAATAACTTTGCTACCCCGTAAGGACTTCTTGGATAGAACGGTGTTGTTTCGGATTGCATTGGTTCTTGTATAAGTCCAAACATTTCACTCGTAGATGCTTGATAAAAACGAATTGATGGGTCTGTTAAGCGAATTGCTTCTAAAACATTTAAAACACCTACACCAGTTGACTGGGCAGTGAGTACTGGCTGATCCCAGGAAGTACCTACAAAACTTTGTGCACCTAAGTTATATACTTCTGAAGGATTTGCCTTTCTTACTGCTCTTATTAATGATGCTAAATCAGTTAAATCCCCTTCAATCAGTTCCACTTTATCTTCTATCCCTAGGAACTCTAGTCTCCAGGTGGTTTTCGTAGACCTTCTGGCTATTAAACCATATACCTTATAGCCCTTTTTAAGTAATAAATTTGCTAAATAAGCTCCATCTTGTCCTGTGATTCCTGTTATTAATGCTGACTTCATAAATAAACACCTCTCGTTTTTTTGCAATATAACTGTTTTAATTTTTTATCTTAAATAATTTTATCTGCTGTAAAACATATTCTTCAAATTCTTTTCTAAATCGTTCTGGAGCAAACCGCAAAGCATTCTCACGACAAGCAGCAGCACTAATTTCTTCTTGTTTCTCTTCAAATCTATTGACTGTTTCTACTATAGAAGCTATTGTTTGCTGATCAAAAAACACCCCAGTAGGCATCGGCTTATCTAACCCACGAATCGTCTCTAATGCCCCTCCCTTGCCATAGGCAATTACAGGAGTACCAGAAGCCTGCGCTTCAAGTGGTGCAATGCCAAAATCCTCTTCTGCTGCAAAGATAAAGGCTTTGGCTCTTTGCATATGGTCCTTTAATACAGAAAATGATTGATAGCCTAAGAGTTCAACATTTTTTCCTGCCTTAGAGCTAATTTTTTTATAATCTGGTCCATCACCAATGACAACTAATCTCTTATCAGGCATCTGAGAAAAAGCTTCTACAATTAAATCAATCTTCTTGTAGGGTACCATACGTGAAGCTGTAAGATAAAACTCTTCCTTTCTGTCACAGAAAGTAAATGCTTGTACATCTACTGGCGGATAAATTAGTGTAGACTCTCGACGATATACTTTCCAAATGCGTTTAGCAATGAACTTCGAAATGGCCATAAAACCATCTACACCATTGGCTGTACGATAATCCCAATTCCTAATGTTATACAGGATCGACTTGGCCAACCAACCTTTTATACCTTTATCTAAGCCTGATTCTTTTAAATATTGATGTTGTAAATCCCATGCGTAACGTATAGGTGAATAACACATGCACAAATGTAATTGATCAGGTCCAGTAAGCACCCCTTTCGCTACTGCATGAGAACTGGAAATGACGATATCATAGCTAGATAAATCAAATTGTTCTACCGCTAGCGGCATGAGGGGTAAATACTGACGATATTTACTTTTAGCAAATGGTAATCTTTGAATAAAAGAAGTTCTTACTTCCTTATTTTTAATAAAATCACGCTTATCACTAGGTAAGAAATCCACCATACTATATAAATCTGCATTAGGAAATACATTTAACATTTGCTCCAGTACTCGCTCTGCGCCAGCATATGTCACAAGCCAATCGTGGATAAGGGCTATTTTCATTTAGCAAGTACCTCCTCGATAACAGAGATCACTTTTTCGGCACACTTTTCCCATGAAAACCTGTGAGCCTGTACTAAGCCTTTTTGTCGCAATTCTTCTCGTAATTCTTTATTGCTTAGCATTTCTAAAATTTTCTCTGCAATATCCTCTGAATTATATGGATCAAAGTACAATGCTGCATCACCACAGACCTCTGGCAAAGACGCCGCATCGGAAACAAGTACAGGACACCCGCAAGCCATGGCTTCCAACGGAGGTAATCCAAAACCTTCATACAATGAAGGAAACACTAAACCATCTGCATTTACAAAGTATTGCTGTAAGGTCTCATCATCAACATATCCTGTAAAACACACTCTATCACCTAGGGTTTTTGCCAATTCAAATACTTTAGTATCACCAGTGATGAATCCTTCTTTTTTACCAACAATCACAAGATCATGGGGTATCTTATCCACGAGGATGGTAAGCGCTTTGAGTAAACCAACTAAATTCTTATGGGGTTTAACATTACCAACAAAAAGTAGAAAAGGTTTGCTATGACACACTCTCTGTTTTTGTATACCATACCAAGATGTATTAATCCCAATGTGAATTGGATGAACTTTTTCATCCTTGCCATTGAAAAATCCTAAGAACTCTTTTTTTGTGAAATCAGAATCAGCGAGTATTGCATTGGCTTTATAGGCTACTGCTTTAAACATAAACTTGGCATATAATCGTTGATGTATACCACTCAAGTATTGTGGCATCGCTAAGTGACATACATCATGCACTGTTACTAATAGCTTGCCTTTGTAAAGAATAGGAATCGTATAATGAGGTGACCAAAAAACTGTCGTATTATCCGGAATTTTTGTATATAACTCTATTTGTTCTGTAATTGAATAAATAGGTGCTTTACATTCAATAACATTAATATTCTTAGCCTTGCTCCATTCATATCTGTTAATAAGCTCTGAGTTCCCTAGTAGACTAAAAGTACTATTTGAATAATAACTCGTTATTAGCGGAATCAAATTCTGCAAATAAGTTCCTATACCTGATGCATTCAGCATTCTTAAATCAATAGTGATATTTATATTCGACTCCTCCTATACGTATACAATCGTTATAATGTATATAATTTTCGCCACAAAAAACCAGTAAAAAGACTAAATAAGGAATTTTCCATTACGCTTGTCGTAATCCCATATATTACCAAAGTTGTCAAAATCATAAAGTGAAAGAAATCCTCTTGCTTTAACATATCGAACTTTTGTGCCTTAATAAGCATATAGTTGCAAATCCATAATGAAGCCACCCCAAACAACCCGTACAAATAAATCACCAGATTATCTGCAGGCCTATACAAACTATATTCAAAAAACCTTTGCGCTTCACCGATTCCACCTAAACCTCTACCCAAAAGGATATTACCATTATCTAGAACCATTCGTATACTACTTGGCCACATCGATGTCAGTCTATCTCGGAAAGAATCAAAAATATAAATATATATAACATCCACATTCATATCAAAATTAAATTCGGTAAATATCATATTAAGAAGAGGCAACCCAATCATTAATATAAATGGAATTATTAAAATTCTTGGAAATTTAGACGATATTTCAGGAAATATTGCACGTAATCCCAAAAATATAGAAATAAAAATGTAACATAAAATGATTCCCTTAGACGTAGTCAGAACAATCGCTACGCCTGAAACTGCCCACATGAAAAAAATCAACCTTGTTTTCTTCACATAACTAAATAAAAACATGGAGAACATTAGAATTTGTATTGCAGCATCAACTGAGCTCCGTGAAAAACCAGCTAACCGATCCACACCAAAGGTATTCCACGCTCGAGTTGCCTCGATTTCAAAACTGGCAAAGTTATATGATAATCCACTCCACGGTAATTTGCCTAATGCCCCCTCTAAAAATATTCCTGTGCAAACTAGGACTAAAAAAATTGAATAGGTTTTTTTTAATATAGTCTGAGAGTGTAAGAATAAACTATCATAATACATAATTCCAACTATAAATGGCAATATTACTTTAATCCCAAATAAGACTTGTAAAATATTATGGGTATACAGAATGCCAATCAAAATATAAAAAGCAATAAATAATAGAGTATAAAAATTTAGTTTTTCAAATTTTTCTCTGGTAAGGCAATTGATTGTTGGTGTAAGTACTAGAAAAACTAAGGCTACATCTCGTAGATATATTAGACCTTCCATTCCAATTTTAACAAGTATATATCTCAGCGGCCCCTCTAAAACGAAGGAACATAAATATAATATTATAGTGGCATCTGATATTAATAACTGATTATAGTTTGTCATTTTTCGAATTTTAAGCCCCCTTATAACACTCTATGCTAGGGACAACTTTATATTGAGCCTATGAATAGTAAATTACCTACTTCGCACAGATGCTACACCCATCATAAAGTTAAACGATTCTTACGTAAGATGCTGAGCATTTCAATGTTCGTACTACCCTGCCCGGATTTCCAACCACCAAAGAGTTTGGGGGAATCATTGAACTCACTATTGACCCTGCTCCTATAACAGAATTTTCTCCGATATGAGCGCCAGGTAATATAATGGCATTACGACCAATCCAGACATTTCTGCCAATAAATACGGGACTAACCTTTATACCTTCACCTTCTCCCACCTCATGAAAATTGGTATCATAGATAGTTACTAAATCTCCCAATGATACGTCATCTTCGATAACGATTTTTTTTTCAGCATAGATGTTGACACCCTGATTGAAAAATACATTATTACCGATGAGTAATTCTCCATCTTTTCCTGTTCCGAATTGTGTTCTAAATTGAAGACCTCTGATTCGAAATTTATTTCCAACTTCTATTTTACCTTGATTTCCAATGATCGGAAGGAGAAAACCAAAGGATGGTCGTTTTCCAAATTTTACACCTTTGATTTTTAATAAAACAATAGTCATAAAAAATCGATAAACTTTCCCCAATATTGTTATCATAATACTTCCTTTCACAAAAAAAATTAAATCAGTTCTGAATATAATCTCAAATAATCTTCAGTCATCTGCTTTGCAGTGTAGTGTTGACCTGATTTCAAAGCCCCTATTTTAAGTTGCTTGACTAAGGCTGGGTCTGCCATTCTCATGAGCTGACTAGCAAAACTATCTGCTTGACCCATCTCAAACAACAGTCCATTCTCATTATGTTGGACAAGTTCAGGTAGCCCTCCAATATTTGACGAGATTACTGGAACACCATGATGATATGCTTCCAATACAGATATCGGAGCATTTTCATACCATTCTGAGGGAATAACCAGTGCGTCTGAACATTTAATAAGCTCTTTTTTCTTCTCCCCTGAAATAAATCCATGATATTTTATATAAGGATTGGTTTTTGCTATCTCATTAATTTCATCTTCTAAAGGACCTTTACCTGCAATATTAAGAATATATCTCTGTGTTGGTGAAATGCGCTCAAAGGCTCGTAAAAGAGTACTGACTCCTTTGTGCTCAGATAATTGCCCCAAATACAATAAATTAATCCTATTCTTTTCTTGAGAACAGTCAACGACTGCATCAACGATCTTTTCAGCAATTACACCATTACGCACAATTGTACTTCTTTTAAAATCCACTCCTGATTGCTTATATATATCCAATAAAAATTGCGATGGTGACGAAAAACAATCAATATTAGCCATTTGGGATGCATACCATTTGCGATAAATCTGGCAAATAATTGATGGATTAGTACATATTTCACTACTTCGCTTTAACAAAGTAGAACGAGGACAAAGATAATGATAATCATGAGCAGTATGAATTACAGGTAATCCAAGTTTTTTTGATTCAGACCAAATAACAGGAGAAAAGCCATCAATATTATGGGTATGTATAATATCAGGCTTAATAGACATCAACAACTGACGAAAAGGTTTAACCGTTGAATAATTCCACGCATCAACTACATGCCATGCCGCTCTCTTTATTATATTAGGATTTTCTTTTTGATAGAGCCAGTATAAATTCTTGGGGAAAAATCTTATAATATCTACCCCATTTATACAAGATCTGTGTATTGTTTCTTTTGATGGCCCCATTGTTGATATTACTGTCACTTTATGTTGTTGAGCCGCTAAAGTTTCTGCTAAAAAGGATACTAATATTTCTGCACCACCTATAACATTAGGTGAATACAAATTACTAACAAGAACTATATTTAGTTTTCTATCCATAAAAAAACTCCTATTATCTTATTATTATTCTCATCGATCAGACCACACCACTGGATAGTTCATTATAAAACTGAACCACTTGTTTCGCTATTGATGGCCAAAAAAATTCTGTAGCTTGTGTTGCTGTTCTTTGACGCAAATCATAGTACTCACTCTCAGACATCTCATCAATATTACTTATTAGTCTAATTGCACTATTAATATCTTCAAAAAACTTTGTAGTTTCTAATGAATAGTCTACTATGCCTAGCGTATTCGTACATATACTTGGCAATCCCATTGCATGGGCTTCTAATAAAGCACTATTAGCAGTGGCAAAAGTCACAGGTAATAAGTTTATATGACAATCTTCGATTATTTTTAAATACTCTTGATCACTAACATAAGGATAAACCTTCACATTAGGAAATTCTAAAGCCTCTGTCTTCCAATCATTTGAAGCTCCTACTAAACTGAATTGCCAATCTGGTTTATACTTGATAGCATATTTAACAATCTCAAAAAAAGTATATTTATCTCTGAAATTAGATCCGAGTACTATTATTTTTAATTTTTCTCTATTTAATATCATCTTATTTCTTGGATAGATTGGGTTTATTCCATAAGGAATAAATTTAATATGAGTCTTTGGCAATAGAGACTGTAATGTTGGGACTTGTCCCTTACTTAGGGTTATTATACCATTCAAATTTTGAAAGGCATTGCGACGCATACGAGTCCATATACTTCCCTTATATTTATCTGCATCTAGCCAATCTAGAGGAAGATGAACCGTCGCTACCGAAATGAGGTTAGCATTATTCGGTATACTAAATAATACATGATTTTCAGAATAAAAAGCATGATAAACTTTAAATTTAGGAGCCTTAAATTTTAGAAACAGCTCAAATAGTCCCATGTTAATTTTTCTTCTAAGTGTTCCAAAATCGCTATCACCCAAAAAAAATTTATTCGCATCAATAAAAGTTCCAGGTAAATAATCTACAAGGTTTTGATATCCACTACAAGACGAATGATGAGGAAACTTAAATCCAGCAAGCAGCAACGACTCTGGAGACAATTCAATATTTTTCATTATTTCATCACACCCTAACTAAATCTTCTCACATAAATAATGGTCTCCAAGAATCACCATTACTAAATTTTCCAAGTTCATATTTCATCCCTTGTTTTCGCTCTGCAACAACCTTAGCGGGAACTCCGCCTACAATTTTATAAGCTTCCACATCTTGAGTTACGACAGAACCCGGCAATATCACTGCACCTTCATGAATTGTAACACCAGGCATAATCATTGACCTAGTGCCAAGCCAAACATGATCATATATTGCAACAGGGTTCAACCTTTCTTCGAAAGATGGCGACTGAGGATCATGACCACTTGTAAATATTGCAACTTCAGGCGATATATTCACATTTTCTCCTATATGCAATCCACCCCGACGATCAAGAATGCAATTTCTATTGATAATAGTATTTGTCCCTATATTAAAGTATTCACGTGAATTATAAATATAGCACCCTAATTGAATAAATACGTTATTTTGAATTTTAATATTTAATATATATTTATAATACCACATTCTTAACATAATACATGGAATCTTATTTATTATGCAGTTAGGAAACAGCTCTTTTATCGTTTGTCTGAGTAAGGACTTAACAACTTGAGGAAGACTATCATATATCTTTTTCATCATAGAATTTTAATCACACCTAATCGTTTTTTAATGGGTTTTTCTTTTTTTATAAAAAACATACAAGATCCATGGGATAGCAAAAAAATAGCTTGAAAAATACCCCAAAAATAAATACTCGATTGGCAAATAAATAATGCATAAGAAAGTAGTAATACTAATATATGCTGCTGAAATAAATGAAAATAGTGCTAATGGTTCTTCCTTATGAGCCCTTAGATATATCGATAATGTTGTAACAATCAGTTGCGAAAACCAACTGACTGCTAAGAGCATCATTGATGTGAAACTTACAAATCTGTCAATAATTGAAAGCTTCCCTTTAAATAAGTAAATCACTAAGAATACAGTAAGTATTCCCATAATAAATGTCATCGCAGATAATACGAAATTCTTAAAGAATACTTTGTCAAGCAATCGCCATTCTTTTTTAGCAATATAAATATTTAAATTTGGGGTTACCGCGCATATCCATGTATTTGCTACACTAAATACTGCCGTCCATAAGGCAATACTAATACCTACCTTACCAGCTTCAATTGCACCGTGAATTTGAAATGTAAGTGGTGTATACATCTGAAAAATAAAATATCCACTGACCCAACTAATCGCATAACGCCACATAAGGGCTAAAAATTCAGATTTCCATGAATATGTATATGTCTTAGAAACAGCTACTAACTGTGTTATTGTTTTGCCAAAAGATTTATAAATTAATCCAAAACCACATAATGCACCAAACAATATTGATAATGATAAGGCATACAACTTAAACTGTAAAATAAGTCCTATCAGCACAAAACCCGACATTACAATTGACACTTTTAATCGTAATTTTTGAATCTTGGCAACAGAACTACAACCTTCGAAGAAAAACAATATTGATGAATTTAGAAATATGAGTCCTGACCCAATACCGTATATTAGCCATGGAATCTGCCATTGCATTGCTGTTACTTTTTGTGACAGCATATAAAAACCTATACATAATATTATTGGAAACGCTATCAACACTATATAAATAGCCCATTTTAGACAAAAAACAAAAAATGTAGCTAATCTCTTTAAATGTAAATCATCGCCTACAATATAATTTTCCTTATCAAAACTTAAATAAGCAAACTCATGTGCGGCAAATTGCAATATAATATTTGAAAATCCCAAGTCAGCCAGTATTGCAAGAGCTGCTAAACTTGAAAACGTATACCAATATCCTTGTTCCTCTGGAGTAAGATAGAGTGGAATTATTATCAACAATAATGGTCCGGAAATTAGCCGCCAACATTGATTTAGGGCTGTAAAGATCAAATCTTTATTTATTAATAATGAAATAATACCTGACTCCCTTCAAGATATAAACTTCTATACTTTGATAATATGTATGTACATTTGGCATACTACTCTTCTTATCTCATATCAATGAATAGTACCCCGTTTAAAAGTATTATTAGTACGCCCCTTTTCTTCCCATAACAACCCCTATAGTCTTAAACAGCAGTACTATATCCTGCCAAAACGACCAGTTACGGACATACCATACATCCAGCTCCAGTCGTCCTTCAAAGGTTATTTCATTACGACCACTTACTTGCCATAGTCCTGTAATTCCAGGTACTGTATCCAAAATCGTATTGGCGTAGTAGCTCATACGTTCTTTTTCACGTGGCAAATAAGGTCTCGGCCCAACTAAGCTCATCTCGCCTTTTAGCACATTAATAATTTGTGGCAACTCATCTAAGCTATATCTACGAAGTAACATCCCCGCTTTAGTAACACGAGGATCATAATCCTTAAGCTTAGCGAACTTATCCCATTCTTCTTTAGCTGATGGATTTTCTTTGAAATAGTCTTGAAGCATACTATCACCATTCACATGCATTGTGCGAAACTTATAGCATGAAAATTCTTGCCCATTTCTACCTAGCCTTTTTGCATTATGCATGATAGGACCTGAAGAATCAGCTTTTATCTTAATGGCCAGCACTATTAAGATTGGTAATATCATCACACAGATTATACTTCCTGCTACAATATCAAAACATCTCTTTATCAAAAAGTTCCGTATTAATGATAGATTATTACGTGACTTTAGTAACACTATTTTCTCATTAAATAATGTTTCAACCGACATATTGCTTAGTGGCACCCCAAATAAATCTGGTACAATGGTCAAATTTCTTACATATGGCTGTATGCGGTACACCAAATCCAACAACTCTTCGCGCTGCAGTCCTGGTGCGGCAATGATAACATCCTGAACTTCACTTGACTTCACAGCCTGCTCAACAGTAGCAAAAGTACCAATATGCGGATATCTATGCACTAATGGACGTTCTGCTAAATTATCCTCAACCACTCCAACAATTTTATAACCCATACTTGGTTCATCAGTGAAGGTTTGGGCTAGTATCTCAGCAGTTTTCCCAGCACCAACAATGACGACTGGTTTTTGCCATAGTCCTGTAGCGGTCAGCCCTTTTTTTACAAAATACCTGGCAATACAAAGATATACGAAGCTGATTATCCACGTAAAAGCAACAAACAAACGAGAAACCTGCTCTGCTGTACCAACAAAATACATAACCATGATTGCAAAGAGACTAACATATGTACAAATTTTAAATACTTTTTCTGCACATTGCCAAAAAGGTAATCTTTTACTATACAAACCTTCATATGCTAAAAAAGATATATAATTACTTGGAATAACAACATACAATAAAATACCCTGAATATCAAAAGGCATTAGACTTGTAAAATATTGAGGAACAATACTTACCCGAATGAACCATGCCGTCAACAATGCCGCTACTATTACTACATAATCAACCGTCATCAATACTAGTGGTGCCAAATAGTAGCCAATTTTCGTTGAAAAGCCTATAGGATATGGGGCTTGAGTTGCTACACCACTCCTTGCAGGAGGAGTCATATTCTCACCTCATTAAAAATAATTTAGCACGCTGTTTCAATTTTATTGCGAATTCTGCGGCTATAAATAATCATTACATATACAAATGATAATATGATCCCTAGCACTCCGCCAATCGCTGTAATTAGAAGTTTTTTCGGTGCTGATGGTTTTTTTGGAAAATCCGCCTCGTCCACTATTTGGATGTCCATGCTTTCCATGGCTTCTTGAATACGGGTTTGCTCATAGTTCTTAATTAGTACAGAATATACTTCGCGTGTAATACCTACTTGACGTTCCAACGCAATATAAGTCAGACTACTGGCTGACAAATTACTGATATCCTGCTCAGCACTTGCTTGAAGATTAACTAAAGATCCCATCAGACTTTGCCCCACCATGAGTTCTGTTTCCACTGCTACTTTCTGCCCAAGTAGTCCAGCATGAATAGGATTTAAGGATGTCGTGCCCGCACTAATCGCATTATTGACTTCATTTTTCAATTTGGCATTCAATTCATCAATTTCGATTTTTGCAAGTACTACACTAGGATGCTTATCTTGATAACGTTGCCTTAAATCTAATAATGCCATTTGTTTGCTAATAATTGCACTACGTATTTGCTGAATAGCACCATTATCAGCTAAATCATATGTACTGATTGCTACATTTTGTTTTTGTAATTGTTCATTGATTCCCTGCAGCTTAACTTGTGCTGCTTGATTTTGTACCCGTTGCTCTGTAAGTCTTTTATCAAACCCTAATACTTTTTCCATAATTGCTTTTGCTTGTACATCAGGTATATAAATTTTTTCATTTTGGCGAAATTTTTCGGAATTTTGTTCAGCTTGCTCCATTTCTTGTTTAGCTACGGTGATACGTTCTTTTAAAAACTTAACCATTAATGACTGTTCTGATTGATTGAGTTTTGTGAGTAACTGTTGAAAATTTTTCACCACATCTGCTGAAATTTGCTGGGCCTCTTCAGAAGTACGCCCCACAGCAGTCACTTCAATCAGATCAGTACCTTTAGTGTTAGTTATTTTCAAATATTTTTCGGCAAATTTTTTGTTATCCAATTTTTCTTTTTTCTCATCTGGCAGGTCAATTCCAGCAATAATGGGATCGAGAACTGTGCGGCTTTTCATAAGTTCCATATATCCTTGTGTAGGACTAGTCACCGCACCTCCTCCTAGCATAGCTAAGGCTGATGCCGCTTGCAAGGATATTCCTCCACCTTGTTTCTGACTTTTTGCACGAATAAGTGTAGTTGATTCATATTCTTTTGGCAGAATGAAGGCTACCCCCATAGCTACTAATGTACAGAAAACTATGAATGCCATGAGACTATTTTTATATTCTCTAATGACTTCTTTTACTTTTCTTAAGTCAATGTTATTTTGATCTTCCACTGAAACAACTCCTTTTGGTATGTGTATGAAATATTAAGAGAATTTTAAAGTAATCAATTTGTCATTTGATGCATGAATAGCCCCGTTGACACGATCGGCATAATATCTGTATTCAGATCAATTTTGTTAGATTTTGGTACATATACCAAATCGCCGTCAAGCAGTGCTATATTTTGTGTTAAATCAGCTTGTTCTACCAGACGATCAAAATTAACTTCCTGCATTTGTATCTTGCCATCTATTTGACGTACAACTGCTACGTGCTTAGGGCGCCCCTTAAGAGCAATCCCACCAGCATCAGATAAAGCAGCGATAATATTCATGTTATCCCAGCCCAGTGTATGTACACCCGGTACCTTCACTTCACCTAACACATATACTTTGCGTGGACCGTATTGCGTAACCATGACGGCCATACCAGGTATTTTAAGGTAATCACCAAGTTTTTCCTTTAACAATTGGGTGGCTTCCGGTATGGCCAAACCACCTAATTTTATAGTACCGGCATAAGGTAGGTTGACATAACCGTCGGGCCCCACCATAATATTCTTGAAATTAGCTTCATCAAAGCCTAAAATCGCAACATTGATAACATCATATTTACTGAGACGGTATTCCGTCAGTACATTCAATTGTTGTTCTTTCACTGGTGTAAATTGCACTTTAAATTGAGTTTGTCCTGTCTGCCTTTTAGTCGTAGCCCCTGCCAGAGCAGCTTCAGCTACTGGGACAGATAGACTCATACAAACCAACAATGCATAACCTATGATTTTTTGCACAAACACTAATTTCCCACTCCATTCCATACGTTCTAAGCACCTTTTTATTTATTCTTCATTAATTTTCATTTCGACAAATACGGATAAAATCCTGTTATTTCTAAATTCTATTTTTTTTGACAAAAAAAAAGACTCTCCATGATCTTTATATTTTTCATGATTTTTCCCAAAATTGCGGAATTACCCAGTTTGTTTTAATTATATAGTCATGTAAAAACAAAGTAAACATCTATTCTTTATGTTTACTTTGTTTTTATATCTTACATATGGCAATAGTATTTCATTAGGTTTTCTCTTTATCTTTAATGTTTCCCCTTATGGTCTTCACTATCAATATGAAAATCATTGCCGCCAAGGTATCAAGGACTACATCCCCGAAACGACTGCTACGACCTGGCACAAAAGATTGGTGCCATTCATCCCAAGCAGCTGCCATTGCTGTTAAGGCAACCGCCCAGGTTGCTGAGTAGCCTGCAGCCCAATAGATACTAACCCCTAATGTCCCAAAAGCTATAATATGCCCTACTTTGTGTAAGACATAATCAGGATGAAGTGATAACACATAGGAGAAATAGCCTGTTGTGCCAAACCTAACAGTGTACTTGTTACTCAACTGTTTTAACCATAAGGGTAGTTGATCTTCGCGAATGATATGGAGATCGGGAATGTCTGAGAGGCAAAAGATAATAAGAATAATAGACATTACAATTAACCAGCGCCACGAATTTTTAATCATGCTCTTTTCTTTCCAAGAAAGTTTCTCCTTTATTTAGCAATAATGTTCTTTAAACCACGCATATGTCTGCTCAATACCCTTTCTAAGTGAAGTCTTAGCCTGCCAACCGAGTATATTAAGTTTGCTCACATCAAGACGTTTCACTGGTGTACCATCTGGTTTACTAGCATCATATACAATTTCCCCACTAAAACCAGTAATATCTGCCATCATACTTGATAGCTCAGCAATCGTCACATCACTACCTGTACCAATATTTATAATCTCACGGTCACTATAATGATTCATCAAGAAATAGCAAGCATCTGCCAAATCATCTACATGCAGGAATTCCCGCCGCGGCTTACCGCTCCCCCACACTGTAACACATTTACTGCCTTGTTCTTTGGCCTCATGAAACTTCCTAAGCAAAGCAGGCAGCACATGAGAATTTTCTAAATCAAAATTATCGTTGATACCATATAAATTAGTTGGCATAACAGATATAAAGTCCTTAGAATATTGCTGACGATAGGCCTGACACATCTTAATCCCAGCAATCTTAGCTATCGCATACGCCTCATTCGTCGGTTCTAGTTCACCAGTCAATAGATATTCTTCTTTCAATGGCTGTGGTGCAAGCTTGGGATAAATGCAAGAGCTACCTAAAAACATCAGTTTTCGAGTATGATACTGATGTGCCGCTTGAATAACATTATTTTGAATTAACAGGTTATCATAAATAAAATCGGCAGGATATGTATTATTGGCATGAATCCCCCCCACCTTGGCTGCTGCCAAAAAAACATATTCTGGACGCTCTGCACGGAAAAATTCATCCACTAAAACCTGATTACGCAAATTCAGTTGTTGCCTTGTCCTCTCTATAATATTGTTATATCCTTCAGCCCGCAATTTACGCACAATGGCTGATCCTACCAATCCCCGACTACCTGCCACATAAATTTTAGAATTGATATCCATTACTATTCCTCCCACATTTATATAGACCCTCGGCATTGACCGATCCAGCTAGGACAGCAATATTTCGATTGTTATTCTGGTTTAATTATAGGCATATCCCTCTTGTACTTCCTCTCCATATAATATATCATGGATGATATGCATCTTACTATATTATACATATGGATTATAAATTAAAAAGGGGGATATTTTTTTTATGTTCAGAAACGGTTCTCGTTTGTTGGCCTCTTGCGTACTCGCTTCCGTGATATTGAGTGGATCTCATACTGTTTTTGCTAGTGGTGATATTGATGTTAGCTATCGCTACTGGAAGCCTACTTTTAGCGCTAAGGTAGGGCCAGCTGAATCAGGTGGTGTGACGGTGCCTTGGGTCGATGCCAAAAGTCAGTTAGGTGTTGCTAGCCGCAGCATTAACGATCTGCGTCTATCATGGCAACTTACAGAAAATAGTAAAGTGCAAATTGATTCGTTCAGCACTTCGCTGCATGGCACAGGAACACCTAATTTTAAAATGGGCAGCTGGGATCTTTCAGTTGGCAAGTTTAAAACAGATGTTGACTTTAAAGACCTGCAAGTTTCCTGGGTAAAATATACAAATGAATATGCAGGTGGCGATATCAGACACGGTTATACACTAGGTCTTAGGAATGTACGTATTAATGCCGTGTCCAATCAAATTGATGGAACCGAACATTTCACTAAGGATTTTAACATTATTTTTCCAACAGTTGGCCTCGTCTTCGAAACAAACCGGGAAAGCCGGATTAGCGGCTTTGCATCCCTGTCTGGTGCCTATGCTGGCAGTAAGGGCCATTTTTACGATGCAGAATTGGGAGGCAAAAGCTTTATCGATGACCAAAAGTCACTCAGTGTAACAGCTGGTTATCGAATCCTGAAAATCAAGGCAAATAAGGATAATGGGGACAAGCTAGATACTCGGATTAATGGACCATTTTTCGGGGTTGAGAAGAACTTTTAGAGAATATCAACAAAAAAACAGACCGTCAGGGACAGCCATGTCCCTGACGGTCTGCTATTATTTTTAGGAAGAATATGCCCTAAATTCCCCCTTACTATAGACATACTTGTTACTAGAAACACCATGAGAATCAGTTGCCGCACTATCAAATCGGAAAATGAAACTATTTCCGACTGTACTCGTGCCCAAGATATCAATGGTATCTGTGCCACAAACAATATGCAATCCTGAATCGTCAGCATAGACACTTATATCCCTAGGACCCATATTACTAAAACATAAAGCATTAAGAAGACTGCTTCCATCTGCTTGATCATTAATCACATCATTGCCCCAGCCTGCTGAAAATTGATAGATGTCATAACCGCCATGACCACCCATCAATACATCATTGCCAGACCCTCCGGTGATGAAATCCAAGTCACCCCCGCCCCAAATCGTATCATTACCATCTCCGCCTAGCAAGAAGTTACGACTGCCACTCCCCCCTGTGAGTGCATCATCACCACCGCCGCCGAACAGCAGATTCTGTTTATTACCACCAGTAATCGTGTCATCTGCATCTAAGCCGAAAAAAACATTATTCCGGTTAGCTTGTAACGTGTCATAACCATTAATGCCTACAGAGATCACAGCATCAGTAAAAGTAGTTGTCCCTGCCGTTGCAGTTTTCCCCTTCACCGTCATTGTTACATGGCTACTGCCCAAATAATCTTTGAAACAAACGGTACCATAGCTACCGAAATCCACCACAATATCATTACCATCTGCTTGCGTAGATACTTCAGTTGTCTCTGCAGTAATATCGAGAAAGAAGCTATTAACAGTCTTATTTAGTTTCGTAGTATCCTCTGCCTGTATCCACAAAACATCATTGCCATTACCAGCATCTGCAGCAATTGTCATATCTGCCGATTGGCCTGCTGCTAGCACATAGGCATCATTGCCTTCGCCGCCATACAAAGTATCATTACCGCCAAAGGCATATAACACATCCTTGCCCGCATCGCCATATAATTGATCGTCGCCAGCACCACCATATAGAGTATCGTCACCCACTAGACCATGGACCATGATACCATCGTCAGTAGCAGTCAAGGAATCGGCCACTAATGATCCATATATATTCTCTATATCACCGAAAGTATAATGACCTTCAGTCGTCTCTACCAGCTGAATTTCATTACCATCTAACATAAAACGAGGACAATTATCATAGTCAAAAGCCTGAATAATCACAGTATCATTAAAATGATTGGTAAGATCCGAGCTGGCTAAAATCAGATTGTTTGTTGTTACTTTCGTGGTTGTAGTCTGAACATAGGCGACTAAATCCTCGGCCTGCAACCCAGTGAGCCAGATGATATCATCATTACCCGCTGATCGAATGGTATCATTGCCACTACCTATCCCCCAAATAAAGGTATCGTCGGCTGCACCACCGATGAACAGATCACTGCCTTTGCCCCCATCTAGGGTATCCACCATATCCGTCAGTCCCCCAACTAAGGTATCATTATAGTCTGTACCTACCAGCATCTCAATGCTACTAGTTTGTGTGCCTAAATCAGTCAGACTGACTTTAACGCCGCGTTTACCACTGGCAACGCCTTGCAATACATCATTGCCATCCCCGCCATCATATTTCGTACGTCCTGCATAATACACTAAGATATCATTGCCGTCACCGCCGTATAATGTATCTGCACCACCACGGCCATCTAGCCAGTCGTTACCAGCACCCCCTGACAAGTTATTGGCAGATGTAGTGCCGTATAATGTATCATCATAATCACTGCCCTGGACGACTTCGATATTTTTATAAATACGTGTTTTACTTAAATCAATCATCACAGCCTGATTTGCAGCAGCTGCGCTCAGTATATCATAACCTTTTCCACCATCAACAAGTATGTCATTCCCATCATATACTAATGTATCATTGCCAGCTCCACCTACCAGACTATCCGCACCATATCCGCCATCTAGAATATTATCATTGCTATTTCCTAACAGATAGTTATTGAGACTATTACCCCATGCATTATAATTTCCTTTACCAACAAGGATGAGTTTTTCAATATAGATATCGTTCGCCAAATGGTAATCCGCATATGCCATAATAGTATCAGAGCCTTCATTATATGCCTCAATCACAATATCATCGGCTTCATCTACCACATAGACATCATCCCCTGCACCACCGTACAGGGTATCTACTCCTACACCACCATCCAGAGTATCTCGACCAGCACCACCTATCAGGAAATCATTACCAGACATTCCTAAGAGTTGATCAGCACCATCATTACCTGTCATCCAATTATCTAAATTGTTGCCTACAGCCTTTTTATTGCTTTTACCAAACAATTGTATGTTTTCTATATAATCAGCAAGGGTATAGGATACTGAGGATATAACGGTGTCACTACCTTCCCCATCATTTTCATGTATTACATCCCGAGCATTATCCACTATATAAATATCATTGCCTATACCGCCAACGAATGTGTCTATGCCTTTGCCACCATTTAATGTATCATCGCCATAGCCACCAGCCAAATAATTGGCACCGCTATTGCCTGTCAGTTTATCATCATAAGCACTGCCTTGCACGGCTTCTATATTTTTATAGATACGTGATTGACTTAGATCAATCGTTACAGACTGGGTTGCAGCATCTGCGCTGAGCATATCATAACCACTGCCGCCGTCAACTAGCGTATCGTTATAGTCATATCCCAAAGTATCATTACCTGCGCCACCAAGTAAGATATCATTCCCCTCGCCACCATATAGAACATCATTTCCCGTTCCACCGTCTAGTGTATCCTGCCCAACCTCACCGGACAATATATCATTGCCAGCCAAACCAGACAGTAGATTGGCATCATCATTGCCTGTTAGAGTATCATCTATATTACTTATAACAGAAATTCCACTCATATATTGACCGCCTTTCCTTTCTCATACGGACTCTTCTCTCTGAGGACATAGGTATTAAAAACAGGGACGGCTGGTAGCCGCCCCTGTAGGGATATATTCGGTTTATAATAATTTAGAGAATACATCTGTATGGAGATTAACAGTAGTATCTGTCGCTGAAAAAGTCGCAGTACTGCCAGTAATATCCAACTTATAAAGAGCGCTATTATTAGCATCAGGATCACCGAAGACAAATCTGAAGTCACCAGCTACAGTAGTAGTACCCAAATCAATTGTGCTATCACCAGAAGTCAAAATTACATGACCATCAACCACTGTCGCCAAAATATCTTCATTCACTGCGGCCTGATTAGCAAATGCGATATAGTTTGTACCGCTGTCTACAATCACATCATCACCCCAGGTACCACCAAATACATATACATCTTTACCTGCGCCACCTGTCAGAGTGTCATTACCGTCGCCACCTACCAAGACGTCAGATCCGCCGCTACCTGTTAACAGATCGTTACCTGTACCGCCAACTAACAAGGCATGACTATCAGCAGAAGCATCAAGCACGTCAGCACCTGCGCCACCGTACATGATATCAATACCACCTGCACCAATAAGAGTATCAGCGCCAGACAAACCGATTAAAATATCGCCACTAGCAGTGCCAGTTAATTCATCACCACTATTATTAGCAAACTGAATGCCACTAAGAACACTGCCACCGATAGGACCAACATCAGGCAACTGTAAAGAAGTGATGTTTTTCGCACCATCAGCATAATAGCCTGCTAGAGTTACTGATCCTTGATCAGTACCAAAACTAATTTCCAAATCTTGTCCACTCTGTTCTACGCTGATGCCAGAACCATCAGTAGCTAGGAAGCTAGCATAGTCAAATAGATCTGCTGGAGCATTTATTTTCAGGGTATCATTGGTATGGTTACCAGCTGCAATGATTGTATCCTCACCAATGGTGGCTTCATAAATCTTTGCAACATCGCTAGACGCTGAATCTGGTAGATCTGTAGCCTGGTCACCTGTGGCCTCTACTTCAACTTTTTTGCCACCAATAGTCAAACCTGAAAAATCAAGGATATTGCCAGCAGCATCAATAAATGTGGCATCTGAAGCTCCATCATTTTTATAATTCTTAATGGTTAGTTTTTCGCCATTCCCAGTTGTCAATACCAAGTCGTAGACGCTACCACTTTTTACAAGTTGAGCTGTAAGATCAAAGCTGCCATCCGCATTTTGCAAGTTGTCCCCTAACAAAATAAAATCAGCGGCAGTCGCACCTACAATCGTATCCTTACCATACGCAGAATTAAAGACGAAAACATCTGTGCCTGCACCGCCAGTTAACACATCATCACCAGCTTTGCCATCAAGAACAGTGCCAGTAGTGCCAGCCGTCAATTTATCAGCATAATTACTTCCAACTATTTTTTCTACATTTGTTGTCTTGCCGTCTTGCAAGTTAATAGTTACACTTTTAGCAGCATCGACAGCTGATATCACATCAGTACCTGCACCGCCGTCAATGATCATACCTGTATTCCACACAATCGTGTCATCGCCTGCGCCACCATTCAAGGTATCGCCAGTATCGCCACTCAATACATCATCACCAGCACCGCCAAGAAGTAAATCCTTACCAGCGCCACCAATCAGCGTATCAGCACCAATACCACCATTGAGGGTATCATTACCAGCACCACCATTCAAAGAAGAGCCAGTGTCAGCAGCAGTCATTATATCATTTTTAGCAGAACCAACAAAACTATCCATATTAGTAAAAGTTTCAGTAGCGCTTTGTGAAGTTACTTTTGTTTTAGTAGTCAAAAGAATTTCAGCATATGTACCAGCATTAGCATCAATTGCTAAACCAGTAGACGTTTGTCCTGCTCCTGCCTTGCTGAATACATACTTAGTAGCATCTAATATATTAGTACCCTCACCACCATCTAGCTTATCGCCATAGGTATCAAGGGACAAGGTATCATCACCTAAGCCACCATATAAAGTGTCAGCACCTGCGCCACCAACTAAAATATTATCGCTTGCATTACCTGTAATAATATTGTCAAGCTTGTTACCTGTACCTTTGATTGCAGTACCAGTCAAATTCAGATTTTCTACAAAATTTGTTAATGTATAGTCTACACTAGCAAATACGGTATCTGTTCCCCCAAGAACTGCAGGCTTAGTGCTTGTCGCTTTAACGTCTGCCAATTCAGTCACAGTGTCTTTGATGTTGTCAACAATATATACATCATCACCTGCGCCACCAATAAGCTTATCAGCACCTGCACCACCGTTCAGCGTATCATTGCCGGCACCAGTTTTAATTGTGTCAACCATATCGCCACCAACGATACTATCAGCACCATCGCCACCAGTAATCGTCCAGCTAGAGTTTAAATACTGAGTCTCGACTGAAAAACTCTCACCAATTGTGCCAGTGATCGTAACAGTACCCGGCTTTTTCGCTGCAGTAGGATTTTTAATCGTTATTGCCATTTCTCCATCTCCCTTAAAATAAATACATAAATTTTTATATATAGATATATATATATAAAAACTATTGCCCTACAATATCTCCCATTAAACGAGATATTACACTGTAAAAACCACTTTATGAAAACACTTAATTGAAGATATAGATATATTTTTTATTAATTCTATATTAATAAATAAAAATCCTTCTTTAAAATTCCATTTTTATTGATAAAATTGGAACATTTGTCATAACAACCATCTATCAAGCTATCTTTCCTATCACGATTGATCAGTTTCTTCTCAATCGTCGATATATTTCCTCTGTCAGCACCCCATAATTATTGAGCAAGTTGTTGTACCACTCTATCCGTAAATGATAATGAGCACCAAGGAGGCGGTGGGTTTTCACCCACTCATAAGCTTTACCTGCCAGTCTATGCCGCCATTGACCACCCTCCAGTAAGCTTTGCAGGTATTGGGCAAACTCTTCTGGAGTGTGATAAATAAGTCCTGTGATGCCATCCACAATGGTGGCCTCATATACTGTAGGACTAGCTAAGGCTACTACCCCATGGGCGGCACATTCTAAAAATTTCAGATCAGATTTCATGCTATTAAACCTTGTTGGACTGAGAGGCAACAGGGCAATATCTGCAGCATGCAGCATCTGCTGATATTCCTCATACTGGCAAAAAGGTATAAATTCTTTATACGGGGTCTGCAAGGCATCAAAAAAAAGTCGGTCATGGATAACCTGTACTACTACCTTACTCCTCCACTGGGCAAGTATACCATTAAGGACTGGTATGATATCTTGCCAATCTTGCTCCCGATTCAGGGCTCCAAAAAATAGAGTGATAGGTTTGCCAGCATCATAGCGGCGGGGTGGAGGCAAATAGGCAATCTGGTTAGGGAATACGGCTACATGGGGGTTAAACTGTCTTAAATATTCAGCCAGTGGTTCTGTGGAAGTCTGCACTGCATGACAGGCACGGAAAGCGAAAAAGTCATTACCTTCATGATATTCACGCCAACGCAAGGGATCATCATCGATTTCGGCCACTGTAAGATAGTTGCGTTTGATCAGCATTTGCTGCTGCTCCATATTTTGCGGCCAAGTCCGCTGCCAGATAAAAACTTTATCTTCACCCGGCAGCCCCACGTTTAAATCAGCCGTGAGCGGTTGCTCAATGGTACGCACGCCAGGTATAGTCTGGCAAAATGCATGAGGCTCACTGATACGCACTCGTGAGCATACCTTGGTTTCCCCTAGAATGGCCTGGATCAATAGTGGCTTTTGCACTGGTTGTCTAGCCCCCGCTGTCATCGTTTCTGCTCTATGACTTGTTGCAATAGAGCGATTTGCTGAGGCAGCAGTTTGCTCAATGCATAGTTATCCAGAATGGTCTGACGAGCTCTTTGTCTGATACCAGCCATACGGTCAGGATTCGTCAAGGCTTCCTCCACACGGGCGGCAATCTGCGCTGGTGAGAAGAAATCCGCTAAAAGACCATTTTCCCCGTCTTTGATGACTTCCTTAACTGGTGCAGTATCTGACGCTACCAGCAGACAACCTGCTGACATGGCTTCTAACATGGACCAGGATAATACAAAAGGACGAGTCAGGTACACATGAACAGAAGAAGCCTGTAATACCTGGCGATATTGATTGTACGGCAATAGACCGGTGAAATGTACCCGCATCAGGTCAATATCGAATTTTTCCAGCATTAATTCTTTGTAGGTTTTGCCATCAGGCAGTGCCTTCCCGTAGGCTACTCGATCAGCCCCCACAATGACAACATGGCACTTAGGACGGCGTTTCAATAGAATATCCACTGCCTCCATAAACTGTGGAAATCCGCGGTAAGGTTCCATCCCCCGCCCTACATAGGTCACAATCTCCTCAACATCAGATAAATCTAGATTGATGTTGGGCAATACCAATTTGGTATCGGCTTTAGGTTGAAAAAAGTCACTATTGACACCATCATGCAGTACACTGATTTTTTGCTGCAATTCAGGGGGAAACTGGCTGCGTTGATAATAGGTAGGACTGACTCCTCTATCACAGGTCAGAAAGACCACTTGATTGTCAGGATTTTTACCCAAGGCTGGTGCTAAATTGAGAAACTGAGCAGGAAAATTGGGATGAATAAAGAGTGCTCGCATGTTGTTACCTCCATTATGTTTGACCTTAGGTACGACTACCTGAGGAGAATAGGCAGAACTGACTTGTCCACCGGGAGTTACAGCTGATTGATTTGGCAACATACTATCAACAGCGGTCTTCACTTGTTCTGCTGTTATTTGCAGAATGCAATGCGGCTCAGAATAATGACAACC
>JAGFZX010000051.1 GCA_017889585.1 Bacillota bacterium
TGCTCATAGAGCATATGTTTTGGAAACGGGACGCATTACCCTTGCTGGTGATGCTAAGGAACTTGCGGCCAGTGAAGAAATACGGAAAGCATATTTGGGCGGTTAAGTAAGGATATATACTTAAAGAGAATGGAGATGATAGAAATGTTTATTCGACAAAGAATGACAGCGAATCCTATCACGATTACTTCGGCGGCAACAATTGCTGATGCATCAGAACTTATGCGTATTAACAAATTTCGCCGTTTACCGATAGTGGATGGTGGCAAGTTGGTAGGTCTTGTTACTGATAGGGATCTGCGTGCGGTATCGCCATCGCCGGCAACCACACTATCAATTTTTGAACTCAACTATCTGCTAGCTAAAATAAAGATTAAAGACATTATGCAGAAAAAGGTGATTACCATTAGGGCCGATGCCACTGTAGAGGAAGCGGCTCTGCTACTCTATAATAATTGTATAGGCGGTTTAGTTGTTGTTGATGAGCAAGGGGCAGTTGTTGGCGTGATTACGGAAACTGATATTTTTAAGTGTTTTGTTGATGTAATGGGGCTGACAGAAGGTAAAACACGCCTGACGATTGATGCCACTGATAAAATTGGTTTGCTGCATGAAATCACTGAAGTGTTTTCAGAACTGAGTATCAATATTTGTAGTATGGTGAGTTATACTTTGCCTGATGGCCAAATAGAGTATGTAATCCGCGCCGATATATCTGAGACAAAAGAGTTGTCACAACGTCTAGGGGAAATCGGTTATCCGATTAAACATATTGTTCATATTAAGTGAAGTTATCTGTGGAATTTTAAACCAAATAGAGTATTATAATCTCAATAGTAGCAGGTAGACAGTAACCTGTGGGACCTTAAGGTAACCGCAGGTTTTTGCCTATATAAAGTGCATTGAAGGTGACCGAATGAAATCAGCTTTGATTTTTAATATACAAAAATTCTCTGTGCATGATGGGCCTGGTATTCGAACTACAGTATTTTTTAAAGGCTGCCCTCTGACTTGTCAGTGGTGCCATAATCCGGAGAGCCAACGCTACGGACAGGAAATATTATCTCATTCCAATCGCTGTACTTCTTGCGGTCAATGCATAAAGAGTTGCCGTCAGAAGGCTATTCTGATGGTAGATGGGCAAGTTTTTTATGATCTGAGTCGATGCACTTATTGCGGAGTTTGTGCAGAGAATTGCTGCAATAATGCCCGGGAAGTAGTGGGAAAATCATATACAGTGCCACAGTTAATGGTTGAAATTGCAAAAGATAGGCCTTTTTATGAACAGTCTGGGGGTGGTGTGACCCTATCAGGCGGGGAAGTGATGACTCAAATTGAATTCGCCTTGGATTTGGTTAAGGCTTGCAGAGAGCAAGGAATATCTGTTGTAGTCGATACTTGTGGTTATGCGCCTCCTGAAAATTTTAGTCGCATTTTGGAATATATAGATGTCTTTTTATATGATATTAAGCTGATAGATTCTAAAGAACATCGCCAATATACGGGCAAGGATAATGCTTTAATTTTAGAAAATCTCAAGATGTTATCAAGTTCCGGGGCTAACATTAGTTTAAGGCTACCTCTCATTGAGAAAATCAATACAGATAATGAGCATATTCAACAGATCCTTGATTTTATCGCCATGCTTAGAATTGGTTTCATTTATTTGCTTCCCTATCATGATATGGCAATAGGGAAATATCAACAGTGGAATATCGAGTGTTCTGGCGAGAAATTCTTTGCGCCATCGAATGAAAGGCTCGAGGAAATTAGGTCAATTTTTGAACAGGCCAATTATAAAGTGAAAATAGGGGGCTAAAAAGTGCAGGTAAGAGGACTGAACCCAAGAATCAGAAAACTCAGAGAGCAGAGTCTTAGGTTAAAACCCCATCTGTCTATTGAAAGAGCAGTGCTGGTGACTGAGACCTATGAACAATATTTTGGAACTGTGGAAATTCCTGTTTTGCGGGCTCTGACGTTTAAGTATATTATGGAGAAGAAGACACTCTGTATCAATGATGGGGAACTAATTGTCGGGGAAAAGGGCGAATTGCCTCAATATGCACCAAGTTTTCCCGAACTTTGTTGTCATACTTTAGAAGATTTTGCGGTGATGGACAAAAGAGAGAAAATATTTTTTAAGGTCAATGGATCAGCAAAAAAAATACAACAGGAAAAAATAATTCCCTTTTGGGAAAATCGCTCTATGCGTAAGATGATTTTAAGTCAGATGTCTCCGGAGTGGTTAGATTGCTATGAAAATGGGATATTTACAGAGTTTATGGAGCAAAGAGGTCCAGGTCATACTGTCGCTGATGGAAAAATGTATTCAAAAGGATTTTTGAATTTTAAAGCTGACATTCAGCAAAGTATCGAGTCTCTTGATTTAATACAGGATGAACTGTCTTATGAAAAAAAGAGCCAGCTAGAAGCCATGAAAATCTGCTGTGATGCTATTATTACATATGGCCAACGGTATGCAGAGTATGCATTAGAGCTAGCTAAGGGTGAAAATGATGAAGTTCGGAAAGCAGAACTCTTAACGATCGCGGCCAACTGCCAGGTTGTTCCTGCTCATAAACCGGAAACTTTCGCCCAAGCTATTCAGATGTATTGGTTTATTCATATTGGTGTTACAACAGAAATTAATCCATGGGATGCTCTCAGTCCTGGACGCCTAGATCAGCATTTATATCCTTTTTATAAGCAAGGTATTGAAGATGGAAGTTTGACGAGGGAAAAGGCCAAGGAACTTCTTCAATGTTTATGGGTGAAATTTAATAATCAGCCTGCACCGCCTAAAGTCGGCATTACCTTAAAGGAAAGTAGCACCTATACAGATTTCGCCAATATTAATACTGGTGGCGTTAAAGATGATGGTTCCGATGGTGTCAATGAGGTGTCTTATTTGATTCTCGAAACCATGGATGAAATGACACTGCTGCAGCCCAGCTCCAATGTTCAGATTAGTAAAAGATCTCCTCATAAGTTTATTAAAGAGGCTTGTGCAATATCTCGTAAGGGATGGGGGCAGCCGGCCTTTTATAATACTGAGGCTATTATCGGTGAGTTACTGAGAGCTGGTAAGGATATTATTGATGCTCGACAAGGTGGGGCTAGCGGTTGCGTGGAAACAGGGGCTTTTGGTAAAGAAGCCTATATTTTAACAGGATATTTTAATTTGCCAAAGGTTCTAGAACTAACACTACATAATGGTTTTGATAAAATAGGACAGAAACAACTAGGTCTCCAAACAGGCCATGCCGAGGATTTTAAAACATATGAAGAATTTTTTGCAGCCTTTAAACAGCAACTTCATTATTTTGTTGATATAAAAATAGCAGGCAATCATGTGATTGAAACACTGTATGCTAAGCACATGCCTGTACCTTTTTTATCTATCATTACGAGTGATTGTATAAAAAATGGGCGTGATTATAATGCAGGGGGAGCTCGCTATAATACAAATTATATTCAAGGCGTTGGCATCGGGACTCTCGCTGATTGCTTGTCAGCCATTAAATATAATATATATGACCAAAAACGCTTTTCGATGCAGGAGTTAATCAAGGCTCTCGATGATAATTTTATCGGTCATGATTTTATTAAACATATAGTGTCTAATAAAACACCTAAATACGGAAATGACGATGATTATGCTGATCATATTATGGTTGAAGCATTTACCGCTTTTCATAATGAGGTGACAGGGAGAGCCAATCGTAAAGGTGGTGTATATCGTATTGATATGCTACCAACCACATGTCATGTATATTTTGGTTCAGTCATGGGAGCTAGCCCGAATGGTAGAGGCGCCTATAAACCTTTATCTGAGGGTATATCGCCAGAAAAGGGGGCAGACCATAAAGGGCCAACGGCTGTTATTAAGTCTGCATCTAAAATGGATCATATTATGACTGGTGGTACACTGCTGAATCAAAAATTCACCCCCTCTATTGTGGCCGGAAATGAGGGCCTAGAGAATATGGTATCGTTAGTGCGCACCTATTTTAATCTTGATGGTCATCATATCCAGTTTAATGTAGTTGATCGCAAGACCTTACTCGATGCCCAGGAGCATCCTGAAGATTATAAGGAATTGATTGTCCGGGTCGCAGGCTATAGTGATCATTTTCATAATTTGAGTAAAGAACTGCAAGATGAAATTATTGAAAGAACAGAGCAAACATTTCATTAAAAGATTCTATTGCCTAGCTCCATAACATACTCTATAATAAAAAGTAAAAGTGTCAGCAATCTGACGCGAGCAAAGATGCTTGTGCAGAAACTCAATGTAGTTTTTGTAGGAGCATCTTTTTTTTATTACTTGAGGGAGGAAATACTATGAATCATCCTTTTTTCGTAGATATGGAGGAGCTGAAGAGATATCTCAACGATAATCAATCAGAAAAAATCATAGAAAAATTCGGGGCGCTACTAAAGGATTATCAAATACAACAAGCGCGTCTTGATGCACTGCTTGCTACGGTTAATGAAGCAATTTGCATTATTGATGAAAAAGATAAGGTAGTGGTTTGGAATCATTGCGCTGAGTATTTGTATGGTATTGCTGCGGGGGATATTCTGAATCAGCCTATTGAACAGTTTTTCTCCAATTTGATGTTAACAAAGGTGATGAAGGAACGGCGTACGGTGAATGAAGAATATCATACACCTTGCCCTGATACTCACGTGCTTATTAATGCCCGGCCAGTAAAGCTTTCTAGTCAGATTATTGGTGGAGTTTGTGCTGAAAGGGATATTACTGAGGTTGTACAGTTGCATCAAAAATTATCGAAAACCCATGAAGAGGTCGAAACCTTAAAACTAGAAATTGATAAGATAAATACGCAAACAGACTGTTTTTCTGCTATTTATGGTCATAGTACAGCTATTCGTGAGGCCATTGGTATTGCTAGACGTATTGCAGCGGCTCACGTTCCAGTACTGCTTCGTGGTGAAAGTGGTACAGGTAAAGAATTGTTTGCGAGGGCGATTCATGCAGCCAGTGGACGGAAGGGGCCTTTTATAGCTATTAACTGCGGAGCCATTTCCCCCAGCTTGTTTGAAAGTGAACTTTTTGGTTATCAACCAGGTGCATTTACAGGAGCAGACCGCAGGGGGAAGGTCGGACTTTTAGAACAGGCTAACGGCGGCACTCTGTTACTTGATGAACTAGGTGATATGCCAAAAGATATGCAGGTTAAACTGCTGCGTACCTTGCAAGACAAAAGCTTTTATCGTGTTGGTGGTAATAAACCCATTCATATTGATGTTCGAATTATTGCTGCCACTCATCGGAATTTAGAAGATATGATCATGAAAGGTGATTTTCGAGAAGATCTATATTATCGATTAAATGTCGTCGCTATATCTTTACCCTCATTACGTGATCGTCTTGATGATATTCCTGAGCTAGTGCATAAAGGTATTCAATATTATGACAGTATCCATAACAAAAAAATCACTAAAGTTGACCCAGCCCTTATGGCAGCTTTAATTCAATATCCCTGGCCAGGAAATATTAGAGAATTATTTAATGTGTTAGAACGATTGGTTATTTTAGCAGACCATAGCCTTTTAACAATAGAACATTTACCAAATAATTTTAGGCAGTCAGCTTTTTCACTCCCGAGTTTAGAGAAGACTACGCGAGATATCAATCTATCTGAAGTCACTGTTCATATAGAAAAAGAAATGATTTCTAGAGTGTTAGCTGAGGAGGGCTTTAATAAAGCGGCAGCAGCAAAAAAACTAGGAGTTCCCCGGAGTACCTTATATTATAAGATGCAAAAATTTGGTATAGAGTGTCAATAAACTGACGATATCGTCAAGATATAGATGATTTATTAGACATATAAGTTGATAACAGCCACACTTTTGAGAGTGCGTGGCTGTTATTTTAGCATCAGAATATATAAGTTTTTTATAAAAAAAATGAGAAACCCTATTTTAAAACACAAAGATCACTAAGAAGCACAAAGGGCACAAAGCTTTTAAAGATCCTCTTTGTGGTCTTTGTGTCCGCGTAGCGGCTTAGGATCTTTGTGTTTAACATGGTTTTATCGCAGTGAATCCAGAGGCAATTTTTATAAGAATGCGTAATGGTTCTTACAGTTGGCACGGTACTTGCAATAGTATAGGGCAGGAGGTGCTACACTATGAGAATTGTTAATCATCCAATACTAACCTTTCCTGAACAAGAGATGGTGACCTTCACTTTGAACGGTCAAAATATAGAAGGAGTAGCAGGTCAGCCCATTGCCGCCGCATTGTATGCTGCTGATATCAAGGTACTGCATCACAGTCATAAGCATCATCGTCCTCGTGGACTCTTTTGTGCGATTGGAAATTGTTCCTCTTGTTTAATGACAGTTGACGGTATTCCTAATGTACGGGTTTGTGTCGAACCCCTTCGTGCTGGTATGACAGTTGAAACCCAAGAGGGGAAGGGGAAGATAGTATGATTAGGGCAGAAATTTTAGTTGTTGGGGCGGGGCCAGCTGGTTTAATGGCAGCCATTCATGCTGCTGAGGCTGGAGCTAAGGTACTCCTTGTTGAAAGAGCCGACCGATTAGGCGGACAGCTCATTAAACAAACTCACAAATTTTTTGGCTCGAAAGCGGAATATGCTGGTGAGCGTGGCATTGAGATTGCTGATAAATTAATCACTGCTAGCCAAAATCTTCCGGGTATTACCATTTGGCAGAACGCAGTTGTTCTTGGTATTTATCCTGACGGCGTCGTGACTCTTTCCCATAATGGCAATTTTTGTACTGTACAGCCAAAAAAAATTATTATTGCCACAGGTGCTTCGGAAAAATCCATGGCATTCCCTAATAATGACTTACCTGGTATTTATGGTGCAGGGGCAGTACAGACCCTCATGAATGTTCATGGCGTACTGCCAGGCAAACGTCTATTGATGGTGGGTGCTGGTAATATAGGAGTGATTGTTGCCTATCAACTCCTGCAAGCTGGTGTTGAGGTGGCTGGCATTGTTGAGGCTGGACCACAAGTTGGTGGTTATAAGGTTCATGTTGCCAAATTACAGCGTCATGGCGTGCCTATTTATACTTCACATTCTGTAAAATCAGCTCATGGGGATTCTTGTTTAGAGGGGGTCACCATTTGTAAGCTGGATGAAGATTGGCAGCCTATTGAGGACAGTGAGCAATATATTGAGATAGATGGACTTTGCTTAGCTGTAGGGCTAAGTCCATTGACAGAACTGTTATGGCAAGCCGGATGTCAAATGAAGTATGCAGGTGAACTTGGTGGCTATGTACCACTCCGAGATGCCAATCTAAAGACGACACATTCTGATATCTATGTTGCTGGTGATGTTTCAGGTGTGGAAGAAGCATCAGCAGCCATGGTGGAAGGTAAAATAGCAGGGCTCTATGTTGCGTCAATTTTAGGTTATAAAAAACAGTCTTTCACACGGGAATTTCAAACAGCGAAAATGCAGCTAAATGCCCTGCGGTCTGGTCCAGCGAGTGCCAAGATTTGTAGTGGTCTTAGCAAAGTTGTGTTAAAGGAGGCTCAATAGATGGAATATCAAAATGCAATGCCTTCACCAGAACGTTTTGCCAAAGGCCCTATCGCCTTATTTGAATGTTTGCAGCAAATTCCCTGTAACCCCTGCGCTGATGCCTGCCCACGGGGAGCCATTACTGTAAAAGAAATTAATGATTGCCCAAGTTTAGATAGTGAACTTTGTAATGGCTGTGGAGTATGCATGTCCCACTGCCCAGGGTTATCGATTTTTGTTGTTGACTATACTTATGGAGCAGATACAGCTTTAGTCAAAATTCCTTATGAATTTTCTCCATTGCCATCAACGAATGAACTCGTTGATGCTTTAAATCGTCAAGGACAATGTATTGGTACTGGGCAAATCATTCGCGTGCAGCAATCCTCCAATAAGACAAATATTATTTGGTTATCTGTAATCCAAGAACTAGCAATAGATGTTCGTAATATTCGCCTAAGAAAGGAGAAAAGTCATGAGTGATAAAGATATTATTATCTGTCGCTGTGAAGATATAACCTTGGGCGAAATTCGCAAGGAAATTGCCCAAGGAAAACAGACCCTCGAAGAAATAAAACGTGCTTGTCGCTGTGGCATGGGCCCATGCCAGGGCAGGACCTGCTCTCCCTTAATCGCCAATGAAATTGCTAGAAATGTGGGTATACCCATTGCTGACATTCCTCTGCCAAAGGTTCGTCCGTCAACGGCACCGATCAAAATGGCTTCCTTGATAGGAGGTAAAGAGCATGATTAAGTCAGCAGATGTAGTGGTCATCGGTGGTGGCGTAATTGGTTGTTCGACTGCTTATAATTTAGCAAAGCTAGGTGCAGGCAAGGTGGTCGTGCTGGAAAAGAACTATCTAGCTAGTGGCTCAACAGGGCGCTGTGGAGCAGGTATGCGGATGCAATGGGGGACAGAGACCAACTGCTTATTGTCCAGAGAAAGTATTAAGATGTTATCGAATTTATCTGAACGTCTAGATGTGGATGTGGATATTGAATTTGTACAAAATGGTTATTTGCTTCTGGCTTATAATGAAAAAATGAAGGCACAGTTTCAACAAAATCTCATTTTGCAAAAATCCCTGGATATTCCTGCTCGCTGGGTCACACCAGAGGAATCCTTAGAGATTGTTCCTTTCCTTAATACACAAGATCTTTTAGGGGCAACTTATTGCGCAGAAGATGGTCACTGCAATCCCTTCAAAGTGACGGAGGCCTATGCTCAGGCAGCAAGAAATCTACAGGCTCAAATTTATACAAATACAGAAGTTCAGGGTATTGTTACGAAAAACGGAAAAATTATCGCTGTTCGTACTAACAAAGGTGATATTCAAACAGATACGGTTGTCAATGCAGCAGGGGGATATGCCAAAATGGTAGGTCGTATGGCTGGTGTAGAACTACCGATATTCCCTGAACGTCATGAAATATTAGTAACAGAACCAGTAGAACCCACCATGGATCCCATGGTCATGAGTTTTTATCATAACCTATATTGTCAGCAAAGCCCTCATGGCAGCTTCATTATGGGGATTGGGCATCCAGATGAACCAGAAGGCTATAATATTAAATCTAGTTGGCAGTTTCTGCGTGATATGGCAGAAAGGGTTGTTGAAATATTGCCACCTTTGGCAGGACTCAATGTTATTCGGCAATGGGCAGGACTCTATGATATGTGTCCTGATCGTACGCCCATACTGGGGAATAGTCCACAGCTGAAGCAGTTTTATACAGCTGCAGGTTTTAGCGGTCATGGCTTCATGATTTCTCCTATTACTGGGCAGTTAATGGCGGAAATGGTTCTCGGCAAACCGACCGCCGTTCCAATTCATATGTTTGATGCTGGACGATTTGACCGGGGAGAACTGTTTGTAGAACCTTCTGTTGTATAGCTGAATTGTCGTAATTTCAAAAAAATGTAATCTGAGTCAACACTAGCGACATAAACAAAGGTTAATGAAATAGATAGAAAATATATTAGGAGGAATTTTAAGATGAACAATGCTTATTTTCACGTAAAACTACCGGTAAATGAACCTATAAAAGGTTATATGTCAGGGTCACCTGAAAAGGTTGCTTTAAAGGCAGAACTTGCAAGACAATTAGCCAGTCCAGTTGAAATACCAATTATTATAGGCGGCAAAGAAATTCGCTCAGAGCACAAAGCAAAAATGATTTGCCCTCATGATCATCAAAAAGTACTTGGCGAATATTATATAGCTGGTGAAAAAGAACTTCGTATGGCAATTGAAGCAGCAGAAGCAGCCAGAGAAGAATGGGAAAACATGCCTTGGGAGCATCGAGCTACTATTTTCTTAAAAGCAGCAGATTTGCTGACCGGAAAATATAGAGCAAAATTATCGGCTTCTTGTATGCTTGGACAAAGCAAGAATCCATTCCAAGCAGAAATTGACATTATTTGTGAACTGGCAGACTTCCTGCGTTTTAATACTTACTACGTACAAGAAATATACAAACAACAACCACTCAGCACCGATGGGGTTTGGAACCGTGTAGAATATCGTGCACTAGATGGTTTTGTGGCAGCAATCACACCTTTTAACTTTACATCAATCGCGGGTAACCTTCCTACAGCGCCAGCGATGTGCGGTAATACTGTTTTATGGAAACCATCATCAACATCTGTACTATCAAGTTACTACGTTATGCAAATTCTTATGGAGGCAGGTTTACCTGCTGGTGTTATCAACTTTTTACCTTGCAGAGGTGTTGACTTCGGTGAAGTTGTAATGCCACATCCTAAGATGGCAGGTTTTCATTTCACAGGTTCGACAGCTGTATTCAACGACATTTGGCAGCAAGTCGGTCAAAACATTAATAACTATGTTACTTATCCTCGGCTGGTTGGTGAGACTGGAGGTAAAGACTTTATTTTTGCTCATGAATCAGCAGATGTTGAAGCACTTACATGTGCCATCATTCTTGGTGCTTTTGAATATCAAGGGCAAAAATGTTCAGCAGCATCTCGTGCTTACATTCCTGAAAGTCTATGGGGCGAAGTAAAAGAACGTCTTGAAAAAGAAATTGCTAAAATCAAAATGGGCGATGTTTGTGATTTTACCAACCTCATGAATGCTGTGATTGATCAAAAATCATTCAACAATATTAAAAGCTATCTTGATTATGCACGGGAATCTAACGATGCTGAAATCATCATTGGTGGTGGATGCGATGACAGTGTAGGGTACTTTGTAGAGCCGACAGTAATCGTAGCAAAATCGCCGAAGTTCAAGACAATGGTAGAAGAAATCTTTGGACCTGTTATAACCATTTATGTATATCCTAATGATAAATTAGACGAAACATTACAATCCTGTGATGCAGCAACCAGCTATGCATTGACAGGTGCTGTATTTGCCCAAGATAGAGCTGCAATAATCAAGTTAGCAAAAAGACTAGATCATGCGGCAGGTAACTTCTATATCAACGACAAGCCTACTGGGGCAGTTGTTGGACAACAGCCATTTGGTGGCAGCCGTGGATCGGGAACCAATGATAAAGCCGGTAGCGCTATCAATTTACAACGATGGATGAATCAACGGACTATTAAGGAGACTTTAGTTCCTCGTACAGTCGTTAACTATCCTTACATGGGAGAGGAATAACTGTTTAATATTACTATTTGTGCAGGCCAAAGTTATTTCTGAAAAATTATAAATATTAAAAAAAACACTTGTCAGGATTGGGAAAATAAGAGATAATTAGTAAAAAACAATAATGAAGCAATGGCGCTTTGAACAGAGAATACTCTCTTATTCAAAGCGCCTTTTTGTATTTCTTTTAGGAGGTGATAAAAACAGTAAGCCTTACATTGTATAGAGTAGAAGAATAATAAATAAGGGGGATTCACAATGTTAAAAAAGACAAAACTTAAATTAGTATCTCTAATTCTAGGTAGTATGTTAGTCACTGGACTGCTGTCCGGTTGTGGTGGAAGCGCTAGTAAAGATATTAAAATTGGTGTTGTATATGAACTGACAGGTAATACTGCTTCTTTTGGTACAGCGGCTGCTAATGGTGCTAAACTGGCATTTAAAGAAATTAACGCCAGTGGCGGTGTACTCGGCAAACAAATTCAGATTGCTGTTGCCGATAACAAAGGTGAGCCCTCAGAATCCTCCAATGCTATGACAAAAGTTATCTCTCAAGATAAAGTCATTGCTGTGACTGGTTTTACAACTAGCTCCAATGGAATTGCAGGTTCAGCTGTTGCTGAAGCCAATAAAATTCCCTTTGTTGCCGCTGCTACCACCAATCCTAAAGTGACTCTCGATGAAAACACTGGAAAAGTAAAACCTTACACCTTCCGTGTTTGCTTCATTGATCCTTTCCAAGGCACTGTGGGTGCGAACTTCGTGCTCAATACATTGAAATCTAAAAATGCAGTTGTTATGATTGATAATTCCAGTGACTATAGTAAAGGCTTAGCCAAATTCTTTACAGAAGCCTTTACTAAGGGTGGCGGCAAGGTAACTTCTGAAATCGCTTATTTACAAAAAGACCAAGACTTTAAAACTATTTTGACTTCCATTAAGGCTTCCAATCCAGATGTAATTTATTTACCTGGTTATTATGAAGAAGTGGGTAAAATCATTAAGCAAGCCCGCGAACTTGGTATTACAGCACCATTTGTCGGTGGTGATGGTTGGGATTCCCCTAAACTTGCTGAAATTGGTGGACCAGATGCTCTCAATAATTCCTACTTTACCAATCATTATTCTGTAGAAGACAATAGCCCTAAATCCAAAGCATTCCTTGATGCTTTCAAGAAAGAATATGGTCAAGTGCCAGATGCTATGGCTGTTCTTGGTTATGATGCTGCATATGCTTTAGTTGATGCCATTAAACGGGCCAACAGCACAGAGCCAGAAAAAATTCGTGAAGCTCTTGCAAATACTAAAGAATTCCAGGGCGTAACTGGATCATTGACTTTAAATGATACTCATGATGCAATCAAAAGTGCAGTTATCATTGAAATGAAAAATGGTAAACAAGTATATAGAGAAACTGTGAAACCTTAAAGAGTAAGACGAACAAGCACACTCACGTGTTGTCATGAGTGTGCTTGTTTTTCTTATGTTGTATGTTAACTATATGCTATAATAAAATTTATCATAAGATGTTGAATTAATTCAAAGATTGCAAGATAAAGTTAGGAGTCGTAGTATGATCTTTTTTAATACAGTTGAAAGTATTCTAAGTATTGTCCTGATCATTATAATAGGCTATATTTTTACTGCTAAGGGTTGGTTTGATGAAAAAACTGGAAAAATGTTTTCTCGAATCATAATGAATGTTGCTCTTCCCTCCTATATGATATGGAATTTGATGAGTACTTTTAGTAAGGAATTATTATTACAGTTGGCCCCAGGTTTAGTTGTACCGTTTACATCGATAATAGTTTGTTTTGTAGTGGGGCATGTTGTTTCCAAACTGCTCCATATTGCTTCAGACAGGCAGGGTACCTTTCGTTCAATGTTTTCCCTTTCTAATACTATTTTTATCGGCTTGCCTGTAAATTTGGCGTTGTTTGGTGAAACAAGCATACCATTTGTACTATTATATTATATTGCTAATACAACTTTATTTTGGACAGTTGGTGTAAGTGGTATCAGTAATGACGGTATGTCTGGCCGCGATCAAGTGTCATACATTGAGGTACTAAAACAGATTTTTTCCCCACCACTATTAGGATTTAGCATAGCTATTGTATTCATTGTAATAGGGGTTAGTCTGCCACGCTTTATCCTTGATACCTGTAAATACTTAGGTAATTTGACTACCCCATTATCCATGCTGTTTATTGGTATTGCTATATATGGTGTAAAGCTAAAAAATATTAAATTGAGTAAGGATATGGTAGCCGTTATTTTTGGCCGGTTTATTGCTGCTCCAATTATTGTTATAGGGATAACATATATTTTGCCGCTACCGCTTTTGATGAAAAAAGTCTTTATTATTCAAGCTGCCCTACCTGTAATGACGCTGACTGCTGTTATTGCTAAATCACATCAGGCAGATGCTGAGTATGCGGCTGTTATGACTACGGTGACAACAATTGCAGCGATTATAACCATTCCAGTATATATGCTAATTTTTCAGTACTATTTTTAAATTTATTTGCTAGAGCCAGTCGAGTAACGGCGAACATATTTGGTATAAGGACTTTTAAAAGATTCAGTGGACAGCTTGCATAGCGTTTATAAAGGATAGGAAACTTATCATTATAGAACTAATGTTGTGATTTGTGGAAAAAAATTCAATATTTCGACTATTGTTAAAGGTATTGCCATGATAAAAAATATATGCTATACTCAATTCAAGTTAATAAACGGAAGCAATGGAGCTTACAAGTGGATTTAATCCCTTGTAAGCTCTTTGTCTTCTATTAAGAAATGTGAAAAAAATAGGCACATAAGCAATGGAGCTTATAAACGATAAGACGTTTATAAGCTCCATCTGTCTTTTCTCAGACAATTAAGGAGGTGGTGCTATCGAATACAGTCAGCTCAATTCAAACAAAAATGCTTCATAGATATTTGCGGTATCTACGAAGCGTGGATCATCTTTAACTCCCAGTGGACACCAGGGTTTATTTGACGTACCCATTTTTCATTATAAATTAAAGTTACATTATTTTCAACTGTAAATAAAAGATAAATTTTTAATATGAGGAGGATTTTAATTATGAGACAGATTGCGATATACGGAAAAGGTGGTATTGGTAAATCCACTACAACTCAAAATACAGTAGCTGCATTAGCTGAGGCTGGTAAACATATTATGGTGGTTGGATGCGATCCTAAGGCTGATTCCACAAGGCTTTTACTTCATGGATTATGCCAAAAAACAGTGCTTGATACATTGCGTGATGAAGGCGACGATATTGATTTAGAGGATATCCTTAAACCTGGTTTTGGCGGTACCATGTGTGTTGAATCAGGCGGCCCTGAGCCAGGTGTAGGTTGTGCAGGTCGTGGTATCATCACTTCCATAAATATGCTTGAATCTCTTGGTGCTTATACTCCTGATCTTGACTATGTATTCTATGATGTACTGGGCGATGTTGTATGTGGTGGATTTGCAATGCCGATTCGGGAAGGTAAAGCCGAAGAAATTTATATTGTTGCTTCCGGGGAACTGATGGCACTGTATGCTGCTAACAATATTGCAAAAGGAATTCAAAAATATGCTGTTAACGGTAAAGTTAGACTGGGTGGTATTATCTGTAACAGCCGTAAAGTTGATAAAGAATATGAACTCTTAAAAGCCTTCGCCGAAGAAATTGGTTCCCAATTGATCTATTTTGTACCTCGTGACAATCTGGTCCAACGGGCAGAAATCAATAAAAAGACTGTTGTTGACTTTTCGCCAGAAGAAAATCAGGCAAATGAGTATCGCGCACTAGCTAAAGCCATTGATGGCAATAAAATGTTTGTTATTCCTAAGCCAATGACTCAAGATAGACTAGAAGAAATCATGATGCAATATGGCTTCATGGATATGTAAATCTAGCCTAAAATATAAGAAAAGACTTGGATTATGCCAAGTCCTCAGACGCAGGCAGAAGCCTTACAAGGATGTTCGATTGCTAATGCATTGAACAAAGCGATCACATGGTTGCTTTTTGGAATCTTGAAAGTGATATACTTTCTGATTCCGTACGAAAAAATAGTAGGGGGTAAACAATATGTTAATGGTTAGAGCAATTATTAGACCAGAGAAGAAAGAGGAAGTATTATCCGAGTTATCAAGAGCCGGCTTCCATGCAGCGACAGTTCTAGATGTAGTAGGACGGGGCAAGCAAAAAGGTATTAAAATATCTGGGGTCGTTTACGATGAAATTCCAAAAGCATTAATCATGATGGCGATACGCGATGAAGATAAAGAAGATATTGTACGTATTATTTTGAAATATGCTAGAACTGGTGACCAAGGGGCTTATGGTGATGGTAAGATTTTTATTGCCCCTGTTGATGAAGCATACACTATTTCTAGTGGGATCCCAAGTCTATAAGAAGGAGGGATAAGGATGAAAGAAGTTATCGCGGTAGTGCGTATGAATAAAACAAGTGCTACTAAAAAAGCCTTAGTAGAAGCTGGCGTTGCTGGTTTTACTGCTTTCAAAGTAGAAGGTCGTGGTAAGATTGTCACTAATCCCACGTTAATTGCCGAACGTAAGAAGGAATTGCTTATGATGGCTGGTGACGATCAAACCGGTGAATCGGAAAAATTAATTACGGATTTTCTAGTGGGTACTAGCTTGTTTCCCCGCAGAATGTTTATTATTCTCGCCCATGATGAAGATGTAAAGAAAATTGTAGATGCGATTATTGCTGCCAATAAAACTTGTAATAATGTTGGTGATGGCAAAATATTTGTCCTGCCAGTCATAGACGCAGTACGTGTTCGTACTGGTGAATCTGGAGAAACGGCAGTATAACGAAGGAGGTAAGAGGCATGGCATTTAGTGAAAAACTACTTCAAGAGATATTAGATAAATATCCATCGAAAGTTCAAAAAAATCGTAAAAAACATATCTTTATTAAAAACGGAGAGTTAGAAAGTCAACAAATTGAAGCGAACACTCGGACTATACCTGGTATTATCACTAATAGAGGCTGTGCTTATGCAGGCTGTAAAGGCGTTGTTTTGGGTCCAATCAAAGATATGGTTCATATCGTTCACGGTCCAATCGGTTGTAGTTATTATGCATGGGGTACGCGTCGGAATAAAGCACATTCAGAAGATCCGACCGACAATTATATCAATTACTGTATCTCGACGGATATGCAAGAAAGTGACATTGTATTTGGTGGCGAAAAGAAATTGACTAAGGTTATTGATGAAGTGATGGAAATCTTTAACCCTAAAGCCATTACTCTCTCGGCTACTTGTCCAGTTGGCCTCATTGGTGATGATATGGGTGCGGTAGCCAAGGTCGCAGAAGAAAAATATGGTGTTCAAGTCTTATCTTTTAGTTGTGAAGGCTATAAGGGTGTTAGCCAATCCGCAGGTCACCATATTGCTAATAATATTTTGATGGAAAAAGTCATTGGTACGAGTGATCTTGAAAAAGCACCCAGTAAATTCCCAATTAATTTATTAGGTGAATACAACATTGGTGGCGATGGTTGGGAAGTGGAACGCATTCTGGAAGATATCGGTTATTATGTAGTATCGGTTATGACAGGTGATGGTTCTTATGATGATATCAAAAATGCCCATGTAGCAGAACTAAATCTAGTACAATGTCATCGTTCCATTAACTATATTGCTGAAATGTTAGAAAAAAAATATGGTACACCATGGCTGAAAGTTAACTTCATTGGTATTCAAGCAACGGTTGAAACCTTACGTAATATGGCTTTATATTTTGATGATGAAGAATTAATCAAAAATACAGAAGCCGTCATTGCTAGAGAATTAGCAAGAATTGAACCTGTGATTGACCAATATAAAAAAATCTGCGAAGGTAAAAAAGCATTCTGTTTTGTAGGTGGATCTCGTGGTCATCACTTCCAAAATCTATTTGCTGAACTTGGTATTGAAACACTACTTGCAGGTTATGAATTTGCTCACCGTGATGATTATGAAGGTCGGGAAGTTATTCCTACCATTAAAACAGATGCTGATAGTAAAAATATCCCTCACTATATGCCTGAGGCGGATGAAAAACGTTTCAAATTGAAGATTTCTCCAGAAAGACTAGAAGAACTGAAAGCTAAGATTCCTTTAGGGGAGTACAAAGGTATGCGTTTTGACATGGAAGATGGCAGCATTATTGTTGATGACCTCAATCACTTTGAAACAGAAGAATTTATCAAAATCTTGAAGCCAGATATCTTTACATCAGGCATCAAAGATAAATATGTTATTCAAAAAATGGGTATTCCATCAAAACAATTACATTCTTATGATTATAGCGGACCCTATGCTGGATTTAACGGTGCTGTACAATTTGCAAAAGATATTAGTATGGGTTTTGCATCACCTACTTGGAATTTCATTACTCCACCATGGAAAGATCAACCTTTACTAGAAGGAAAAGTTACTGAGGAAGGAGTGGCATAATATGTTAGATTGTACACCAAAAGAGATAAAAGAACGCACAAGCGGCGGTATGATTAACCCAGCAAAAACCTGTCAGCCAATTGGTGCTATGTATGCCGCTCTAGGAATTCATGGATGTTTACCTCATAGTCATGGTTCACAAGGCTGCTGTTCGTATCATCGTATGCACTTAACTCGCCATTTTCGTGATCCAGTGATGGCTTCTACCAGTAGTTTTACGGAAGGGGCATCCGTATTTGGTGGTGGTGCAAATTTAAAAACAGCTATCCAAAACGTTTTCCACCTTTATAAACCAGAAGTGATTGCAGTTCATACTACTTGCCTGACGGAAACAATTGGTGATGATGTTCCCAGTATCATAAAAACGGCTGAAATACCAGAAGGTAAATTGGTCATTCATACAAATACGCCTAGTTATGTAGGTTCCCACGTGACTGGTTTTTCTAATATGACGAAATCAATGGTTAGTTATTTGTCAGCAAGTACTGTAGCAGAGAAAAAAGAACAAGTCAATTTAATCCCTGGCTTTGTAAATCCTGGCGATATGCGGGAAATTAAACGTTTGACAGAAAGCATGGGTATTGAATACTTGATGTTCCCTGATACATCAGGTGTTGTTGATTCACCAATGACTGGCGAATTTGAAATGTATCCTGAGGGTGGTACAACTGTCGCCCAGTTAAAAGATACGGGTAACTCTAAAGTAACGATAGCACTTGGACGTTTTGCATCAAGTGACGCTGCTGAGTTATTAACTAAAAAATGTAGAGTTCCAGCTACTGTCTTAAAAACACCTATTGGTATTAAAGCAACAGATGATTTTTTGATGGCATTACGTCAAAGTTTCACAGTTGAAATTCCTAAAGAACTAGAAATTGAACGTGGTCAATTAGTTGATATCATGACAGATACCCATTATCATTTCCACGGAAAAACAGTAGCTATCTTTGGCGATCCTGATATTGTTGCAGGCGTAACTGAATTTGTATTAAGTTTAGGGATGAAACCTATCCATGTACTGACAGGTACTCCAGGTGGAACGTCAAACTCTCTAACCGGAAGTTTTGAAGATAATATTAAAGCAATGATGGAAGGCACTGGAATTGAAGCCAATATAAAAAGTAGCGGTGACTTATTTACTTTACACCAATGGATTAAAAATCAACCCGTTGATCTGTTAATTGGTACCACCTATGGTAAATATATTGCTCGAGCTGAGGATATTCCATTTGTACGTATGGGTTTCCCTATTCTAGATCGAAGCGTTCATTCCTATTTGCCAGTTGTTGGTTATCGCGGAGCACTACGCGTGATTGAAATGATCAGTAATGCTCTTCTTGATAGAGCTGATCGTGACGCAAGCGATGATGATTTTGAATTAGTAATGTAAGATAATTTGATTCTATATGTTTTTGGGAGAGGAGTGAGATGTGCAATGGCTGAGAGCAATGCAGGGGCAATTGCTGAACGAGATGAATTTATTGTTACTAAAGGGAAAAACAAAAAACAATTAAAATGTGATACAGATAGTTCGGCTGGCTGCGTAAGTCAAAGGGCTTGTGTGTATTGTGGAGCCAGGGTAGTGCTCAATCCGGTTACAGATGCCATACATCTAGTACATGGGCCTATTGGATGTTCGAGTTACACTTGGGATATTCGTGGTAGTCTCAGCAGCGGCACTGAGTTATATAGGAATAGCTTTTCCACTGATTTAAAAGAGCAAGATGTCATTTTTGGCGGCGGGAAGAAATTGGCAGCCGCCATTGATGGCCTAGTGGAAAAGTACCAAGCTAAATTGATTTTTGTGTACTCTACATGTATCGTTGGTGTGATTGGTGATGATCTAGAGGCCATCTGTCGAGCTGCCTCCCAAAAGCATACTATTGAAGTGATACCTGTAGAGTCTAGCGGATTTATTGGTAATAAATCCGCAGGCTACAGGGCGGCGGGTGATTCCTTATTACGTTTGATTAAGCCAGCTGATCAAGTCGTGATGACGAAAAGTGATAGCATTAATTATCTAGGAGACTTTAATCTGGCTGGTGAAGCGTGGATTATACACAATTATTTGCGAGAGATGGGGGTAGAAATCAATGTGACCTTTACAGGAGATTCTACCTATGAAACGTTAAAATTAGCGCCTAAGGCAAAACTCAATATTATACAATGTGCTGGCTCCATGATATATATGGCAGGTAAAATGGAAGAACTCTACAATATACCCTATGTTCAGATCTCCTTTTTGGGAATTGAAGATACTGCCACATCTTTGCGAAAAATTGCCGCTGCTATGGGTGATGAAGTGATGATTCGTAAGACAGAAGAGTTAATTGTCCGAGAAACCAATCGGGTCGAAGCCATTATCAAAGGCTATCGGGAAAAATTACAAGGTAAGAAAGCAGCCATCTATGTTGGCGGAGGATTTAAAGCCATTTCCTTGGTTAAACAATTTAGAGAAATTGGTATTGATGTTGTCATGATTGGTACACAAACAGGCCGAGAAGAAGAGTATGATACGATTAATAATTTAGTCGATGATGGGACTGTGATCTTAGATGATGCCAACCCTGCGGAGCTAGAGCGATTTATGATGGAGAAAGGTGCTAATTTGTTAGTTGGCGGTGTGAAAGAACGACCCCTTGCTTATAAATTGGGAGTGGCTTTTATCGATCACAATCATGATCGGAAACATCCGCTCAGTGGTTTTGAGGGTGCTGTAAATTTTGCGGAAGAAGTATATTCCACAGTTTGTTCACCAGTATGGAATAGTCTTAGGGGAAAAGGTATTGGCAAGGGGGTGACAGATCATGTCTGAAGCAGCAGTAAATAATGTACACTATCGCAATGTGAATGAAAACCCCTGTAATATGTGTATGCCAATGGGCGGCATTCTAGCATTAAAAGGTATTGAGAAGTCGATGGTTATTGTTCATGGCTCCCAAGGCTGTAGTACCTATATGCGCAGACATATTGCTGAACATTTCAATGAACCTGTTGACGTAGGCTCTTCCTCACTGAATGAAAAAGGTACGATTTATGGTGGCGAAAAAAATCTTAGGCAAGCCCTCGACAATATTATCAAAGTATATCATCCAGGGATTATCGGTATTGTCACAACCTGTTTAGCGGAAACCATTGGCGAGGATATTGAACGGATTACAGGTCAATACCTAATCGATAAGGAGATGGAAGGATTCCCGATTATCACTGCATCCACTCCAGGCTATGGCGGAAGTCATTTCGAAGGTTATTTTTTTACACTTAAAAGAGTTATTATGCAGCTTGCAGAAGCAACTAGCAAAAATAACAAGATTAACATTATTATTCCTAACATTAGTCCGGCGGACATTCGTGAATTAAAACGTATATTAGAGCAGATGAAAATCGAATACGTATTATGCCCTGATCTTTCCGATACTTTAGATCGTCCATTTTTACCGTCTTATACCAAGATGAGTGAGAATGGTACAAAACTGGCCGATATAAGAGGAATGGGTGGCGGGGTGGCTACCATCCAGATGGGCGTTACCATCAATGATACTCTATCACCAGGGAAATACCTAGAAGATCAGTTTGGTGTCCCTTTATATAATATTCCCATACCCATTGGTGTGGAAAATACAGATCTATTTATTAATACATTAGTAGAAATTACGGGCAGGGATGTTCCTGAAAGTTTGAAAAATGAGCGTGGACGCTTGTTAGATGGAATGGTTGATTCTCATAAATATAATTTCTCTGGACGGGTTGTTGTTTTTGGTGAACCAGAAATCGTATATTCTGTAACCAAAACTTGCTTAGAAAATGGCGTTTTCCCAGCAGTGATTGCTACTGGTAGTCAAGTAGGTAAACTCAGTGAGTTAGTAACCGAGGCCTTAGGCGATGGGATAGAAGATAGTAAGATATTAATTGAAACTGATTTTGCTCAGATTCTTGCTACTAGTCAAAAAGCAAAAGTCAATATTGCCATTGGTCCTTCGGATGGTCGTTATCTTACGGAAAAAGGTGACATTCCTCTGGTTAGATTGGGTTTTCCCATTCATGATCGTGTAGGAGGACAACGACTATTATCTCTAGGCTATACGGGAACCATGATGCTGCTAGACCGAATTACTAATACGCTGCTGGAAAACAAATATAAATCCTATCGAAGTTCTATGTATGAAAAATATTATCAAAAACCGTAATGTAAAGAGGTTTTTTATATTACCCTGCAAGAGCCGGGGGAAAATGAGGTGAAAGCAATGGACAATAGTAAACATCCTTGTTATAACGCGGATGCCCACACTAAATATTCGCGGATGCATCTACCAGTGGCACCACAATGCAATATAAGCTGTAATTACTGTAATCGAAAATTTGATTGCGTCAATGAAAGTAGACCAGGAGTAACGAGCGAAGTGCTTACACCGGACCTGGCTAGTCAAAAATTCTCTTGGGTAAAAGAAAAGATTGAAAGCTTAAGTGTAGTCGGTATTGCCGGCCCAGGAGATGCCTTGGCAAATTGGGATGTTACCCGGAGATCCATAGAACTCATACAAGCCAAGGGGGAAGACATCTTATTTTGTTTATCTACTAATGGTTTGATGCTGCCTGAGTATGCTCATGAACTTGTAGAACTGGGTATACATCATGTGACTGTTACCGTGAATTGTCTTGATCCTGAAATTGGTGCCAAGCTGTACAAGGTTGTTACTTATAAGGGAGAAAGCTATACGGGAACTATCGGTGCTGAGATCTTACTCAAAAATCAATTAGCAGGAATTACTTATCTAGTTGCCCATGGGGTATTGGTGAAAATCAATATTGTGATGGTGAAGGGTATTAATGATCATCATATTCCAGAAGTAGTCAAGAAAATGAAAGAATTAGGCGTCTTTATTACGAATATTATGCCGCTGATTCCTGCTCCAGGCAGTGCTTTTGAAAGTTTCCCGCAAACAAGTATGAAAGAAATTAATGAAATGAGAGATCGTTGTCAGCTTGAAATAGAGCAAATGAGGCATTGTAAGCAGTGTCGAGCCGATGCTATTGGTCTACTTGGCAATGATCGATCTAATGAATTTAGGATGACTAAACATCCAGTGCCAGAATCTACAGCCGATGACAGTAATGATAGTCGGCAATATAAAATTGCTGTAACCTCTAAATATGGAAAGCTCGTGGATCAACATTTTGGGCATGCAACAGAATTGTTGATTTATGAGGGGCGGGGCAGAACTTTCAAACTCCTCGAGACTCGTAAAACAAGTCAATATTGTTTGGGTATTAATGAATGTGGTTCAGCAGAAAACCAAAAAGATGCTGCGATGAAAGCCATTAGTGATTGTGATGCTGTCCTAACCATGCGTATTGGTTATAATGGGCAAAAAAGGCTGGCAGACCAAGGTATTATGAGCGTGGAATATTGCTATACCATTGAAGAAGGTTTAGATTATGCCATAGAGCAGTTAAAAAAAGCAATTTGAAAGGATGAATGATTATGAATAAACCTAAAAAACACATTTTTGTATGCACCAGTTCTAGAATTAATGGCCAACAAAAGGGGTACTGCCACTCTAAAGATGCAGTAAATCTTGTAATGAAATTTATGGAGGAGATTGAGGAACGGGAACTGGGTGGTGAAGTATTTGTTTCTAATACTGGTTGTTTTGGTATTTGTGAAAAAGGACCCATTGTCGTAGTCTATCCTGATAATGTTTGGTACGGATCGGTGACAGCTGATGATATAGAAGATATTATGGAAGAACATATTGAAGGCGGCACACCTGTTGCTCGCCTAGAAATCTAGGATGGATTATCCCTTAAATAGAGAGTGAAAGGAGGAGTTATTGTGGCTCAGGATATTGCAGTATGTATTGGTGATAATGGTGCAACCAGTTCTCTATATGATGGGAGCGCTATTGTCATTTATCATAAAGAACAGGGCTCTTGGCAATCTGGTAGGGAGAAGAAGATTGCTTTAGATAAGCAAAGTGGAATGGTTGGACTGCGCCGACAAATGGCTGAGATTATTCACTTCTTAGGGGAATGTAGGATTTTTATTGGCTGGGCTGTTGTCGGTGTACCTTATTTTGAATTGGAAAAAGTGCAGTGCAGTATTTGGGAGTTTGAAGGAGCACCTTTATCTTTTCTCGATTATGTGTTAGCACAAGAAGAAGATAAACTGGCGAATAGCCCAGCAGTGACAAGTAGCACCATACCAGTTCCTATAGAACGAGAAAATGGAGATTTTTATATATCCATTAAAGAAATTCAGCAAAATGGTGGTGGAATTACTTCCAAACAAGTGTTGCTGCCTATTTTACGGCAGGGAAAGTTTTATAGTCTGGAGATCCTCTGTAATCATCTTCCCCCTTGGCTTGAAGTAGAGTTAAAGGATGGCAATTTAGTTGGTCGGATAGAAAAAATTACACCAACTGAAACCCATGTTTATATTGGTAAACGGTGTTGCGCACAATGATCTGGATTGATCAAACCTTGGGAGAAGGATTACGTATAGGCATGGACAAGGAGAATATTAATTCCATGGTAGAGTTGCTGCAGAGTTTCCAGATAGGGATTATTGATGTTAAGGTCACTGACTGGCAAAAATGTAGTTTGCCCCCACTGGGCATGTTACAGCAAAAACAGATACGGGGAAAAATCAATGGAACCATAGATGAAGTGGAGCTGGCTTATTCATTGGGATTTAGAAATATTATAATAGGTTGCGCACCAAATCCGGCAGCGGGTTTAACCAATCAGGTTAATGCTTCTCTACTCGCGGCCCAAAAACTTGAATTGAATATTGGGTTATGTATAGAAAATGCGTCGAATTTTTCCATAGAGGAAATTGAAGGATTATGGAGGGATGTTTCCACTATGGGGGTTAAGAGCTTTATTTACAGTGATGGAAACAGCCTCCTTAATCCTTTATCTACTTCTAGAATACTAACTACTATCGTTGATAGAATACCTATCAGTGTCGAGTTTCATGGTCATAATGCTTATGGCTTGGCTACCGCCAATGCTTTGGGGGCTATGCAGGCTGGTGTGAAATACATTGCCACAGCAGTGGCTGGGGTGGGATTACAGGGCCATGCTGCTATTGAAGAAGTGATTATGATTCAAAAAAGGCTGCTTGGTGAGAAAAACATGGAAACAGAGGATTTATCCCGTAATTGTGCGCTCATATTAGCAGCTTTTGGGGTGGAACATCCTGCTACCAAAGCCATTATTGGGCAAGATATTTTTGCACATGAATCAGGAATTCATGTGGATGGCGTACTGAAGAATCCACAGTTATATGAAGCCTTTTCGCCAGAAGAAGTAGGAGCAATAAGAAAACTAGTTATTGGCAAACATTCAGGTACAGCGTCAATAAAGGCTAAATTTAAGCAACGAAATATTATTTTGTCAGCTATTGATGCCCAGTATTTGTTGAAACAAGTACGAAAATTGGCTGTAATGCAAAAAAAGGCAGTAGATGATGATGCTTTATGGAGAATATATCAAGATAAAGTGGTGTAAAATGAAAGGCTGATGCTTATGAAGGGACGAACAATAGGAATTGTGGATACAACCTTGCGAGATGGGGAACAGTCTCCGGGTATTGTATTTTCTGCTCAAGATAAATTGATGATTGCAACTGCACTTGATCAGGCAGGGGTAGCCTTTATAGAGGCAGGTGTGCCTATTATGGGAGAAGAAGAACAGGAAGCGATAAAGCTTATTCTGTCAGCACCGCTCAAAGCTAAGGTGATTGCCTGGAATCGTGCTTTTAAGGAAGATATTTTAGCGTCTGTTGATTGTGGCTGTTCTTTTGTGCATATTTCCGTGCCTGTTTCTGATTTTCATATTAAGAAAAAAATTAACAAGAGCAGAGAGTGGGTCATTACCCAATTAAAACAATCAATAGAGCTGGCACATAGCTTTGGTTGTACTGTTACAGTCGGGGCAGAGGATGCCTCAAGGGCTGATATGGAGTATTTTCTTCAGGTAGCAGATATAGCGGCAAAGATGGGAGCTATTCATATTCGCTATGCTGATACTGTAGGTTGCCTGACTCCTGTTGTTACACACAATATTTTTCAGAAACTTATTCCCCGATGCCCATTGCCTATAGAAGTTCATATGCATAATGATTTTGGTTTGGCCAGTGCCAACACCGTAGTTGCTCTTGATGCTGGATCGACCCTCTCAAGTACTACTGTGTCTGGTATTGGGGAGCGGGCGGGCAATGCTGGGTTGGAAGAAGTAGTTACGACATTGCATTGTCTTTATGGTATGGATACAGGCATTGATGTAAGGGACTTAAAAAAACTGAGTGAGCTGGTGATGCGGGCTAGCAATCGAAGTGCTTTTCCTTATCAACCAGTTATCGGTCGTATATTTTTGTAGTGAACTCGCTCGGCTTTTGCTGAACGAGTTCACTGTGTTATATAAGAAAAGACTTGGCTTTTTAAAATGTACCCTATAGAGTAGACACTTAAAAAATTCTACCCTGTAGGGTATTTCTATGTATAATAGGAAAAAACGAGATTGGCGGAAGTTGAAATGAGCAATAAAATATTTACAGAAAAAGAAATAGCAGTAT
>JAGFZX010000092.1 GCA_017889585.1 Bacillota bacterium
TTCGGGGGTGATTTTTCTTTTTGCCATAATTAAAACCTCCAAGTTGATGTCTCTATTTTACACCAACTTGGAGGTTTACACAGAATTCGGGATAGTCTCCTATTTGCCATAGTGGAATGCAGCTATATTAAGAGCATATAGATTAGTTTCTTATTTATTGTATTTTTTAAGTTTCAAACTGATAATTCTGCTATTTTTAAAGCGCTCTCCATGCTTTTTGCTGATGCTATAAATCCTGCTTTGTGACAAAATATAGCGTCATCTATTTTAATGATAGAATTTATTTCTTCACTTGATTTTCCTCTAATGGATTCTAATATATCTTTTCTTGCTTCGAAAGTATCTAAGCTTTTCTTTACAGTTTGAATCTTATACTCCGCATTATTATCACCTGGAGAAATAACGAACAATACTTCAGCATTTAAATCTATTTTAAGTAACTGTTGGAGCCAAGGGCAACCTTTTTTTAAAATCATTATTTCATTAATAGTTCTATTTTGAAAGGCCTCATTTACTATGATTCTTGCTTTTATAACAGAAATTTGTCTATTTATTATTCTTTTTATAATCTCAGTAGCATATTGAACAGCTTTTTCAAACGCATCATCTTTGGAATCATTTGAATCCCATGTAGGATTAAAACTCTGGATAATATCACTTATTGAAGTTACTTTAATAAGTGATTTAATATCGATGCCATTATCTGTAGCGTCAATCCCCTGCACTAGATTTTTATCAACATAATCAACAATTGAGATTATATCGTTTTCTTCAAGTTGAGAATTAAACTTTTGTATTATTCTTGAACCAAACTCTCTCCAGACTAAGCCACAAGCAGCATAGGGGATATTATTTTCTCTTATTTCTTTATTTAGTTGGTGATGGTCGAATTCTCCCAAGGATATGTCATAAACAAAATCTAGTTTTTTAAGAATAGTTTCATCTCTTGTTCTTGTTACCTTTATATCCCCTAGTAGTAATCTAAGTAGAGCGGTAGCCATAACATCATCTGCATGAAATTTCCCACTATGTGTTCCTAACGTTTTAATATTCTTTTCATCAATCATCATTTACCCTTTCATATTTGAATTATTTATTGCTATTCATATTTATATTATAAATATAGTATAGCATTATTTAGGAAAATTCTATTCAATAACATGAATTTAGGCAGATTTTTTGATTTTGATTTGATAAAATTTTTAATTGCCAGTAGTGTTAAAGTCCATGCTTTGCCACGTCATAGAATCATGTGGTGACAATGATAATATATGTATAGAACCGCACAATTTAGTTATGCGGTTTTAGTATTATCGAGAATAATACTTATGTTAGACAGAAGTGGCACGTTTGTTTTCAATTTTATGTCTCATCTTGGGGAGAGTATTTGAAATAAATTCAATATTTATCTGTACAGAACAAATAATAACTCCGTGCATTGCGCTTCTAATCTTCCTTTGTTACATATACCAAACAATTAACTCATCGAAATTAATGAAAAAGGTTGGCAAAGAAGTTCTTAATTTTTACGAAAAATGAGTTGCGATTTACAGATTCAGTTACCACTACATCAGTCGAAGCAACTTCTTTATTATGGTACATAACCTTTACTACACCAACTTTTTGGCCGGCAACAACAGGTGCACTAACAGTTTTAGAAATCTCAACAACAGTTCGAAATTCATCGTAGTTGCTTTGAGTAACAGGGACAAATAAACTATCCCTTATAACAGCAGGTGTAACGTCTGTTTTTCCGTTCGTTACTTGCATAGTGGTTACTAAATCTCCAGCATGTACCATTTCAGTTTCTTGCAGCTGGCTGAAACCGTAATCAAGTAAGACAATAGAATCTTCCCACATGTTATCGTCGTCTAGGACAGCGGTGATCAATTGAATATTCCCGCGCTTAGCAGCCGAAACAAGACAACGACCTGCGTCGTCTGTATAACCTGTTTTAACACCATTAGCACCATTATAAATGCGTAACAACTTATTTTCGTTATAAAATGTTTCCTTTTGATTGTTGTTACGAGGTATATCTTTCCGCAAAGTCCCGACAATCTCGGCAAAATTAGGGTTTTTATATCCATAGGCAGCAATGCGTGCTAAATCGTGTGCAGTCGAATAATGATTAGGATCTGGCAGTCCTGATGAATTAGTGAAATTTGTACTCAATGCACCGATACCATGCGCCTTATTGGTCATTAACTTCGCAAAATTACTGACTGATCCAGATATATGCTCAGCAATAGCAACCGTAGCATCATTCCCCGAAACCAAGGCGACACCATATAACATATCTTGCATTTTTAATCGTTCACCAACAGTTACATCCATTGATGATCCTTCTGTATTTGCTGCGTTGGGGCTGACTGTGACAATATCGTTCACTTTTCCGGATTCTAGCGCCGTTATTATCGTCATCATTTTTGTGGTACTTGCAGGATACCGTCTTTCTTCCGCGTTTTTCTCATATAAAATTTCGCCAGTTGATGCTTCTATTACAATCGCAGATTTGGCTGTAAGGTTAAGAGGATTTGGAGACGCTAGTGCCGTAGCAGTAACTGATAGTGTGGAACAAATAAATAGCGCTATTATTTTTTTACTCATTCATAAATCCTTTCTATTATAAAGACTAATATAATTGCTGCAACAATAAAGCAGCATATTTTTTCCGGATATTGTGTGCCCACGTTTCGTGTTTTGCGCGGCTTCCTCTATATTCCGAAACATTTCCAGGTAATAGGTAATTGGCGACGTATCATGTTTACTTTTCCACACCGACTATGTCACCAATTGACTCTATAATACATTTTTTTATCTTCTAGTGTAACAAGAAACATATACCAATTATTTGGCGTTGTTATAATGAGTAGATTAAGAAGGGATAAAAGCCAGAAGATATCTTTCTTTGCGTAGTGAAGCATAAGCGGATGAAGAGCATGGACAGGGGAGAGTGGTGTAGTGCTGGAGGGGGGGAGCGAATGGTTTAAGATTAATCGAGGTGAATGTGTTAGATAAGGTTTAGGATAAAGTTGCAATTATACTATTAATGAGTCCGCCATAACTGCTGCCACTCAAGACAACCTCGTAAGAAACCGTCATCTTGGCCTTTGGCAGTAGGGTGAACTCACAAAATTTCCAGTTAGTTTTATTAATCGTGCACCCCTTTCCGCTATTTGTAACCCAAACGTAAACGTTGGAGATGAAATATGGTTGAGCTATTACGAATGAAATAGTTTTTTTCCTGCTTGTATCATTGTTGATTGTTAAGGTGTAGTGATACCTGATTCCCCAGTTGCCGAGATTGTCTTCATTAGAGCAGGTAAATGTAGTATATGTTGGATTGCTGGTATCGGTCAAAGGGCAGGTAATTGTTACCATATCATTGCCGGGGCAAGCATGAGTTTGCCATGTTATAGTTTGGCTGATGATGGATGAAATATTTATATTGAACAAACTAGCTTGGACAAACCCTTCAGCTGTACCTTTATAAACCATAGCCTCAGTTTGGCCGTTCGGATCGGTTCGTGTTATATAGCCTAAATAGGATGCGGTACCATCAATATTATTAAAATTATGATATGCGTAATGGAATACGTATACTTTATCACCGGAAACATTGAAGGCAGCGGCGCCGTTAAAAATCGCTCCAGGAGAGATTTTATTATCATTTCTTTGAATCCACAGTACTTCGCCCGGTTGAATCGTAAAAAAACCGATCGAACCACTCTCACCGCTTTTATTGCTATAAAATTGTGTCCAACAATCAAAAGCATTATTACTGAAACCGACATTTGTAACCTCAACAGTGACTGGATGCTCATTTGGATTATAAATTTGCAACCCATATCCGATGGTTAAACCTGTCATATTCTCATGCTCGTAGTATGCATAGCAAGTGCCTGACACTAACGACCACAATAAATAATGATTACCGAATTCAGAGCTATTATCACCAAGATCGGTAGTAAATAATTGCTCTGGGTTGTTACAGTAAATAAATGTACCTGGACTCGGTTGAAACGATAAGCTAGTATTTGCACTTTTTGGTGCATTTGATATTTTGTTTTTACAAGATAAAACCATTATATTTTTCCTCCATACTCATGTTCAATAAAAACTGTTTCTAAATAATTATTTACGTCCTTAATTATGTGAATACTTCCTACCGATAATCCAACGTGATTTTTGATGGAATAGCTATGATTCGATGAGCGTTTCCCTATATACTATTTCATAGAATGCTTGGGTGTAACTTCAAGGAAAGAGCACGAAATTTCCGCTTGTGATGTAATAATGCATCAGGAATCTTTCTCGGTCTCTGACTCGCACAATGCTGAACAGTAAAAATAGAATCAAATAAGAAAAGATAAGGAGTTTAAAGGTTTAAAGGATCATTTGATACTAAGGTGTACGAATCTATTCTAAGAGGCTATATAATTATAGAATCGTCGTCCGATATGATTATCGTTGAAAAATCTAGAAGGCTAAGGAAATGTCGAGCGTACCAAAGGTCGGATTTGAGAATCTTTTACTCACCATAAACAAGAAGTTCCTTTAAGTTATGCTTCGATATATATTATGGTGACCTTGCTAAATTAGTGACATAAGCTACGTGAAGCATATCTCTTTATTTTTGTACAAGATGAGAAGAATCGTTATGATGATTTTTTTGGTGAAGATACTGAATATGTAACTGTTAAATTGTTGAAAGATACGAAATATTCAGTTTAATCTGTGGAATAATAAAATTACAAGGAGTATAATAAAGATAAGAAGATAATATTATAGGAGATGATATTATGTGGAATAATTATCCATCTGTTTATTTATTTCTATTATCATTGGCAGCCTTCCTAGTTATTACATTTAGTGCACCAATAGTTGGATCTTGGAATATCTATTGTTCTGTAGTCATGGAAGTTCTTAAGTTTACAATCAGGGTTGTCTTTGTGTTCTTCTTATGTTGCGCGGTAGTTGAATCTGCTCATAGCTTGTTTTTTAGAAATCACCATCATTAAAGAATATTTGACCAAGAAGAGTCTCTTATTATTTGAATGTTTTTGTTAGAATGCAAAACAATTATACGACGCATGAACGGTGGATTTGTCTTTGAGCGTTACCTGTCGCAATTATCAAAGATACGGGCCTTATGTATTTCACTTACCACATCAATTCCTATAATCATTATTAATTTTGGTTATAGTTCATTTGGATATCTCCGTTTTGTTTTAAGTGGGAGCTTCTGGCGGTCGTACCTGACTTAATTCGACATGGAGGTATTCTTTTTTTTCAAGCCTGCAATAGCGGGTTTTTTATCTATTTCTATTATCTCTGGCAGTCCTCCTAGTTACTATATTTACTCTACCAATGTTGAAACGTGGAATATCTATTGTTCTATAGCCATGAAAGCTCTACTTCTGAAGATAGTCAAATTATTTAATTGTGCAGGAAATATATATAAGATGTTGAATAAATCATACTGTAGGAAAAGGAGCGTGGCCTTTACAGAGACTCATTCTAATTAATAAAGAAAACTCACGGTTCGACTATCTGTAGATGGGAAAAGTCATTTCCATGATGCCGCTCAGTCATTATAAGCAGATCATTTTCTCATCCAGACATTCAAGAAATTGAAAAACAAATCGCGGGGGAATTTTTTTAAAAAGGGAGGAGGGAGGCTGGTTTCGTGGTTGAATATCGTAGAACCATCACTCCTAGAAATTAGGAACATATGATTGAACAAAAAAAAGGTATGATCTATCTCATTCTAACTGCCCTCCTATGGAGTACAGGTGGTGTATTAATAAAACTAGTGGATTGGCATCCTATGGCGATTGCTGGCAGCCGCAGTTTTATTGCGGCTATTGTTATTTGGGCGGCTTTTCGGAAAGAAAGCCTTTCTTTTTCCAAGCCACAGTGGATTGGCGCTATGGCTTACTGTGGCTGCGTCAGTTGCTTTGTGTTGGCGACCAAAATGACCACTGCGGCCAATGCTATTTTACTGCAATATACGGCTCCCGTATTTGTAGCCTTGCTAGGCACTTGGTTCCTTAATGAAAAAGCTACACGCCGTGATTGGTTGACTATTTTCATAGTACTTAGTGGCATGATTTTTTTCTTTATTGATAAAGTGAGTGCTGGCAGTATGCTCGGTAATATCATTGCTATTTTGTCCGGCATCAGTTTTGCCCTTTTTATTGTCTGTATGCGTATGCAAAAAGACGCTTCACCCTATGGAACAGTGCTCATTGGAAATATGCTGACCTTTGTGATCGGCCTTTTCTTTGGGGCCAGCATTTCACTAGATCATACTAATTTGCTAGGCATATTATCGCTGGGACTTTTTCAGTTAGGACTGGCCTATGTTCTATATTCTTATGCTATACGTCATGTTCCAGCTCTGAAGGCTACCCTGATCACTTCTATTGAACCAATTTTAAATCCCCTCTGGGTCTTTTTGTTGATCGGTGAACGTCCAGGTTTCTACGCCATGATTGGTGGCTTTATTGTCTTAGCAGCCATTACCCTCCGCTACTGGACTGGGGACTCTGGCATCGTTAAATCTAAAACATAAAATTAAAAAACAACCTTCCGAATATTCATTAACCGGCAGATCGGTGTTTAAAGACATTGTCAAAATTTGCATGTTTATTAAGAAAATAGAAAATGTAGTAAGAAAGGCTGTTGAAAGATTATGTTTTTAGAGTGTACCAAAAAATTGGCAGATGCGCTGAAAATTAGATTATTTGATATTACTCCCCTGCGTCGAGAACCATTTTATGAATGGCATGCCAACTTATTTGTTTTTAACAGGCGTAAAGGGATAATTATGATGAATAACCAGACCCGATATTGCGTAGTTCTATATGGGTTAAAAGTGGAACATTTCAAAAATCTTCGTCCTATTGTATTATCAGCCATAGAACAGATCTTTCTGGCAGAAGGATTTTATAAGGAAGTTGTAGTGCAATATATTAACCATTGCGGTGACGTGGTTTTCGCAAAAACACATGATCGAAGTATAATATCACAGATGAATGATATGCTATATTTGACTACTTGTTGGATAGAAGATTACCTGCCAACCGGTGATATTTGCATGGTGGATCTCAGCATGAAATTGGGAGGTGTTCCAGTAGGAAGTCTTAAATATAGTTTTCCTATCGACCATTTACGAGAAGCAATGAATAGTGAATTTTTTTCTTAAAAGTCCTGTACATAAAATTGCGCAGGTCTTTTTCTGTGAAAATAAGGCATGTGTATTACTCAATAAACGGAGTGATTTAGCTATATAAAATATTATCTGAAAGGTGTAAAAGATCATTCTATTAGAAAAAGGTCTAGGAAGCTGGAAATATTATAGGGAATATCAAAGCTTTTTTTGTATCTAAACATCGTGTAAAGATGCCGCGAAGAACTTCAATGTGTCTTTCCTGAAGTTGAATTTATAAATACGATTATGGGCATAGCAGCTTAATATTCTGGTGAAAGATCGAGCATTTTTTAACTTTATGAAAACTTTGCACCTTAACCTTTAAAATGGTTGACATAATGATTGAAAAATGATATTATATTTTTCCGACGTCAAATAAATTATGTAGTCTTTGATAAGAATTGACTCCGTAGCCCAGCTGGATAGAGCGTTTGACTACGAATCAAAAGGCCGCAGGTTCGAATCCTGCCGGGGTCACCATGATATTTGTAGCGGTAATTCAGTCGGATTCTGTTTTGCAGTACCATGCTGGTGTAGCTCAGTCGGCAGAGCGTATCCTTGGTAAGGATAAGGCCACCGGTTCAATCCCGGTCACTAGCTCCATTCAGGCTTGGCGGTGTAGCTCAGTTGGCTAGAGCATTCGGTTCATACCCGAAGTGTCCGGGGTTCAAATCCCTGTGCCGCCACCAATTTTAATTATAATGCGGGTGTAGCTCAATGGTAGAGCACTAGCCTTCCAAGCTAGCTACGAGGGTTCGATTCCCTTCACCCGCTCCACAATGTAGAATTGCCGGAGTGACGTAATTGGCAGACGTAGCAGGCTCAAAATCTGCCGGGGGCAACCCCGTGTCGGTTCGAGTCCGACTTCCGGCACCAACAAAGCAGACAAACGACGCTTCGGCGACGAAGTGATGCTTTGTTCGATGCGTTGCAGTCGAACATCCTTAAAATAACAGCTAGTAATTAGTTGACATAATTAAAATGATCTGGTAGAATATTAATTCCTGATGGCGATATAGCCAAGTGGTAAGGCAGAGGTCTGCAAAACCTCTATTCCCCAGTTCAAATTTGGGTGTCGTCTCCAAAATATTGCCTGGAATGAATTGTTATCTTCGATATGTCCAACCTACTTTTATATATCGGGAATTCAATGGTATGTAGCTGTCGAGCCATCTTAGAGTGGAGGACAAAAGCATATCTTAGGATGCCCACCTGCTAGATGCAGGTTTGGACATATAAAGAGACGGCATTTTGGGCTTTTAGAGACTTAAGGATCTATAGCTCAGTTTGGTAGAGCATTCGGCTCATAACCGACCGGTCCTAGGTTCAAATCCTAGTAGATCCACCAAATATATGCGGTTGTGGTGGAACGGCAGACACACCATCTTGAGGGGGTGGCGCTTCACGGCGTGTGAGTTCAAATCTCACCAACCGCACCAATCACGGGCCTATAGCTCAGCTGGTTAGAGTCCACTTAGGCCCACCATAATAAATACCATAACTTACTTGTTGAATTAGTAGTGGTTTGATGTTAAAATTATAAGTCCTATGATGATATGGGGAATTAGCTCAGCTGGGAGAGCACCTGCCTTGCACGCAGGGGGTCAACGGTTCGATCCCGTTATTCTCCACCATATATTTAGTGACGATAGCTGTGAGGTTCCACCTGTTTCCTTACCGAACACAGAAGTTAAGCTCACAAACGCCG
>JAGFZX010000014.1 GCA_017889585.1 Bacillota bacterium
CTACTGCTCGATTACTTGATCAGCAAATTGAACAACGAGGCGTTGAAGTTGGTACTTATATTGCCGCACTCAGCAGTAATGATATTTTACTTGATGATCACTATGCTTTGTTTGATCGTATTAATAAAACAAAAACTAATACTGAAGATGTGCGTTATATTTTAATTACGGATTCTGCGGGTCGTATCTTAGCCAATACTTTTGCTGGCAATCTGCCTAAAGGTTTGCCGGTAAATCCACTGTCCCAAAATAATACTTTTTTGTCTCCATATGTTAAAGCTAACATTATCAGTGGATATCAGATCATCAAGTTTAATAGCAATGAAGGCCCTTTACGAGAAATTATTGTCCCTATCGAAAATGGTGCTATCGGTTTTGTCCGTGTTGGCATGCTGGAAAATAGTACTCAACAGTTATTGAATAAAAAACTAGATGAATTTTTTATTACCACTTTTTTAGTCTGCTTGTTAGCGATGATTGGCGCTACCCACCTAGCATATGTCATTATCAATCCCTTGCGCAGCCTGACTCGTGCAGCCGGACAAATTCAACAAGGTAATTTATCCGTACAGGCTGAAGTAAAAGTTGAAGATGAAGTCGGTCAATTAGCCACAGTTTTTAATGAAATGGTTAATAGCCTACAAGAAAAGGATTTTGAGAATAACCGCCTGCTAAAAGAACTCAGAGCCAAAGAGGCAATGCGTACTATCCTGATAAATAAACTATTTACTATCCAAGAAGAAGAGCGGAAACGTATTTCTCGAGAACTGCATGATGAAACAAATCAATCCTTGGCCTCGTTGCTTGCCTATATGAAAGTATTATTATCGAAGCTAACAGATGATAATCAAAGAGAACTCCTACTAGGTGCCCGAGATGTGGCTATTAATGTATTGGATGGCTTACGCAAAATGGCGGTTGAACTTCGCCCACCAGTATTAGATGATCTAGGTATTACAGCAGCTATAGCTAAATATGTCAATAATTTCAGTACACAGCAACACATTGCCGTATCATTTTCTGCCCCTGATGACAAATTGGTGATCAGTAATGAGATTTCATTGGCGTTATACCGCATTTTACAAGAAAGCCTTACTAACATTTCTAAACATGCCTGTGCCACTGAAGCTACTATTTCATTGATAAAATGCAGTGCTACAAATACCCTTACACTAATTATCGCTGACAATGGTTTAGGCCTCCGTTCAGGAGATTTAGAAATCGCCCGTAAAAATAATCGTCTCGGTGTCTATGGTATGAAAGAACGCGCAGAATTATTAGGTGGCAGTTTTAGCTTTCATTCCATTAGTGGTCACGGCACAAAGATTACAGTAATATTACCCTTAACATGTTTGGAGTGAATATATAATGAAGTCTAAGATTAAAATTATTTTGGCTGATGACCATTCAGTTCTTAGAGTCGGACTAAAATTATTACTCAATAACGAAGCTGATTTTGCAGTAATCGGCGAGGCATCAGACGGACAAGAAGTTCTAAGCCTATTACGAACAACACCAGCCAATGTACTCATTATTGATTTATCAATGCCGAACATGGGTGGACTTGAATGTATAAAAGAAATTAAAAGTCGGGGTTATGATATCAAAATTTTGGTACTTACCATGTATGATGATGAACAATATATTAAAGAGGCCATGCGTTCAGGCGCCCTAGGCTATGTAGAGAAACATGCTTTGGATACTGAACTATTCATTGCGGTAAAAACAGTAGCAAATGGGCAGCGTTATTTAAATCCACATAACTCACAAATACTGTTAAACAGCTTATTAACTGATAGCCCCAAAGAAAACTCAGGTAATCCTTATACACTATTAAGCTCCCGAGAACGTGAAGTATTAAAACTCATCGTCAGAGGTCATTCTATGAGTCAAATCGGTAAACTCCTATGCCTGAGTGTAAAAACAGTCGATACCTATAAAACACGCATGATGGACAAACTAGGTTGCACAAAAAAGAGCCAATTGGTTGAATATGCACTTAAATATGGATTACTGCCTGTAAAAAGCGAGTAGGGATTTTCCCTACTCACTTTTTTTATCTTTTTATACTAAAAATTTCTATTTTATTGTTTTAGACATGAATATAGATTTTTCGACAAATCGGTATATGCGTAAGTTTTTTTCCTACACAAAATCAAGTTATTTTTCTTACTAAAAAATCAGCTATTTGCTGATACCTAAGTTGTCATTATAATGAGATAATTTAACTATAGCTTTTTTTTCTACAATATAAAAGGAGAGTGCAGTATGAAAAATAAGAAACAAGCTTGGAAACGTTTCCTATTAGCAGGACTAGCAGCTATCGTTTTAACAACAGGGGTAAATCTTATTGACATGCAAGCCGCACATGCAAAAGTAAATTTTGATGTATTTGACTTTGAAGCACATCGCGGTGGTCGTGATGCCCGTCCAGAAAACACTTTGATTTCATTCGCTTATGCCATGGAAATGGGTGCAACTACTCTAGAAATGGACATGCAAATGACAAAAGATGGCCGCATTGTCATTAGTCATAATCCCGTCATGAATCCAAATCTCGCCAAAGGTCCTGATGGACAATATGTAAAAGCAGGAGCTTATGATCTTCGTACAATGACTCTAGATCAAATCAAGCAATTTGATGTTGGTACGATGAATCCAGCTGCTGGCGGTTATTATGACGGTCATGGCAAAACTCAAATATCCGTACCTGGTACTAAAATGGCTACACTAGAAGAAGTTTTCGAATTAGCTAATTCTTATGGCAATGATAAAGTTATCTTTAATATTGAAACAAAATCCTATGCCGATCCTTTAGATGCGAACTATAAAAACAATCCCGATCCAGTTGCATTTGTTAAAGCAGTTAATGCTATTGTCAAAAAATATAACATGGAAGATCGCGTAACTCTTCAATCTTTTGATTGGAGAACATTAACAGCCATGAAAAAAATAAATCCTAATATTACTCTGGTCGCTTTATCTAGTGAACAAGAATCATGGGGACGTCAAGATGGTTGCTACCTTAAGATATTTGATAAGAAAAATGCCTCTCCTTGGTTGGGTGGCTTAAACATTAATGACTTCAATGGTGACTATGTAAAAGCAGCGAAAGCAATCGGAGCTGATATCGTATCTCCATACTGGGAAGAATTATCCCCACAACTCGTTACTGAAGCACATACCCTCGGTATGAAAGTAGTTCCTTGGACTGTAAATACCGCTAAAGATATGGGTATGCTGATTGATATGGGTGTTGATGGTCTCATCACTGACAAGCCTTGGGTACTCAAAGAAGTACTAACTACTAAAAGTATTGAAATGCGTCAGCCAACTGTAAACGAGAATAGCCCTTATCATACTGGTACTCATATTACTAATGTGGAAACAAAGAAACTTGCTAATGGCGGAGACGCTTCAGAATAATTACAAATAAGTAATTATCTATATCCTATAGATATTTTATAAATTAATCAGTTAAAAGGAAGGTAGTAAAATGTTACAAAGTATCAGTAAATTCATGATGACAGGTCCAGATAAGCCATTAATGAGTGGCGATCAAAGTACGATTGCAGCGGCTTTCAATAAAATACGCTGGCAAGTTTTCACATCTATCACTTTAGGTTATGCGCTATTTTACGTATTAAGACTTAGCTTCTCAGTTATCAAGAAGCCATTAATGGCAGCAGGTGTGCTAGATGCTCAACAAATTGGTGTTATGGGATCTGTATTTTTTGCCACCTATGGTATCGGTAAGTTTACCAACAGCTTTTTAGCTGATAGAATGAATAATAAACGCTTTTTTGCAATGGGACTTTTTATGTCATCTATCATTAGCGTATGCATGGGTTTTGTTAATAGTTATGTTCCCCTAGTAGTCTTATGGGGACTCAATGGTTGGTTCCAGTCTTATGGTGCTGGTCCTTGTATTGTTTCTTTGAATCATTGGTTTAGTCAAAAAGAGCGGGGTACTTTCTATGGAGTTTGGTTTACCAGTCATAATCTTGGTGCCGCCTTCACTTATATGGCAACTGCCGCAATTGTTGGGGCTTACAGCTGGCAAATGGGCTTTATCATGCCAGGTATCGTTTGTATGATCGGTTCTTTTATCATTTACTTCTTTATGTCTGATCGCCCTGAGACTCACGGTTTGCCAAATGTTGCTGACTTTAAAAATGATCATGGCGAAGTGGTTCAAAAAGATAAATCTGTTGCTAGTCTGCAATGGGACGTTGTAAAAAATCCTGCGGTCTGGATACTTGGTATGTCTAGCCTTTGTTGTTATATTGCTCGTTATGCCATTGAAAGCTGGGGTATTATCTATTTAACAGAAGCAAAAGGCTATACAACAATGGGCGCAAGCGGTGTCTTGGGTGTTATGCAGTTTGCTGGAATTTTTGGTGCTCTCACTTGTGGTCTCGTATCTGATAAGTTCTTTAATCACAGACGTAATGTACCTGCTTTGATTTATGGTGTTTTATATGCTGCATCCATTGCTGCTTTCGTCTGGGCGCCTGCTAGTAAATTAATAGATATGGGCAGTATGGTTGTCTATGGCTTCACTATGGGAGCACTTGTTTGCTACCTTGGCGGTTTGATGGCTGTTGACATTTCTCCAAAACGTGCAACTGGTGCGGCCATGGGTATGATCGGCTTACTCAGTTATGGAGGTGCTGCTGCCCAGGAACTCGTCAGCGGTTATTTGATTAAATCCCATATGACAATCGTTAACGGTAAAAAAGTCTATGATTTTGCTCTTGCTGCTGATTTTTGGGTAGGAGCTGCCGTAGCATCATTCGTATTAGCAGCTTTGGTTTGGAATGTTAAAGCCAAAGACTAATCATAACTAAAATAACAAGGACCATGATTTCGAATGAAATTCGAAATCATGGTCCTTATTTTATGGCAGTGAATAATAAAAAAATATAAACATATTCCTGCGAAACTCTTGTAATTTATAGAAATCTTGGAGTAAAATTACTATAAAAATATATCTGAGGTGATTAAAAATAACTAAACTTTTAAAAAATACTCTCATACTTTCCATGATGATCTGTATTAATTTAATTATTTTAACTGTATCTACAGCAGCCAATGAGATCACTTATATCATCAATGGTACTATCACTACCGATGATACTAGACAGCCTGATGATGACTTCAAAAAACTGGAGGCTCATAATACTTGGTTTAATCACTATACAGATTTCGCCAATGGCTATAGTATAATTTACCCCATCCACATGAAAGCAGATGTCTCACTCTCACCTATCCGTACATTATTCGCAGATGATCAGACAACCATTGAAATCTATTATGATAATTTTACTAATACAGCTTCAAATGCTATTGATTACATACATTACGGTAATCGCTTTATTAGTAATACCAGAGACCATACTATTGAGGAAAATAAAACAATATGGATCAATAATCATAAAGTACATTTACTAAAATGGACCAGGCGACAACTATCCAGAATACCGAATGATAAAAACCACTACGTCAGCGCGGAAATTGTCAAAAATAACTATGAAGTATATACTATTTTTATTAAATCCAGCCAGGCTATTGAAAATGAGCTGGATATTATCAATAGCTTTACTTTCCTTGACAGGCAAGGGACAGCTCATATTAAAAAGCCTGATGGCCATTCCCTGACACAAATGAACCAAGAAACACAAGCTTTTTGGCATAAATATTTTTCCAAAAATAGCCCCCTACAATGGGGTGTATTTGAGCCTTCAGCCCCTGAAACTCTGGAAGATTTGACAGTATTAGAAGATAAGGTTGGATCGAAGCTGTCATTTCTTATCCGCTATCAGACACTAGATGAACAATTCCCACTCTATGGATTACAACAAGCCTATGAAAATCATAAATATGTAGAACTTACTCTGCAGACAATTCGTCCTGGAATGATTGATGCACTTTCAACCAATAACCAAGACAATAATGCCAGTGTCATCTATGATATTCTAGACGGTCAATATGATAACTATTTGCATGAATATGCTCAGCAACTTAAATCTTTTGGTCATCCTGTACTCTTTCGCTTGAACAACGAAATGAATGGGGACTGGTGCTGGTATTCAGCATACTATACTGCTAAAGATGCTGAGCTCTATAAAGCATTATGGATCTATATTCATACTATTTTTGCACAACATAATGTGGATAACGTGATTTGGATATGGAATCCCCACGATGTTTCTAAACCAGACTTTAAATGGAATCATTATATGACATATTATCCTGGTGATGAGTATGTTGATGTCATAGGACTGACAGGCTACAACACTGGTACATATTTTCCTGGAGAACAGTGGCGTGGTTTTGATAACATTTATCAGACTATATATGCTGAGTACAATGAGCTATTTCCAAAACCATTTATGATTAGCGAATTTGGTTCAAATTCAGTTGGTGGTGATAAAGCACAATGGATTAACGCCATGTTTGATACTATCAAGCAGTTTAGCAATATTAAAGTAGCCATCTGGTGGAGCGGTATTGATTATGATAAAAACGGTAATCCTGGCCGCATTTACTTGATGGATGAGGATGAAAAGATTATTGATACATTCCGTTCTCGGCTAAAAGAATTTAAACTCGCTAAATAGGAAAATTAACTAAAGATAATATAAAAAACGACAGAATGGTTTTATCCCATTCTGTCGTTTTAACGCCATACATTTTTATAAAATATAGATCAATCAGTATCCGATTTTTTCTCAACGGCAGCCAGAGCCACAACTTTGTCATTAGCACCAGTTTTCATTAATTTTACGCCTTGGGTATTGCGGCTGATGATGGAGATATCATCAATATCAATACGAATAACAATACCATCACTACTAATCAGCATAAGTTCCTGACCAGGACGAACGATCTTAATACCAACAACCTGACCTGTTTTATCAGTAACCTTAAGATTAATAACCCCTTTACCGCCACGTTTTTGATCGCGGTATTCAGTAACTGCTGTCCGTTTTCCATAACCTTCCTCAGTTACTGTCAATACTTCACCATCTTTTTTCAGAGTATCCATGTCAACGACACTATCACCATCATGTAAATTAATACCTTTTACGCCACGTGCTGTACGTCCCATATGACGAACATCGGTCTCTGGGAAATAGATAGCCAAACCATCACGTGTACCCATGAGAACATGTTGCTCACCATTTGTCAATTTAACACCGATCAAATCATCATCTTCATCTAAAGAAATAGCAATTAAACCTGTTTTCCGAGCTGTATTAAATTCCATTAACTCTGTTTTCTTTACGATACCTTTTTTAGTGGCCATAAATAAATAGCGAGTATTAGAAAACGCTTTAATCGGAATAACAGCAGTAATCCGCTCTTTTCCCTCTAGGGGCAGAAGATTGACAATGGATGTGCCTTTTGACGTGCGGCTGGCTTCAGGTATTTCATACCCCATAAGCCTATATACTCTTCCTCTATTGGTAAAAAACAAAATATGATGATGTGTAGTCGTTATAAATAAATGTTCCACAAAATCTTCTTCTTTGGTGCCCATACCTGCTACGCCACGACCACCACGTTTCTGATTACGATATGTATCAACAGGCAGACGCTTAATGTAACTAGAATGAGTAAGAGTCAGCACAATATCTTCTTCGGCAATTAAATCGCCAACTGCCATATTGGATGTATCTGTCGTAATAATCGTTCGGCGATCATCACCAAAACGCTTTCTCACATCTAATAATTCTTCTTTGATAATATTCAAAACTTTTTGATCATCCATTAATACAGATTCCAACCATTCAATTAGGGCTAAAAGCTCTCTATATTCATTCTCAATTTTTTCCCGCTCTAGTCCAGTCAAACGCTGCAAGCGCAGATCTAAAATAGCCTGAGCTTGTTTTTCACTTAAATTAAAGCCATCCATCAAAGCCTTACGAGCAATATCTGTGGTATTAGATGCACGAATCGTCTTAATAACCTCATCAATATGATCAAGGGCTATTTTGAGGCCTTCCAAAATATGTGCTCTAGCTTTTGCTTTTGCTAATTCATACCGGGTGCGTCGTACAATAACTTCCTTCTGATGTTCAAGATAATAATACAGTACTTCTCGCAAGTTAAGCACCTGGGGACGTGAATCAACTAACGCCAGCATAATAATGCCAAAACTGTCCTGTAACTGGGTATGCTTAAATAATTGATTTAAAATAACTTCGGCATTGGCATCTCTTCTAAGTTCTATCACAATACGCATACCATTGCGATCACTTTCATCCCGAAGATCTGTAATACCATCAATTAGTTTATCCCGTACCAGTTCGGCAATTTTTTCAACAAGTCTGGCCTTATTAACCTGATAAGGAATTTCACTTACTATAATTCTTGGTTTGCCATTAGCCATTTTATCAATGCGTGTTTGGGCGCGCATTTTCACAACACCGCGGCCGGTAGTATAGGCTGACCGAATACCTTCATCACCTAAAATGAGGCCACCTGTAGGAAAATCAGGCCCTTTAATAGCCGTCATCAATTCCGGAATGGTTACTTCAGCATTATCAATCATCATAATTGTGGCATCAACAACTTCCCGCAAATTGTGGGGAGGGATATTAGTAGCCATACCTACTGCAATACCAGCTGATCCGTTTACCAAAAGATTAGGGATCTTAGATGGCAGTACTGTAGGCTCTTCTAATGATTCATCATAGTTTGGTCTAAAATCGACTGTCTCTTTTTCAATATCAGCGAGCATTGCTTCAGCCACTCTTGACATTCTAACCTCAGTATAACGCATGGCTGCCGCTGAATCACCATCAACAGAACCAAAGTTTCCATGCCCGTCCACCATTAAATATCTGATAGAAAAATTCTGAGCCAAACGTACAATCGCATCATACACTGAACTATCACCATGAGGATGATACTTACCAAGCACTTCACCGACAATACGTGCCGATTTTTTATACGGTTTATTGGATGCCATCCCAGCTTCATGCATTGCATATAAAATACGACGATGCACTGGTTTTAAGCCATCACGCACATCAGGCAGTGCACGCATGACAATAACACTCATGGCATAATCAATATAAGAACTCTTCATTTCCTGTTCGATACTTCTCGGTAATACTTTACCTAACCCAAAATCCACATTCTCACCTCAAAAACACAATTAAAAATTGTGATAATACTCTCACTTATTTTTAAGTAACAATTCACATTCTTGATCTCTTTGTTATACATAAATAGCATTATCAAATAACATCTTTACATTAATGCGGCGTGTTTTTTTGAAACACGCTCTATTATTGTAATTAATATCATTTAATTGCTAATTATTTATTATAACATATAAATTGATGATATGAAAAAAATCCTTTTAAAATACTCTACTAATAATATAAATTTCCTTTGGTCACCAAAAATACGCCTACTCCATATATTAATTCAGGCAGAACTCTTTACCACTCACCCACAGGAGGCTGGAATAAATGAATTTGTTTTATGTCTTGTTACTAGGCTTTGCCGTAAGTATAGACGGCTTTATTGCCGGTATTGCTTATGGCCTCAAAAACATTTATATTCCACTTACTTCACTACTCATTGTCTGTATAACTACAATTATATGTACAGGTGCAGCCATGTCAATCGCCTATATTCTAGGATCGCTTATCAATACACAACTGGCCATGTTATTAGGTGCATTATTACTTATCATGATTGGTCTATTCAGCCTATTTCAAGAATATCTTATTAAAGATGCCAATAATTATATCACAAATGAAGGAGTCATCTCCCCTAAGTTGACCTTTTCAATTGGCCGTTTAGTGATTAATATTATGGCTGATCCAGAAAAGGCTGATGTTGATCAATCACAACGTATCAATCCCTTAGAAGCCTTATTTCTCGGATTGGCTCTCGGCGTAGATAATATGGTAGCTACTTTCGCGGTTGCCTTAATGGAACCTTTACCCCTTTATACACCACTTATTATGGGATTGATTCAAATCATAGTTATTACTGCAGGTATCTATACTTCTAAACATTTTATTTCTGATAAACTTAAACAACGCTTTCCCTACTTACCAGGCATTATCTTAATTGTATTAGGTTTAATTAGACTGTGGTAAGACGAGTAAACCCTTATCCTACTACTTATTTATATCTTGTCCAACTATAAGTTCTATTATTAGTGCAATACATCCCATATTTGTTTACTAATTAATAAGACTGACATAAACAAAAATAAAGGTCTAACATAAGCTGCACCTTTTTTTATTGCCAAACGTGAACCAGCAAGAGCACCGAAAATCATGGCTATCCCCATAGGAATAGCATAATAATAATTAACTGAGCCAAAATATATAAAAGTCATAACAGCAGCAATATTACTGGCAAAATTGAGAGCCTTAGAATTACCAGCTGCGACCACAAAATCAAAACCAATCATTAAAAAAGCAAAAATAAAAAATGAACCTGCTCCTGGTCCAAAAAAGCCATCATAAAAGCCTATAGAAAAAGCTGCGAGGCCGCTTAAATAAACCGTCTTTTTAGTCATCCCTTGATATGTTGATATATCTCCCCATTCTTTTCTAGTAAAAGTATAAACAGTAACAGCAAGTAACATAACTACTACTAATGGCTTTAAAAACTGAGAGGGGATTTGTTGCACTGTAATGACCCCAAAAGCTGAGCCAATAAACGAAAGTGGGAATAAAATTTTAATTAAATTAATATTAATTTTACCCGACCGCAAAAATGAAAGAGTACTTGTACAACTTCCCATAACACTAGCCATCTTATTAGTACCGAGAGCCATCGTAGGCGGTAAACCAGTTAATAATAGTGCTGGTAATGAAATTAACCCACCACCGCCTACTACTGAGTCAATAAATGATGCAATAAAACCAGCAACCACTAAAAATAAAAGAATATCAAAACTTACAAATTCCACATATTACCTCCACATAACCAATAAGGAGTGAGATTACATCCGCTTGATGTTCTCCACTCCTTATTATACTCTATTTTACTATATTGTCGCTAGATAGAGCTTATTCTTCAACAACTGTAACCTTATTCATAATATCACCCTGGCTAATTTGATCAACAATATCCATTCCTTCAATTACTTTACCAAAAACAGTATGTATACCATTCAAATGTGGTTGTGGCTCATATACAATGAAAAATTGACTGCCTCCAGTATTAGGTCCACGATGAGCCATTGACAAAGATCCACGTTCATGCACATGGGGATTACCTGTTGTTTCACAAGGGATGCTATAGCCAGGTCCGCCTGTTCCATTACCATTAGGACAACCACCTTGAGCTACAAAACCTTTGATTACTCGATGAAAAGATAGACCATCATAAAAGCCTTCTGTTATTAATTTTTCAAAATTGGCGACGGTTTTAGGTGCTTCTTTCTCAAATAGCTCAATAACAATTGAGCCTTTATCCATTTCAATAACTGCCTTTTTCAAAATAATTACCTCACTTTAATGAATTAATACCAATTATATCTATTATACCATATTATAATCTTGTTTTTTTATTTACTTTAGTCAATAAAATCGCCCATTTCTCCTAGATACATTGAATAATCTATACTCAAAGAGAAATAATTCATATCTAAGGTTTGCTGCGTTGCATCCCATGTAACACTAGCATTAAAATAGTCACTGATTTTACTAGCCTCAATATAGGGCTCCTCTGCCAGCATTGTTACAGATATTTTTCTGTAGCCCAGCCATAAGGTTTTACTTTGCTCCTCCCAATATAGTTTTCTATTTAAAGCCTTAGCCACTTTATCAATTGGCACATAATTAATATCATTGATTTGCTGTACATTATGAGTGACTGGCTGCCCCGCCATCAATAATTCCAGTGCATTTATCATTAAACAGTTATTATCCTCATCCCAGCTTTGTCTCACGCCAAATAGTGTAGGCAAATAATTTACTCCCACATACAAAATATTATTTTTAACCATCCCTGGTACAGCATAATGTTTGCCAACAACCAACTGTTGCTGCTCATTCCACTCAATATTAGTATCTAATTTAGCTGCTATGGTTAATACGGGCGCATATATTACATCGTCCCATCCTACCAAATATTGCGGTATTTTTTTATTATTTATTTTTAAATTATACAATTTTGCAAATAGTACTTGTTCACCTTCTTCCTTGCTAATCAACTGTAATAAAAAATCATCTTCGATTAGACTGTCTAATCTTTCTGTTATTAATTTATGCTTAACTTGTTCCAATGTAACTTTTCCATCTGCATATACATCAGGATAAATACCAATTGACGCCTTACCTGCTTCATCAACTCTAACCTTAACCTGGTCATATGTAATATATAAAGGAGTATTATATTGAATCTGGGGAAATAATTCTTCAACATCCTCTTCATGCATACGAATACAACCATTAGAAATAACTGAACCAATTGACCATGGAGCATTCGTACCATGGATTCCATAATTAGCCTTAAATCCCATCCATCTATAACCTAAGGGATTATGCGGTCCAGAGGTTACTACATAGCCGTTGCTATTAGGTGGATACCACCAGGGATTCACTTCCTTATCAATAATATAAAAAGAACCACGTGGTGTTGGCGTAGACTGTTTACCAATAGCAACTGAATATTCTTTTATTAACTTATCATTTTCATAATATTCAAGTGTGCGACTTGGTAAATTCACAATAATTTTAGATGACATATTCTGATCTATTGCTTGTATACTAATAGGATTGATCGCTGATAATACAACAATAACCATAGTACACACTGCTAATTTAAAACAGCCCATAGACACCCCTTTTCTCTTTTCAAAATTTTTTTATTAATATATATGAAAAGGGGCTTTACTATATGACCTAAAGAAAAACTAATCCTATCTATCATATCTCTTGTACTTAGATTATAATATTTGTAAGGTTGCAAGTTAAATATCAAATACTTAAAGGAGTCATTATAATGGATATTCGTCATTTAACATACTTTATCGAAGTAGCCCACCATCGAAGTTTTACCAAGGCTGCCCAAGCATTACATATAACACAGCCATCAATTAGTAAAATGATTAAACTTTTAGAAGATGAGCTAGATGTAACACTATTTTATCGCTCAGCAAAACAAATCGAGCTAACTGATGCTGGCAAAGCTTTATTATACCAATCTCAACAAATAGTGAATTCCTTTCAAAATTTAACTTCAGACCTTGCTGATGTTATCAATTCAAAAAAAGGTGCTATTACTATCGGTTTACCACCAATGGTTGGCGCTCGGTTTTTTCCTCAAATAATTTCTGATTTTACCACGTTGCATCCGCAAATTTCACTTACACTGCTCGAAGTAGGATCACAAAAAGTACAAGTGGGTATCGATGATGGTAGTCTAGACATCGGTGTTGTTATGTTGCCAATTGATGAAGACATCTTTGAAATGTTTCCTATTGTTAATGAACCAATGATGCTGATTGTTCATCCTGAGCATACTTTAGCAGAGAAAGCGATTGTTGACCTTAGTCAATTAAAAGATGAGAATTTTATTCTTTTTAGAAAAAGTTTCACCCTTCATGACAATATTATCAATCGATGTATTGAAAGTGGTTTTACTCCCAATATTATCTTTAAAAGTTCCCATTGGGATTTTATCGCTGAAATGGTTGCTATTAATTTTGGCATTGCTCTACTGCCAAGAATAATTTGTAAGGATCTTGACCCTGAACGGATTAAAATAATTCCAATTGCTGAGCCAATGATTCATTGGAATTTGGGTGTTATATGGAAAAAAGATAGATATTTATCATTTGCAGCCAAAGAATTTATTAATTTTACCAGTAAACGCTTTGATACGAATCTTAAAATATAAAGTAAGGGCAACTAAGGCTTAATTTAAACCTTAGTTGCCCTTTTAGGAATGTTCTACTGCTAACCCATCGAACTAAGCCCATCACATCGTCGCTGAAGCAACCTGTGCCTGCTTATGTATTACCTATCCAATTTTTTCTTTTGAAATATATAATCATAAATGTACTGATTACCCCCATAAAAATCAGAACAGCCGGGTAACCCCACTCCCATTCCAGTTCCGGCATATATTTAAAATTCATACCATATAACCCTACTATAAAAGTGAGTGGTATAAAAATAGTAGCTATAATGGTTAAAATCTTCATGACCTCATTTAGTTTATAACTTACACTAGAAATATAAATATCAAACATTCCGGTTACCATATCACGGTACATTTCTATGGTATCAATGACTTGAATGATATGATCGTATACATCTCTGAGGTAAATAAGAGTGTCCTGGCTAAATAATACCGAATCCCCTCGGGCCAAAGCATTAATAATCTCCCTTAAAGGCCATATGGCCTTTCTGACAAACAGCATCTCAGTTTTTAATGAATGTATTTCCTTAAGAACATTAGGTCCAGGATCTAACATTAACTTATCTTCTAAGCTTTCTATCTTTTCTCCTAAGTATTCAAGGGCTATATAGTAATGATCGACAATACAATCAATTAAAGCATATGCCAAATAATCAACGCCTTTGGTTCTTATCGTGCCATTGGTCTTTTTTATTCTATCCCTTATTTGCTGAAAGGTGTGATTATCATTTTCCTGAAAAGATATAATATAGTTACGAATAATAATTATGCTTATTTGTTCAAACTCTATATTGACGGTCTGCTCATAATAATTAATCATCTTGAGAACGATATATATATACTCCTTACTCTCTTCTAATTTAGGGCGCTGTTCATTATTTACAATATCCTCCATAACAAGTGGATGTACCTTGAATTTATTGCCTATTTTTTCTATAACATCAATAATATGAATACCACTTATATGTATCCAATTAACATCTGCAATACAATCATTTTGCAATAATTCATCTACATTGCTCAACTGTTGTTCAGTCCAGTCATCTTTACTATAACATAACATAGATATTTTTATTTTTTCATTTCTCATTGAACCGGTATGTAAAAGTGTACCAGGTGGCATGCCCACTTTCTGAATATTATGCTTATGTTTATATTGGCCTGGCAAGAATATCACCTCATATCTTCTGTATTATCACTAGCAGATTGGGGTCCTTTCTTCATATATCTATCATAGATCTGATCATAAGTCATAATAATCTCACGGGGCTTGCTACCTATATTAGGACCAATAATTTTCATTTCTTCCATAGTATCAATTAATCTCGATGCCCTGGTATAACCAATACGAAACTTGCGCTGTAGCATTGATGCAGATGCCTGATTTGTTTCCATTATAATCCTAATAGCATCTTCAAATAGCTCATCTTCAAACACACTCTGATTTTTTTCATCTTTACTAGACTCTTCACAAGCAGTGATTCCCTCCAAATACTCAGGCGGTTCTACTTGTTTCTTTATATACTCTGTTAATTGTTCTACCTCACTGTCAGCAATAAAGGCACCTTGTACCCTGAGTGGCTTAGACATTCCAATTGGAGAGAATAGCATATCACCTTTACCTAAAAGCTTTTCTGCACCAGCCATATCCAAAATTGTCCGAGAATCGATTTGTGAAGATACTGCAAAAGAAATTCTTGACGGTACATTGGCCTTAATCAGACCTGTAATGACATCAACAGATGGCCTCTGAGTAGCTAGTACCATATGAATACCTGACGCCCTGGCTTTTTGGGCTAAGCGAATAATGGCATCCTCCACATCCACTGGGGAAACCATCATTAAATCAGCTAACTCATCAATGATAATTATAATATAGGGTATTTTTTCACCACTTGAACCCGCACCTTTAGGAAAAATTTCAATCATTTCATTATATCTACCAATATCCCGCACCCCGGCAGCAGCAAACATTTCATACCTACGTTCCATCTCTTGCACAGCCCACCGCAAGGATGAAGCCGCTTTTTTTGAATCAGTAACTACAGGTGTCAATAGATGAGGTAAACCATTATAACTTGTTAGTTCTACTACTTTAGGGTCGATTAAGATGAGTCTTACTTCCTGTGGGGTTGCTTTAAATAAAATACTGGTCAATAATGTATTAATACAGACACTTTTACCGGAACCAGTTGAACCTGCTACCAGTAAGTGAGGCATTTTACCTAAATCTGCAGTAACAGTTTTACCAGCAATATCCTTCCCTAGAGCTACCACCAATTTGGATGGCGACTTTAAAAAATCATCACTTTCTAAAACATCTCTTAGAGGTACACTTAGTGTCACTTTATTGGGGACCTCAATACCAATCGCAGCCTTACCTGGAATAGGTGCTTCAATCCGCACCCCTGATGCAGCTAAACTTAATGCTATATCATCTGCCAAATTAACAATTTTACTCACCTTAACTCCTGGTGCTGGTTCCAGCTCATAACGGGTGACAGTCGGCCCCTGGCTTATATGAATAATTTTAGCTTTAATATTAAAACTTTCTAATGTTTTTTCAAGAATTCTCGCATTATTTGCTACTTCCTTAACAAGCTTCCCATCTGTTGGTGCCATTGTTTTTTTTAATAATAACAATGGTGGTAACACATAACCTATTACTTGCGTATTTTCTGGTTGCAATATATAACCATCGTCTATATCTTTACTTTTACTAGACTGCTTTATCTTATTGTTAGAAGTAAACTCTTTTGTCTGACAGCTGGTTTCTTCTATTAGGCCTTCAGACCGCGCTTCCGTTTGTTCTTGTAATGCAGCCTGTTCCAGTAATTTATCCATTAAAGGATTATTTGTAAGGGGTACTGATTGTTCAAATGTTGCTGCCAATTCTTCAGATAGCTGTCCATTTTTTAATGCTTTTTCAGCAAAACGCCGATCTTTTTCTTGATTATAAAATTTACCAACCTTTTCAAATTGCTCATAGGCAGTCGATAAACCATGTTGCGCTTGATCCCGAGCTGCTAAAAATCCACGATATAAGGACCAAGTTGTAGCAATTAAAATACCACATAAACAAGAAGCTAATAACAATATTAAACTTCCGTAAAACCCCAAAAATTTACGCAATAAAAATAGTAACATACCACCAACTAGGCCACCACCATTAATTAGACTCTCTGGCATTATTTCATTATTTTCAGGAATTAAATAATGATGTATAAGCCCCAATAATGAAATATACACTAAGGTCAATCCCCAAAAACGAACACTATATACAATATCTTGATCTTTTTTTATATAAAACACACCAATAGTCATCATTAATAAAGGTATAACAATAGCCCCTAAGCCAAAAGAATAGTTTAAGAATTTAGATATATATACCCCTACTGAGCCAGTATTAAAATTAAGCAAACTAAATATAGAAATAATTCCTGATGCTAATAGAAAAATACCTACTATTTCAGATCCAAGGTTTGGATTTATATTACTTTCTTTTTTTCCCTCTGCTTTATTTTTAGAATTTCTTCTAGACAATCCTTACCACCTAATTCCCTTTTATTTATTATTAATATGATTATACCATTTTTAAAAGCACCTTTACAAATATTTCAAAAACATATGTTTGTTTATTTAGTAGAGATTGGAGCACTCACTACTGCTTACTCTATGATAAATATATAAATTTAACATTATATACTTGACATTATTTTTAAATCAAATATAATAAGAACATTACAACTTTACACTTTTTAAGATGTGGTGGAGGCGTAGGAAGCAACATCTGCATTATTATCAATCCCTCCTGAGCTGCAAGGGTGTTAGTGCTAGAGATATCTCTTGCCCCTTATGGTGGCAGGAGTTTTATTTTTTAATGATATAGAAGGAGGATTTTTTTATGCACAGTGATATTGTAAAAAAGGGATCAACTAAGGCAGCTCACCGCTCGCTCTTTTATGCTATGGGCTATACGCCTGAAGATCTTGATAAGCCCTTAATCGGAATTGTAAACTCATTTAATGAAATTATTCCAGGACATATCCACCTTAGAGATATTGCCCAAGCTGCAAAACTCGGAGTAGCCTCTGCAGGTGGCACACCTATGGAGTTTCCTGCTATTGGTGTATGTGACGGTATCGCCATGGGTCATAAAGGCATGAATTTTTCATTGGCCAGTCGCGAACTCATTGCAGATTCAATTGAAGCAGTAGCTGGAGCTCACGCCTTTGATGGTCTTGTCCTAATCCCTAACTGTGATAAGGTTGTTCCAGGTATGCTTATGGCAGCAGCTAGACTCAACATTCCCTGTGTCGTCGTCAGTGGTGGTCCAATGCTTGCAGGCCGATATCAAAGTAACGATATCAGTGTAAGTACTATGTTTGAAGCAGCAGGAAAGTATGAAAGCGGAAAAATAGATGCTGTGGAACTGGATAATATGGAACAAGCAGCCTGTGCTAGCTGCGGCTCATGTGCCGGACTCTTTACCGCCAACTCCATGAACTGCCTCACTGAGGCCTTAGGTATGGGGTTACCAGGTAATGGTACCATTCCAGCTGCTTATTTAGGAGCACGTAAGAAACTAGCTAAACAAGCTGGAGCCACCATTATAGAACTCATAAAAAATGATATAAAACCAAGAGATATTATGACCCGTAAAGCTTTTGAGAATGCAATTACTGTTGACATGGGTATTGGTGGCTCATCAAATACGGTTCTCCATCTATTAGCCATTGCAAATGAAGCTGAAGTTGAATTACCCCTATCACTCTTTGATACTCTAAGTGCTAAAACACCTTATATCATTAAACTCAGTCCAGGTGGTACACACCATATGCAGGATTTGAATGAAGCTGGTGGCATTAGTGCTGTCATGAAGGAACTTGCTAGCATTGGTATTATCCATACTGATGCCTTAACAGTAACTGGATCCGTATCAGAAAGAATTAAGCAAGCCCACATTTTACGGCCTGATGTTATCCATACGGCTCAAAATCCTTATCGAAAAACTGGCGGTATTGCCGTTCTTTCTGGAAATCTCGCTCCTGACAATTGTATTGTTAAAGAAAGTGCTGTAGAAGAAGATATGCTTGTTTTTGAAGGCCCCGCCCATGTATTTGATTCTGAAGAACAAGTAATTGATGCTCTACTTGCTAAACAAGTCAATAACGGATCAGTTGTTGTTATTCGCTACGAAGGACCAAAAGGTGGTCCTGGCATGAAAGAAATGCTTAATCCTACAGCCATTATTACTGGTATGGGTCTAAAAGTAGCTCTCCTGACAGATGGTCGTTTTAGCGGTGCCACGCGTGGGGCATGTATTGGTCATGTATCCCCTGAAGCCATGGACGGTGGTCCAATTGCTTTAGTGCAAAACGGTGATATTATTAGTATTAATATTCCGAGTCGTACTCTAACACTAAAGGTTAGCGATGAAGAACTGAGTAAACGCCGCGCAGCATGGATACAGCCTGAGGCAAAAGTAAAAAAAGGTTATCTTACTCGTTATGCCAAACTCGTTACATCAGCCAGCAAAGGCGCTGTTCTTAAATAATAAAACCTATGCTAAAGAAGCACAGCATACCTTTTCGATATGTTGTGCTTCTTTTCTTATGTCTAATGGAATGTTTTTTTATATTTTCGTATAAACCATTTGCCATTATCGGTCCAAATAGCTACCGCAATGAAGCCACCCATAAATAATTTTCCGTAGTCCAGCCCACGATAAAATTGGTCAATAATGATCAGTATGCAAATGATAATACAAACAAAACTACAAGCTCTCATTATGTCACCCCTCAGCAATCGATAGTATTTAGGCCATCTATCGTAACTTGGCGGTATCATATTAGACAGATATGGCAGATCATTTATACATTAATATTAGGAGACACATCATCAGTTAATCCTTGGCCACCAAATTTATGCAACAAAAGCGCAGCTATGGTATTACCGAAGACATTAACCGTCGTCCGCCCCATATCCATAAATCGGTCCACGCCCGCTAAGATGGCAATAGCTTCTACAGGCAGGCCGATAGAAGTGAGGATAACAGCCAGCACTACCAATGATGCGGCAGGTACATTAGCCGTCCCCTTGTTAGCGACAAGAGTAGTAATTAAAATTGTGATAAGCGCAGGAGCAGTGAGGGGCACTCCATAAACTTCCGCCAAAAAACAAACGGCTAGCGATTGGTACAAAGCAGATCCATCCAGATTAAAACTGTAGCCTAATGGTAATACGAAAGATACTATCTTTCTAGGTATGCCAGCATCTTCCAATATTTTCATATGTACTGGCAGGGTCACTTCTGATGAAGAGGTAGTGAATGCTAACAATAGCGGTTCCATAACTTTTTTGGTAGTAGCGAAGGGATTCATGCCCATAAAATAAACGACAACCCAAAAGATTACCATAATTACTATTAAGCTGAGATACAAAACGCCAATCAATTTGGCCATTGCCATCAACATTTTACCACCCTGCGTAGCAATTACCCAGGCCATAATGCCGGCGACCGCTACAGGGGCGACTGCTATAATGCCCTGAGTTAGTTTAAACATTGACTGCATGACACCTTCCAGTATATTGACCACTGACTTGGCGGCGTCACCAACAGCTGCAAGACTAAAGCCAAAACAAATAGCAAAAAATAGCGTGGGAATAATTTTTTGGCTAGCAATAGCCATAACAACATTGTCTGGAATTAAATCAAGAAAGAAGTTAACCCAATTAATTGAAGTTGCCAAATTTGTTGGGATTTTCCCCGTTGCCTCAAGCACTACGCCAGCACCGGGATGGAATATTTCATTCATGGTGATGCCGAGAATAACAGATATTGCAGTAGCTAAATAAAACCAAACAAACGCAATAAAACCCAGGCGACCTAGTTGCTTGATATCTGCGCCCATTTTATAAATACCGAGAGTAACTGCAGAAAATACCAGTGGCATAACCAACATCTTAATGGCTTTAATAAATGCTGTTCCTATCGGCTGCAGAGTGGCACCGAAACTTGGCCACAGATAACCAATAACACACCCTAGTATGAGACCCACAAGAATTTGCATCCATAATGGATATTTTTGATACAAACTGGATTTTTTTTCGATACTCATTTTTTCCTACTCCTCCTTTTAATTTATTAGAAACTTCTACAGTAGTTGTTTTGGGTTAAATCATCTTTCAACTGAGATTATTATAATTTATATGCTAAATATTCGAGAAAATTTCTACATTATTAGCCATCTCATTCCCCCTCACCCGTCAAAACGCTTAATCCATATCAGCAGCCTTACTCATACCTATAATACACACTAGTAATAAAGTTTTTTGTAATATTTACTAAAAATTAAAATAATACTTTCCCTATTAATATATAATTGTAATTAATTTACAATTATATATTAATAGGGAAAATTCCTTTATTTACTTATTTTTTTTTTATTGTTCTATGTATTAACCAATTTATAACCCTAAGAAAAGACTTGTATTGCACCAACTTCTCAGTTCCAGGTACATCACAATATTTTTCATAGACAAACAGAGGCCCAATAAGCATTATACATTGCTTATTGGGCCTCTCAACTATTTATATACTAACTTTTAATCCCTAATTATTAAATTACCATTCAGTCTGGATACTCAAATCAGCTTTTTCTTGTGATTTACCAATTTTAAAAAATTTGTATACCATATAAAGAGCAGCATACCAAGCAGGGGCAACATATAGACCTACTAAATTATCATGATCGTAGCCCATCCCCAAGGTTACAGCAAGCATAAATGCACCAACTATATAATTGGCATAGGGATAAAAAGGCATTGGATATTTTAGATTGGCAATTTGCTCACTACTTAAGCTTTTCCGCCATTTATACTGAATATACATGATAAGAGACCAAGTCCACATACAACCTGTTGTTGTAATGGCTGACATGTAATAAAACACGCTGTCAGGAGCTACATAATTAAAATAAACACCTACTAAGCAAACAGCACCTGAAAACAGAACACCATTGGCAGGAACTTGATTACCAGAAAGTTTACCTAAAAAAGCAGGAGCTTCATTTCTTAGTGCTAAACCATATAACATACGACCACATACATACATACAGCTATTTAAACAAGAAGCTGCTGATGATAAAATTACAAAATTGATTATGGAAGCAGCATAAGGAATACCTGCTTTTTCAAAGATCATTACAAAAGGGCTGACACCTTTTGGTAATGTTTCATAAGGAAATATGGAAAGTATCGCTACCATGGAACCAACATAAAATACCAATACCCGCCAGAATACTTTATCAATAGCAGATTTTAGAGAGCGTTCAGGATCGGCAGCTTCACCAGCAGTAATTCCAATCAATTCAACTCCTGAATAAGCAAATACAACCATTACTAAAGCCATTGAAACACCTGTCCAACCAAATGGCATAAATCCACCATGAATCCACAGGTTAGAAAAGCCAATTGCTACACCATTATTGCCAAATCCAAAAAGTATCATTGCAAAGCCGACGAATAACATAGCAATAATAGTTACAACTTTAATCAAGGCAAACCAAAATTCGAATTCACCATAATATTTTACAGCAACTAGATTGATTGCAATAATGAAAGCCAGACACATTAAGGCTGGAATCCACTGCTGTATATCTGGTGACCAATATCGCATATATAATCCTACTGCAGAAATCTCAGCCATACCTAATACAACCCATTGATACCAATAAGTCCACCCCGTAAAAAAGGATACTAATGGTCCACAAAAAACGCGAGCATAGCCAGCAAAAGATGAGGAAACAGGGTTTTCAACAGCAACTTCACCAAGGGCACGCAGTACAAAATACATGATGACACCACCAATAGCATAGGCTAAGGTAAGAGCTGGACCTGCCATCTTACTTGCTTGTGCAGAACCCATAAATAAAGCAACGCCAATAACACCACCAATAGCGATCAACTGAATATGCCGATCTTTAAGATCCTTTTTCAAGTTTTCTTTTTGCAAATGTAAGGATTTTTCTTTCATAGCGATTCCCCTCCTCTTTTTTATATAAAAAAGCGCATGTCAACAACATTATCTGCTGTCGACAAGCGCCTTTGCTTGTACTCTTTTACTATACTCTATTAGGCTTCTGAAGCAGCCCGCTGGATACTTTGTTCCAATACTGTAAGTCCACGATCCAATTGTTCGTCAGTAACTACCAGGGGAATTAATAAGCGTATTACATTACTGAAAATACCAGCACTAATTAACATCACGCCTTGTTCTAAACAATATTTAACGATTTTACCAGTGAGTTCCTTAGCTGGTTCCTTCGTTTGCCGATCTTTGACTAGCTCAATACCAATCATAGAACCGACACCTCTAACATCGCCAATTATATTGCATCTTTCTTGTAAAGCTTTCAATCTCGACATGGTGGTACGACCTATTTCCCCTGCCCGATCACAAAGTTTCTGATCTTCAATAAACTTTATAGTCTCCAAACCTGCTACACAGGATAATGGATTTCCACCATACGTTCCGCCAATATTTCCTGCATCAGGTGCATCCATATACTGAGCTTTACCTGTTACAGCACTGAGAGGCATTCCAGCAGCAATTGATTTAGCTGTAGTCATTAAATCGGGCTCCACGCCCCAGTTTTCAATAGCAAACATTTTTCCAGTACGACCAAAACCTGTTTGTACTTCATCTGCAATAAATAAAATACCCTTACTTTCGCAAATTGCTTTGAGACCTGGTAAAAATTCTGGTGGTGGTACGATAAAACCGCCTTCGCCCTGGACCGGCTCAATAATCATCGCGGCAATGTGCTCAGCATCAATTTCCGCCGTGAAAAACCGTTCAAAATTCTCGAGACAATGCATACCACAGCCTGGATAAGTAGAGCGATAATGGCAGCGATAGCAATATGCTGAAGGTACCTTATAGGTTTCTGGTGCAAACGGTCCAAAACCATATTTATAAGGTTTTACTTTACTTGTGAGACTCATTGTCATAAAAGTACGACCGTGAAATGCCCCTTCGAAAGATATAATACCTGTTCTTTTTGTCGCATGGCGAGCAATTTTCACTGCATTTTCTACAGCCTCTGCACCGCTATTTGCAAACATAGTCTTTTTAGGAGACGAACCTGGCATTATTGAATTCATTTTTTCTGCCAATTCTACGTAAGATTCATACATGCCAATAGCAAAGAAAGAATGGAGTAATTTATCAGCTTGTTTTTGTATAGCCTTAACCACCGGTTCTGGACAATGGCCAGCATTCAAAACTCCTACACCTGCATAAAAATCAAGATACTCTCTGCCATCCACATCTGTAATGACAGCCCCACTAGCCTTTTCTACAAAAACTCCTGTGGAATTGGCTATCCCCCTAGCAACTGCACTATCTTTCCTTTGTATTAATTTTTCAGCTCTAGTTCCTATATTACCCATGGTAAGCCCCTCCTTATTATCTTTTTAAAAAATAAAAACACTGAATATACCTTAAGGCAAACAGACCCCAAGGATATATACTCAGCGCCATTGCTAAATACATCTATACTTACCTTATTAATTCATAGGTAAATTTTATCAAATTACCTCCAATACGTCTATGTGAATATATCACAAAACATTTTATATTTTCTTGTTATATATTCACTTTCATTTACTAAACTCATTAGGGAAAATCTCACTGGTCATTTGTTTTCCCACAATCACTCCCAACTGGAGGGTCAATCGATCATAAGGGTCATCTAAATTTCTACCCGTAATTTCCTCAATCTTTTTCAACCGATAATCCAGGGTATTACGATGGACAAATAATCTTTTAGCAGTTTTGGCTGCATTACAATTTTCCTCAAAATACACAAATAAGCTAGCTACCATATCCATGTTATGCTTATTATCATAAGCATTAAGAGGCTCAATAACTTCTTGATAATACATTGCTAACTTATTAGGTTCGATCTCAAATAACAATTTATAAATCCCCAACTGTTCATAGGCATAAATGGGTATAGATCCTACCTTCATTTCCGAGAAACGCAATACTTTAATAGCCTGAAGATAACTCTGTCTAGCAGCTTGCAGACTTTCAAATCTACCACCTAACCCTATAGCAACAGCTAAACTTGGCATTTTAGCCCTTATCTTATCTAACACATTGGATAAACTCCTTATATTTTGATCTGCCCCTGTGCTTTCATTTTCATAAGGCATTAATAATACAACATCATCGGCCCATAACATTTGCAAAATTTTTTTATCATGGCTAGTCAATACATCATGGATAATTTGTTCAAAATGAACTTTTAGGGCGACTAAAGCCTTTTCGTCTTTGGCTTTTTGTGTCAGTAGATATTCAGTTAAACCACTAGGCCTAATAATTGCTATTTGATGTGGTTTTGATAAATCGTAGCCATAATATGCTGCCCGCTGAATGAGCACTTCTGGGTTTTCCAGGGGACACAGCAGCAACTGCTCCAAAAAATCCTTTGTAGACCGCTGCTCTGTTTGCTTCATAACAATATGACTGCAAAGTTCCCGCGTGACTTCAATGAGTTTTACTTCCCAAGGTAATTCAAAAATAGGAAAATCAGCTTCCTTAGCTAAGCTAATTACTTCAGGCGGAATTTCCTTAATATAAGGACCAACGTTCACAATAAGTCCAGCTAACTTTTTTTTAATTATTTCCCGGACAATATCCCTAAGCTTCTGAAGATCACCATTAAGTCCGATGCCTGTTATAATTAGAAGTTCACCGCCTTGCACCCAAGGGATAACATCAGGCAAATCAATAAAGTGCACCCAACGAACCAACCTATCCAAACCAGATTTTCCAGCCACAATTTTTAATTTAGTCAAGGAAGGTAATTTGATAATTTCGCGACAACTAACCATAACAGGCCTCCTCCTCATATAAACTGAAAGCTTTGTTTCATTTTATATAAAAATAGACTGAAAAATCATGCACGTATAATACGTACACATGATTCTTCAGTCTCCATTGACGAATAATCTCTTGCAACAATTATTCTTATTTAATTTAGAATAACAAATTTTAAAACAACAGTCAATACAAATCATTGTGAATTATTCATAATGATTTTGTATTTTTTTATTAATTTTTCATATATATATATATAGTATTTATGTCCATACATCTCTTAAATCATCTTCTAAAATCGACTGTATTTACTTATACTAAACCTTGAGCTCTCATAGCTTCAGCAACTTTAACAAATCCGGCGATATTGGCACCGACAACTAGGTTGTCTTTATGTCCGTATTCTTCAGCCGCACTACTGGCATTTTTAAAAATATTAATCATAATATTTTTAAGTTTTGCATCAACTTCTTCGAATGTCCATGAAAGTCTCATGCTATTCTGAGACATTTCCAGAGCCGATGTGGCAACACCACCAGCGTTTGCTGCCTTCGCAGGCCCAAATAAAATACCATTATCAAGGAATACTTTTGTTCCTTCGAGAGTAGTGGGCATATTAGCGCCTTCAGCAACTACCTTACAGCCATTATTAACAAGGATTTTGGCATCCGCTTCGTTAATCTCATTTTGAGTTGCACAAGGCAGGGCAATATCACAGGCCATTGTCCAGATACCTTCGCAGCCCGTATGATATTCAGCTGTCGGATGTGCTTTTATGTATTCTGATATTCTTTTCCTATCAACTTCCTTGATTTGTTTTATAGTATCAATCTTAATACCGTCGGCATCGTATATATATCCATTAGAATCGCTCATTGCAACAACTTTCCCGCCAACTTGCTGAGCTTTTTCTACTGCATAAATGGATACATTCCCTGATCCTGATACAATAACTGTTTTATCTGCAAAGGACATTCCTTTAGCCTTAAGCATTTCATCAGCGAAATATATAAGACCGTAGCCTGTAGCTTGTTTTCTCGCTAGACTTCCACCATAAAGTAAACCCTTTCCAGTCAATACACCTGCTTCAAATGCATTTTTTATTCTCTTAAACTGACCAAACAGGAATCCTATTTCCCGTCCGCCAACACCGATGTCACCGGCGGGAACGTCTACATCCTGCCCAATATGCCTGTAGAGCTCTGTCATGAAACTCTGGCAAAACCGCATAACTTCAGCATCAGATTTACCCTTAGGATCAAAGTCGGAGCCGCCTTTACTGCCACCAATGGGAAGCCCCGTTAAAGAATTCTTGAATATCTGTTCAAAACCCAAAAATTTCATTATACCTACATTGACAGAGGGATGAAATCTCAACCCGCCTTTATATGGCCCAATTGCGCTATTGAACTGTACTCTAAAACCTCTGTTGATCCGAATATTGCCAGTATCATCAGTCCATGGAACTCTAAATATAATCTGCCGTTCAGGTTCAACAATGCTTTCGACAATTCCCAGTTCAATGTACTCTGGATGCTTTTCAAGTACTGTAACCAATGATTCTAGAACCTCTTGAACTGCCTGATGAAATTCCGGCTCATTGGCGTTTCTTGCCACTACTCTCTTATAAAGTTCATCACAATACTTTTTTGCATTTCCAGTCATTTAAAAGCCCCCTATTTTTATTTATCAGACTATTCTATATATTATAAATATTATACTATATAGTTTTTATATTATATATTTACTAATTAATATTATTTTCTTCTGGTCACTCTATAATTTTAATATTTAGCAATTTAATTTTTTTTTATCTGATATCAACTTATTTGTATATGATGCCTTTAAAACTCTTCCCGTCAATCTTGACTAAGAAAGGCTCATCCCTCCTAACCAGTATTGCGTGTTCTGTTTGCTTCAGAACGGGTTGGCTGAGTAGCCACTCCCAATCAATCTTATCTTCAGGATCATTATTATATGGGATATGGAAATATCCCATATTGGTGGACGTCAGATTATGAAAAAAGTGACTGCCTAATGAAGGTTCTGGGTGAAGATCTATTCTATCGACTTCCACGATTATTTGAGCCTGAGACATTTGGGACCATGTTAAAGGTATGCCTAGCCAGTGATCTGAAGTTCCCAATCGTCCAAATCCAATGAGTATACATCGACGCCCTTCCTTATATAATATATTGTTGAGTTCCCCAATTTCATTCCCTATTTGAATGCTATTTTTCAATTCAAATGTCTTAGGATTTACAATAATAATATCTTGAATATTTTGATATAAACCGTTGCCAATTGTATGATGACTGAAACACAAGTTTTCCTGATGATCATCAAGTTTTACCTGAAGAGCTTCTCTTCCTACTACCATAGGCCTAATCTGCAAGAAATAAAACTCCTTAGGTTTGTTTGTATCCTTCGGAATATTGATGGCAAATTCAATTTCTACATCGGCACCAAAAGATTGTTTTCCCAATATAAGTAGGTCTTTTATAATCTTTGTCAATGGCAGCCTATTGTATTTAAGAATTGGAGAAAAAGTCACCAATTTAGGCCCTTTTAAGTATATATTATCGTAGATACAATCATTCTCGTCAGAGTAAGTACTTCCAATGTACTCCAATGTATTATCTTGTTCAGCTCTAGAAATTGGAAGTTTTTCATAATTATAATTGTCATCAGCACACAGAGTGATATTTGATGAAGCCGCTAAATTTAAAGCATAAAAAGTATTTTGAGAATTTTCGAAGTAGTCTTCCGTACTTGCATAAGTTGGGTTCATTTTCGGATAAGCTGGGGAAAAACGATATACCCGCTCACCGTCAACGATAGTTTTCCCCAATCCTAAGGCAAGACTGACTGTACCATCCTCAGGTTTCATTGGATAATAAGGATAGAAATTATAAGATTGAGCCACTCCGGAAATAACCGGATAATAGAGATCCCCATAACGTTCTCCAACTAATTCCTGAATCAAAACGGCCATTTTTTCCTCTTCAATACGAATATCGGCATTTTGGGCGTATTGAACAGGCGATGCATAAAATACAGATGCAAATATAAGTTTAATGGCATCTGAAAGCTGCTTAAGCCGAATTGATGGGTCGGGATGACTATTTGCCACAACATAAGTCTTGTAAATACCGGCAAAAGGTAGCACTCTCGAATCTTCAAGAATACTGGATGAACGAATCGCTAGAGGACAGTTTATATGCTGAATTAACACACATAGATTCTTCTGAATAGCAATAGGCAGCTCACTTGCCATGAATTTTTGAGCAATTTGTTCTTCATCATTTCTATTTGCGATAAATTCATAGAGTTTATTATTTTCTAGAAATTGTTCAAAAGCATCGCTACAGATTACAAAAGAACGCGGGACCTTTATTGTAATATCTTCATATCTATCTACCAAATTACCCTGGATAATCAAGGATTTGATAAACGCAATTCCTCTTGCTTTACCTCCTAATGAACCCCGCCCTAGCTTAATAAAAGCATTCTCAAGATTCTTTTTTGAAAGACCTTCAAAATCAATAATCACACCAGATTGGTATTTTTGGAAATAGCCTTTCAATACTTCAAGAATATAGTTCCTAATATCTGATATGTTGAAGAATTCTATCACGCCGATGCACCTTAGCTTTTCCGCAACCTCAAACTCGGTACGAGCTCTGAACCACCTTGAAAAGTGATTATTAACTGCATGATAATATAAGCTTTCATCAGGTAGATCTCGGATAATCCTTTCTAAAGCAGTTATGTCATTAGCCTCAGCTATGATTCTTCCATCGGGATATTTAAAGACAAAAGAACCAAATCCATAGTTTACAAGAATAAAATTGCGTAAATCATGTAATAGATTTGGAGAACTCTTATCCAAGAAGTGTACATTTATTTCTCTCGCTTTATCGGCGTTTTCTATTTCTTCTGACTGTAATAAAAAAGGGAAGTCGGTGATCATTTGTCTCACTCTTTGGGCCAGTTCGATGCCCGCAGATGGATTCATTTTTTCATTTTTAGGAAATTTAACATCAGAAATAACACCTAGTAAATTATGATGATATTGGGTAATGATCGTCATGGCCTCTTCATATGTTTCTGCAAGTAGTATCTTGGGTCTTAAACGAACCCTAAGTAGTCCATGACTGATATTCATGGCGTATGATACTAAGTATCTAGTTTGTGTCAATATTTCGGTATATATAATTGGTAAAAATTTCGAGTAATAAGTTGGCGAATCCTCAACGATAATGATAGCTTGAACCCCCTGTTTACTATCATCTTCAATATTTTGCTGATCTTCAATATACTTAATAATAGCCAACAAAATCTTGCTGTCACCAGACCAATAGAATACCCTATTAATACATGTATTATTTCTGATCTGGGCAATCATCTCAGCAGTCAGTCGATCATATGATAACATGACAATTGGTATGTCAGGATATGAATCTTTTAATGCTTTCTCAAATTCAAAGGAGCTAATATCACTAATGCGAGACATGGTGATGATAAGTTGAAAAGCTCTCGTTCTTAACACTTCGAAAGCTTCCTCCAGACAGGAAACCCTATGAATTCGAGGAATAAAAGGAATACTAAGATCCGCAAATTGATTATATATCTGTTCTGATAACTGCCCATCTTCCTCAAGTACAAAACCGTCGTAAGGCGTAGATACCAGAAGTATCTCAGCAACCCTGAATTTTATCAAATTATGAACATTAGAAAACTTGGTATTTAAATCAGCTAATGATTTCATAAGGCTTCCCGGCCATATCCCTGAAAATTATTAAGAATTATTTCCAAAATTTTCATACCACAATCCTCCCCTATTCTCCATTAAATCTCTATTCTGTATTCTAAATTCCATCTCCTTCCATGAGCTAATATATTTATCAACCGATGCAAGCTACTTCCCCATTCAGTGATTTCTAAGAATAAATTGCATGAACTAGGAATAATTATAATAATAATTTATTCTGACTAAGGGAGGGTATTATAATGATGACGAAACTGGAAGATATCCTCGGTACCTTATTACATGATAAAATGCCTCGAATCTCGAATAATCTCAAAAGTATTGCTGTTAGATTCCTACCTTGGATCATAATTTTTTTGGGAGTTATAGGTTTAATATCAATAACTTTAGTATTAGGAATATTCAGTACTGCGGCCGCAGTAGCAGTAAGTACAACTGGTACGATGACTATGCACTTTCTAACTTCCTATGACCTTATCCTCCTGTACGTCTTATCCCCTTTATCATCAATATTGGCCATCCTATCTGGTTACTGGATGCTTAATCAACAGCTCCGAGGATGGCGTCTAGCTCTGCTTTCTTCAATGCTTGGATTTATCATACACGTTTTACACATTAATATTCTGGGTATCGCATTAAACCTATTCTTCATTTACTTGTTGTTTCAGATCCGTGAGTATTATCATAATTAAGAAAACCGAAAGGGTGAATCAATATTGTGAAATATTTAGTATCAACGATTTTATCTGTACTTATCGTAATGGTGCTGTTAATTATTCCTCAGACTGGGGAAGCGGCTACGGAAACTGGAGGGCTCAGGTATACGGTTACAGTGACTAAATTTGAAAACCGAGCTGGATGGTCTGGCCAGTGGGATATTGGCGATGCCTGGGGATTAATCATGACTGATATTTTAAACCAAACTGGTAAGTTTATTGTTCTTGGTGAAAGCGATATGCGGTCTGCAGCATTAGATGAACAAGACTTGGCCTCTTCAGGTCGAATCCCCCAGGGATTAACGACGGCCGTAACTGGACAATTAACGCCTGCTCAAATCCTCATTAAAGGAGCTATTACTCATGTACAGCACAATACCGCAGGTGGCTTTGGCGGCATTTCTATTGGTCGAATTAGTCTCGGTGGTGGCAATTCTAAATCTGAGGTAAATGTCACTATGTATATGGTTGATTCTACTACTGGTCAAGTTTTGGCCTCAAAGAGTGTTATCGGCAAGTCAAACAGCGGAGGCGGAGGTATTCATTATTCTGGCCACGGTTGGTCCGCAGGAGGCGGTGGATTCAAGAATGATAACCTAGGTAAGGCTATTGAATCAGCTGTCCAGCAAGGCACTGAATGGATGATCGGTCAATTGCCAAAAATACCTTGGTCAGGAACAGTTATAATGATGAGAGATGACAAAGTCTATATAAACCGTGGTCTACGGGAAGGTGTAAATATCGGCCAGCAATTCATAGTCGGCCATTCGGAAATCATTCGTGATCCTGGAACGGGAGAAGTACTTGAGAAGATTCTTAGTGAAGCAGCTCGTATTCAAGTATCAACTGCTAAGGAAAAATTATCAATCTGCGATGTAATCAGCGGACAGAGTGATTCTATTGATAAAGGAATGGAAATTCAACTTCCGTAAACTGTAACCTTCTTTTCAAATACGTTACAAAAATTTATCAAGAAAAGGTCTTTAAAAAAAGAAATAATAAATGGGAAGCTTCGTCTATGATAACGAAACCTCCCATTATTACTTTATGCTGAGCCGCATAGTGACAAACTCAATTGTCACTAAACTAATATATTAAATATCTAAATTTTTTACATCATGGGCATTATCTTCAATAAATTTACGCCTAGGTTCTACTTTATCCCCCATGAGGATAGAGAACATTTCATCAGCAGCCATAGCATCACCAAGCTCTACCTGGAGAATCGTCCTGCCTTCAGGGTTCATCGTCGTATCCCATAACTGATCAGGATTCATTTCACCAAGACCTTTATAACGCTGTACATTAATATTATCCCGACCAATACGGGTTAATAATTTATTCAATTCATCATCGCTATATATATACCAACTCTCACGTCCTTTTTTCACCTGATACAAGGGCGGTTGAGCAATATAAATACGACCAGATTCGATAAGAGGCTTCATATAACGATAGAAAAAGGTTAATAGTAATGTACGAATATGAGCACCGTCTACATCAGCATCTGTCATTATAATAATTTTTCCATAACGACTTTTTTCTAAATCAAAATCTTCTGCAATACCATTACCAAAGGCCGTAATCATAACACGAATTTCTTCGTTATTGAGTATTTTATCTAGACGGGCCTTTTCCACGTTCAAAATCTTACCTCTAAGGGGTAAGATAGCCTGAAAACGGCGATCTCGCCCCTGTTTTGCCGAACCACCTGCTGAATCACCTTCAACAAGATAAATCTCAGTCTGCATAGGATCTTTTATTGAACAATCAGCGAGTTTACCAGGCAATGAACTTATTTCTAAGGCATTCTTTCTTCTGGTAAGCTCCCGTGCCTTGCGGGCTGCATCACGAGCGCGAGCTGACATTACGGACTTTTCAACTATTTTCCGAGTGACAGCCGGGTTTTCTTCAAAAAATTCACTTAACCTGTCAGAAACAATGCTATCCACAATCCCCCGTACTTCACTATTTCCTAATTTTGTCTTAGTTTGTCCCTCAAATTGTGGTTCTTCAATTTTCAGACTGATAACAGTAGTCAAACCTTCTCTTACATCTTCACCACTCAGATTTTCATCATTATCTTTTAGTATATTCAATTTACGGGCATAATCATTGACTGTCCGTGTTAAAGCAATTTTAAAACCACTTAAATGAGTACCGCCCTCTTGGGTATTGATATTATTTACAAAACTAAAAATATTTTCTACATAACTTTCATTGTATTGCAAAGCAATTTCTACAATACTCGTATCTTTTGATCCAAAAATATAAATAGGCTCTGCATGCAATACTGTTTTTGTCTTATTCAGGTGCTCAACAAAGGAACAAATACCACCTTCATAAAAAAAGACTTTTTCTATATTAGTGCGTTCATCCTTCAAAGTAATTGTAATACCTTTGTTTAAAAAAGCCAATTCCCGCAAGCGTTGTTTTAAAGTATCAAAATTATATACTGTCTCTTCAAAAATTTCTGCATCTGGTTTGAATGTAACTTTAGTACCTGTTTCTTGTGTCTCGCCAATTACTTGTAGCTCCCTTGCTGTATAACCCCGTTCAAAACGAATATTATGGATTTTACCATCTTGTTTGACTTCTACTTCTAGATAAGAACTAAGGGCATTTACTACCGATATACCTACGCCATGAAGTCCGCCAGATACTTTATAACCGCCACCACCAAATTTACCACCAGCATGTAGAATTGTGAGCACAACTTCTACAGCAGGCTTACCGGTTTCATGCATACCAACTGGAATACCACGACCATTATCTGAAACAATGATACTATTATCATTGCAAATAGTGACGTCTACTTTATTACAATGTCCGGCTAATGCTTCATCAATACTATTATCAACTACTTCATAAACCAAATGATGGAGTCCTCTAGCTGAAGTACTACCTATATACATACCTGGACGTTTACGAACAGCTTCTAATCCTTCCAATACTTGTATCTGTTCAGCTCCATAATTACCATTTACTGTTATATCTTGATCAATACTCATTATTAACCTCCAACCTAAAATCGACTATATCTATGTATATTTATACATGTAATCCGGAATTAAAAACTATAAAATCCTTAGCTCTTTTCTTTAATGTCAATGATGAAATAGCTGATAAATATACTATTTTATTTGTAATTATAAAACTTTTAGCGTTTTTTTCTGATATATCAATAATTTTTTTTTCATCATGCATTTTATTTAAAAAATCTTTATTAATACCTGATTTTGCTGATTTTAAATCAGTAATGGCAATAACATCACGCAAAGGAACAACCATATCAGCGCCCAGATGTAAAAACATTACTTTTTCCTCCTAAATTTATCTAATGTTTTATTGATAACTGCCTCATTAATAGCCTCAATTTTAGCTCCTGTAGTTAACATAATAAAAGTCATTATTTTAAATTTATCCGTATCCCCATCCTGAATATCTCTACCAATCGATGATACTAAGGTATATTTAGCCTGATGAAATTCTTCGTTCGTGCAAGGTATATAATTATTTAATTCATGATGACGCATCCAGGGAATTTCTTTTAATGTACCTATAATATTAGTGATTACTTTATGTTTTTTAGTAAGCTTGCACACACTACAATGGGTTTGATCCGATGGACATAAAACAGTACAACTGGCACATTGGTGCCAGTTATTCTGTTTTTGTATTTTTTTTAATGCAAAATCTTTACGCATAACACGTAATATTTTTTGCCTTAAATATTTATCATGCACATGCTCGACTGTTTCATGAATGATCTGTATGTCAGAGTCATCTAACTTCACTTTACTTAATTTGTATTTTTTATTAGGCTGGTTATTATCCTCAATGTTTTCTTGATTCTGGATATTCTTTAAATATCCTGCTTTAAATCTAATATCTAAAATGAGTTTTTCGCCAATAAAACTATTTATTTTATCCATGATACTTTCTTTCATCATGGATAAATGATGACACCATACTGAATTATTTACTCCAACGACTAATATCCCACTTTGCACTATAACTGGATAAGCATGGATAGCAATATCATCACCGACAATTTTCTTCCAATGAGCAATCACTGATTGAGCATTATATTTTTTTTGTAGATTCATATTTTTAATTGTCAGCGGTATAATGTCTGCCATTTTTTGCATATCACTCACTCCATAATAGTACCATTTACTACTTGGTGAAATTCCCCAAATTTATTATCAGGAAAATACTTTTCCTCAGTTGCTGTAATAAATGTTTGTATACGATCTTGGATAAATGCTATTAAGTGTTCCCGGCGGGAAGCATCAAGTTCACTCATTACATCATCAAGTAATAAAATCGGATATTCCCCTGTTTCAGATTTAATAAATTCAAGCTCAGCTAATTTTAAAGCCAGCACACCTGTACGTTGCTGACCTTGAGAGCCAAATGTTCGGAGGTTAATACCATTCACTGACAAAATTAAATCATCCCGATGAGGGCCTATGCTTGTACTACCACGCCAAATATCATTTTGTCGCGATTCCACTAACTTTCTGCTATATTCTTCAGTTAGATTTTCGCTATTTTTTTCATCTATACCATGTTTATGATAAATAACTGTTAAATTTTCTTTGTTATCTGTAATTTTGCGATGCATTAAATTTGCTAACATAGCTAGTTTTTTAATTGCATTTTGCCTCTTTTTCACAATTTGACTTCCTATTATTGCTAATTGTTCATCCCAGGCATCAAGCATTTCAGGTTTTTCTTTATGCTCTCTAATTTTTTTGAGCAGTGTATTTCTTTGGGATACAATACGGTTATATTTCAATAATTGCTGATAATATGTGGGACTAACTTGTGATATTTCTATATCCAAGAATCGTCTACGCATATTTGGCATACCTTTTATCAGCATTAGATCTTCAGGAGAAAATAATACAACATTCAATAGTCCAACTAATTCCCTAGGTTTTATCGTATGACTATTGGCCATAATTTCTTTTTTTTGATTCGTGCTAAATTTAAATAATAAACTATTTTCAATATTAAAGCGAGAAAAAAATATGCTAAGACTAGCACTATCTTGCTGCCAACGAATAAGTTCCGCATCATTATTAGTACGATGAGAATGTCCTATTGCAGCATAATAAATTGCTTCTAAGATATTTGTTTTACCTTGGGCATTTTCGCCAATAAAAATATTTATACTGTGAGTAAAAGTTAAAGTAAGGTTTATATAGTTGCGAAAATTTCGGAGTATTATTTTATTTACTATCATTGTTACACCTTTTACTCAGCTATAACTTTCCATATGCCAATATCTTTAATTTCAAGAATATCACCAGGATGAATTTTTTTACGTTTTTCATGAATATTTATACCATTTATCTTAATTAAACCATCATCAATAAATAATCTGACTTGTCCGCCTGTATCTGCAATACCAGCCCATTTTAACAATTGGTCTAATTGTATTGTCGGTGTTGATATCTCTATAGTTTCCATTTAGTTTATCCTCACAGGTGTAATGATATAGTTATATGTCTCATCATCAGTAGGTCGAATACTTGCTGGACTAAGAGGCGTGTTGAGTGAAAATATTAGATATTCACTTGTAATGTTTTTTAAAATATCAGTAACGTATTTTGCATTAAAAGCAATTTCTATTTCATTACCTTTTATGGCAATGGGGACAGTTTCATATGCTTTACCGATATCAGGATTGTTAGATGTAATAATAACACAATCATTTTTAAAAGCCAATTTAATAATATTATAGTCAGTATCTCTAGCGAGTAGTGATACACGTTCTACAGCATCCATAAAGTCATGTGTCTTAATGGTTATAGCCGTGGCAAAGTTCGGAGGAATTACTTTATTGTAATCGGGAAAATTTCCTTCAATAAGACGGGACAGAAGATATACATTGTCAAAGGCAAAGGATACTTGATTTTTTTGATAATAAATAGTTACATCCATGGGAATATCTGAAATCATAATACGGGTTAATTCATTTAAAATTTTAGATGGAATAATCATTTTGACAGTATTAATGTTATGACCAATATGATCTTTTTTAATAGCTATGCGATGAGTGTTAGTAGCTGCCATTATAATATTATGTTGATCAACTTCTAACAAACCACCAGTAAATATTGGCTTAGATTCATCTGTAGCACAGGAAAAGACTGTTTTTTTGATAAGTTCGCGCAATATATTATCTTTTACTATTAATATCGTGTCACTAGTAGGCTTATTTAATACAGGAAATTCTTCAGCTGGTAAACTTAATAAATTAAATTGTGCTTGATTAGAAGTAATTTTAATAGTTCTGTCTTCCAGAGAAGATGCTATCTCAATGTTTTCTCCTGGTAGTTTACGTATAATTTCTTGAAAATAACGTCCTGATAAGACAATATCTCCAGGTTCATCCACAATTGCATCGATAGTACAACTAATACCAATTTCATAGTTAGTTGCTTGTAATTCTAGTGTTGTACCTTTGGCTGATAAATAGATACCTGTAAGTATAGGCATTGGAGTTTTAGTAGCAATTGCCTTTTGTACTGTTTGTATTGCGTGATTTAACAGATCTTTCGTGCAGGAAATTTTCATTTTTTGACCTCCAGTAGGTATATTAATACTAAAAGATATTTATTGTAATAAAATAGCCGTAATAGTAGTAGGGGCTGTAGATATGTTGATAAAGCTAGTCAGGCCTTGTCGAATAACAGAGAGTGCTGTTAATAAAATGTCAGCAAGTAATACAGCAGTTATCCACAAACCCACAGATTTTCAACAAAAATAAGTTAATAACAAATAGTCTACAGGTAAGCGGTAAGGTTATTAACAAAGATATACACTATTCATGTCGAGAACAATGCTTTTTGTTAGTAAAATAGCGGATTGTGTAACATATAAACAGTAAAATTATTGTGTATTTTCGATTTTTTTGATTAATTCTTTAATAGTATTACTTAACTTTACATCCTCATTACGTTCACGACTAATTTTTTCATAGGCATGAATAACTGTAGTGTGGTCACGGCCGCCAAACATTTCGCCAAGACGTGGCAACGAAGTTTCAGTTAATTCTCGGGCTAGATACATAGCAATTTGTCGTGGATATGACACATTGCGTGTCCGTCTTTTGGCCAATAATTCATCAACTTTAAGTTTGAAGTAGGAAGCTATAATTTCTTGAATCAGTTCAACGGTAATCTGCTTAGGTTTGCCTTGCGGAAAGATGTCTTTTAATGCTTCTGTTGCTAAATCGATATCGACTGTTTGATTGGTAAGGGAGGCATAAGCGATTACACGGATAAAGGCACCTTCTAATTCACGAATGTTATTATCAATGCGGCTAGCGATATATACCATAACATCATTTGGAACATTTAAATGCTCCATCATGGCTTTTTTGCGTAAGATAGCAATTCTTGTTTCTAAATCAGGAGGCTGAATATCAGTAATAAGTCCCCATTCAAAGCGTGAACGCAGACGGTCTTCTAATGTTTGAATTTCACGGGGGGGTCTATCACTTGACATGATAATTTGTTTATTAGCCTCATGGAGTGTATTAAAGGTGTGGAAGAATTCTTCTTGGGTATGTTCTTTTTTTGATAAAAATTGGATATCGTCAACTAATAATACGTCGATATTGCGGTATTTTTGTCTGAAACTTTCTGGATTACCATCACGAATAGAATTAATTAACTCATTTGTGAATTTCTCACTGGAAATATATAGCAATTTTAATTTTGGGTGATTTTGTAGAATACGATGACCAATAGCATGCATAAGATGGGTTTTTCCAAGACCAACACCACCATAGATAAAGAAGGGATTATAGGCATTGGCTGGCGCTTCAGCAACGGCCAATGATGCAGCATGGGCTAGTCGATTTGAATTACCAATAACAAAAGTTTCAAAAATATATTTAGGATTGAGAATTGCCATTGCATCGTCTGCTGCAGTAAGTTGTAAAGATAATTTTTGTTCCGATTCAGGCGAAGGCTTATATATTTGAGATTGAGTAGCAATTCGCATAGTTGTTTGTGATGGATTTGGTAATTTAGGTTTGTCTATTGATGTTTTAGCTTTTTCTGGTTGCAGAAATTGTTCGGGTATAGTTTCTATTTGAACTGTGCTGGCTATTTGTTCTTCACTACTATCAGTATTATTTATCTGGTCCTCTACATCCAAATTTATAAAAATTACATCCAAAGGCTTATTGGTAATGTAATGGACGGTAGATAAAATAATAGGCAGGTATCTAGATTCAAGCCATTCTTTTATAATTTGCTTAGGTGTACCGATTTCTAGGGTGGTTTCAGTTAAATTAAGAGGGACAGTCGGCCTGAGCCAGGTATCAATCATGAGCTTAGATAGTTCTTGCTCTAATTTTTTTAATACCTGTTCCCATACTATTGTTGCTTGTAGGGTGTCCATACGTTCAATCCTTTCTGCTTTACAAATAATAAGGAGTTATATTTATATCTGGGTGCTAACTCATTAAGAAAAGGGGAGAGTATAGAGGTAGTAGGTTTAGCGTTAATACTATTTTTATACGTAATAAATAAACATATCAACAAAATATATAAACAACCAATTAAGTTATCCACATAGTTATCAACAATTGTTAATAACTATGTCCAAGGAAAAATTTTTAACGAAAAAAAAATACAGAAGCGAAGGGAAAAAATATTTCGCACCCTTGTATTTATCAATTATAATAGACTTATTACTAAATGTGGATAAAAGTGTGGATAAAGTATTGAAAATGTGAGCAACTTTAAATATATGTAGATAACTAACATATAAAAAAAGACCTGTTAATAACTTATATATGTTATATTAACAAAAACCACATAAGTTATCAACAGGTTTTTACAAAATAGAACATTATATGGAACTATTTATCAACAGATCTTTAAAAGACATCTTGGTAAATTTCTTGACACTGGACCTTTATCTAGTCTATAATGTTTAGTAGTTAAAAATAGGTATTTTAACTTCAAAGCTCTCGTATTTAAGCAAGGAGGTGTAAATAAATGAAACGTACTTATCAGCCAAACACATTATGGAGAAAAAGAACTCATGGCTTCCGTGAACGTATGAAAACTAGGGGTGGCCGATTGGTTCTTGCTAAAAGACGTGCTAGAGGCAGAAGAAAATTATCTGCATAGTATGTCCCTTGAAGTGGCTTATTTTGTCCATATGGCGGGATGATGAACTGTGATATATAAGTTATCCAAACAAGGGATATTGCACAAAAATAAAAAGTTTCAGGCTGTATATAGGTCAGGTAGATCATATGCTAATCGAATGGTTGTACTTTATGTATTGCCAAACATTGAAAATGTTCGCCGAGTTGGCTTTGCTGCAGGTAAAAAATTGGGTAGTGCGGTAGTACGCAACCGGGTTAAGCGTCTGTTGCGTGAATCTTATCGTTTAAATCAATCAAAACTCATTAATGGAGTCGATTTAGTGTTGGTTGGCAGACAAGCAGCAATAAAAGCTGATCGAATGACTGTTACTGGGGCTTTTATGAATTTGTGTAATAAGGCAAAAATATTGGCTAAGTAGGTAGTTGGCAATGAAAAAAATGGCAATATTATTTATCAAATTTTATCGTTTATTTATTTCACCGCTAAAACCACCTACTTGCCGTTTTGTGCCAACTTGTTCAGAGTATGCATTACAGGCAATTGAAAAATATGGGATAATCCGTGGAGGAAATATGGCAATAAGAAGAATTTTACGTTGTCATCCATTTCATCCAGGCGGTTATGATCCTGTTTGATATATAATATATAATAAATTTTTTACTATAAATTTATTTTTAAAGATGAATTTATTGGGAATCAAGAATGTACTGTACTTTCTGATACCTTAATATATTGGCTTATTTCAAATTAATATTGAGGACGTGAGATTTTGGTTTTGTTTGACGCGGCTATTGGCCTTTTGCAAGATTTATTAACCTTTTTTTATGGTGTAACAGTTTCTATGGGCATGGCCAATTATGGTATAGCGATTATTTTGATAACTTTAGCTATAAAATTAGTATTGTATCCATTAACTGTAAAGCAAGTTAAAGGTATGAAGGCAATGCAAGAATTGCAGCCTAAAATGAAAGAATTACAAGAAAAATACAAAGGAAATCCAGAAAAACTAAATAAAGAAATGGCTATCTTATATAAAGAATCAGGTGTAAACCCATTATCTGGGTGTTTGCCTCTGTTGGTTCAAATGCCTATTCTTATGGGAATTTTCTTTGCTATCCGTGATTATCACTATGCTCATGTACCTAACTTTTTATGGATTGCTGATTTGTCCGGACCAGACCCACTATATATATTACCTATATTGTCAGCAGCCACTACCTATATTCAACAAAAACAGACAAGTACTGATTCTAATCAACAAACTAAAATGATGATGAATTTAATGCCATTATTCATCGGTTACATCAGTATTACTTTTCCTGGTGGTTTAGTATTATATTGGGTAATGAGTAATATTTTTCAGATAGCTCAACAGTGGTGGATGTACCGTGGTGCACCTCAAAAATAAGGGAGGTTAATTAACACGATGACTTCTGTGGAAAAAACCGGAAAAACCATTGAAGATGCGGTAGCATTAGCTTTGAGTGAGCTCGAAGTAGGCATAGATCGTATTGATTATGAAGTGTTAGAAGCGCCAAGCAAGGGTTTTCTTGGATTCATTGGTACAAAATTGGCAAAAGTACGGGTGACAGTTAAGCAAATTGAACCGATGAAAGTTGCCCAGGATTTTTTAGAAAATATTTTTGATTTAATGAAATTAGAAGTTCAGATCGAAAAAATAGTAAAGCAAGATAATACTGTTTTTAATATTCGTGGTAATGATTTAGGAATATTGATTGGTAAACATGGGCAAACCTTGGATGCATTGCAGTATTTGACTAATCTAGCAGCTAATCGCGATACCGATAGTAAGGTTCGAATTGTACTTGATGTGGAAGAATATCGTCAGCGTCGCGCTGAGACTTTGACTCGTTTAGCTTCTAGGTTGGCGGATAATGTGAGGCGCCGTGGCGAAAAAGTAGTATTGGAGCCAATGAGTTCTAACGAGCGTAAGATTATTCATATGGCTTTGCAAAATGATCAGCGGGTTGTTACCTATAGCGAAGGGGAAGAACCTTATCGTAAAGTTGTTATTGCATTAAAAAAATAAAAATTTTGTGTATGGGAAACTCATATAGCAAAACCCAGTAATAATTAATTATTACTGGGTTTTGCTAGTAAAATAGGCCATTGGCATTTAAAAATCCTATAAATAATCCTAGATGATGTGTGAGAAAATAGATAAAGTTGTGGATAAGTTAGGAGGCGGTATGGTGTTTGAGGGTGAGACTATTAGTGCAGTAGCTACGGCAGCGGGTGAGGGTGCTATTGGTATAGTTCGCATGAGTGGAAATAAATCTATTGCTATTGTCAGTGAGATCTTTAAAGGAATCAAATATAAAAAAACAGCAGACATTGATTCTCAGAAAATGGCATATGGGCATATTGTAGATCCAGAAAGTAAAAATATTGTTGATGAAGTATTAGTCCTTATTATGAGATCACCTAGATCATATACTAGAGAAGATATTGTGGAAATTCATTGCCATGGTGGAGTAGTGCCACTACGGAAAATTTTAGAGCTAACAATAAGGTACGGAGCACGGCTAGCTGAACCTGGCGAGTTCACTAAACGGGCTTTTCTTAATGGGCGGCTGGATTTGTCCCAGGCTGAAGCAGTGATAGATATTATTAGGGCAAAAACAGATGCTTCATTACGCATGGCCTTAGGTCATTTGGCAGGAGCATTATCGGAAAAAATTCGAATTTTGCGATTTGAAATTTTAGGTATGATTGCAAATTTGGAAGCAACTATCGATTTTCCAGAAGAGGATATAGAGGAATTAACGGCTCAAGATGTTAAAACCGCTGTAGTCGTAGTCCTAGCGGAAATTGATCATTTATTGGCAACTAAAGAAACAGGGAGGATATTAAGAGAAGGGTTGGAAACAGTTATTATTGGTAAGCCTAATGTTGGTAAATCTAGTTTGCTGAATGCATTACTAAAAGAAAAGAGAGCTATTGTGACAGATGTACCGGGAACCACTAGAGATATTATTGAAGAATTTGTAAATATTCGAGGTGTTCCTCTAAAAATTGTGGATACAGCTGGTATTCGTGAAACTGTTGATATTGTTGAAAAGTTAGGTGTGGAAAAGGCTAGGGAATATATTACTACGGCGGATTTAATATTAGTATTACTTGATGCATCCCTCCCGTTATCGGGTGAAGATAGAGAAGTGCTAGAGTTACTCCCAGGAAGAGAAGCTATAGTACTGGTCAATAAAAGTGATTTACCATCCCTTTTAGATATGGATGAGGTGCATACATATGTTTCAGATCAACGCGTGATTAAAATATCAGTTATAGAGAATAGCGGTTTGACAGAATTAGAACAAGTTATTGTAGATATGGTATATAGTGGGCAGGTTCAGCAAAAAGAGGGAGCCTTTATTAATAATTTGCGGCAGGCTAACCTACTTGAGCAAGCTAAAGATCATTTAATGGCAGTATTGGTCACAATTGATGATGGTATGCCACCTGATTGTATTGTGGTAGATCTAAGGGCGGCTTGGGACAAGCTGGGGGAAATTACAGGTGACACCGTAGGTGAGGATATTATTGAGCAGATTTTCACCAATTTTTGTATTGGCAAATAGGGGAGTGACAGATTGTGTTTATTGCAGAACATTATGATGTAATTGTTATCGGTTCAGGTCATGCTGGATGTGAATCAGCCCTGGCGGCAGCTCGTCTAGGGTGCAAAACATTGCTTGCTACCCTTAATATGGATAATATTGCATTGATGCCATGTAATCCTTCAGTAGGTGGACCGGCTAAAGGACATTTGGTCAGGGAGCTAGATGCTTTAGGCGGCGAAATGGGGATCAATAGCGATAAGACAAGTTTGCAGATGCGCATGCTTAATACAAGTAAGGGCCCGGCAGTACATGCACTCCGTGCGCAAGCTGATAGAAAGTTGTATCAGGCAGTTATGAAAGAAACAATTGAAAATCAGCAAAAATTGGATGTTAAGCAATTAATGATTGACAAGCTTCTGGTCAAAGATAATGTGGTATATGGGGTAGAAGTAGAAACTGGTGAAGTGTATTATGGCAAGGGCATTATTTTGGCGACCGGCACTTATTTAGGTGGGAAAATTATTATCGGTGAACTTGCCTATAGTGGTGGACCTACTGGGCAGCGAGCATCAGAGAAATTAACAGCTTCTCTTAGAGAGTTTGGTATTCGTATTATGCGTTTTAAGACAGGTACTCCAGCTCGCGTCGATAGACGGTCATTAGACTTTTCAAAGATGAGTATTCAACCAGGAGATGAACATGTTCATAATTTTTCATTTATGAGTGATATTGAAACTAGGGAACAATTACCTTGTTATCTCACTTATACAAATGAACAAACCCATGAAATTATCCGCAATAATTTATATCGGGCACCTATGTATACAGGTCTTGTGGAAGGGGTTGGACCTAGGTATTGCCCATCCATCGAGTCTAAAATTGTTAGGTTTACAGACAAGAAGGCTCATCAATTATTTATTGAGCCAGAAGGGTATAATACCCATGAAATGTATGTTCAGGGGATGTCTACAAGTCTACCCATAGATGTTCAGTATGAATTCTTGCGGACAATCCCTGGGATGGAAAATGTAAAAATTATGCGAGCCGGTTATGCTATTGATTATGATTGCATCGATTCCACTCAACTAAAGCCTTCATTAGAGTTTAAAAAAATTCATGGGTTGTTCTCGGCAGGACAGATTAATGGAACTTCAGGTTATGAAGAAGCGGCAGCACAGGGGTTGATTGCCGGAATTAATGCTGCTCGTTTGGTCCAAGGACAGGAAGCTTTTACTTTATCCCGGGCAGATAGTTATATTGGAGTGTTAATTGATGATTTAGTGACGAAAGGTACTGATGAGCCTTATCGTATTATGACATCAAGGTCGGAATACCGGCTTATCTTGCGTCAGGATAATGCAGATCTGCGTTTAACAGAGAAAGGCCGGCAGATTGGGCTAGTAAGCGATGAACGATATGAGCGATTTATAGCTAAGAAGGATGACATTGAAGCAGGACTTATGCTGCTACGTAATACGGTGATTACACCAACCCCAGAAGCACAGTCTAAGATGCGGGCAATGGGCACAGCAGAATTGAGAACAGGTGTTACTTTGTATGATATACTGCGTCGTACTGAAATGAGTTATGATTTATTAAAAGAGCATTTTGATCTACCAACTCTTAGTTATGGAGTACAACAACAAATTGAAATTGCTGCTAAATATGAAGGCTATATCAGCAAACAGGTTGAGCAGGTACAGCGGGCTGCTAAATTAGAAGAAAAACTACTCCCTGAAAATATTGATTATACAGAGTTAAGCGGTTTGGCTGTAGAAGCCCAGGAAAAATTAAATGAGATAAAGCCCGTATCCATAGGACAGGCTTCCAGGATTTCAGGAGTATCTCCTGCGGATATTGGGATATTGATGGTTTATTTAGAGCAGTGGCGTAGGAGGGGGGAAGCAGGAAAGTGATATTTAGAGAAGTATTGGATGAGGCTGCCAGAGAGTATGGCGTGCTACTGACTGAGGAACAAATGGTATCTTTTTCTAGATATTTTGAAACTTTGGTAGAATGGAATGGAAAAGTTAATTTAACAGCAATTACTGCTCCCCAGGATGTAGCAATAAAGCATATGATAGATTCTTTATCTTGTTATGATGAAGAAATCTTTAAGAATGGGGCAACGATTATTGATGTAGGTACAGGAGCTGGCTTTCCAGGGTTACCGCTCAAGATTTTTCGTCCTGATCTTAAGTTGACATTATTTGATTCTTTAAATAAAAGAATATTATTTTTACAGGCAGTAGCCGGTATATTGGGAATTACTGATATTAAGTTTATTCACAGTCGAGCCGAAGATGGTGGGAAAAGTAAGCAGCTTAGAGAAAGTTATGATATTGCCGTATCCAGAGCTGTAGCCAGATTGAATATTTTATCAGAGTGGTGCCTGCCATTTGTGGCCGTAGGGGGTTATTTTATTGCACTTAAGGGGTCTCAGTACAGTCAGGAGGTAAATGATGCTCAGGGGGCGCTACAGAGCTTAGGCGGGGAAGTCGCTAAAATCGAGAGTGTAAAACTACCTGGTCTTGATGATGTAAGAGCAGTAATTTATATAAAAAAAGTAAGAAAAACACCAACACTCTATCCCCGCCGTCCAGGAACGGCAGAAAAAAATCCATTATAGAAAATAGAAATTTAGAGGAATTGGAGCGGTAATGGCGAATATTACCATATTAATGGGGCTATTATAGGTAAGGCGGTGTACAGATGAAAAATTTGGCCAGATTATTGGGGTTGAGCTCAGCACCTCTTGAAATAGTCGCTCAGGCTAAAGAAGAAACAATTGTTGAAAAGAATATTGATAGTATACATAGTATTGAAACTGTTAGTAATAAAGATGATGCAGAGAATGTATCTCAAATAAATGTTGATGATATTACTCCTAATCCATTTCAACCTCGTAAAGTGTTTAATCATGATTCACTGCAGGATTTGATGGCTTCCATTCAAGAGTATGGTGTTATTCAACCGTTAATAGTACGTGTTACAGCAAATGGTTATGAATTGGTGGCTGGAGAACGTCGGCTAAGAGCATCCAAATTGGCAGGGTTGCACCAAGTACCTGTTATTATCAAACCACTTACTGATAAAGAAGTGGCAGAACTGGCCATGATTGAAAATTTACAACGTGAAGATTTGCACTTTTTGGAGGAAGCTGAAGGCTTCCAGCATCTCATTAATAGTTTTGCTTTTACTCAGGAAGAATTGGCAAAAAGGATGGGCAAGAACCAGTCGACGATTGCCAATAAACTGCGTTTATTGAAATTAACACCAGAGGTACGTGCTGTAGTGGCGGCGGAGAAACTAACAGAACGCCATGCTCGATCACTTCTTAAAATAGATGACGCCAGACTACAGATGGAAGTGTTGGATATTATCAAAGAAAAGGGTTTGAACGTCCGGAAGACAGAGGAACTTATTGAGGAATTTTTGGAAGATGTTTCCGAACAGATAGAGCAAAAGAATAAACCCAAACGTAGTATTGTAAAAGTGATTAGAGATGTGCGAATTTTTATTAATACCATTAATAATGTAGTGGGTGAAATGAAAAAAGTTGGGCTTAAAATCAATATGAAGCAAGAGCAGGATGATGAATATATTCATATTAATTTGCGTATCCCCAAGCGTAAATAGGTTTATAAAATTTATTGAAAAAAACACCTGACAATTGTCAGGTGTTTTTTCAATAAATTACAATACGTTTAATGTTAGTATTATCGGGAATCGAGGTAGGGTTGCCAGTATTTAGCCACTCGGTGGGGACGAAGCCTTTGCTCAGATCAAGTTCGAAGAGCATTTTAATACTTTTTACGACAAGGAAGAGGGAGTTATTGATTACTTTTATATCATTAATTGTATATTGATTGCGAATATCGCCGACAGTAGATTTTATAGTGATTTGCTTGTCAGTTGAAAACTGCTCATCATAGATACTAATGGTGGAAACAAGTTTTAATGTACCGCTTGAAAGCTCTAATTCTAGAGAAGGGCTATTGGTGTTATTAAAATAAATATTGGCGATTGTTTTTTTATTACCATCAATATATTTTTCGCTCACAGTAAGAGAGGGATATTTTTTTTGTATATCTGCCAGTGGCATGCCAATTTGCACAAAGCCGGCCTTACCTAAAGTAAGATGATTTTCTTGAGCAATATGATCAGGTAATGCCTCTATTGGTAGTTTTTTAGTTGGATATAGTGGAGGCTGGGGAGGAATTTTTAAGGTTTTAGATGGTTCAACATTTGGGTTTGCGCCTGCACTTTTTAGGATTTCAGAGATTCTAGCATATTTTTTAGTATATGCTTCTATGAGTGGGGTACGGCCATTGTTATCTTGTATATTTGGATTTGCTCCATATTCAAGTAACATGGTTACAATATCTTCGGCACCCATTACTGTAGCATGTATTAAGGCTGTTTTACCGTACTTATCTTGTAGATTAACTGTAGCTTGTTTTTCAAGGAGTAGCTCCACTATATCAGACTTTTTATAGAAACAGGCTGACATGAGCGGACTCCAGCCGTCGGTAGGCCGTACTGCATTTACTGACATACCTGCATCCAAAAAGGCATTAACAACCTCTTTATCACCACGACCAGCATAGGCCACAAAGTTTTTTCCCTCAAAAGTAATTCCTAGATCAATGAGTTTTTCAAGAGGTGTTCGAGATGCAAATACAATATTATGATTAGCCATTTTAAAGCCTAGGAATGCACCAACGCTAATAAATAACACAAATAGTAAGAAAATTGCTAATGCTATTTTCTTAGTGAAGTGCTGTTTTAGTGCCATAATAAAGAGTTGCGTGCTATTTTTAAGTGGCAGTTCTTGTAATGGAGTAATTAGCTTTTCTGTTATAGAGGGTTCTTGTGGGGCAGTTATCTCTGTGGAGGGGGAAACCAGCCCTGATAGCTCTTTATTTGCGGTAGCCAGAAGCTCATCAATAGCTTTTTGGTCTAGTTCTAGTTCATTACTCATATGCTATTCCTGCCTATTCGTTAGCTCAATTGATATTATATAAGTTGATATACTCATATATTTCATTCTTGATATGTATGAAAAATCCTGCAATGGATTACAGAAATTCTAGATAATATAAAAAGAAAGACAAATTATTATGTCTTTCTTTTTATATGAGTACGTTAGGGGGAAGAACAACAAGTATTTACCTTGAAAGAGTAAGTTTTTTAGCAATCATTACTGCTTCCACACCGTTTTCAGCATAAGCATCTGCTCCTGCTTGTACTGCGTATTCTGCGGTAAGTACTGCGCCGCCTACCATGGTTTTGGAATTGCTACCTGCTGCTTTAAGGGCAGCGATAGTATGATCAATTTCCGTCATAGTTGTTGTCATAAGGGCACACAAACCTACAATATTTGCATTATGGGTAATTGCAGCTTGTATAATGGTTTCAGTTGGCACGTCTTTACCTAAGTCAATTACGGTAAAACCGCTGTTTTCTAACAATGCAGCCACAATATTTTTACCTAGGTCATGAATATCACCTTTTACTGTCGCCAAGACAACAGTACCAAGGCTGGCAATGGTGTGGGTAGGTAAAATTTGTTTGATGGTAATGAATGCAGCGCGCATTGTTTCAGCAGATAATAGTACTTGCGGTAAAAAGCAATGACCGCTACCAAAAGCGGTGCCAACGTCATTCATGGCAGCAGTTAAGCCTTGTTCAGTAATTGTTGTAGAGTTTATCCCATCAGTAAGAGCTTGCTGAACTAAGGGAATAACTGCTTCTTTTTCGCCAGATATGACGGTTTGGCGAATCTGTTCCACAATATTTCTAGGAGCAGAGGCAATATCAGGCTGTTGTAGTGGACTGCTTGGCGCATATTGCAGGCTGTATGCTCTGCCATTGGAATCATTGCCGAGCAGTACTGCTGAGGCAGCTAAGGTGTCCTGCATGAGTGGATCATAAGGATTCAGAATAGGGGCGTCTAGTCCTGAAGCGAGAGCCATAGCACAAAAGGTTGAATTTATGATATCCCTTCGTGGTAGGCCGAAGGATATATTGCTAAGTCCCATAGTTGTCGGGTAGCCAAGCTGCTCTCGATAGAGCTTTAATGTAGAAAGTACTTCTCTTCCAGCCTCAGCATCAGCGGCGGCTGTCAGTACTAAGGCGTCTAGAACAAAATCTTGCGGACGAAGACCAGCTGATAGGGCCTCCTGGATAATTTGTCGAGTAATATTGAGTCGTTCATTGGCAGTACTAGGTACGCCACCTGGAGCAATCGGCAAACATAATATTGCGGCTCCATACTTTTTGGCCAGGGGCAAGAATATTTCTAGCCGCTCAGGTTCGGCGCTGATTGAATTAATAAGAGCTCGACCGGGATAGGCCTTAAGGCCAGCCTCTAATGCTAGTGAGTCTGTAGTATCAATGACGAGTGGGGCATCGACAAGCATTGATAATTCTTGTATGGCGTATTGCATGGCATTTGCCTGATCAATTCCTGGTACCCCCATATTGACATCGAGAATGTGTGCACCAGCCCGGAGCTGGTCTAAGGCTTCTTTTTTTACGGATACAAATTGTCCTGCTTTAATATCGGCAGCTAATTGTTTACGCCCAGTAGGGTTGATACGCTCACCGATAATGGCTGTAGGACAACCAGCACCAATATAGATGGTTTTACTACGACTGGTTAGGGCTGTAGTTTTGTTTATCTGCTGGATATTGGGTAGCAGAGGTATTGTTAGGTTACTAACTGCTTCTTTAATGGCTTTAATATGTTCAGGTGTAGTACCACAACAGCCACCAATATAGCGAGCGCCAGCTGATACTAGCTGTCCAGCCCAAGTACCCATTTCTTTAGGGGTCATAGGAAATATTGTTTGTTTGTTTATGAGTTTGGGCATGCCAGCATTAGGTTGGATGCTGATGGGACATTTCGTAGCGTTAGCTAGCTTTTGCACAATAGGTAATAATTGAGCTGGACCTAGAGAGCAATTTGCACCGATTATGTCAGCGCCCATTGCTTCTAATATAATGGCGGCAGTGACAGGATCTGTACCAGTAACTGTGCGTCCGTCAGCGCCAAATGACATTTGGCAAATAATGGGTTTATTAGTAACTACTTTTGCTGCAAGGAGAGCGGCACGCATTTCCTGAATATCAATAATGGTTTCAATAAGAAGCATATCTACACCAGCATTATGTAAGGCACTAATTTGTTCCCTAAAGACCTCATAAGCATCGTCGAATGTCAAATCTCCTAGGGGGGCAATCAATTTTCCCGTGGGGCCTACTGAACCAGCTACTCTGGTATCAGGACCGCAAGCAGCTCGTGCGACGTGGACTGCGGCAGTATTTAACAGAGCGACTTTATCTTGTAAGCCATAATGTGTTAGCTTTATGCGATTTGCGCCAAATGTATTTGTTTCAATAATATCGGCACCACTATTAATATAACTTTTATGTACTGCTGTTATGGCAGTAGGCTGCTCTAGATTCCATAATTCGGGGCAGGTGCCTGTAGGCAGGCCAGCATTGTGTAACATGGTTCCCATTGCGCCGTCAAAAATAGTTATCATTGTTGTTCAATCCTTTCTGGCTAGGCAGTTTATTTGTGGGCATTGGGGGCAAGTTGTATCTTGATACATGTAGCTAATAGTGGAGTCACACTGATTGGCAGTCAGTCCAATGATAGCAGTAATTGATTTACGTGGCTGAAGCATGCAGGAGTCGGTAGCTGTTAAATTGATCTCATGGGCATTGGCTAAATCCAAAATAAGCGGCTGTACTGCGATATCCCATTGTCCATATCCTGGGCTGAAACGGGGGAGTGCTAGATAGCCTTGTTGTGCAGCTTGTCTTTTTATGAATTCACAGACTTGGTCTGCAGCAACTTCTACGGCAGCTGTACCCGCTGCATCTAAAAGCAGTCCTGATGTATATTCACCGCTGATAAAATATTCGCTTACTTTGCTTTCAAGTTTTGGGCCGATTGTTAGTGCAACAACTACTACCTGAACGGCCCCAGAAAGATAGTTGATGATTTTTGGTGCTTGTAATGTAAGGGGTTTTGATGCCATGATAGTGGCAGTGCTGACATCATAGTTATATATCTGCCAGGTTGCTTGTGGATGAGCTAAGATATATGATTCTGTACATGCCTGATCGAGTAAGTGAGCAGGGAAATCCGTATATTGATCAAGGCCTGAATATCGTTTTATTTCGCTCATATTAAGAGGTTTTAATGCTGGATTATATATTGGCATAGTATTCCTCCTTGTGATGTGGTTTGTTAAAGTAGTTATTACTTATAGTTTAACCCAATTATTTTTTTACGCAATCGAAAAGTATAAAACTTTCCGATTGCAAAAAGCAGTCATAAATTACTTCAGCGACGATTTCATGGGCTTTGTTCGATGTATTAGTAGTTGAACTTCATTCTGTCTGCTTCTGGGGGCTTAGTGCAAGCTAAGTTTTCTTTATTAATAGTATTATGTAATAAAGAAGCCGCATTCCTTGAGGAAAGCGGCTTCTTTATTACAGCCTGTTCTTTCCTCTTATCTTTCAGAATAACTATACTCTGCTGGATTTAGCACCATTTGCATTACTGCCGGTTGCTGGGTGTCATCGGGCCAGTCCCTCGACCACTCTAGATAAGAGAGATAATTATTAAATTGGAACTTATGATAAAGTAAAAAACAATAAATGTCAATATTTTTCATATATATTGATAATTATAAATGTAAATATATGTATATCTACATTTATAAAATAACAATAATTTCAATTAGGTCATCTGAAGCATATTATTATCTTAATCCCAAAAAGCAGGCACAGGTCGCTTTAGCGACGATATGATGGGCTTTGTTCGATGCGTTGGCGGCGACGATTCTTTGCATCGGAGAAGACTTGCACAAGTCAAGTCTTTTCTTATGCTAGCTATTTTCGGCAGGAAATGTTCTGCATAGTGTGGAATGAGTTATATAGTTTATTGGAAATATAAATAAGAAGATGAGGTGAATGAATTGGTAAAAGTTATTGCGATTGCTAACCAAAAGGGAGGCGTTGGTAAAACAACGACTTCTGTTAATTTAAGCGCATGTTTAGCGGACTTAGGAAAAAAAGTATTGTTGGTTGATCTTGATCCACAAGGCAACTCCACTAGTGGATTTGGTTTTGATAAAACAAAGATAAAACAGTCTGTCTATGATATTTTGGTAAATGACATACCTGCAGACAGTGTGATTTTAAAAACTCAGATTGATAATTTAATGATTTTACCTGCTACTATTCAGCTAGCTGGTGCAGAGATAGAATTAGTGTCCATTATGTCACGGGAAACCAAGCTAAAGCGGGTGTTAGATAAGGTTAAATATAATTATGAGTATGTTATCATTGATTGTCCACCATCCTTAGGATTATTGACAATTAATGCATTGACAGCGGCTAATTCAGTATTGGTACCTATTCAATGTGAGTTTTATGCTTTGGAAGGGTTGTCGCAGCTAATGAATACTGTTACGCTGGTACAGAAAAACTTAAATCCTGCATTATCGCTAGAGGGCGTAGTTTTGACTATGTTTGATGCACGGACTAATTTATCAATTCAAGTAGTCGATGAAGTCAAAAATCATTTTCGGCATAAAGTATATCAAACAATTATTCCACGCAATGTTCGTCTCAGTGAGGCGCCTAGTCATGGTCAACCTGTAATCAGATATGATCCTAAGTCAAAAGGGACACAAGTATACTTTGATTTAGCTAGCGAGGTGATTGATGATGAATAAAGTGCAACGGGGTTTGGGGCGGGGGCTTGATGCTTTATTTTCTGGGGGCAATAATAGTGAAGAACAATCTGTTGTCATTAATATTCCAATAGCACAAATCAGCCCAAATAAGTTTCAGCCAAGGCGTGTATTTGATCAAGAAGCACTAACTGAACTAGCAGAATCAATCATGCAATATGGGATATTGCAACCAATTGTCGTACGTAAGGTATTAAATGGTTATGAGTTGGTTGCTGGAGAACGGCGCTGGCGCGCTTCTCAGAAGGCTGGAGTGCAGGAAATCCCGGCAACAATAAAAGATTATACTGATGAGGAAATGATTGAGATTGCACTCATTGAGAATATTCAGCGAGAAGATTTAAATGCTATAGAAGAAGCTTTGGCCTATCGACGTTTAATGGATGAACTTTGTTTAACACAGGAAGAGGTCGGGCGTAAAGTGGGGCGTAGTCGTTCTCTTATTGCGAATATGGTGCGTTTATTAAATTTACATCCCACAGTACAAGAATATGTTTCACGTGGAACATTATCAATGGGACAGGCTAGACCATTACTGGCTTTAGAAACAAGTGAGTTGCAGTTAGAAGCGGCAGAGATTATTGTTGAGGAAGATTTATCAGCACGTGGAGCGGAGGAATTAGTTAAGCGCTTTTCTGAAATTCCCAAGCAAGCCAAACAACAAGCAAGATCGGCAGAAGATAAAGGTATTTTTGTAACTGAAGCTGAAGATCGCTTAAAGCTAATTTTAGGCACACAGGTGAAAATTAAACCTGGCAAGTTAAAAAGTAAAATTGAAATTGAATTTTATTCGCCAGAAGATTTTGATCGTATTCTTGATCTATTGAGCGGACAAGAAACAAATGTACAGTCTAAGAATAATAGGACATTTGTTGTATAAAAAGGGAAATGGTCAAATAATGTTTCACGTGAAACATTATTTGACCATCAGAAAATGAGAAAATTTCATAATGGAGGGGTTAGAAGATGATATATCTTGATAATGCTGCCACAACATGGCCTAAGCCTGAGAATGTTTATCAGGCTGTGGACAGCTGTCTGAGGCAATGTAGTGGCAATCCAGGAAGGGGCGGTCATGGCAGTGCTCGTGCGGCTACTCACATTTTATATGAAGCTCGTGAGGCATTGGCTGAGCTATTTAATATTGATAATCTAACTAATATTATTTTTACATATAATGCGACAGATGCGCTCAATATGTCTTTATTAGGGAAGCTACGCCCTGGAGATAGTGTGGTAACAACAGCGATGGAACATAATGCAGTCGCAAGACCTCTTAGATATTTGGAGACTATGGGTGTGAAGGTGCATATTGTGCCATGTGATCATAATGGGAAGCTTAATCTAGTAGCAATGGAAAGTATACTAAAAAGTGGAATAGAGGCTATTGTAATGAGCCATGCCTCTAATGTTACTGGTACTATTATGCCCATATACGAAGTCGGCCAGTTGGCAACTAAATATCAGGCTTGTTTTATTGTAGATGCTGCACAAACTGCAGGCGTGGAAGATATTGACGTAAAATCCTGTGCTATTGATATGCTGGCTTTTAGTGGCCATAAGGGATTGCTAGGGCCTCAAGGTACAGGCGGTCTTTATGTGCGGGAGGGCTCAGATCTTATCCCATTACGCTATGGTGGTACGGGCAGTCTTTCGGAATTTGATATACAACCTGATTTTTTACCAGATAAGTTGGAAAGCGGTACCCCTAATACTCCAGGAATTGCAGGATTATTAAGTGGTATACATTTTATTCGTGATATCGGTATAAAAAATATTCGCGCTAAAGAAGGTCAGCTCGCTCAACAACTTATTGATGGTTTGAAAAGGATCAAGGATGTTGTGGTATATGGTCCTGAATTGCCACATCAACGTACAGCGGTTGTATCATTTACCATTGGGGAAATGGATAGTAGCCTAGCCGCATATCGCTTAGATAAGGAATTTGGTATTGCATGTCGGGCGGGACTACACTGTGCACCATGGGCTCATCGGTGTATTGGTACCCTTAAAACTGGTGTTATTCGTTTTAGTCCAGGCTATTTCAATACAGCGGATGAAATTTTGCAGGCTATAAAAGCTGTAGAGCGTATTGCTCAAGGAGATGAAGGTTAAAATGAAAGGAACATTGGTAAATGTGGCAGGGATATTGGGCGGTTCGATCATTGGCTTGATATTTAAAAAAAATCTTCCAGCGAAGTATCAGCAGACAGTGATGCAAGGATTGGCACTAGCTGTAGGAATTATTGGATTACAAATGGCTTTAAAAACAGAAAATATTTTGATTGTAATCGTCAGCATGGTTATTGGCGGCCTAATTGGCGAATTTATGGATATAGATAGATGGTTGACCAGTGTTGGTGAATGGCTTACAGTAAGGATGGGGAGTAAGTATGGCAGCGTTGGTGAAGGTTTTATTACGGGAAGCCTAGTGTTTTGTGTAGGCGCAATGGCGATAGTGGGTTCTATACAAGATGGATTAACTGGTGATGCTAGTACTTTATATGCTAAAGCCATGCTTGATGCTGTTGCATCTGTTGTATTTGCATCAGGAATGGGTATTGGTGTCGCATTATCAAGTATTTCAGTATTCATATATCAAGGTATGGTTACTTTACTGGCAAGCAGTCTGAGTGGTTTTATCTCTGATGTGATGATTAGAGAAATGACAGCAGTTGGTGGCTTGTTGATTATTGGTATAAGTTTGCTTATAATGGAAATAAAAACAATAAAAGTGGCCAATTTGTTACCAGCAGTCCCTGTTGCCGCAGTTATTGTCTTATTATGGCCATAATAACGTATTGATTTTGTTCTATAAAAATGGATAATTAGTAGATTGTAAATAGGAAGGTATGATGTAATGAATTATTTAGCAGACTGGTCTAACTTAATTATGAGCAATTTGCAATATGTGATCTTGGGAATGACGGTAATGATATTACTGGCATTAATTATATTTATCAGCATTAATATTAAGCTTGCCAAGATGAATAAGCGATATTCTAAAATGATGAAGGGAATGGACGGAGGGAATATTGAGCAATTGCTATTAGGCCATATTGAAGAGGTTAAACAAACAGTACGTAAAGTCGATAGTTTATCGAATGATTGCCAACGTTTAGAAAGCATCTCCAAAGAATGTATACAAAAGGTTGGTGTTATAAGGTTTAATGCCTTCGAAGATATGGGAAGTGATTTGAGTTTTGCGATTGCTTTGCTAGACCACCAAAATAATGGTGTAGTAATTTCTAGTATTTATAGTCGTAATGAAAGTCATACCTATGCAAAACCAATTATTTCAGGTAATTCATCATATTTTTTAACTGAAGAAGAGAAACAGGCATTAGCCCAGGCAATAAAAATAAATAAATAAATAAAAGGAATTTACTAATCGATAACGAATATAGACAAATTAATAAGGAAATTTTTTACAGAAAAGGAGGAGGTCTTTTGAAGCGGAAACCAAAAAGAATTGATAAACGGGAATATACCCTAATGATTGTTCCGCATCATGGACAGAAGGTACGTAGTATACGTATTCCTATTATTGCTGTAAAGTATACTGTTTCATTATTGTGTTTTATTATTGTATTTATGATAGGAAGTTTTGTAGAATACCGGCAGACAATAAGCGTAGCCAGTACGCAAAAAGCCGAACTGGAAATCTTAAGGCAGAATAATAGCGATCAGGTTAGCCAAATAGAGCAGTTGGCTAAGACTACTACTAGTTTGCAGGCTGATATGGAAAGATTGAATTCCCTTGATGCAGAAATAAGGCGAATTGTTAATAATGAGGATGTGGCTGTTACATCGCGGGCTGGTTTGATCCGTCCTTCAGTAAGTTATAATGGTCAAGGCGGATCTCAATTACAACCTAATATTAATAGTATTATGAATTTAGCTAATGATTTGCAGTCAGCAGTTATAGTGCGTGAACAGAGTTTGGCTGAACTAAAACAAGAATTATTGGCTAAAAAAGCTAGAATGGAGACTACGCCGTCGATTTGGCCAACAACCGGAGACGTTACCTCCCGTTTTGGTTGGCGCAATTCACCCTTTGGAGACGGAGGTGACTGGCATCCTGGGATTGATATTGCCAACAGTAGCGGGACAACTATTATTGCTACTGCTGATGGTGAGGTTATACAAAGTGGATGGTATGATGGCTATGGCAACATGGTTCAGATTGATCATGGCAATGGAATTACGACAATTTACGGGCATAATTCTCAAAATATAGTACATTCAGGACAAGTGGTAAAAAAAGGTCAAGTAATTGCTTATCTAGGCAGCACTGGATATAGTACTGGCCCTCATCTTCATTATGAAATCAGAGTGAATGGCACTGCCGTTAATCCGACGAATTTTCTAAATTAGCAGAGATGCTAGTGACCAATAATAAAAGTACTGGAGAGTGTAATGTGTTTGGTAGCAACAAGAAAACATTAAATACTGTAGGCGAAATTGAGACAATTATTGGTAAAAATACGTCCATTAAAGGCACTATCAGTAGTAAAGGTACAATTCGCATTGATGGACAGTTTGAGGGGGATATTAATACAACAGGCAATCTTATGGTGGGAGATAATGCAAAAATTACAGCCCAACTGAAAGCCCTTAATGCTACTATTGCGGGCAGGATAAACGGTAATATAGACATTTCTGAAAAACTAGAATTATTGTCGAACGCTCAAATATATGGGGACATCAAAGCTGGGATATTGATGATTAGTGAAGGAGCCATCTTCCGAGGAGTTTGCGAAACTCGGCAGGGTATGGAACACTCTGGGGCGCAAGAAGAAGAAAATACTCAGTAAAATGGAAAAAGATTAGATCCTTAAGCCTAAAGACCTTTTGTATTGCTGCATAAGATTCTATCCTACTGGTAATGCTATAGCCGGAGGTGGATGATATGCAAGGAGTCATTGCAGTAGAAAAAATTTTATCAAATTTGGCTGAGGTACTGGAAGTAGAAGGGTATGATGTAGTATTCTTGGACGATAGTAATATTAATAGCGTTGATGCTATTATAGTAGGCGGCGCAGATATTAATTTATTAAATGTGCAGGATACGATCACTGATGTGCCTGTTATTAATGCAGCTGGCAAAACTTATAATGAAATAATTGAAGAATTAGCACTGATGTAAATATAACAGCCGAAGCTACATATAGCTTCGGCTGTTATATTTAAGAGTCTGTATTTAAATAGCCTTTTAACGGTTATATGTACGCAATCCATAAGAAAAAGCATGGGCGATGGTATCGGCCATTTTCATTACTAAGCTAAGGCGTGTGCTTTGCAATACTAAATGTTCCATAAAACCACTTACATTAACAATACCAGTTACATATGCATCGCCAATTGAGGGGAGTTCTTTCTTTACAGCAGCTCCTGGTTTTAATGGACCACGTCCGAGAGATACACAGCCAACACTTTCTAATCTGCCAAGACAAGCATCTACTGCAATAATAAAGGGATTATCAAATTTTGTTTGAATAGATTGTATATTATCATGTAGATTAGAGGCATGTACTGGGTCATCTAATGTTCCATAAATATGAGGATAGGGGTTAAAAGAACGTAATTTGCTACCGGTAAGTGGTCCTAAAGAATCACCTGTAGAACGATCGGTGCCAATACATAAAATGACTAGATCATGATCAGCGGTAGCTGCTTCATGCATGATACCCCGTAAATGGGTGGCAATATCATAGATGGCAGTAGGTTGATTGATATTTAATTTGAATTCAGGTGATGGTTTAGGAAATTTCAAAATATTATTCAACATTTAATAACTCCTGTTTAAAAGATTATATGATAAATACACATTATGGAATATATTATATAGAGTTATTATATGTAGGATTTAAGAAGGTTATACATGCCTAGTAGAGGAAAATAAGATAAGTGCGGGGACAATATAAATATAACCCCTTACCCTAAGATGTAGAGACATTTATAAGATGAACTGTTTTAAAGAATAATTATTATCAGGGAGGTAACATGAAAGAGAGTAAAGCCACAATGCGGGATATTCCAGCCATAGATCGTTTATTAGAGGGATTAACTACTCAACCTGAACTCGCTCAATTTTCCCATCAGATAATTGTTAGTAAGTTGCGTACAGTAGTGGAGGAGGCCCGGAATAAGTTAAAGCAGAACAAGTCGGTGGATGTTTCTGTGGAAAGTTTAGTATTCAAAGTCCGGAGTGAATTATTAGCGCTAGGTAGCTGTAGTTTGCACAGAGTAGTAAATGCTACTGGAGTGGTATTACATACCAATTTAGGCCGAGCGCCTTTAGGGAAAAGTGCAGTGCGTATGGTGGACGATATAATGTCAGGTTACAGTACGCTTGAATATAATTTGGCAACAGGTGAGAGAGGTAGCCGCTATACTCATGTAGTCAATAAGTTGTGTGCATTAACAGGTGCTGAAGACGCAATTGTTGTTAATAATAATGCGGCGGCAGTATTATTAGTGCTGTCAGTATTAGCACAAGGACGTGAGGTAATTGTCAGCCGCGGGCAACTAGTAGAAATTGGTGGATCTTTTCGGGTGCCTGATGTACTAAAACAAAGCGGTGCTCTACTTGTGGAAGTAGGCACTACTAATAAAACCCATATATCAGATTATCAAGAGGCCATTAATCAAAATACGGCTGTTATTTTAAAAGTTCATACCAGTAATTATCGAATTGTCGGTTTCACCGCTCAACCTGATGCTAAAGAACTAGTAGAACTAGCTCATAATCATGGATTTCCAGTGGTAGATGATTTGGGCAGTGGTACTCTTGTGAATGTAGCGGTTGATGGTTGGCATGAGCCTACTGTAGCTGAGTGTTTGGCCGCAGGTACTGATGTGGTGACATTCAGCGGCGATAAATTACTCGGGGCAGGACAGGCTGGTATTATTGCTGGTAAGCAACAATACATAAATAAGCTAAAGAAACATCCATTATTACGGGCACTCCGTATTAATAAGCTATCATTAGCGGCATTAGAAGGTACGCTTATTGATTATTTGACAGGTGTTGCATATAAGAATATTCCCGTACAGCGTATGCTAAACCGGCGACCTGAGGAACTTAAAGAACAGGCTTATAAGTTGGCAACTATGCTCAATGGCCTTACGACCTACGGCTGGTCTATTGATGTTGTACCTCTTATATCTAAGGCGGGAGGAGGAACTTTGCCTGAGGTTGAGTTTAGAAGTTTTGGGGTTAGTATTATGGCTACCGGCAAAAGTACAGCAGTATTGGAAAGGGAGTTTAGAAAATATATAGTCCCAATTATCGTGCGTATTCAGGCGGAAAAGATCTTATTTGATGTGCGTTGTCTAGAAATTGAAGATATGGAAATGATTCAAAAGGCTTGTTTTGGTATGGCGAAGGGGGCAAGAGAGTGAAATATATTATCATCGGGACAGCAGGCCATGTTGATCATGGTAAGTCAGCAGTCATTAAAGCCTTAACGGGTACAGATACTGATAGACTGAAAGAGGAAAAAATGCGGGGAATTTCTATTGACTTGGGATTCGCCTCCATGAAATTAAGTAACGAGTTCACGACTGGCATTGTTGATGTACCTGGGCATGAACGTTTTCTGAAAAATATGTTAGCAGGTACAGGTAGCATTGATTTGGCGATGTTAATTATTGCTGCAGATGAAGGAGTTATGCCTCAAACCAGAGAGCATTTGGCAATGTTACATTTATATGGAGTACAGCATGGTATCGTTGTTATTAATAAAATTGATAAAGTAGACGATGAGTGGCTGGTATTAGTAGAGGAAGAAGTGGAATTGTTAATTAAAGACACCTTTTTGGCACACGCGCCTCTATGCCGTTTTTCAGCTGTTACTGGTGAGGGGCTCCATGAATTGAGAGAAAGTCTGTTAGCAGAGGCTAAAAAAGTAGCTCCACGTGATAGTGATGCTCCTTTCCGCCTGTGGATTGACAGGGTATTTACCGTGAAAGGTTACGGCGCAGTTGTGACTGGTTCAGTACTGAGTGGTACTGCCAAAGTTGGTGATAGTTTGACCCTGTACCCTTCAGGGCAACAGGTGCGAGTGCGTGGGACTGAATGCCATGATTGTAAGGTAGAATCTGTTTTTGCTGGACAGCGGGCAGCTATTAATCTAGTAGGTGTTGACAAAAGTGAAATTGCTCGCGGCATGTCTCTCAGCCAAGATGCTTATGGGCAAATCAGTAGTACTTGGGATGTAGTGACTACACTAGAGCAACCTATTGATAGTGGCACTAGAGTCAGATTACATTTAGGGACAGGCGAATTTTTGGGACGTATATATTCATTTAAAGATAGTAGTCATCAATATATGCGGCTTATTTTAGAAGAACCCTTAGCGGCCAGTGCTGGTGATAGAGGGATTATCAGACTCTATTCACCACAGTTTTTGTTAGGCAGTATTATGCTCATTGCTCCAGGGAGAAAAAATCGTATCATCGGTAAGGACCGGATGGCCTTGGCACAGGCTTTAGCTGAGCAAAATGTATACAATATTGTGTATCAAATTTTAACTGTAAGTGGCGGTGTTTTATCTGACAGTGAAATTAGGAGACAGGCTGGATATATCAAAAAGAGTCAGGTGGATCAAAGTTTAAGTATATTAAGGTTAGAACAAAAAATAGTTATGTTAGAGAATTACTACATAGCTAAAGGAGCACTACAGTCAATAACTCATAATTGTATTGAGTTATTAGGTGCTTTTCACGCTGCTCAGCCAGAAAGGGCAGGTTTATCCAGAGAAGTAATCAGGCAGAAATTAGGGTTAACAGATAAAATTTTCGATAAAATAGCAACATTTTGGAAAAAAGAAAGTAATGTAGTAAGCAATGGCGGGTATTTTGCGCTGCAAGAACATGGAGAAAAATATAATAGTTGGTTGCATGATTTGATTATTACAAGTGAACAAGTATTAGCTGATAGTGGGCTTACAAATATAGACGTTTGTATGCTTGGTGAAAAATTAAATTTTTTGCCAGAAAAAGCTAAGGCAGCTTTTGATATACTAATAAGCAAGGGCATATTGATACAGGTGGATAATATATGTATATATGAAAAAACGATGCAATATATTGTTAATATTCTTTGTCAGCACTTCAAAAAAAATGAAACTATTACACTGGCCCAGTTGCGCGATATGCTGGAAACTTCCCGTAAGGTAGCCTTGCCTTTGCTAGATTATCTTGATATGAATAAATATACAGTTCGTATCGGAGATGTACGCCAAGCAGGCCCCAAAATAATGAATTTATCAGAAAAATGAATTAATTTATATTCATTTTGAAGGTATAATGTATTATTTCCTATACATTATTGACAGTAGAACATTTGGTTTTTATAATAAGATATGAAAATAAGTACTGTATATTAATACAAAAGATTTTTAGGAGTGTACCTAGGGTTCCGCGCTATATAGCGGACTGGTCCGAGCGGTACAGGTGCAAATAGCACAACACCGTGGGTATAAAAGGCCCTGCGGAAAGTCCTGGATAAATGATGCTAAATGGTAATAGCCTCTATTGCTTATCGCCTTATAGCTAATTTTAATTATCCAGTACTTTCCCAGTTTTTTTTTTAGCAGAGAAAATATATTTTTTATTTTTAAAATTATTTTGAAGGGTGGGTAATGATATATGTGCAGAATTGGTGCGATCAAGAGTAAGGAATTTATTCATCCCTCGGCAGCGCTGCATTTAATGCTGCCGCAGCAAGAAGGGCATGATAATTCAGGGTTTGCCATGGTTATGCAAGATTTGGCAGGCGTATTTTCCAAACATAAGGATAAACCCCTATTATCCCTGGCCTGCACGCAAAAAGGTGCTAAAATGGTTGAAGATTACATGGAAACCAATAACTTTGTTCAGTTAGCAGAGTGGATTCCTCGTGGCGTGAAAAATGCCAAGTTAGATATTGAGGCGATGCCTTATTATATATTTCGTAATTATGATTATCCCGAACATTATAGTGATGCTAGCCAGGAGGCTAAAGAAGCATTACTGCTGGATACTCGCCTAGCTCTTAGGGCATTGTTGGAAAAAACGGACCAAGGGTATGTATACTCCTTTTGGCCTGATGTGCTTACCTTAAAAGAAATCGGCGATCCCCGAGATATTGCCACATATTTTAAATTATGGGATGATAATGGGGCTTTAATGTCAAAAAATATAGTGGTACAGTGCCGCCAAAATACTAATTATGATATTGTGCGTTATGCTGCTCATCCTTTTTTCATACAGGGATATACCTTGTGTGCTAATGGTGAAAATACCTTTTATACCAAAAATAAAGAATATCAAAAAACATTGCATCGCGGGTATATTGGCTTTGAGTCTGACTCTCAAAATTTTATTTATACACTCCATTATGTACTACACAAACTAAAATGGCCGATTAAGTATTATAAGCATGTTATTACCCCTCTGCCATTTAGTGAAATTGCCATGAGACCTGACAAGGCAGAACTCACAGCAATTCGGCAATCCCTTGGTCACTTGGAAATTAACGGACCGAATACTATTATTGCTATGTTACCGAATAATAATATGATGACCTGCTGCGACTCAAAAAAATTGCGTCCAGTTGTAGTGGGTAGAGATGACAATACTGTGGCCATCTCATCCGAGGTATGTGGTTTGAATGCCATTTTGCCTAATCGTAATCAGGAATTAGATATATATCCTAACGAACGAGAAGTGGTTGTTATTAATGAAGCATTGGAGGTAGAGCGATGGAAGCAGTAACAACTCAGGATGTAACGGTCAATGATTTGCCATGGAAGATTCAATATGACTCTGAGCGCTGTACTCGATGTGGTAATTGCGTGGCAGCCTGTACTTTTCAGGCTATAGAGCCAGTTGTAGAACGCCGTTCGGTTACATTCTCTACGAGTAATCAACCTGAGCCAACAAGTAAACATAGTGCTGTACTTGTAATTAAACAGAAAAATAGTATTGCACAATCCTGTACTGGCTGTGGCATGTGCGAAAAAATATGTCCTAATCAAGCGATTAAACCTGTACGTAATCAGGATTCACGGTTTAATTTGTTGGCAAGAAGAGGTGGATCACCGATCAAGCGTGGTGGACGTAATAATCTAAGCAGCGCTAACGGACGAACATTAGATAATATTATTATTGGTCGTATTTCCCAGATGACAGATCCAGCTCTTGATTCGGAAAGACATACCTTTGACATTTTGGCTCCCTTTGGCCGTGTATTACCAGCAAATGAACTACCCTTGTCTATAGCTAACGGCGAAATTAGTATGACTGGCAAACTGCCACCTGTTAATTGGATTTATCCGGTTATTTTTAGCGATATGTCAATTGGTGCGTTGTCGACTAGAGCGTGGGAGGCTGTTTCATTAGCTACTGCGTATTTAAATGAGAAGTGTAACATGCCCGTGCGTATGAGTTCAGGTGAAGGTGGTATGCCTGTCAAACTACTAGAATCTGAGCAGCTTAAATATATGATACTCCAAATTGCATCAGGTCATTTTGGCTGGAATCGTATTGTAAAGTCTATACCGAAAATGAAAGTAGATCCGGCGGGGATATTGATTAAAATTGGTCAAGGAGCTAAACCAGGAGATGGAGGTCTTTTGCCTGCGGCTAAGGTTGCGACCCATGTGCAGGCTATTCGTGGGGTACCTAAGGCTGATCTTATGTCACCTCCTAATCATCAGGGACTGTATTCTATTGAAGAATCGGTACAAAAAATGTTTTTATCAATGAATGCTGCATTTAAGTTTAGAGTGCCAGTGGCTATTAAGTGTGCTGCTTCGGCTACCTCGGTATCGGTATATAATAATCTACTGCGGGATCCTTATAAAATTTGCGGTGGCTTTTTTCTGGATGGTATTCAGGGTGGGACAGGTGCGGCAAATGAAATATCCCTTGACCATACGGGTCATCCTATTGTTTCCAAGACTCGTGAATGTTATTTATCAGCAGTTAAACAGGGACGGCAGGGGCAGATTCCATTATGGTCAGGCGGTGGTGTCGGACTTACTGGTAATGCAGCAGCTGATGCTTTTAAAATGATTTGTTTGGGAGCTAATGGCGTATTTATCGGAAAATTACTCATTCAGCTCATGGGTTGTATCGGTAATGAACAGGGCAGGTGTAATTCCTGTAGTACAGGTAAGTGCCCGGCAGGAATTTGTACTCAAGATCCACGACTTGTTCAACGGTTGGATATTGATAAAGCAGCTCAGAATATTGTAGAGTATATGTTAGCTCTGGATAGTGAACTTAGGAAATTGATGGCACCAATCGGCAATAGTTCTGTGCCTGTAGGACGTTCTGATGCTCTGGTTACTACTGATCGGGCCATAGCTGAAAAATTGGCTATCCAATATGTGTGTTAGGAGGGAAGCTGCATGTTTAAGATAATTAGTCTTGATGGAAATCAACGTATGTCTACCCAAGATCTTTTAGAGGCTATTAATGAAGCTATCGCGGCAGGTGAAACAGAATTTCAAATTGAGGCTTCCGGCCAACATGATATTGGCGGGCCACTGTGGCATCCTGAAGGAAAAGATCTAAAATTTTCTGTAACAAACCCAGGGCAGCGTGTGGGTTCAATGTGCCTGGAAGGTACTGAAATCATTGTTGAGGGCTCAGCCTCAGCCGATGTGGGTTGGCTGAATGCTGGTGGTAAAATAGTAGTCCGTGGGGACGCTGGTGATACAGCTGCACATTGTGCTGCGGCAGGCACTATTTATGTTGGTGGCCGGGTTGGTACACGATCTGGATCAATGATGAAACATGATCCATTGTATGCACCACCTGAATTTTGGGTTTTGAAAAATTGCGGCAGTTTCTGCTTTGAATTTATGTCAGGCGGTATCGCTGTTGTTTGTGGTTATGACAGTGAACAATTTGAATCAATATTAGGTGATCGTGCTTGTGTGGGTATGGTGGGTGGTACATTATATTTCCGGGGAAATGCTGCCGGAATTTCCCGCAAAGATGTGAAGATTGCACCACTTGGGGTGCAAGATATTGCCTATCTTGATGGGAAAATGGAGGATTTTCTCACATCCATTGCCCTTCCAGAAATTAGAGCTGAACTTAGCAATTGGACAGAGTGGCATAAAGTCGTTCCTTTGACCTATGATGAGCGCCCTAAAATGGCCAATACCAATGTCCAGACATTTCGAAAAGAACAATGGGTACAAGACGGGATTTTTAGTGATGTATGTCCAGATAATTTTAAGGTTATTGGTCTAGTAACAAATGATGTTTATCGGCAACGAGTGCCTGTATGGGAAAATGGAGTATATGCAGCACCTTGTGAGTTTAACTGTCCAGCATCAGTTCCTTCCCAGCGCCGTTTTAACTTACTCCGGGAAGGTAACATTGATGAGGCTTATAAATTGGTCCTGGATTATACACCTTTCCCAGGTTCGGTTTGCGGAGCTGTATGTCCTAATTTGTGTATGGATGATTGCACTCGTAAGAAAGTGGACATTTCTGTACAGGTCGGTAAGCTCGGCACGTATTCCGTGGGTACTACATTGCCGAAGGCCGACGCTAAAACAGGTAAAAAAGTGGCGGTTATCGGTGGTGGTGCTGCAGGTCTTACAGCAGCATGGCAGCTTATTCGCAAGGGCCATGATGTAACAGTATTTGAAGCTGATGAGCGTATGGGCGGTAAAATGGAGCTGGTTATACCTCGTACGCGTTTGCCAGGGCAGACGCTCGCTACAGAGCTTAAACGCATTGAAGATATGGGAGTAGTGTTTATTGCAAACACTACTGTAGATAAGGAAAAATTTTCGGAAATTAGAGCCAATCATGATGCAGTGGTAGTCGCCACTGGTGGACATATTGGGCGAGTGTTTCCTTGGCCAGGGAATGAGCGTATTGTTAAAGGAATTGAGTTTCTTAAAGCTGTTAATAAAGGTAAAAACCCTAAAGTCGGTAAAAAGGTTATTGTTATTGGTTGTGGTAACTCAGGGATGGATGCTGCAGTTGGAGCGTACCAGATGGGAGCAGAGCAGGTAATTTGTGTTGATGTCCAGCGACCAGCAGCTGATGCTAAAGAAATTGCACATGTTGAGGAATTGGGCGCTAAGATTATGTGGCCGGTATTTACCCAAGAAGTCACTGCGGAAGGGATTATTACTAAAAGTGGTGAATTAATTGAAGGTGATACCATTATTATTAGTGTTGGTGAAATGCCTAACCTTGACTTCTTGCCTGAGGACATTGCTACTGAGCGGGGGTATTTGAAGATAAACGCTGATTATCAAATTGCTGAAGGCGTCTATACTGCAGGTGATACAGTGAAACCGGGGCGGCTGGTAGATGCCATTGGGGCAGCTCAGCAAGCCGCGCTTTCGGTAGATAACTATTTGACAGGTAACATATATCAGTCTGTAGCAAAGACCAAAATTGATTCCAAACGACTAAGTACTGCATATTTTAACAAATGTCATAGTTGTGAAGTGCCTACGGCTAATGATGATCATTTACGTTGTATTAGCTGCGGTACTTGCCGTGATTGTCATATGTGTGAAAAATCCTGCCCGGAAAAGGCTATTACTCGGGCAGTAAAGTCAGAAGGTGGATTTGAATATATTTCTGATCCAAATAAATGTATCGGTTGTGGTATTTGTACAGGTGCCTGTCCGTGTGGTATTTGGTCTATGTATGATAATAAGCAACCAATAAGTATATAATATTTAAGTATTATTAATTATAGAAGGCATCAATACAACAAAGTATCGATGCCTTCTATTACTATATAATTCACATTTTTGCACCTTTGCAGTTTAATAGTATACGTCAACGCTTTAATAGGAAATAGTTCAATACCAGGAAGGGATTTAATAAAACGTGGAGTAAAGCACACTATATGTTTATATTACAGATGAGAGTAGTATGGCTAAGATGGGAGGATATTTTATGAAGAATAATGCTGTTAAATTGGGAATTTGTCAAATGGCTGTAACCTCTGATAAAAATTTTAATATTAGCAAGGCTAAGGAGATGATTCAAGCTGCGGCAGCAGCAAATTGTCAGGTGGCAATTTTACCTGAGATGTTTAACTGTCCATACCAGGCAGAACTATTTTCTGAATTTGCTGAAAGTTATCCTGAGGGCGATACGCTTAGGATGCTCTCGCGAACGGCGGCAGAGGGAAAGATTGTGGTAGTGGGTGGCTCAGTGCCTGAGCGCGATGAGTATAATAATGTATACAATACTAGTTTTATCTTTGATGAAAATGGTGGTTTATTGGGGCGCCATCGGAAAATGCATTTATTCGATGTGGATATTAAAGGAGGTACAGTATTTAAAGAATCTAGTATTTTATCTTCTGGGCAGGAAATGACAGTTGTTAGTATGGCAGGTTTGACATTAGGGGTAGCTATTTGTTATGACATTCGCTTCCCCGAGTTGTCAAGACTTATGACATTAGCAGGTGCTAAACTTTTAATTTTTCCGGCTGTTTTTGGCTGGACTACCGGGCCTGCTCATTGGGAACTACTGATGAAATCCCGAGCTGTTGATAATCAGGTCTTTGTAGTGGGAGCGGCCCCGGCTAGCATTCCAGGGGCTCAGTATCAGGTATATGGACATTCTATGATCGTAGATCCATGGGGCAGCATACTTGCCATGGCAGGATCTGAGGAAACTATGATGACAGTAGAGATAGATATTAATAAGATAGATACAGTAAGGCAGCAACTGCCATTGTTAAAACATCGGAGACCTGATGTTTATCAAAAGTATCATATAGAGTATACAAAATAAAAACAATATAAAAAATGTGTACTCTCATTTGGGAATAAATGCCCTAGCATTTGTTAAAAAATAGTATTGACAGGGTGTTTAGAAGGAAATATAATAACATACATATACAAATATGTATTGGTAGAGAACACAATGGGAATTAAAAATGGAAAGTTGTAACTAAGGGAGACATGAAATGTTAAGAGTGTGTAGTTCAATTTAGGGCATGCATTCGAGATGGAATGAACATTATTTAAATAGAGGGGGGATGTTAAGAGGTAGTTAGTTACAAGTACTTATAATTCGGTCTTTTTATAAATAGAGAATTGTCTTTGTATATTATGTAGAGCATTTTGATATTTGCAGATGAGCACAGCAAAATAATTAGTATTTTAATATATTTTTACAATATTGGGAGGTATATCCATGACAAAGAGAAAGTTATCATTTATTGGCTTATTAATAGTGGTAAGTTTGCTTGGGGTTATGCTGACAGGTTGTAGTTCAACGGCAACAACTGATTCCAAGGAAATAAAAATTGGCGGAAATTTCGAGTTGACCGGTGGGGTTGCTAATTTTGGTAAGCAAACAATGCAAGGAATTCAACTGGCATTTAAAGAAGCTAATGCAGCAGGTGGCGTTCTTGGTAAAAAACTTGTCTTGGTTACTGCTGATAACAAGTCAGAGCCATCTGAAGCTACTAATGCGATCACTAAACTGATTACACAAGATAAGGTTGTTATGGTACTAGGACCTATTGCCAGCTCTAATGTACTAGCAACATTACAAGTAGGTCAAGACAATAAGGTTCCTGTTCTTACTGCGACTGGTACAAATTCTAAGATTACAGTTGACAATGGCAAGGTAAAGCCCTATGCCTTCCGTGCTTGCTTTATCGATCCATTCCAAGGAAGTGTAATGGCGAATTTTGCTACCAAAACATTGAAGGCAAAAACTGCTGTCATTTATATAGATAGTAGTTCTGACTATTCTAAAGGTCTTGCTGAGTCCTTTGAAGCTCAATTTGTTAAAAATGGTGGCGTCATTGTAGCTAAAGAAGCATTTTTACAAAAGGATCAAGATTTCAAAGCTACATTGACAAAAATAAAAGGAATGAATGCTGATACTATTTTTATTCCTGCTTATTATGAAGAAGTGGGTAAAATTTCAAAACAAGCTCGTGAAATTGGTATTACTACACCGCTAATTGGTACAGACGGTTTTGATGATCCTAAGGTAGTGGACATTGCAGGTGCTGAGGCACTGAATAATACTTTCTTCAGTAATCATTATTCAGCTCAAGATACTGACCCTCGTATTCAAAAATTCGTTGCAGCATATAAGGCTGAATATGGTCAAGAGCCTAGTGCTCTGGCAGCACTCGGTTATGATTCAGCACTAATGGCAATTGATGCTATTAAACGGGCTAATAGCGCAGATCCAGTTAAACTAAGAGATGCTTTAGAACAAACGAAGAATTTACAAGTGGTAACAGGTGTTATTACGTTAGATGGCGATCATAATCCTATTAAGAGTGCTGTGGTTATCGAGATGAAAGATGGCAAGCAAGTATTTAAAGAAAAAATAAATCCATAAAATAAACAGGAAAAAAATACATGGACAACATGGCTAATTGTCACCCGTACTGTGCAAAACACAAAATGTACACACAGGGAGGATAATTAGCCAAAAGTCTCTCTGGGAAGTATTGACAGTGTAAAGCAATCTATCTATAATATACCTTGTATTGAGTACGAGTATTCACGCTAGAAGGACGAGAGAAGAGATCGACCTAGACTGTTATAGACAGTGGATAGTTAGGGTAATAGTAGGTATATTGTATTGATGTTAGCATTTCAATGGTAAAGTCGCGACTCACGAAAAATCTTTTAACAAAGATTTTGGTTCACTGCTTCATTATTCTTAATACAAAGGGAGACGAGATGTTCATGAAAACAATGAAAAAACTAGCTGGTGTATTTACGGTAGTCGCCATGTTGGCGGTAGTGATGACAGGTTGCGGAGGAAGTCAGTCCTCTGCAGATACAATTAAGATTGGTGCCAATCTTGAGATGACTGGTAATAATGCGACTTTTGGGAAATCGGCGAGCAATGGTGCTGCACTAGCCATTAAACAAGTCAATGCTAAAGGTGGTGTACTTGGAAAACAGCTGACCTTGGTTGTGGCTGATAATAAAAGTGAAGCAGCTGAAGCAGCTAATTCTATGCAAAAATTAATTACCCAAGATAAAGTCGTTGCTGTTATTGCACCGATTGCCTCTTCTAGTGTAATTGCGGGTGCACAGGTAAATCAGGATAATAAGGTACTCGCGATCAGCCCGACAGCATCCAATCCTAAAGTAACCGTAGATCCTGCCACTAACAAAGTGCGGGACTTCATGTTTAGAGCAGCATTTATTGATCCTTTCCAAGGTTCGGTAATGGCTAATTTTGCAACTAAGTCTTTGAAAGCCAAAACAGCGGCTATCTATATTGATAATTCCAGTGATTATGCCAAAGGTTTAGGTCAGTTCTTTAAAGAAACTTTCATCAAAAATGGCGGACAAATTGTAGCAGAAGAAGCTTATCTCGCGAAAGATACTGATTTCAAAGCTACGCTTACTAAAATTAAAGTTGCTAATCCTGATGTAATCTTTGTTCCTGGTTATTATCAGGAAGTTGGGATGCTTATAAAACAAGCTCGTGAGATTGGGCTCAATATGCCAGTTCTTGGTGGTGATGGATGGGATTCAGCTAAACTGCCAGAAATCGCTGGTGCCCAGGCATTAAATAATACCTTCTTTGCAAACCACTATTCACCAGATGATAACAGTCCATCTATCAAGAGCTTTGTAGAAGCGTACAAAAAAGAATATAATGAAACTCCAGATGCTTTTGCAGCGCTTTCATATGATGCTACGATGATGGTCATTGAGGCTATAAAAAGGGCAAATGGTGTAGATACTGTTAAAATCAAAGATGAATTGGCTAAAACTAAGGACTATTCGGCTGTATCAGGAACAATTACACTCAATGAAACACATGATGCAGTAAAGAGTGCTGTTATTATTGAAATGAAAGACGGCAAGCAAACCTTTAAGGAAAAGGTTAATCCCTAGTTATATGCTAATTTAAAAGGCAAAAATGCAAGAGGGATAAGGCAGCAGTCTTATCCCTCTTATAAATAGTAAGAAAATTTAACTTTAAGTAAAGGTTATGAAATTAAGGAGGCAAGCGCATGGAATTTACGTTTATACACCAATTGATACAACAGTTAATTAACGGTATATCTCTAGGGAGCATATATGCGCTTATAGCTTTAGGATATACCATGGTATATGGCATTATTAAACTTATTAATTTTGCTCATGGTGATATTTATATGGTAGGCGCTTATGTAGCTTTTTTTGCTACTACAGTTTTAAAACTTTCTTTTTTCCCAGCTCTTATTCTCTCCATGGCTGTAGCAGCAACTGTCGGTGTGATTATTGAGAGACTGGCATACAGGCCATTACGTTATGCACCAAGAATTGCCATACTGATAACAGCAATTGGTGTGTCTCTACTTTTAGAATACGGCGGTATTCTTCTTGTTTCTCCTCAACCTCGAACGTTCCCAGCAATCTTTCAAGCAGACGTATATACTTTTGGCAATATTGTGGTTAATAGTCAGCAAATACTCATACTAGCAGTATCACTAGCTTTAATGGTTATTTTGACTTATGTGGTACATCGCACTAAAATCGGTAAGGCGATGCGGGCTGTGTCCTTTGATACCGATGCAGCAAGACTTATGGGCATTGATGTTGACCGTGTTATTTCTATTACATTTGCTATTGGTTCAGCATTAGCCGCAGCGGCTGGTATGCTAGTTGGCGTTTATTATAACTCCATTGATCCACTGATGGGTATTATGCCAGGACTAAAGGCCTTTGTTGCGGCCGTA
>JAGFZX010000052.1 GCA_017889585.1 Bacillota bacterium
ACAGTCTGTTGGCTAATCGGTTGTCCGCATTTAGGACAATGGGGACGGCCAGCGCGAGCAAAGATAAGCCTTAGATAATCATAGATTTCTGTCACTGTCCCTACCGTAGATCGTGGGTTACGGCTAGTCGTCTTTTGGTCAATAGAAATGGCCGGGGATAATCCCTCAATATAATCAACATCAGGCTTGTCCATTTGCCCCAGAAACTGGCGAGCATAAGAGGACAAGGACTCCACATACCGCCTTTGGCCTTCCGCATAAATAGTATCAAAGGCCAGAGAAGACTTACCAGATCCGCTGAGCCCCGTAATAACCACCAGCTCATTCCGCGGTATTTCAATATCAATATTCTTCAAATTGTGCTGGCGAGCACCTTTAATAATAATTTTATCTTTCATGAGTATATTCCTTTCTATTTCTTATCTATCATTGCGAGTGCAGCGAAGCAATCTCTTACTTTTTCCTTGTAGCCTTCTTACTCTCTAGTTTCTTTTCTTTTCCTGCCGACTTAGCTGTTCCCACGCGGCCTTTTAGTTCCACAATCATATCCCGCAGTTCAGCGGCCCTTTCGAAATTTAGCTGTTTGGAGGCTACGCGCATTTCTTTTTCTAGATTTCCAATCATATCCACCATTTCAGCTTGACTTAAATGACTCATATGATCAACTGTATAGATTTCCTCTGCTTCTGCTACTTTAGTCGTTTCAATCAGATCTTTCACCCTTTTTTGAATCGTCATGGGTGTAATGCCATGCTGAGCATTATAAGTTTGCTGTATCTCTCGACGCCGATTAGTTTCATCAATTGCCCGCATCATAGACTTGGTAATTACATCAGCATACATGATGACCATACCATTCACATTACGAGCCGCTCGACCAATAGTCTGAATCAGAGAAGTATCTGAGCGCAAAAAACCCTCTTTATCAGCATCAAGAATAGCGACCAAGGTCACCTCCGGCAAATCCAATCCTTCCCTTAGTAAATTAATACCGATCAAGACATCAAATACCCCAGCCCGCAAGTCACGAATAATTTCTCCCCGTTCAATTGTAGGAATATCGGAATGCAAATACCGCACCCGTATCCCTACTTCTTTAAGAAATTCTGTAAGATTTTCAGCCATTTTCTTTGTTAACGTGGTGACCAATACCCGCTCATTAGCAGCTACCCTTATTTTTATCTCACCAAGCAAATCATCCATTTGCCCTTTAATGGGCCTAACTTCAATCTCGGGATCAACAAGTCCAGTAGGTCGAATAACCTGCTGAGCTACCTGACTAGCCTCCCCTAACTCATATTGACTAGGGGTTGCGGATACATAAACAATTTGGTTAATACGCTCATTAAATTCAGAAAAAGTAAGGGGACGATTATCATAAGCTGAAGGCAGGCGAAAACCGTTTTCCACCAAGGCTGTCTTGCGGGCTTTATCGCCAGCATACATGGCCCTGATTTGTGGCAGCATGACATGAGATTCATCAATAACCATCAAAAAATCTTCAGGGAAATAATCAATCAGAGTGTAGGGAGAGTCACCTATATTCCGTCCCGTCAAATGACGGGAATAATTTTCAATTCCCGAGCAGTAGCCCATTTCCTGCATCATTTCCATATCATACCTAGTGCGTTGCTCTAGTCGCTGTGCTTCTATCAATTTGCCATTAGCCTTAAAAAATGCCAATTGGGCATCAAGTTCTGCCTCAATATCCACAACTGCCCGCTTCATATTTTCCCTTGTTGTAACATAGTGAGAAGCAGGATAAATGGCAATGTGCTTGCGTTCACCCATAATCTCTCCTGTCAAAGTATCTATTTCCAGAATTCGCTCAATTTCATCACCGAAGAGCTCCACCCGTATAGCACTTTCACCATAAGCCGCTGGAAATATTTCCACAACATCCCCCCGCACCCGGAACTTGCCCCTGACAAAATTAATATCATTGCGTTCATACTGGATATCAATCAGTTTCCGTAAGATTTCATCCCGATCCTTAACTTGCCCCTGCCTCAGAGATAATACTAGGCCATGATATTCATCAGGAGAACCCAGTCCATAAATACAAGATACACTGGCCACAATAATTACATCTCGGCGTTCAAACAGAGAACTCGTTGCCGAATGACGTAATTTATCAATTTCATCATTAATCGACGCATCTTTTTCAATAAAGGTATCAGTATGAGCAATATACGCCTCAGGCTGATAATAATCATAATAACTAACAAAATACTCCACAGCATTATTAGGAAAAAACTCTTTAAATTCACTGGCCAATTGGGCGGCTAAAGTCTTATTATGGGCAATCACCAGTGTTGGCTTTTGCACTTGTTCAACTAATTTAGCAATAGTAAACGTCTTACCTGTACCTGTTGCCCCAAGTAATACTTGGGCCCGTTGACCTTGAACAATACCAGTTTCTAGCGTACTAATCGCAGTCGGCTGATCGCCAGTCGGCACAAATGGGGCTTCCACCTTGAAGGGTATGCCCCCTTCTTTATATACGGTAGCCAACTTAGGAACAGTTGCCATATTCATCACCATTCTTTATTGAATATTAATTATTACTTAACAATAATTATATCACATTTTGTATATATTAGGAAAAAATCTGTTTATCACGAACACATATTTCCATTATAACGCACATATGTTCGTTGGTAAAGAGGCTGCTGAATAAAAGGAATCTTTCATGTTCCTTGCGGTTATTTTTCCCCAATTTATCTTTGCACCATTCCCATAACCAAAACTTGTTCTTCGCCAATTCAATAGACTATAGTCATTAGGCTTGAATGAGCAAAAGCGGCTAAGGCCAAAGCCCGCCGCTTAAGCAGCGTACCAAATCTTTGTTAGAAGATTTGTGTAAGTCGCTTAGTTAGCATCGAAATGCTAACGTCATTATTTCTTTTGCTTAATTACATTTTTTCTTTAACAACCTGAATGGCTTTATCGAGTTGCAAATCTTGTACTGCATCTTTTGCCATTTCCACTTTTATATCAGGTTCAATACCAATGCCATTAATCGAACGATCATTAGGGGTTAAATATTTGGCAATTGTCAACTTAATCCCACCGCCATCCAGACGGAGTACAGTCTGCACTGAACCTTTGCCATAAGTCTTGGTGCCAATAAGGGTACCGGCACCCGTATCCTGAATGGCCCCAGATACAATCTCAGAAGCACTGGCACTACCGCCATTAACGAGCACAGCCACTGGATATTTAATGGCTTCTAATGTAGATGAATGTACCTCCCGCTGTCCATCTCGCGTCACTACTGATACTACAGGACCTTTCGGTACAAACAGATTAGAAACCTTAACACTTTCTTGTAATAGACCACCTGGATTATCTCTAAGATCCAAAACAACAGCCTTCATGCCTTCTTTTTCTAATTCATGATATCTCCGAGCAAAATCATTACCTGTATTTTCATTAAACATGGAAATGCGAATATAACCGATTTGATCTGGCAGCATTTTCCCTGAAACTGTTTTAATCTGAATACTAGAACGAGTTAAAGTATAATCTTTTAAAGGTTCATTGCCACGACGGATGGTTAACGTAACCGTTGAACCTTCTGGACCTCGGATTTTACTTACGGCCTCATCTAAAGCCATATCCTTGCTGTCTTTGCCATCAATCTTAGCAATTTGGTCACCGCTTTTTATACCGGCTTTTTCACTGGGTGTACCTTCAATTGGCGAGACAACTGTCAACGTTTTATCTTTCACACCAATAACAATCCCCACACCGCCAAAAGAGCCTTCGGTTTCAATCATAAATTCCTTGTACATCTTAGGATCCATATAGATAGAATGAGGATCCCCCAAGGAATTAACCATACCCTTCACAGCACCTGTCATCAATGTTTCCATCGGCACAGGTTCAACATACCTGGTTGTGACGATTTGCACTGCCCTGAAAAATTTTAGCGTACTTATCACATCAGTAGAATTTCCATTCAAAAGATAAAGAAATCCGCCAGCTGTTGCAGTAAACGTAAATACTACCAACAAAATGGCGCCCACAATTATTTTACGACGACTCAATACACACACCCCAATTCGAGATTTGGGCTATACTCCCAACTCTTCGATAATATAATCCCATCATAAGAAAAACGCTACGCGTCCTTTTTTGCGGAATCAGAAAGTATAACACTTTCCGATTCCAAGTAAGGGCAACTAAGGCTTTAGCCTGCACTGAGGCTTGGCGAAAGCCAAGTTTTCTTTATCATTGCGAGTGTAGCGAAGCAATCTCTGGACAAGTAGGGGATTGCTTCGCTACACTCGCAATGACAGCTAAAAACTTATAAATTATGATACTATAGGAACGCTACGCGTTCTTTCAAAACTCCCCTTTGTGTTCTCTGTGTCTCTGCGGTTCAATCACTACTCTTTCATATCATTTATATCCATAACTAACTATATGTAGAAAACCCACAAAATATTCTATATGCCTTAAGGGCACCCCCAAGAGGGTACCCTCATCACACAATTACAACATTATTATAAATAGCCCATTGGATTCACTGGTGAACCATCTTGACGCACTTCAAAATGCAAATGCGGTCCAGTAGAATAACCTGTTGAACCAACTCGTGAAATGGCCTCGCCTTTACGTACCCGCTGCCCTTCACTGACAAGGAGCTGAGAATTATGACCATATAAAGTGGAAATACCATTACCATGTTCAATAATCACGGCTTTGCCATAACCACCCATCCAATCGGCAAAAATTACAACTCCCCCATCAGCAGCCGATACGGTATCCCCATAATCAGCCCCAATATCAATACCGCTATGAAAGCGCTGTGAACCAAATACAGGATGAGTACGCCAGCCAAATGGAGAGGTAATTTCTCTGACGTCAGTCGGCCATATCATAGCACCAGTACCGCCACTAGGACCACTATTTGAAGATTTCTTATTGCGAATCATCTGTTCAATTCGGCGTGATGTATCTACAAGTTCCTGATAAGCCTGCTCAGATGCATCCCGTTCACTGACCGCCGCATCCAATACTCTTTGTCGCTCTTTTTTACTTACTTCTATGGTTTTCTTTCTTTCTTCAGCAGCCTGCTTTAATGTTAAAATTGACGCCCGATCATTTTCTAAGCTTGCTTTTGTCTGCAGCACCAATTCCCGCTCAGCTTTAACTTTAAGAATTAACTCTAAATCTCTATTAATGATCCTTTTTAAAATATCCATACGGGTCGTAAAATCACTAAAATCATTAGCCCCTAACAGTACATCCAAATAACTGAGCTGTCCATTCTGATAGATATCACGGATGCGCTTATTTAAAATCAAACTTCGTTCTGATAATTTTTTTTCTGCTGTTGCCAGAACTACAGTATTGGCCTTAATCTGTTGTTCCGTAGAACTCAGTTTCGTCTGAATATCCTTATAATCACCTTGGGCCCTTTCTAGTTCTGTCTGCACTTTGCGCAGCTGATTCGCCACGCTATCAACCTTTTGTTGAGCCGCTGAGGTTTTATCCTGCTGTGCCTGCATCTGTTGCTGTACCTGTTGTTGTTGCTCTTCAAGCTCATTGGCCACTACTGGCAAAGTTACCATCATCAGCATCATCAGCACCAGACAAGAGGCAAGATACTGTCTAATCCTAAACATAAAACTCCTCCCCACTATACTTGCATAAATTTCCGCAGTGATATAGTGCTACCCAGGGCACCAATTACAGTTCCTATCACCAACAATGCAATACTAATATTGGTGATAAATGGATCCTGCGGAATCAAGGGTAAAAAGGCTAACGATTCATATACCTGCTGAATCAGAGCACTATATAGCTCATTGATTAGCAAGACTGCCACCAGCGCTCCACTAAACCCTAATATTATACCCTCGAGCAAGAAAGGCCAACGAATAAACCAATCCGTAGCGCCGACATATTTCATAATGCCAATTTCCTTGCGACGAGCGAATACCGTCAAACGAATGGTGTTGGATATAATAAACAATGCTGCTAAGGCCAAAAAACCAATCAGCACTACGCCAAGTATACGTACCATTTTAGTCAAGGCAAATAACTGTTCTACTACTTCTTGACCAAATTTAGCATTCTCTACCCCTTTAAACTGAGCAATAGCCTGAGCTACAGGCTTAACCCGCTCAGGCCTGTCCATCTTGACTTCAAAGGCATTAGGCAAAGGGTTATTACCATCAAGGGCTTTTAATATACTCTGCTGTTCACCCAAACGCTGTTTAAAGCGACTCATTGCTTCTTCTTTCCCAATAAAAAGCACCTGGTTAACACCAGGGAGTTTCGTAATTTTAGTCCCGATTTCCCGGGTTTCTAGATCACTAAGCCCCTCTTGCAAATACACGGAAATCTGTACCTGGGATTCCAAATTAGACGCCATATTATTCAAATTAAGCACCATCACTAGGAACATGCCCAGAATAAGCAGAGATAACGCCACTGTACTAACAGATGCCAGGCTCATTAAGCTATTCCGCCTGAGAGAACTAATAGCCTCTTTAATAAAATACTCGAATGTTCTAATCTTCATAACCGTATACCCCTTTGACCTCATCCCGAGCAATCGTACCATTTTCAATGGCAATAACACGTTTCTTCATAGCATCAACAACAGTCTTATCATGGGTAGCCATTACAATCGTTGTCCCGCCTTTATTAATTCGCGTAAAAATTTTCATAATCTCCCAAGATGTTTCAGGATCTAGATTGCCTGTAGGTTCATCAGCTATAACCACGACTGGATTGTTCACAATTGCCCTAGCAATGGCGACACGCTGTTGTTCACCACCCGATAATTCACTAGGACAACATTTGGCCTTATGCCTAAGGCCTACTAAATCTAATACCTGAACAACTCTTTTTTTAATTTCTCGATGGGAGGCCTCAATAACCTGCATGGCAAAAGCCACGTTTTCATACACAGTTTTATCAGGTAATAAGCGATAATCCTGAAAGATTATTCCCAAATTACGCCTCAAATAAGGCACCTCAGATAATTTTAACTCACCAACATTACGGCCATTGACAACCAGCTTGCCCTGAGTCGGAAGTTCTTCCCGAAATATGAGCTTTATAAACGTAGATTTACCAGCACCACTTGGTCCCACCACAAATACAAAATCACCCTTAGGAATGTCAACCGTAATATCAGAGAGGGCGACACAGCCATTATCATAAATTTTAGAAATACCACTTAAATTAATCAATATATAGTCACACTCCCTATCAATAATCAAATTTATTTGCACCTACTTAAGCTTTGACATTTTTCCGTAAATACCTCTTTTATTTATGTTTTTTTTACAAACCGAATTTTAAGATTCCAACAATATACAACGTAGTTCCACCTAGAACAATAACCAAGCCGAAATACCACCATCCTACCGCTAGCCGTTGACCAATCGTCAATTGATAATAGGGCAAATTATCATCTGCGCCATAACTTTCCCATAACCTAAATAGCGAGAACAATAAAATGATAAAGACAACAAAATTATAGGTATATACAAATAACACCCCAATAACAATACTTCCTAACCACCACAAACGTGGGGAAATGGCCGCAGCAATACGTCCCCCATCCAAAGGATCACAGGGGATCAGATTAAATAAATTAAGCAAACAAGCTGTATATGACAGTACCAACAGTAACATACTATTCGTCCAGAAGTAGAGAGTCAAACAGAATAAGGCACTGAGGGTCCCCATCGCCGGCCCGCCAATTGCCACATTAGCTTCCATCTTGGCATTTAGGGGTAATTCCTTTAAGCGTATGACTGCACCAATAAAGGGAATAAAAATCGGACTCGAAACCTTCAGTCCTACCACCCTTGATGCCACTAAATGGCCATACTCATGTGCAAATAATAATAACACAAAGCCTAGAGCAAACTTCAGACCAAAGGCCGCAGCATACACAGCAATAGAAATAAGCATAGAGAGTGCCATCATAATAATTGGCCCCATATTCAGCATGGCAATACAGCCTGCCATACAAACTACCCCTCGCCCTAATATCCGTTTGCCGAAACTAACCACCTGCCATGCCTTCATACTCCTACCTCCCTCCGGCAATCAAAACACCTCTAGCCCGCCATTTTCTGTCATTGCGAGGAGGTACGAGGTCGCAATCCCTTACTTGGCCAGAGATTGCTTCGCTATGCTCGCAATGACAATGCGATAAGCGGAATCAAAGAGAACAAAAAAACGACTCTCTACATGTGTATGCATGTGAGAGTCGTTTTAATGTTAATGCTACTTATTTTTTCCGGCTAATCGCTTTCTTAGCAGCGGCAATGATATCATCAGCTGTTAAATTATATTTCACTAATAATGTCGCCGGGGTACCTGATTCACCAAAAGTATCCATTACGCCTATACGTTCCATTGGTACAGGTATATTCTCTACGACTACTTCAGCTACAGCACTACCCAGACCACCAATAACACTATGCTCTTCACAAGTAACAATAGCACCCGTCTCTGCAGCAGCTTTAATAATCGCTTCTTTATCAATCGGCTTAATTGTATGGAAATTGAGTACCCTTGCACGAATACCCGTATTGGCAAGCTCTTCAGCAGCCGCTTTAGCAGTGGCTACCATAATACCAGTAGCCATAATAGTCACATCTGTACCATCAACCACTTGTACAGCCCTACCATGCTCAAATTTATAATCTGCAGTAAATAAATCCGGAACCGACATACGACCTAGTCTAATATATACAGGGCCTTTATATTCAGCAGCAAAAGTCACAGCTTGGCGAGTTTCCTCAGCATCTGCTGGTACAATAACTGTCATATTAGGAATGCTGCGCATCAAAGAAATATCTTCAATCGACTGATGGGAAGCCCCATCTTCACCAACTGTTAGTCCTGCATGAGTAGCGGCAATCTTAACATTGAGCTTAGGATAACAAATAGAATTTCGCACCTGCTCAAAAGCTCGACCAGCGGCAAACATAGCAAAAGTAGACACAAAAGGAATCTTACCAGCCGTTGCCAGACCAGCGCCAACCCCCATCAAATTTTGCTCAGCAATACCAACATTAAAAAATCGTTCAGGAAAAGCCTTCGCAAAAACAGCTGTCTTAGTAGATTTGGACAAATCCGCATCTAATACCACAATATCCTGATGTTTTTTCCCAAGTTCTTTCAGTATTTCTCCATATGCTTCACGCGTTGCTAACCCCATCTCAAACACCTGCCTCTAAATCATTCAATTGTCCAAGAAACAATTCGCATTGCTCGCGACTAGGAGCCGTTCCATGCCATTCCGCCTTATTCTCCATTTGACATACGCCTTTACCTTTTACAGTCTTAGCGACAATCATCGTCGGCTTACCTTTTACTGTTTTAGCAATTTGAATCGCATCATAAATAGCGTTTATATCATGACCGTCAATTTCAATCACATTCCAACTAAAAGCCTGCCATTTTTCGGGTATAGGCAGCGGTGACAGGACTTCAGACACTGGGCCATCAATCTGTAAGCCGTTGAAATCCACGAAAGCCGTCAAATTATCAAGCTTATAATGGGCAGCAAACATGGCTCCTTCCCATACCATACCTTCTTCTAACTCACCATCACCTAAGATAGCATATACGCGATGATCACTGCCATCAAGACGAGCAGCTAGGGCCATGCCAGCAGCAGCACTAAGCCCCTGTCCCAGAGAACCTGTAGACATATCAATCCCTGGCAAATTCTTCATGCTAGGATGTCCTTGTAAGCGGCTGTCAATTTTACGCAATGTCAATAATTCTTCCTTGGGAAAAAAACCTTTCTCAGCCAATGTTGCATACAGCACTGGTGCCGCATGACCTTTGGATAGTACTAAACGATCCCGATCAACCTGGTGAGGATTTTCCGGATTTACATTCATTTCGGCAAAATATAATGTTGTCAAAATATCAGCCGCCGACAAGGAGCCACCTGGATGTCCTGATTGTGCTTCGGTAACCATAGATACAATACTGGAACGAATAGCCTTTGCACGACCTTCTAATTGTGATACTTGTTCTAGCGTAAGTTTTTTAGACATAGTTTCTACCTCCTTTTTTTACGACCCCAGCCTTTTCACCTCGGTGAATCCCTCACCTAATACTTCATGAGCAGACGTGACAATTACAAAAGCCTTGGAATCAATCTCATATATTAACTCTTTCAACTGGGTAACCTCACTGGTACTTACTACACATAGCAGCATTTCCCGCGATTCCCCAGTATAACAGCCCTTAGCCTGAAAGAGAGTAACGCCCCGGTCTAGTTCAATAAGAATGGCATCAGCTACCTTGGCAGGCTGATTGCTCATCACAAAGAATGCCTTAGACGAACTTGGCCCTTCCTGCACCAAATCAATAATTTGACCTGTAACATACATAGCGATCAATGCATATAAAGCAAGTTCAGCACTTCTAAACGCCACACCAGCAAAAATAATCACAAAAAAGTCTGCGGCCATCATAGCTTGACCAATACGAATACCGAGCAGCTTATTCAAAATAACGGCGGCCAGTGCCGTGCCAGCAGTATTACCCTTAGATCTGAATACCAGACCCATACCAATGCCGCACACAACCCCGCCATACAGTGAACTTAATAATAAGTCACTTGTCAGTACTGGGGTAAAAGGAGCTGTAGCATCAATCGCCACAGCCAATACCCCAGCACCAAACAAAGTATTGATTCCATACCGGGCGCCCATGATTCTAATACCAATAATAAACAGCGGAATATTAAAAGCCAGCATAATAACACCAACCGGCCAACCTAACAGGTAGTATAATACCGTAGCAAGACCGCTGACACCACCTGCCGCTATCTTATTGGGTATCAAAAACATATTCATACCAATCGCCGTAATAATGACTCCGATTGTAATTCCCAGATAATCACGCCATACTATTTTTTTCATTACTTATTCCTTTCGGCGTTTTGCCTTTGAATAAGTTCCAATGCCAGTTCGGCATTATGGAAAGCTTTTTCCCGCAAAGAGTTACTCTGATCAGACTTGTATCGGTTCGGACCCACTTGAGCAGACCACAACTGACGAACTTCGTCCAGCAGATTATCCACAGATATATTCTGCAATGTTCGAACATTATGTTCACCAAGAGTCTCTAGAAATCGTTCAATCTTGGGATCATAAGAAATACCTACCATTGGCACATGCATAATAGCTGCAAAAATGAGTGCATGAAGCCTGATACCAATAAGCATATCAAAATTTCCCACTAAAGACAACAATTCGCTGGTCGTATATTCTTCAGTAAGTACGATAGCACCCTGCTTAGTACGACTGGCAATTTTTCTAGATACAGCAACATCTTCTGGCCACTGCATAGGTAAAAATACAATGCGTGCCCCAAACTCTACTGCCAATTGATCAGCAACCTTAGCCAAAACCTGCTTATAATGTCCCCAGTCTTTCCATTCCCGCACAGAAATACCAAGTAGTGGTGCGGCGCCTTCCACCCCAGCTTTACGCAAAATAGTACGTCCTACTTGTTTATCCACTTGATGCATGGCTAGTACAGGATCAGCAGTCACATAGATTGGCGGTTTGGTTACCTGAAGACGTTTGAGTTCTTCGTGAGAACCTTTATCCCGCACAGTAATCAAATCCACCATATTACCAATATACCGCATAATACCTCTTGCCAGCCGCCCCCTTACTGGACCAATACCCTGGGCATAGAGCATTACCGGTGTACCTAGCTTTTTAGCCAGCATCATAATACTTAAGTAATAATATAAACTACGTTCACTCGTAACATCCTGGAGCAAACTGCCACCGCCGCTTATGAGCAACTGACTCTTAGACAGTACACGTGCAATTTCCGGATAATTAAGGCGATACACTGACGCTACTCCATGGCGCTGCCTGGTCTCTTCTGGATTACCGGAAATAACCGTAATTTTTATATCTGATGCAAGCTCAGTTAATACTTCAACCATGGCTGCCAGCATGGCTTCATCGCCAGCATTGCCAAAACCGTAGTACCCTGAAATAACAATCTCACTCATGCTCAGCAGGTCTCCTTCCTAGGACAAAAGACAAGTAGCTGAGTACCTGCACACCGATCACCGCCAGTACACCAAATACGAGACCAACCACCATACCATCCAGTCCGCGGACAAAGGACATAAAAACCGGTGTACGCAAATGGGCAAAGGTTTCCACCAAAGACCCCTGACCAATTGTCGCAACGACCACCAATCCATAATGCAACACGCGCGGCCACTGACGATATAAGGCCATCACTGCTAGAAAAAAGGCGGGATGCCCTATCATAAATTCTTTTTCCCGAGGACGAGCATACATAATACGTTCCAGAAAAGCTCGCATCTTAAGCTCAATATCAGGTACAGGCACACCAGCCGTATGCCCTGACCGACCAACAAACACCCAAGCGCCTAATACAACAAAAGTAAATACCAATAACGTCTTAATGTAAATAGGATAATTAAGTAACTTTACGACTTGTTGCCAAAGACCTTTAGCATCATCCTTGCTCGTAGAAAATACGTTATAACGAGTTAAATAGACTACTGTAATCAATATAATAGGAGCGATAAATGTCATTTTCACACCACGGAAAATCTCCATCTCCAGAAAAAAACGAACATCTCCTAGTATTGCTGCCACATACATGCCACCAATCATGGACAGCATGACTGTAACGAAGAGCCCTCCGATACCATCAACTATAATGCGCAGTAGAGCTCCCCCCCCCTGAGGAGCCTTCCCTCGCCATCGGTCGATCTGCCAGGTCATAGCCAGTACTGGAAATAATATTGCGCTCGCTAACGCTACTGCCTGCCGGACCAAATTACCACTGCCCTTTAAGAGCGGCAGTATCAAAACAACTGATAATAGAATTAGTAGAATATATTGGTAACGAACAGCAAAAGGCCGCACCAATGTCAAAAACAACACACCAGCTGCCACCGCACCAATTGTGATGAGCATAAGTAATAAGGTACTCGGGAAATAAGGCTGATAAGTACCTGCCTTACCAATCGTGAACCCCTTAGCGATCAGCCCTTCTTTTACCTTGGAAATATACTCAATATTTGTATCAACAAGATTCTTACCTGGTTCAGGTTTATCATACTTACGTAACAGATCCATACGAATATTGCGTTCCTGATCTGTAACAATCCATCTCTGAATAGCTTCATCTTGTTTAAGTTTAGGTTGCTCGTCTTTCGGAATAACATACATCCGTACTGCCTGATAATCATTCGCTATCGCCATAGGCACAAGGCCTTCCTGTTTAAAAAATTGCAATTGTAACGGATGTTCAATTAATGCCAAGGTCAACTGACGTGCTTTTACTTTCTCAAGTGTAAGTGGAAGTAAATTAGGATAACCCAAGGCTTCATCACCAACAAACATCAATGCTGATACCTTATCAATACCTGATAAACGCTTAAACACAGCATTAATATCTTCAGCCTGTACATTCGTATAATTTGTAGGCCTTGCCACTACATAAAAGCCCTGCTGAGCCACATAGTTCATCTCATCAGTAGGCAATCCCAAATTCCATTTTATTACTTTTTCATAATTAGCCTTTACTGCCATAATCTTTCGCTGCTCATCAAGAACATTCACCCGCTCAGGGTTCAGCCGCAACTTCAAATCTTCTTTAACTTCAGCAAACACCTTCGGGTCATGACCAACTACATATATATCCTCAGCTTGAATACGACCTGTTTCCACCAAGCTGCGCCAAGTACTATCACTGAGCATACCAGCATAATACTGATGCAAAATTTGTGCCCCAGACAAGGCTGTGACTTTACCACTTTTATTGAGTTTTTCCAATGTTGTCTCATAAACGGCCAAAGAAGTAATACCGGCGTCTCTTACTTTCTGCATCAGAGCATCAAGAGGCACACCCTCAAGCCCAGCCAATTCAACAACATCCTCATATTCCATGACCAATTCAACTTTGCTATTATTTTCTTCAACCTTATGCCGTTGCCAGACAATTGTTAAAGCTGCCACTAAACCAATCACAATCAACAGTATTAACATCTGGTTATATTTAAAACGTTTCAAAAAATTCTCCCACCTTATGTAGAAATAAGATTATGCAACTCTATTGTAACCTACAATTACAATACTTTATGCAAATTCATCATATTCTGGCACGGCATGCCAATCTCCTGCTTGCAGGATAAAAAAACGCTAGCTCATCCTTTTGAAGCCCAAAGAGTAAAACCTACGTTAAACACAAAGGTCACAAAGAAGCGCAAAGGACACAAAGGGAAATGTTTTTTATAATATCTTCTTAGTGGTCTTTGTATCCGCGTAGCGGCTTTGTATCTTTGTGGTAAAAATAGGGTTTCACCACTTGTTTTATAAAAAGCTTATACTTTCTAGTATATTACGAAAAACTCTAGTTATAAGGGTTAGTGTGAACGATTGTCCAGATAGAGAGTCACTTTCCCATTTTCCATAACAATATCACGCACATTCACATGAAATGGCAGCTTATTTACATCAACTAAGGGAATCTCAGTCAAGATAGAACCGCCAATATTGCCTGTAATCATATTATTAATTAAGAAGCGGTCGGTAACAAACTTAATTTTTTGCCCATCACTGACAATCTTACCTTCCAAACTGACAGCTACATTGGCAAACCCACCAATGGAAAAAGTACTGCTGGCTTTTATCTTATCAGGTGTGATAGCCACAGCAGCATTTTTTACCCCCTTAACAGTTTGATTGAGGTAACGGGCCAGCTCATCTTGAGACACAACTGCTGTAATATCAACATCATCAACTGATTGCAACTCAACCAGTCGGCTACTTAGAAGCTTGCCCACATTAAGTTCTGCGTTGGTTAATGCAATACTCATCTCAGAAAAAATAATCTTATCAATCTTAGCTTGCTCGGCCTTAATCTGAATCGTATCAAATTTACCGCCTAACATAAGCACAGCTGGACTTTTTGTAAGCTTAGCGATCACGCGATCACTACCTGTCAGACTCATCATCCCCTGGTTCACAACATTTGACATAACCATAGGCAAGAATAGTTCTGTGGCTGCTACCAAAATTAGAACAAATACCAATGTAAAAAATAAGCGTTTGCTCACACCAATGCACCTCCTTGAAAGACGCGATAGCATTTTTCTTATTGTTTAGTATCGTTTTTTAAGTATGCCTCAATAAAACCAACAAGCTCACCATCCATGACAGCATTGACATTCCCTGTTTCATGGTTGGTACGATGATCTTTAACCAAATTATAAGGATGAAACACATAGGAACGAATCTGGCTACCCCACTCAATAGCCTGGTAGTCTCCGCCCAATTCGGTTTTAGCATCAGCTTGTTTCTGCTGCTCTATTTCATACAGTCTGGCGCGCAGCATCTTCATACATTGCTCCCGGTTTTTGATCTGAGAACGTTGGCTTTGACACTGAGCTACCACACCTGTTGGTACATGTGTCATACGCACCGCCGAGTCGGTCTTATTAATATGCTGTCCGCCAGCCCCCCCCGCCCGGAAAGTATCCACCCGAATATCAGCCATGTTAATATCAATTTCCACATTATCATCAATCTCAGGCATAACATCAACAGCAGCAAAGGAGGTATGACGACGGCCACTAGAATCAAAAGGTGAAATACGCACCAATCGGTGCACACCTTTTTCTGATTTAAGATAGCCATAGGCGTTGGGTCCAGACACTAAAATGGTAGCACTTTTAACCCCAGCTTCATCTCCTGCCAATAAGTCCATTGTTTCCACATTATAGCCATTTTTTTCCGACCAACGTACATACATCCTCAGTAACATTTGAGCCCAATCCTGAGCCTCAGTTCCCCCTGCACCAGCATGCAACGTCAATATGGCATTACTATGATCATGTTCCCCCGACAACATCAGGGTAAGTTCTAAACTCTCGATTTCTGTAGTCATTCTATTTATTATATCCACTACTTCAGGATATACGCTCTCATCATTTTCATCCATGCCTAGCTGCCATAACATGGTCATATCCTCATAACTAGTCATCAAATTATAATACTGGGCTACAGTGCCCTTCAGATCGTTTAGCTCCTGAGCTACCTTCTGGGCGGAATTAGGATCATCCCAAAACCCCGGCCCTCCCATTGTATTTTCCAATAAGGAAATACGTTCCTCTTTACCAGCTACGTCAAAGAGAAACCCTCACTTCAGCTAATTTTTGTTCGAAAGCAACAATTGATACGCGTAAATCTTCTAATAACAAACTATTCAACTCCAATAATTCTTAAAAAATTTTAAACCCCATTAAACACAAAGACGCAAAGCCGCTAACGCGGTCAAAAAGAACACAAAGGGGATATGATAAACACGTCTTTGTGCATCTTTGTGATCTTTGTTTTTTAAAACGCTTTTACTTATTCACTCCACAACATTTTTTGTATTTCTTGCCTGAACCGCAGGTGCATAGTTCATTGCGGCCAGTGTGATCCTTATTGACTATAGGTTGTTTGGTCTTGGCCTCTACTTCTGCCTCTTCCTCACCATGACTCTCATGAGCCTGTTGCAAACGATCTTCTGGTTGAGATACAATATTGACCCTATAGATATATTTTGCAATATCTTCCTGAATCAGTTCAATAAGTTGCTGGAACATATCATAAGCTTCAATCTTATATTCAATTAACGGATCACGCTGCCCATATGACCTGAGGCTAATACCTTCTCGCAGCATATCCATCGCATCCAGGTGTTCCATCCATTTGGAATCAACCACTTTGAGCATAACCACTTTTTCCATCTCGCGCATATTATCAGTACCAAATACAGCTTCACGAGCATCATATGTCTCTGTCGCAGTGCGCAGTAGTTCTTCATGCAGTTCTTCACGACTAAGCTTATTAAGAACATCCACTTTCAACTGACCGACTGGCGCAAAAATTTCCTCACAATATTCAATTAAGGCTTTATGATCCCATTCTTCAGGATATAGTTTTTCATCGGCATACAGCTCCATACCCCGATCAACTAGTTTTTCAACCATGTGGAAAATATTTTCCCGCAGATTCTCGCCTTCCAAAATTTGTCGTCTTTGGCTGTAAATAACCATACGCTGTTGGTTCATAACATCATCATATTCAAGTACATGCTTACGTATATCAAAATTACGACCTTCCACTTTCTTTTGTGCTTGCTCAATGGAACGCGTAATCAAGCTATGTTCGATAGGTTCATCTTCACCCATACCCAACTTTTCCATAATGGTCGCAATATTATCAGAACCAAAGAGTCGCATCAAATCATCTTCTAGAGATAAGTAAAAATGGGAGGAACCAGGATCCCCCTGACGACCAGCACGACCACGCAGCTGATTATCGATACGACGACTTTCATGACGCTCTGTGCCAATAATATGAAGTCCGCCTAGTTCTGCCACGCCATCGCCGAGTACTATGTCAGTACCCCGTCCAGCCATATTTGTCGCAATGGTCACTGCGTTCATTTGACCAGCCTGAGATATAATCTGGGCTTCCATTTCATGAAATTTAGCATTGAGCACATTATGCTCCACACCTTTTTTCTTGAGCATTGCGCTAAGTTCTTCAGACTGCACAATAGAGGTCGTACCCACGAGCAGCGGTTGCCCTTTAGCATGGCGTTCCTGAATAGCCGCTACCACCGCCCGATATTTAGCCCGCGTGTTTTTATAGATAATATCAGGCAAATCCTGACGAGACACTGCTTTATTGGTAGGAATCGTAATAACATCCAGCTTATAAATTTTGCGGAATTCTGCTTCCTCAGTCTTAGCTGTACCCGTCATACCGGACAGTTTTTTGTACATACGAAAATAATTTTGGAAGGTAATAGAGGCCAATGTTTGGCTCTCCCGTTCTACTTTTACCCCTTCCTTCGCTTCAATGGACTGATGCAAGCCATCTGAATATCGACGGCCAAACATGAGTCTGCCCGTAAATTCATCAACAATAACGACTTCCCCATCTTTTACCACATAGTCCCGATCACGTTTCATGAGTCCCTGAGCTCTTAATGCCTGATTAAAATGATGAGACATTTCAATATTTGCACTATCATACAAGTTGCTAATACCCAGCAGTTTTTCAGTTTTAGCAATACCGCTCTCCGTAGGTGCTACCGTACGGAGCTTTTCATCAATCGTATAGTCTTCTGTTTCCTTAAGTTTGGGCACGATTCTAGCCATTACATGATAGAGTTCGGTGGATTTCTCCCCTGGCCCGGAAATGATCAGCGGCGTTCGTGCTTCATCAATCAAGATACTATCCACTTCATCCACAATCGCATAATTAAGTGGACGCTGTACCATTTGTTCAGAATAAATAACCATATTATCTCTAAGATAATCAAAACCAAATTCATTATTAGTACCATATGTAATATCAGCATGATAAGCTTGCTTCCGGTCCACAAAATCCAAACCATGTGCAATAAGCCCCACTGACAACCCTAAAAAACGATACACTTTCCCCATCCACTCGCTGTCACGTTTAGCCAAATAATCATTGACAGTAACCACATGTACGCCTTTGCCGGTAAGAGCATTTAGATAAGTGGCCAGGGTACCGACCAGGGTTTTACCTTCACCTGTACGCATTTCAGCAATATTACCTTCATGCAGCGTAATCCCGCCCAAGAGTTGGACATCGAAATGCCGCATCCCCAGTACGCGCCGGGAAGCTTCCCTGACTACAGCAAAGGCTTCAGGCAAAATATCATCAAGTGTTTCGCCTTTTTCTAGACGACGTTTAAATCCACCGGTCTTAGCTGACAAAGAAGTATCACTCAACTTATGCATTTCAGCTTCCAATGAATTAATTTGTTCCACATATTTCATCATGCGTTTAATTTCTTTTTCATTATCGTCGCCAAATAATTTTTTTAGAAACTTAATCAAAAGGTATCAGCTCCTTAATAATTGGCACACTAAACAAATTTTATATCATTTGGTTTACAGTATATGCCTAATTTAAAATTTTATCAAACAATCTACAATAAGTCAAAATAAACAAGGTTTTTTCTACTATCTAAATTAATTCTGAATGTATATAGTATCTTTTTCTGAAAAATGGGCATACTTAGTTATATATAACTACTTACGGGAGGTTTTAAAACTTGACGATTCATAAGCTTAATGACATTAATATTATTGGCCAAATTGCTGATTTAAAAGATATTGACTACAAAAACACACTTGCCATTACTGCATTAATTGAAATTTTTATTGAAAAAGGACTCTTCACCAGAGAAGATTTTTCCCACAAGGCACAAGCTCTAGAAAATCTAACCCTAGCAGAGATCATCTCACAGCGACGTCTACAACGATTAGAACGCATTTCAAAAAACACGCTAATAACATAAAAAAAGCCGAGGAATATTCCTCAGCTTTTTAAACAGTTTAAATCTCCACTTACTTAAAATCTGGCTCAATCAACCCGTAATTACCGTCTTTACGACGATATAGTACATTAGCTTCTTCAGTATCAGAATTAGTAAAAACAAAGAAATCATGGTTAATTAGATTCATTTGCAGAATAGCTTCTTCCAAATCCATAGGTTTAACAGGAAAACGTTTTGTTTTAACAATTTTCTTTCCGTCATCTTCAATCAAAGTATTGGCTACTAACTCACCTTTGAAATGATCACTTTTCAGTTTGCGAGAGAGTTTGGTTTTATATTTTTCAATTTGTTTTTCAATTTTATCCACTACAAGGTCAATAGAGGTATACATATCAACAGTGGCTTCTTCACCTCTCAGCATTATACCGTTGACAGGCACTGTTAGCTCAATAATGTGACGACCTTTTTCCACTGTAAGTATGGCCGTAATTTCACCAAGGGAATCAAAATACTTGGTAATTTTACTAACACGCTTTACAACATAGTCCTTCAATGCTGGTGTAATTTCAATATTTTTGCCTCGTACAGTTATTGACATAATAGCCATCTCCTCTCTTGTATCCTATATTAGTATTATTCTCCATAGACTAATTAATTCCTGTCTGAAAACTAATTATCAAGAAAATTAAATTTTTTTATAAAATAAGAAAAACGCTAGCGCGTCCTTTTGAATCCCCGAGAGTAAAACCCACGTTAAACACAAAGGTCACAAAGAAGCGCAAAGGACACAAAGGTAAAATTTATTTATAATATCTTCTTTGTGGTCTTTGTGTCCGCATAGCAACTTTGTATCTTTGTGATAAAAATAGGGTTTCACCACTTGTTTTACAAAAAAGCTTATACTTTCTGATTCCGTCAAAAAAACCCGGCTATAATAGCCGGGTATATTTGTCTAATATAGATTAAGCTTTAGCAACATTAGCTGCTTGAGGTCCACGTGCACCATCAACAATATCAAACTCTACTTGTTGACCTTCAGTTAAAGTTTTGAACCCTTGATCTTGAATTGCAGAAAAATGTACGAAAACATCTCCACCATCTTCTCTCTCAAGAAAACCATAGCCTTTTTCGGAACTAAACCATTTAACTTTACCAATCATTATGAAACGCCTCCTAAAATAAACAATAAAATCGATCAACCCAGTGACCACAACACAAAGTATATCACCACTGGTTATTGCTGTCAACGTGAACCCTGCTAGGATTTGACATTTCGACTTTACTATAAGATTTTCGACAAAAAGGCCTGGGTGCGCTCCTCTTTAGCATTGGTAAAAATCTGCTCAGGAGTACCTTCTTCAATAATACGACCTTCATCCATGAAAATCACCCGATCACCAACTTCTCGAGCAAAACCCATCTCATGTGTCACAATTGCCATTGTCATCCCTTCATGAGCCAATTCTTTCATAACATCAAGAACTTCATTTACCATTTCCGGGTCAAGAGCTGAAGTCGGCTCATCAAATAACATTACTTTAGGACGCATAGCAAGGGCTCTGGCAATTGCCACACGTTGTTGCTGTCCACCTGACAATTGTTCTGGATAAGCCTGAGGCTTATCTCCCAGGCCAACCTTATTTAGCAGATCGAGTGCAATCTTCTCAGCCTCAACTTTGCTCATTTTACGCACTTGCATGGGCGCTAAGATCACGTTTTCCAACACAGTTTTATGAGGGAACAAATTGAACCGCTGAAATACCATCCCCACTTCAATGCGCACTTTATTAACATTAGCCTCACAGTCAAGAGGAATACCATCAACAATGACTTCCCCTTCTGTCGGCTCTTCTAAGAAATTAATGCAACGCAGCAGTGTACTCTTACCAGAACCGCTGGGGCCAATGATAACCACGACTTCTCTCTCATCAACATGCAAGTCAATGCCTTTGAGCACGTGGAGTTTACCAAATTTTTTATGAATATTTTTAATGCTTATCATCGATTTTATACCTCCGCTCCAAATAATCCACCAAGCGGGAAATAGTGAACGTCATAATCAAATAAATCACTGCAACTGACAACCATATTTCAAAAGATCCATAAGTGCGGGCAATTATGAGCTGCCCTCTGCGCGTCAATTCCTCAAAACCGATGACTGACACTAATGAAGAATCTTTCATCATCGCAATAAATTCATTACCTAAAGGCGGAATAATGCGTTTAAAGGCTTGGGGCAAAATAATATGCCGCATAGTTTGTCCCCAGGTCAAACCAAGGGAACGACCGGCTTCCATTTGTCCTTTATCAATCGACTGAATACCACCCCGAAAAATTTCAGCAACATAAGCACCACTATTAATACTGCAAGCAGTAATGGCCGCAATAAAAGGATCAATACGTGTTCCCAGAATAATCGGTAAAGCAAAATAGACAAGAAATAATTGCACAAGCAGTGGCGTACCACGGATAAAATCCACATATACCGCAGCCAATGCTTTAATAATCCAGGTTTTAGATAACCGAGCGATGCCGACAAGCATGCCAATTAACATACCAACACTCACACTAACTGCCGTAATCTTTACAGTAACCCCTGCACCCAAGAGCAGCAGCGGAAAAGACCGTACAACCAATTCAAAATCAAAATTCATTTCTTTCACCCTTAATTCAATAATATAAAATTACATATGCATAGAAATACATAATATGATTATAATCATACAATATCGGACTGTCAATCATATTTAAATACGTGTAATACAAAGAAACAGTCCCATTATACACCTTCGAACTGGCATATAATGGGACTGTTTTGTTTATTTCCTTATTGAGGTTTTTTGCCAAACCATTTCACGTAAATTTTTTCATACTCGCCGTTCTTTTTCAATTCATCCAAAGCTTTATCAATCTTCTCGGTTAATTCTTTATTCTTCTTAGCAGTCCCAATGCCATACTCTTCAGCTGTCAACGGCTGACCGACTTCTTTGGCATCCTTACCACCAGCTTTAGCAATATAATAATCATTTACAGGCTTATCATTCACAACAGCATCAACGCCGCCAGCTTTAAGTTCCAAAAATGCTTCTGGAGCAGTATTAAATTCACGAACCTGGGCATTTTTAACTTTCTTAGCTTCATCAGCACCAGTAGTACCTATCTGTACAGCAATCTTTTTACCTTCTAGGTCAGCGAAATTCTTAATAGTAGTATTATCGTTCTTGACTACTGTAGTCAGTCCGGACTTATAATATGGCTTAGAGAAGTTAATCTTCTTGCTTCTTTCTTCCGTAATCGTCATCGCCGAAATAGTCACATCAACAGTACCTGCGTCAAGGCCAGGGATCAAACCGTCAAAACCCATATTTTGAATCTGTACCTCATAGCCCATTTGTTTACCAATGGCTCTAATTAAATCCATATCAAAACCTGCATATTCTTTTGAACCCTCTTCTTGAAACTCAAAAGGAGCAAAAGCAGCATCAGAACCAACCTTAAGCACCTTAGCAGTCGGTGCTGCTTGATTGCCGCAACCAACCAAACCAAATGATAATATAAGGACCCCTACAATCATCAATGAAATAAGCTTTTTAGACATGTTATATACCTCCCATGAACTTTTTCTCTTGTTTATAATTATACATATTCATTGCATAATTAGTCAATCATTTAATAAAATATTTTATAATATCTTCTTTGTGTTAAAAGTAGGTTTTCTCATCTATTTAATACAAACTTATAAATTATGATACTACGTAAAAAACTCGGATGATTTCTCATCCGAGCATTGTATGCTGATCATACAGGACCATACTGCTTAGCTGACCTGGTCTTTGACCCCACACCCGCCTGCTGGAAGGTTCGCTAATAAGAATTCAATCTCCTCACTACTGCCCCTCTCGAATCTAGCTATCTAAGCTAATAACTCGGCAGGACTTACCCCTAAACCGCACCATGCTCAGAGCCGCTTTGGACTCCTTAAGTGGATCGTTTCGCCTGCGACTGGCATCGACTTTCAACCACAGACCTAAGCAGTATGTTCGCAGACAGTATTATAACCCGTTTTTTAAGAACTTGCAAGTAAAAAATTATTGAACCTTTTAGGGCGTCAGTTTGTTACCTACTCTGTTACTTCACGGCTTTTATATGAAATAATTCAGCCTCTTGGTGAAACAGGCGTGAATTAAACACTTGGAACTTTGCATCAAGAGAGGCGATATCTTCTTGGGTGGCAAGATCAGCAATGGCGTCTTTAGTAAGAGTATTATGCAACATCCCATCAAACTTTGCATCCAATTCTTCAGTAAGATGCATTAACGCACCAATCAATAACGTATTTTCATTCTGCTGCTCTGTAATCTTTTCTACTTTTTCTTTTAATTCGGATAAATTATTATCAATTTTTTCAACTCGCACTAAAAGTTGTCTCTGTCCTTCAAGTATCTGCTTTAAAACTGCTTCCACTCGCACACCCCCTCTTACCTACAGTATACATTATAACAAAATACTAAGACAAGCTACAAATTTTGCAATAATGTAATTTTTACCAAATATGTCCTACCTATATGAAAGAATGATAATTCTCCACTAAGGTGAATTATCATTCTCTATTTACTGTATAAGTTCAAAATCTTTACTGAGTTCTATATATATGGTCAAATTAACCGTGAAATTTTTTCAAGATCAGTTATAGAAGAGACCATTTGTTGTATAGCAGAAGCGATCTGTTCAGTGGCAATCGCCTGATGCTCGCTTTGTGCAGAGCAGGCTGCAAGTTTTTCATCAATTGCCATAATATCATTACGAATATTCAACAATATTTTTGTAATATCCTGGGTAGAATCGGCACTCGTGACTGCCATTTTTCGAATTTCTTCAGCAACGACTGCAAAACCACGACCATGCTCACCAGCACGGGCTGCCTCTATCGCGGCATTTAAACCAAGTAAATTGGAATTGGCCGCTACACTTCTGATAAATCCAAGAATTTCATCTGTTTTATGCAATTCTTGTACAACGCTATGACCTGTTACTTTCAAATTATTAATCATTTGGGCCAAACCCGTCGCCGTGGTCGCAATTTCTTCTGTTGTAGCAATAACCTCTTCAGATGTTGCCGCCAAGGATTGAGCAGCACTACTAAGAATCTCCTGATTTTTAAGACTAATTCCCATTGTGATTACGCCGACTGTCTTTCCAACCTTATCCTTAATTGGCATGGACGATGATTTAAAGGGCACCCCATAGATCTCCTTAGGTACATTACTTAAGGTAGGTTCCCCTGATCTCAAAATTTTCTTAAACCCCGCACCTGGTGGAATAGCCGCCCCTACGGGAAGCTTTATGTCTATTTCTTTGCCAGGTAGATAGTATACAAATTTCTCCTCATCTGTAATACCAAACATAACGTCGATTGGAAATAGTTTTTGCACCATTGGCAAAGTTTTTTTCATAGTTTCCAATACTTCATTAAACTCATGGTTCTCCATCGTTTCCACAACTTCCAACTCCCTTTAATGATTAAGTTTATCCTTTTGCTAAGAAATGCTATACCTACAATCATCTCTAACGGAAATATGTTGATATATAACTAGATCCTAATTAAATTCAACATTTTAATTCTATATCCTGCTAACTTACGCTATATTTCGACTAATGTATAAATTGAAGCTATCTTTCAACTTTAAAATTAATACAAATCTAGCCCCTATAGAATCATTTATAGATGCCTAAATAAGTCAAACCTGTTCCACACGCAAACCCTAGAAATCCAAAATGAGGAATAGCTTTTGCTATTCCTCACTTTGATTCTCTATGTCCTGAAATAAATTGGGTTACTTATCTACCTCACAAAGCAACTTCTTTCTATTCGGACAAAAGGTTATTCATAACTGGCTAGTTATGTTTTTTTGCATTATTAGATTTCAGTCAGCTATAGCGCTGGCCGCACTTTTCGACTTTGGTCCTCCTATTTTCCAGGTCGCGCCAATACGCCCTGAATTCTCACTGCCGCTGATTGACCAAGCTGCATTCCACATTAAGCTATCTTTAGCATAGTGAAAGATTCCAACTGCAAATGCCTGTTTTCCTCCATATGTTCCGGCACCAACAGCGATCTGAGTCGGGGCGTTTGGATCATAGTCAAGTGGTGCTAATGCAGATAATGCCGCAGCCATTGCACCGACGTTGTCAATTCTGTCCGATAGTCTGTCTATACGGGACTCAAAGTGACTCATTCTATTACTGAGTGCTGTATCGGCCTCAGCTCGGACTGTAGCCTCCTGATCTAACTGGCTCTTATTTACTGCATCATCAGAGGCTGTACCAGCCGTTACTCCATGAATCTGTCCGCCAACAGTTACTTCACCGCCGACCTTTAAAGTACCCGTTACCTCAGCGTTACCGTTGACGGTCGAACTACCATTGACAGTCGAACTTCCGTTGACGATGGAACTGCCGTCCACTGTTGATGTTCCATTAACTTTTGCACTGCCATTTACAGTCGAACTACCATTGACGATAGAACTGCCGTCCACTGTTGATGTTCCATTAACTTTTGCGCTGCCATTTACAGTCGAACTACCATTGACGATGGAACTGCCATCCACTGTTGATGTTCCATTAACTTTT
>JAGFZX010000093.1 GCA_017889585.1 Bacillota bacterium
TTATGCCCAGTTTGAAACAATCTGCCTGAAGTATCTCGACTTGTGATTGACTTCTGGCTGGCCCAAGTATACGAACTTTTTCAATGGCACCTTTGGGTCCACCTATGGTCACAGTTTCCTTGCAGGCATATTGCATGGGTTGGGACAACTCTTTAATTTTTGTCAATTGATATCCCTCACCAAACAAAGTATTGATATCTGTTTGTGAAAGATGAATATGACGGTTGGATATTCCCACGGGTATAGAATTAGCTTCTTTTGGTAAATCCCCCCCTTCTTTGATTGCTTCCAATAAAAGATCTACTAAAGCGTCATATTTTCCCACTCTAGTTAACACCTCTTTTTTTCAGTAAGGCAATCACTTCATTCACAACGTCCATAATCTGTTCGTCACCGATGGCACTAGAATTGCTACTTTGTGCCCCGCCGGATGAATAAGCAGGACTGGTTTCAGTGCAGTCTTTGATTCCATAAGCTACACGTTTGATATTGATTAGATGCATAGGAGTTACATTATCAGAGGTTGCACTTCCCCCCCAAGTACCACACCCTAATGTAAAGGCTGGTGCGAGTCCAGTACTAACTCCTACACCACCATGAGTGGAAGGTGTATTAACCAAAATCCTGAATACAGGTTTTTCAGAGAATTTCATGACCATTTCAGGATTTTCCGTATGAATAGAGAGACTATGACCCACACCACCATTATTTAAAAGTTGGATGCACAAATCACAAGCTTCTTGCCACTCTTTTACGGTATAAAATGCCAACACTGTCGTCAACTTTTCGTATGAAAGGGGATATCCTTCACCTACGCCCTGTTGTTCTCCTAGCAAAACTTTCGTCCCTGGTGGGATGCTAATGCCTGCACTGTCTGCTATGACTTGTGCCGATCTACCAACTAGTTTTGCGTTCATGGCATGACCACGAACAAACAACTTTTTACCAACTTGCTCTGTTTCTCCTGGGCTCATGAAGTAACCGCCCTGGCGTCTGAACTCTTCCATCACTTGCTCACGAATGCATTCTTCAACAATAACTGATTGCTCGGATGCACAAATGGTACCATTATCAAAAGTTTTGCTGATGATAATATTTTTAACAGCTTTGGCGATATTAGCAGTTTTTTCTATATAAGCCGGAACGTTACCCGGTCCTACACCTAATGCTGGTTTTCCTGCACTATAGGCAGCTTTTACCATGGCTGAACCACCTGTGGCGATAATCATGGCAATTTCATCACATTTCATTAGTTCATTGGTTGCATTCAGAGATGGTTTGGAAATACATCCAATAATATTAGCTGGAGCACCGGCAGTTACTGCAGCATCATGCATCAGTCTTGCTGCTTGCAATGTACATTTTAGAGCGGAAGGGTGGGGTGAAAATACAATTCCATTACGAGATTTAATGGCAATAATTGATTTATAAATGGCAGTCGATGTAGGGTTTGTTGAGGGAATAATCCCCATAAGCAATCCTACTGGTTCGGCAATTTCCATCACTCTATTTATCTTATCTTCTCTGATAACCCCGATGGTTTGCATGGGCTTAATGAATTCGTATAGCTGAGTAGAAGCAAAACGGTTTTTGAAAATTTTATCTTCTACTTTACCAAATCCTGTTTCTTCTACTGCCAGTTCTGCTAGGGAAATGGCATTTGCCTCTGCGATTTTCACCATATTACTAATAATTTTATCAATTTGTTCACTACTGAATTTTACAAGTTGAGTTTGTGCTAATTTAGCCTGATGTGCAAGATTTCTGGTCTCTTGCACGGATTGCAAATCATAATCAAATTTTTCCAATTTACTATTCCTCCCTCCACTGTCTCTACTTATTTTTATAGGTACGAAAGTTACCCTTCATGCTCCCTAGCATAATATCCCCGTAACTTTTCCGTAAGTAAGTCTTTGTTAGCTTTGGATATGGCTCTACCTACTACACCAAGTTCTTTGTATTCCCTTGCTAAATTCCGGAGTCTTACCACAGAAAGGGCTTTCAGTGCATTCACACCTTTTTCAAGACCAAATTCCTGTACAAAAGCATCCACTTCCTCTTTGTGGAGATTTTTAGGCATGAGTGTCGAGGAAATACTTTCTTTTATTATTTGGACCCTTTCTGCTATATCTTCATTTGGCAAAGGAGCATTGATGTCGATGATGGAATCAGAGCACAGAAGAACTGTTAATTCCTCCTGTTGTGCTACAGGAATTCCTTGATCCTCAGCATCTTTTACAACAACTATACTTTCAATATCATCATGGGGCCTAGGAATGACATGTTGAGAAACCAATGACAAGTGGCCAATATTTTTAATTGCTGCTACAGCAGCTTCTACAGCTGCTTTAACAGCACCCACATCACCAGTTACGGCAATTGTTACCAGGCCGCTGCCTACAAAAGTTCTCCCTACAAGTTCCACTTGCGCCGTTTTGAGCATGACATCTGCACATTCAATCGCAGGAAGAAGTCCTCGTGTCTCAATTAGACCAAGAGCCTTCATAAATTACCCTCCTATTGCTGCGCCATAAGATCAGCCCAATTCGCCGGGTAGGTTACATAAAATAGTTTGACATATTCAGATGAACTCCAGATCACTTTAGAACCTTTGGGTACAAAAAGGACATCTCCCTGATACGCTTGATAAGTCTCACCATTAATCGTGATCGACAGGCTTCCTTCTAGAATAATATCAATTTCTTCATAGCATAATTCCCATTCAAAGCTAGATTTTTCAATTGTCAAAAAGCCTGAACTCATTTGGGATTCATCTTTACTGATTACTTCTCGGTAAGCTACGTTGTTGCTAGAATCCCCTGTATCAAAATTTTCTAATGTGACGGTCCTGCCACGCACAATTTTTAATCCACTTTTAGGGTCACAATCTGCACGGAAAGGAACTTCATTGGCTGGATTAGTGACACTTGCCATCAGTCCGTTGGCCAATACTGCTTTTACCACCTGATAGATCATATCCCGGTCAATTTCTTTTCCCTGGATATTTTTCTGTTCTGGGTTACTTACTTTAGCACTGTTATCGACTGGAATAGCTAATCCTATTGCAAATTCTACTCCTAGTTCTTTAGCTAAATCATTGGCTGCCGGCGTAATAATGGTATTACTGTCAACGCAGAATATTTTATTGCCTTTTTCTGCTAGGACTTTTACCTCGCTTGTACAAACAAGTTTTTTCAAAGTATCACCTCCTTTTAATAAACACTGTATTTTATCCTAATGTTAGAATAAGGATTTCCATAATTTATCAGACGGAGCAGGAATGACTTCAATATCCACCAATAAACCATTTTTAAGGGCAATGGCTTTCCCAGCTTCAATACCGACTTCGACAGCAGCGACATCACCGGTAAATGTAAAATAGGCTTTACCACCCAATCCACTGCCTAGTCGCAGTTCTAAAGCCTGTATATCTGCAGCTTTAAGTGCTGCATCAGCTGCAATAATCATAGATGCCAAGGAAAAACATTCCATGATCCCTAGAGCCCCCATTTCATCTGGCATGGTTGTGCCCGTGATAGCAGGAAAAACGGCTTGATGGACATTGGGAAGAATAAAACTATCTACTAGATATTCTCCTGCTATTTCTATGCCTATGCTAATAGAACTTTCTACAGCAGCGACGTCTCCTTTGACAATGGCGATATATTTTCCTGGACAGACAGGAGTTGCACTGACTATTTCAACGTATGCTATTTTGAGCATTAAGTCTGTGGTATAGATTCCTCTTGCAATACTCGTAAGTTCAATCATACCTATCGCACTATACATACGAATCCACCTTTATTACAATAAAATTATCTTGTTTTTCTATTACAGTACCATTGAAGCTAGAATGAACCGAAGCTCCAAGACTGTTATCCGGAATTTCCCCAATTAATTGTCCAGCTTTCACCTGTTCACCGGCAGTAACGACAGCTATCGCAGGGGCTCCAATGTGTTGCCGTAGAGCAATCCGAATGTATTCTGGCCTAAATTCAACCTGAGTCATGGGTGCTGATTTATCAAAGGCTGTTAAGCCGATTTTTGCAATGAGACGTTTACTTGGAATTAGGCGATATTCTCTGGCTGACCTGGCCTGAAAGTCAATTTGTACTGGCTGATATTTAATACCTTGTTCTGCCAGCTTTTGCTTGTAAAAAATATTAACCGTTTTGGGATGAAGATTAACAGGGCAAGAAAATAGTTCGCAGGCATTACATTCACAACATAATTGAGCAATTTGTTGTTCTTTTATGTCTTCCAAATGATAACTTAGGGCACGCATAATTTTATGCGGTTGCATATTATGTCCTAAAAGATAACGGGGACATAGATCCGTGCACATACGGCATTGTTCACAGGCAGTTTTTCCGATTATTCTGGCCCTATCTAGACTCAATGATTTTTTGCGAATAAGAAAGTGGTCTTTTTTGAGCAGTACATAACCTTTACTTTTTTTGGTAACATATCCATCTACGTTATTCATGATAGCTCCCATCATGGGACCACCATCAATCACCACATAGTCAGTCATATTTTCTACGCCGCATTGTCCGATTACATCCCGAATAGCTACACCCACAGGAACTTTAAAAGTCATCGGGTGAGGAATATCTCCAGCAATAGTGACATAGGTTTCTGTCACTGGTTGCCCTGACATAGCCTTCGATATATTCAGTGCCGTTTCTGAATTGATAATCACACAGCCCACTTTCAAAGGGATGGATGCTTCTGGCACAATTCTTTGAGTTAGTTCATGAACCAAAACCTGTTCATCGCCAGCAGGATAGATATCCCGTAGTTCCATCACTTCCATATAATTTGAAAGTCCTAATGCTACGATTCGCTCTCGCATCAGGGCAATGACTTCTTTATGTTTGCCCTTGATACCCATGATGGCTTTATTCGCTTCAACATATCGTCCCGCAGCTTCTAACCCTCTGATAATTTCATCAGGGAACAGTTCCATCAATTGCTGATCCACTCTGAGTAAGGGTTCACATTCAGCGCCATTCAGCAATATATACTCGGCTTTAGAAGTTAGCTTGGCGTGAGTTGGAAATCCAGCTCCTCCCGCCCCAATAACCCCTGCATCCTTGATTATGTTCAGTAGATCCAACTTTCCCACCTCCGGATTTCTTAAAACACACAGTCTTCGTCAATGATTCCGACAATTACGGCATCAACAGGTATATCGTCCCGTTCTAGCATTTTTCGAGCTGAGCTGCCAGTACAAACGAGTACTCTCTCGCCAATTCCAGCACCGATATTATCAGCAGCTATCATAAGACGCCCAGCGTCAATACCACCCTGAACTTCCACTAACATAAATTTCAGTCCTCTGAGGGAATCAGCTTTTCTTGTTGCCCATATACTATCCATTACTGTTGCAGCTATCATAGAGTCTCACCTTTTTTTTATTTTAATTTATATTGTATCTCTTCCATCGCGGCTTCCACGGACGCCGTATCTCCAAAGATGGCAATCATAATCAGATTTTGAGGACATTGACCTTTTATATCTTCTACGACCACCCCAGCTGCTTTCTCTGCGATATCAGCAGCAACAACCATATCAATCAATCGCCCCTGAACTAAACCTACCGCATCATAATTCCCAAGAGGAATAGTTGAAGGCGATCCTTTGCGGCGAAAGAGAATATCCATTGTACCAGTGGAAGGAGATTTTATAATTCGATATTCCATGTGTAAAAGTCACTCCTATCTACAGGATTTCCTGTGTGCAGTTAAGTGCAATACCTAATGGTGTTACAAACATAGGATTTTGCGGTTTATAAGTGGGGATCTTTGTTTGTTTGGTAATAATGTCTTCGAATCCGCTTAGGCAACAGGTTCCGCCTACTAAATAGATCTCTTTTACCGGATATTCAGCAATGTGAGAACTGATAATCGATGAGACTTTTTCGATAACTGGCCGTAATACAGGAGTCAATTCTCGGTGATTTTTAAAATCCCGTTTATAATGTTCCGCATCGTCAAAACTCATTTTATATGCACCAGCAATGACGAGAGAAAAATGAGTTCCACCTGTCGGCTCATCCGCTACATAAATCACTTTACCGCCTTTTAAAATGGCAATCCCCGTAGTGCCCCCACCAACATCCACAATGGCACCATCTTCAATTTTAAGTACGGCATTAGCTGCTGTTGGCTCATCTAATAAGTTGGTAATTTCAAAACCAGCCCCTTGTACAACATGCTTAATGGCTCCTGAATCAAGGGTAAAAGTCCCCGGAGGAAGAGCGGCGGCTGCATAGATCAGCTCAGTACCCAGTTTTTCTTCCAATTCTTGTTTCAATTCTCTAACGATACGAATGGCGCCGATATAATCCACGATCATGCCATCTTTGACAACATTAGCAAAACGATAGGCACCAGCAACGGGCCGATAATTCTCATCAAGGACTGCCAATACAATATAGGCCGTTCCAAGGTCAACGCCAGTGTAATAAACAGAGGACTTACTCACGATAGGTTTTGCGATGACGGCCTCAAAATCACGAACAAGTTGATCGCAATATTGAAAAGTAGAATTTACGGTTTGCATTTCTGTCCTCCCAGACGCTTCCACATCATAATGCAGAGTATATTAATGATTAAGTTAACATTTTTAATTAGTTCCTGTTGTGAACAGGCTTGCTTTTCCTCATTCCAATAAGCTTCTAAAATGGCTGGTTCAACCTCTCTGAGGGAAGCACGTAAATAATTTAATATGGCAATTACTTTTCCATTTTCTAATCCCACGTGAAGCTCACTAATGTCAAAATGTTTCCCTAGATTATTAGAGCAATTTCTGATTTTTTCTTCTGGCCAACCCCAAAATTGAATGTTCCCTGGAGTGATTTGTTCCCGCTCAGCATGTTGTACATCCCGGAAACATTTACCCAATGCCATAATCTCTTCTGACAAAAGCCCATCTCCAGAGGTTGAAAATTCTGCTCCGATCAGGAGAAATAGGGACTCTATGCATTCCATTTTTCTACGCAATCTCAGAGCATACCAGTTGCCTCGGGCCTCGGTCTCACCTAGCTGACTAGTGTTTGTTTTTGGGTCATCACTACATGGGGGCTGGGCTAAAGTGACTCCTCGATCCACAAGAAATTGGCGAGCACCGGGTGTAATCTTTGTATCCAGTTCCACAACATAATTGGTAAAAGGCTCTATTTTATATAAATCTCGCAGGTCCATTTCGGTGATGAATTTCATTGCCTCACCTCACAATTCCTAACGTTTTCATGTACCAAAATTCTCATAAGCAAATATTTTTTTAAGTCTTCCACGCCCATGTTATTGGTTAAGGAGATCTTGAAATAAGGTTCACAAATCCCAATCCTTTTCAACTGCTCTACACATAAATTGGTGTTTTTCTGATTCAAATCACTTTTTGTAATCACGCCAATGACAGGGCAAGTAAAGGCTTTTGCAAACCCAGGCGGATACACTTCAGTAATTTTAGATTGATCAATCAGAATCAGTACATGGGAAGCAGTTTGCGCCGTTGCAATCAGGTATTTGTACATCAAAGGGTTTTCAATATATGATCCTGGCGTGTCAATGGTATTTCTTCCATAAATGATATCCTGGGTCTTTTTTAATGGTCTAGCGGAATCATTTAAAACATTGGTCAACGTGGATTTCCCAGCTTGATTAGGTCCAACGACCATAATTCGTTTCTTCATGTCCGTGTAATCTTAGCAGGCGTAAAGCCTAGTAATTTTTCTAATGTATGATTTATGGCAGCCATAGCAGACTCCACACTTGCCACATCTCCAGATATGACAAGGGATCCTGTAAAACGATCCAAAAAACCAATCTCTACATCAGCTGTCTTTGTAGCAATATCGGCAGCAATAATTGCTGTCTCATTTGGCGTGAGGGTTAAAATCCCAATGGCACCTTTTTCTTCAATTCCTAGGCGTTCATAGATATCCTGTACGGGCGAAGCTATAATGTGGGCCAAAGTGACTTGCTTGCCTGGTACATATTCCTGAATGATACGTCTTTTGTCAAATTCATCGGCTCCACTCATAAGATCCCTCCATCCGGCATTTAATGTACCTTGTATCAATGTTTGATAACTTTGACCTGAAGATCATATTTTTTTATAAATTCTCCTATTTTATCTAATTCTTCTTCTTTGAAGCTTAAATCTTCTGTAATCTCATATTTCATATCTAGTTGCTTGTATTTATTAATGCCTAATTTATGATAAGGAAGCAAATCGATGCCCTGAAAATTTTTGTAACTTTTGAAAGTTTGTAGAAATTCTAAAGTTCGACAAATTGTCTCTTTGCTATCATTCAATCCCCTGACAAGAGGCATTCTGACTTTAACATTAAACCCACGCCGCACGAGTTCCGTTAGATTATCCAAGATACGTTCATTTCCTACTCCTGTAAGTTCATAATGCCGATCAGAATCAATTTGCTTAATATCATACAGAAACAAATCTGTAAACTGGGCAATCATAAGCAGAGAATCTAATTTTGCATATCCACAAGTTTCAATTGCTGTATGAATTCCCAATCTTTTGCATTCCATCAACAAGTTCGTGGCAAATTCTGGCTGCGCAGTCACTTCTCCCCCGCCAAGAGTGACTCCTCCACCTGAATTGTGATAGAAGAGCGCATCTTGTTTGATGATTTCTAAGGCTGTAGAAATGGTCTTGTCCAATCCTACAATAGACAAAGCTTGCTTCGGACAGACATTTTCACATTTTCGGCACCCCACGCAGTCTATACTTCTGTTTACTTTATGTCGGTGTAGCCCGCCTTCTTCCAAGAC
>JAGFZX010000053.1 GCA_017889585.1 Bacillota bacterium
AATTTCTTCAACCTGTCCCTTGCTGATCATATGCATAAGTTCAATTCCACAAATTGTTTTTTCAGCAGTTTGAAAACTATCAAATCCAAGCATTGACCTGATTTTTCGTTTAATAAATCGATGGTCTTGCTCAATAATATTGTTCAAGTATTTTACTTTACGAAGTCTTGCTTTAATCGAGAGGGTTCCACTATAAATCATTTCATAGATGGCAACTTCTGTTGCAGCGTACTTGTCAGTTGTTATTACCCTTGGTTGCTGATTATGTATGGCTTTTAAAGCCTTTTTGAAGAAATTCTTCACGGCATCTTTATCACGATGTTCAGACACAAAAAAATCTATAGTCTTACCCTGAGAATCTACTGCTCTATATAAATATGCATTTTTACCCTTGATTTTTAAGTATGTTTCATCCATCCGCCATGAATCATTGGTCGGCTTAAGGTGTTTTCGTACTTTTTCATCAATTATAGGAGAATATTGGTGAACCCATCTCATAATAGTTGTATGAGTTAGCTTCAATCCTCGCTCTTGCATCATCTCAACAAGCATTCTGTAACTGAGCGGATATTTAAGATACCAACGAACGCACAATAATATAATTTCAGATTCAAAATGCTTATATTTAAATAAATGCTGTGACATACTCTTTACCTCATTTTTCAAGTTTACGGTAAGATTATATCACAGCTTTATTTTTGCACCAGAACCTTTATATTTAACCAATAAATATATTTCCTAAATATATTTTCATTATGCCATTGTAAAAATTGTGTAGACGCTTGACAGGGTTGTCGTTTTAATATAATCTTCCATACTTTTACACGAAATCCTCTATAAATTCGCGTATTTGTATGTTTCCGCGTAAAAGTGCGACACCCCCTAACAAAAAATCGCTCAAACCGAAGTCTGAGCGAACATAAAGTGCGACACGTTTCTAAATGAAAAGTTTAGACATTGGCAGTACAGCCAATAGAACTGACATCTCGATGAATCAAATGATGGGGTAACGCCTTGAAGGGCTCACTTAAAGCATCCTACATGCATAGATACCTCACGTACTGTGTTGATCAGGGGAAAAGGTGGAGATTATATCAAGACCTTACCTATTGATATACACACGTATGAAATTAGAATTAAACCTATAATCCACATTTGATTTGTAACTCTATCCTAACTATTTCACTTATTTCTTCGGTTAAAAATGCAACTCGTTCCGCCTGGATAGAAGCACTTATTACAGGAAATACATTTTGCTGGTTTCTGATTCCCACCCTTCCAACGATTCATTAGATCACTTTCGCATATCAGTGGTCGACTAAGTGCAATGTATTCAATTGGAGTTTCCTGCAAAATCCCCGTCAGCGACTCAAAATTACGATTACCACCCACTACGATAACTGGCACATTAATCTCCTTAGCTAGTTCTGCGGCATATGCCTTGAAATACCCTTCTTGTTCCGGCGTTTTTATGAATCTTACGACGCCCTCTTTAGGCCGGGACGAAAGACTGCCACCACTTATTTCAATCCCGCTTATCCCTAATGCCACCAGCCTTTGGCATACATATTTGCATTCTGTAAATGTCATTCCTTGATCCATAAAATCTTCACTGTTGATTTTAATGAGAATAGGATATTCCGGCCCTACTTTTTCTCGTATTGCTTGATACGTTTCAATAATCATCCTTGCTCTATTCTCGATAGTGCCTCCATAGCCATCGGTTCTGCGATTATAATAGGGCGTTAAAAATTTACTTAATAGATATCCATGGGCCACGTGCATTTGAACCCCATCAAATCCCGCTTTCTTGGCCCTGAATGCCCCTTCTGCAAAAGATATTTGTGCCAAGAGAATTTCCTCAGTAGTCATTTCTTGCGGAGTCGTTTTATAACCCAAATCTTCTACTGCGCTTGGTCCCCACATGACCTTGCCGCTATTTTCATTCGGAGAAGTTTGGGAACCAAGATTTGCGATTTGAAGTATGGTATTGACATTATACTGATGGATCATGTCGGTCAATCTCTTAAAGTCGTCAATAAAAGAATCATTCGAAATGCCCATTTGTCTGGGAAGAGGCTGTTCTAAATCACTTACAAAAGTAAGCCCTGTGATAATTGTTCCGACTCCACCTTTTGCCAGATTTTCATATACTTGAAATAATGCTTCCGTCATGTGTCCGGATTCATCAGCCAAACCATCATAAGTAGCAGAACGGAACAATCTGTTTTTCAGCGTCATACCGGCAAATCGCGTTTGGTCAAATAAAGATTTCATTTGATTCGCTCCTTTTTTCATAAACTTGTATTAACCGAGCCCAACCGGGCAAGATTTCATACAATTAAAGCAATAATATTGCATCCCGATAGAATGCGCCTGCTGTAAACGCCAATATTCCTCATCAATGAACATCTGCTTTTGCTCTGCCGGTGAACTGTCGGCAAATTTTTGCCAAAAACCGATGTTAGAACGTAATCCATAGGGTTGTGAGTGTTTCATGCACTTGCCGATTTCTGTTTTACCGGCCTCAGCGAGAGCACCTCCCGGACAGTTGTTGACGCACAGATCACAGTGAGTACATAAGTCTTGTTCTATCTTTGCATCCGGTTCAATCTCAAGATCGGTGATAAGAGCCGTCAAACCGATCCGAGTTCCAAAGCGTGGATGAATGACAAGGTTATGCCGACCAATTGTCCCCATTCCGGCGGCCACGGCCGCGTGACGCTGAGAAAAGTCCCCTAACGCTGCTCTGTCTTTATGCTGTTCCATCGGGGAAGAGAAGGGCATATCCACTACCTTCGCCTGAAACTCTCTTTTAAGGAAGCGATTGATTTGGTAACTGCAAGACCGCTGAAAGTAATTCATGTCCAGCCGACCATTCATGGCAATGGTGACGCTAGGACTTTCACAAGTGTCCAACTCCTGAAATACCAAAGAGATAATCGTTTTCGCTTCTGGCAGAAAGGTTTCGATCGCGTAAGATTTAGGGCTATGATAGTCTTCAACTTTAGCAAAACCCACATCGTCGACGCCTAAATCCAGAATATACTTTCTGATCGTTTCTTTATTCATTGTACTTCTCCTCGCTTTTTATTTTGTAGACCTTACCCACAGGCAATAGCGTGTATATACACATATGTACCTATACTATACAAGGCCTATTAATCAGTTGAATTAAGGAACAAGTGCCTCTAACTTCGACAGCAGTTGTATAAGCTTGACCAGATCCTCTTCTCCCATGTATTCTTTTATAGAGTTTTGAGCCTCGCCCCAAAGCGACCACCCCAAAACTACTGCATCTTTGCCCTTTTGCGTCAGCATTATCTCCCGGGTACGCGAATCTTTTCCCGGGATAATTGCAATAAGTCCAGCATCTGCAAGAGGCTTCATATTACGGTTCAGAGTAGTCCGGTCGATGCGCATTTTCTTTGCCAGCTCGCTTATGGTGATCTGTTCCAATATTTCGAGATGTCGCAGCAGCGCCAACTGGGCAATTGTAAGTCCACTAGGCTTCAAGACCTCGTCATAAAACTGAGTAACTGCACGAGAAGCCCGCCGCATATTCATACAATTGCATAGGCTAGGACGTTTAGGATAAACTTCATTAATATGCTCCATGATAGATGTATCTCCCTGTATTGGGTTACCATTAGGTGTATATACACCTTTGTTTTTTTAATTATACTGCTCTACTCACACTACGTCAAGCATCTACGAATAATATTACCTCTATAAAATAGCGTCAATGGCCGCCCACAATTTTTTGGTGTCTTTAATACACATGGCATCAATAGCAACAACTATAACCACTGTTGAAAAACACTGTCTTATCTTCACGTTTTGATTTTTCAAATGCTTCATCACCCCAAGGGTGCCAATCTACAGGGTTATAGGCATCCTAAAGCAGATAGAGCTTTTTCTTCAGTAGGTAGACACCTGATTTCTCCCTTCTACTTTTGCTTGATATAATGCTATGTCTGCCTGGTGAACCAAATCCTCATACTTCATTCCGTCATGAGGAACTACATTAGAAATTCCAATACTCAAAGTAAGGTATGGATAAACACTAGAGGTATTGTGCGGTATTTTTAATTCTTCAATAGATCTTCGAACAGTTTCTGCTAGTATTTTACTTTCTTCCATAGTTTTATCCGGAAGAATGATGATAAATTCTTCACCTCCGTAGCGAGCCACAAAATCATCAGACAATTTAATGCTTTTGGTTAACTCAGTAGCCACTTTTCTCAAGGCCTCGTCACCACACTGGTGTCCATATGTATCATTAAAATCTTTAAAAAAATCAATATCCATTAGACAGACTGAGATTGGTTTTTGATGCCTGTGGCAACGGCTCCATTCCTCCTTCGACTTTTTTTCTAAATATCGTCTGTTATATACCCCAGTTAGTTCGTCACCATTGGAAAGGCAATAAAGCAGATAATCTTTAAAATACATTTTGTCTGCAAAATAATCTCCTAGTAAGTTTACAAATACTATTCCGATATATAAGCTTCCAAAGCCTAACGTCTCCGGTGGTACTTTATGAAAATAATATATCAGCACTAGGCCAATACTAAATATAGTTGGAGGCAAAATACGCAATAAGCGGTTATGCTGTGGCACAAGTAGATATAGAAACATAATAACCGGGATTTCAACAGTAGAACTGAGGTAGTATGACTGAGGTCTGATTATATCCGAGTAAAGGGACATAATAACTATAGCTAATTCCCAAACAAAAATATATCGCTCATATTGCATGCTCTTGGGTTTATTCCGATGCGATATAAGCCATATAATAATAGTCAACGATATAATAATTCCATTTCCGCGAAGAATAAGTAAAATTATATTAGAAGAAGCTATCGCCGTGTCATTGTTAAAATAAAGAATAAAGTCATGCCGAGCTGCTCCGAGCAATATAAGAAAAAGCAATCCAACACAAATGATACTACTATTTATATCATGCTTCCATCGACTGTTATAATAGTCTTCTTCTCTACTTTGCACAAATGTATACTTGCTGTTGGGCTGCAATGTAAACCGCCTCTTTTCAGAATGTAGTCTTTAACATGTAAGAACGTAAGCTATAAAAATTCTAATTTGTTTATTTACTTATTAAACAAACTTAGGTTTTCTCCTGCATTTTAAGATATGGTTTTAGGTGGTAGAGGTTTTAAAAATAGCCACAAAACGACAAAAAACCACTAACTACTCAAACAAAGTCGGGTAATTAGCGGGTTTTAGCTATTTCAAAAAATCCTGATTTACATGGTGGAGAGTCGAGTAGAAGCGCGCCTCTTGGCGTGCAACCCTCACAGAACCGGGCTTGCCCTATTAAGGCATCCGGCTCTTCATAACAGCATTTACCTACAATCGAATTATATTCCCATTATTGCGCAGCAACGTAGGCCTGATCCTTTCTCCCCGATTAAAAAACAGGGGGACAGCATTTTGTGGTATTATTTGCGTCCGCATAATTTTAAAATGGCGTTCAGTAGCGTACCATTTTTTAGGTTAACCGCGTTATGGGGGCACAGTTCCTGACAGCAGTAGCAGCGAATGCACCGCGCATAGTCGATTGAGGCTTGATTGTTTATTAGCGTGATGGCTTGGGGCGGGCAGTGTTCGGCGCAGCGTCGACAGCCAACGCAATTAGGTGCTATTACCGGCTTTGCTGTTAGTTGCTGTTGCCCCCACGCGGCCAACCATTTCGGCAACACCGTATCCAGGGCAGACATATTCTTGGGTTCCCTAAAGCTAAGACTGGTATTTTGAGCACTGCCAGTCACTGTGATTTCTGCCCGTAATGGTACCAACCCCTGCCTTAATGCCTGTGCAACCACCGGCAGTTTGTCACCGCGAAAGCCCATCATCTCGGCCATGACCATGTCTACCGCAAAACCATTGGTGCCCGCCAAGAGGATATTCCCTTTGCATGGCGTTCCGTTGCGCGGTCCGTCGCCTTCCATACCAACAATCCCATCAATGATAAATAACACCGGATTCACGGCTTGAGCCAAATCCACCAGCATGGCCGCAAAATCACTACGTTTTTGCATACGCAGATGAAACTGGGCTTTATTCGGCCCAACCACAAACCCAAAGAGATTTTTGATACCGCCAGTAACGCCGGTAAGGGAATGGGTTTTCATCTTGCCCAGGGAAATGACTTTGTCGACCGCCTTCAGTTCCTGTGCTAAGACAAACTTCCTCACCATCGTCCCGGCGAGAAATGGTATATCAATAGCGTGCTGAAAGGGAAGTAATTGAATGCCTTCTTCTTGACATATCGCTAAGATACCCGTTTTTTGTGCAGCTTTCAAGGTATTGCCCATTGCCGGCGAGTCACCCACCACTGGCACTGCTCCGGCCGCTTTTACGGCCTTGATGACCGCCCGCACTACCTCTGGATGGGTGGTTACCGCCTTTTCCGGCGACAAGCCTTCCAGCATATTGGGTTTAATTAATACTTTTTCTCCCGGTTTAACATAATGCTCCATACTGCCAATTAAGCCAAGCAGTTCATCCATTGCCTGTTCAACCACTTGGGTATCATATGATTCTGCTTTAACTGCAGATATTGTGGTCATTTTCATCACCTCGTCAAGTGAAAATCATAATTTCACATTGTAATAATTCCATTTGCTTTTCCCTAACACCTTTCTGTTCTAAGAATTTCTGCTTGTGAATGGCATCTTTCGCACAAATATTTATTGATTTTCCATAGAATTGCTTGACCAGCTACTCCTGATTAGGCGTTGCCCTCATTGTGGACATACTCTAGTAGCTGTTCAGAAGTTTAGCCTGTTTTATTAGAATAACTTCCAAAGCGCAACAAAATCAGCGCTTTCAACTATAATAATCCAAATAGGCAAAATTCAAACCTTTCTGCAAATCAATTATTATCTTTCCTTATATTACCACAATTCCGCACTAACTTCTCCCAATTACGCATATTAAATACCGCCCAACAAAATATCGCTCAAATCAAAGTCTGAGCGAAATAAAGTGCGACACGTTCCTAAGTGAAAAGCTTAGGCATTGGCAGTAATGCCATGAGAACTGGCATCTCGATGAGTCGAATGATGGGATAACGCCTTGAAGGGTCACTTTGATACTCCGACTGGCATGGATGTCTCATACACTGTATGGATCTAACCATTCAAACGCCACAGACTATAGTTTAATAAACAGGCATAAGAAACCCACAACAGATAAGGAACCAACAGCCAAGCAGTACTAGGCACTTGTTCCCTAAACTTTAGGATTGTCACTGCAATTGCTAGCCATAAACCAACAATAATTAAAAGTCCTCCGAATATAGAATGTAGGCCAAAAAACACCACTGACCACATAACATTTAAAATAAGCTGCATATAAAACCAAGTGTAGGCACCAACCTTACTCTTGGTTTTCTGATCACGTTTTTTCCATACGCAATACAATGCAATACCCATCATGATATACAATAATGTCCAAACTGGTCCAAAAATCCAGTTTGGTGGCGTAAATACAGGCTTTTGCAACAATGTGTACCAAGTACCAATCGAAGGTATAGTAAAGTAATATCCTATTCCCCCTGCACCAAGACATAAAACCAAACTAAACAGCAGCTTTTTTATATCCATGCTAATCTCCCTTAATCAATCTTTGTATGTATTATTAACCTATTAGCGTGAATTATTTAGAATTATAGCCATCAACTTCTTATCACACGCTAGCTACTGCCCAATCTCCACGAACCCTTGCTACAGTTGCCTTTATGTACTTGCGCAAAACGCTCCTAAGTAAAAAACTTAGGCATTGCCAGTAATACCAAGATAACAAAATCCTGGTAAGCTTTTTTGATTGAGTGACTTCAGCAACTGCATTCTCTTATCCCACCATACCTTTACACGAAACCCTTTGACTTCCGTGTAAAAGTATCCAGTTTTGTGTATTTGTTTATACTGTCACACGAAACTCATCAACTCCGCGACACCCTCCATGAGAAAATCGCCCAAACCGAAGTCTGAGCGAACAGAAAATCACACATATACAATTACAAAAAAACGATGAACCCTTTCTACATCAGGCTCTTCCTTTACTGCCAGGTGACTTGCAAAGGATTTCTATCTACTAAGCGTTTATAAGAATACTGGGGATACCCCACCATCAACCCACCAGTAACGATCATGTCTTCCGGCAGGTTCAAGAGACTAAGCATCGGCCGATAACCGGCCGATGCACACGTTTCAAAGAACCCTGCCCAACACGTTCCCAATGCGATAGCCGGTGCATACAGCTCGGCGTAAGTCAGTGAAAAATGACTATTATCCCGACCGCGTGGCAGAAAGTTCTTCTCCGTTATGGCCACAACCAGACATGGCGCGTCCCGTAAAATGATATCCTGACCGGTTTTACGATAATTATCGACTGAACTCGCATAAGGCAGTGCCCAAGGAGAACCTTTTTGCACTTGCTCATCTATCCAGTTAACCGTAGCAGCTGTAATTTTGCGCAGTATGTCAGCGTTATCAATGACGTGATAAGCGACGCCCTGTGCATTACTGCCAGTCGGGGCTAGACGGGCAATATCAAGGAGCTTCAGAATTTTTTCTCTCGATACACCATCTTTCTTATAACGGCGAATCGATCGTCGAGCACGTAGAAAATGGCACGCCGTATCCGCGTCAAGAACAGGTGCTTTTCCTATTGGCAACTGTTGGGCTAAAGGTGTCTTCACATTATCCAATGCATCCTGAGGACAAACTGCCACACAATGACCACAGGCGATACAACGTTCTTCTGTACCTATAACCTCTGGTCCTTGATTACCCATATTGATAACGCTCCTGGGACAAACGTCTGCACAGAAGCCACAGCGGATACATTTTTCTTGGTTTACTTGAATCAATTCCATTATAATCCTCCTTGTATCCTAATTAGTTTAAATTTTATTTTCTTTTTTAACATTTCGCATAAAAATATAAAACACCTGCCAAATTCATTCATATATAAAGTTTTATTTGCCATTACAGATGACACGTTTCACCCCGACTAATCTTAAACTAAAATATAACCTTTATTACATGCCACCACCGCCATATAACAAACTGCCTTAAGACTTTCCGTCAATCAACCAGCTTCTTATCAGGCACTAGCTACTGCTAATACCCACATAAGTCCTTATTGTACTTAGCTTCATCAACTACATACTCGATATAAATCTCCTTTATAAACTTCCAAATTTTATGGGGTGTCGCATAAATACACGAAATCATATACCTTTACACGAATATCCCCATAATTCCGTGTATATGTACATAATTTCGTGTATTTGTTTAGGGATTCCGACCCCCTACGTATGTTCGCCCCTAAAATCGACGTCTATGAGAACATAATTACACACTTATAAAATTAACCAAACACCTCAAACACCCGCCAATACTGGCTACTTCCGTTCTATCAACGCCACACACTCAACATGTGTTGTGATCGAACGGTGATACTAATACGCGAAATTGGATTTTTGCAAAAAGGTTCGGTTCCCTTGGGAGTGGGAGGGACGTTTTGCTTTTTGATAATGTAAAATAAGTTGCGCACATTTGAAGAATAATGGCCATGAATGGACCGCCCCTTTAAGCAAACTGTTCAATTCATTGTAGCCTATCCAATCTCATCACTTATATTAGCAGGCTAATTACTAGTTGCCGCCTTCTTCCCATGTACAAAATAGTATAAAAAGATAGATAAAAATACAGCAACAGCCATTATCATATACATGCCCCGAAAACCAACGATAGGGATTATATTTCCTATTAAGAAAGGACCAGACCCTACCCCTACGTCCAGAAAAAATAAAAAGGTTGCAGTAGCAAGTCCGATGCGGTGCTGCGGTGCTTTCTTTGTGGCAATGGCTTGGGCGCAAGACATAATCGTCCCAAAACCAAGGCCAACTAACGCTCCTGCTAGCAAAAGGATGAAACCGGACTCTGCTCGACTAAGCAATACTAAACTTAACGTAAATAATAGCAATGCCGGATACATAACAATATTATCCCCTTTAATATCCAGCAATCGACCGGTAAATGGTCTTGAAATTATGATGAATGTAGCATATACAATAAAAAAGAAACTTGCCGCAGTTGATAAATTAATATTTATTACGTAAGAATTAAGAAAGGTCAGGATACTTGAGAAAGCTATTCCCGTGAGGAGCATAATGATTGAAATAGGAATAGCACTTTTCTCAAAGAAATCTTGCCATGTATTTTCTTTCATAGCATCCATCTGTTTTTTTGTGATTCTCACTTCAGGTATCTGCGCAAATAACATGATGATAATACTCACTACGGAAAAACCAGTACAAACAGCAAACATCATGTTAAAATCGGCATGTTGCATGATAAAAATGCCCAAGAAAGGCCCAATGGCCGAAGCTATAGTCATACTTAATGAAAAGTAACTTATTCCTTCTCCGCGCCGCTCAATCGAAATAATATCCATTATGGCTGTTGGCATTGCTGTGGTGGCAAAACCAAAAGCAGCTCCATGGATAAAACGAACCAACAGCAATAAGTCTAAGTTATTTGCTGGAAAATATAACAGCGTAGCAATTAAAAATAAAAACAAGCTTCCGTAAAGCAACTTTTTACGACCAATTACTTCCATGTATTTTCCTGCCAGAAGGCGTGCAATAAGTCCGCCAATGACAAATATACCAGAAGCTAAACCTGCTTGGCTTTGTGAAGCATTAAATTGTTGAATAGCATATGTTGTCATTGCCGTCATTAATAAGTAAAAAACTAGAGAAACAAACAGCATCGTTGCAAAAATGAGGATAAAATCGTTCGTCCATAGTTTCGATTTACTCACCTTACCCACCCCCAAATTATTTAAATGATTCATTATTTTTGGCTTTGGTGCAAAAATCTCTCTAAACTAAAATCTACCTGACACTAACCAAAATATCAAGCACCTACACCCATAATCTTATTTATGAACTCAATCGAGCAGGAGGGAGTGATTAACTCCCTCCTACTCACACCACCTAGCATACATGAAGCAAAAGCAGCATATCGTGAACACCATGTTTGAGCAGAAACAGGGTTGACCAATCGCCACAAACAGAACTACTATCTAGTAACTTTTGAATAATCCTGTTCAGGAACACCCGGTTGCACTTTATACCAGGCAGCATACATAACTGGCAATACCAAAAGGGTTAAAACTGTGGCACCCAACAGGCCTGCCGCAATCGCCACAGCCATCGGACCCCAGAAAACGCTGGGTACTAAAGGAATCATTCCTAAGATCGCGGCTGCCGCTGTTAGTAGGATCGGGCGAAGCCGGATGACTGTTGCGTTTATAATGGCATCCCACAGCGATTCGTCAGCTTCCAACTGCTGATTAATCTGATCCATTAGAATGACCGTATTCCGCATAATAATTCCGGCCAAGGCCAGAATCCCCAATTGGACAACAAACCCCATCGGCTTGCCCGTTAATAACAGTCCAACAGTTACACCAATGATACCAAGCGGAGCCGTCAGCAGTGTTAACACCATCTTCGGTATGTTCTGCAGTTGGATCATCAGTAGAATCATAATCGCAATAATCATCATAGGTATAGGTTCGAAAATAAACTTGGAAGCCTTAATGCTGGATTCCTTAGAGCCATCGTATTCAATGCTGTAGCCCGGCGGTAAGGAAGCACGTAACTCGACGAGCTTATTGTATATTTGTTTTGCCACATCATCACCGGTTAGACCAGGATTGATTTCCGCCTGTACAATAATCATTGGTTTTAAATTATAGCGGTAAATCAATCCCTCTTCCGCATCGAAACTAATGTTAGCAATTTGATCAAGCGGAACATATTTTCCGTTACCAATGTGAATGCTGAGGTCCTTTAGACGGGAAAGATCATTACGGTCATAGACATCAAACCGAAATACCATACCAATAGTTTTGTCGCCTTCCCTAAATTCGGAGATAGTTGAACCTGATAACTGGGCTTGAAGAGATGTGGCTAATGATTGGGAAGCAATACCTAACTTTCTGGCCTTATCCTGATCAATTTCTAAGTGTATAACTTTGCTTTTTTCATCCCAGTTTAAATTTGTACTTTTTACACTGGGATTAGTAGCCATCACCGCTTCAACTTGTTTCGCAATTTCCCGGACTTTATCATGATCGTAGCCTCTTACCCGCAACATCACCGGATAATCTGCGCTCGGTCCATTTGCAATGACCTTACTATGAGCTCGCACATCCGGAAACTCATCATTTAATAACTTACTTAACTTAACTCGTAATTGGTTTCGGGCCGTATCATCTTTGGCGACAATGACGAATTCAGTAAAGTTGGTTTTATTAAAAGTAGGCTCAAAACTTAAGACAAAACGCGGAGCTCCTTCACCCACATGATACGTATAATAATCGATCAATGGATCGCCCTCCAGTTTTTGTGCAAACTGACGAGCGATTTCGCCACTGTTTTGGACTGAAGCGCCTTCTTGCAATTTTAATTGGATAATAAGCTCAGACCGAGTAGAGGACGGAAAAAATTCTTGTCTGACCGATCCCAATAAACCAATTGACGCGATAAAGCAAGCTACAGTGGTCGTCAGCACTAGCTTACGGTGCTGCAGACACCAAATTAAAACGTTCTTAAATAACAGATATAGTTTAGAATTGTAGAGCTTTGATTCTTCATCGTTATTGTCTTTTGGTTTGATCTTTATAAATAGATAACCTAATAAGGGTGTAGCTGTTCCAGCCACAATCCAGGAGGCAAGTAACGAAATCGCTACTACCGGGAAGAGAGCGCCACAAAACTCCGATGCGTTGCCATTGGAGAAGGCAACCGGAATGAAACCGGCACAGGTTACAAGTTCCCCGGTTAAGCGTGGATAGGCTGTAGAAGTATAGGCAAAACAAGCCGCATCGAACCTGTTCCAGCCTTCTTCTAGTTTTACCACCATAGTTTCAATAGTAATGATCGCATCATCAACTAATAGTCCTAATGCGATGATGAGGGCTCCCAGAGAGATTCTTTGTAGATCAATGCCTGCTAAGTTCATGAAGGTAAATACTATAGCAATGACCAAGGGAATGCACAAAGCCACTATAACGCCAGAACGCACACCAAGACTTACAAAACTGACAATGAGGACAATCAGGATGGCTTCAGCCAACGACTCGACAAATTCGTTAATTGATGTTTCTACTACTTTCGGTTGGTTGACAGTTTGATGAATTTCTAGACCTGCAGGCAGTTCCTTTTTTATTTCCCCGACCATTTTCTCCAGGTTTTTCCCAAGAACAAGAATATTACCACCTGGCTCCATAGCCAGGGAAATACCCAGAGCCGGTACGCCATTATAGTAAAATTTCGGATCACTGGGCTCCGCATAGGCACGGGTTACTTTTGCAATATCACCTAAACGGAAGGTGCGTCCGTTGGCCTGAATCGGCGTATTGCTAATATTATCAAGGTTCTCAAACATACCGGTGATTCGTAGATACACATTGTCAGAAACCGTTTCAAGCATACCGGCGGCCGCCTGGGTATTTTGAGCCACAAGCGTGGAGTTGATTAGGCTGGGGTCAATCCCCAATTGGGCAAGCTTACGATTTTCTATTTCAATATATATTTTTTCCGTTTGTACCCCAAGTAACTGTACTTTTTTCACACTGGGAACATCAAGCAGAATGCGGCGAATCTTTTCGGCTTTTTCTCGCATTTCTTCATATGAATAGCCGTCACCTGTCAGAGCATATACGTCACCGTAAACTTCGTCAAATCGGTCATTAAATTGAGGAGGCTTGACTCCCGTTGGTAACGTGCTGGCCATATCATTAACCATATTACGAGCCTCTACCCATGTGCTGCGGACGTTTTTTTTGTGTACCGTATCTTTTAGGATAACGTAAATTACACTGTATCCTGGAGTAGAATAGCTTTTTAGGTAATCAATCCCCGGCAAATCCTGAAGTTTTTTTTCGATTTTATCAGTAACCTGCTCCTCTATCTGTCGAGCGGTAGCTCCTGGCCAAGCGACCGTTACTATCATTTGTTTAATTGTAAAATCAGGGTCTTCCATCCGGCCTAATTTATTATAAGAAACAATACCGGCAATGAAGAAAAGTGCAATAAAAAAATATATAAAGTGTTTGTGATCTAGTGCCCATTGGGTTAGATTAAAACCTTTCATAATGAGTCACCGCCAATTTTTACCTTTTGCCCTTCTTTAAGTTTATGAACACCGGCAATTACAATCTGGTCACCTTGTTGAAGGCCACTAACCACTTGGATGGTTCCATTGCCAAAGTTGCCGGTTTGGACGGGACAAAGTGTGAGTACATCGTCTTTTACCACCCATACTTTAGCCACATTGCCATCTTGATAAACTGCCGCCAGCGGTATCATTACGGTTGGTTTTGCAGTACTGTCAGACAGAGTGACCGAAGCTGTCATTCCCAGCTTAATTTCCGAAGGTGGGTTGAGTAAGCTAATACGGACTTTAAAGGTACGGGTAGTCTGATCTGCCATCGGAGCGATTTCCCGCACGTTACCATCTACCATTACGTTAGGTAGAGCCCAAAAAGCAACTTTGATTTGCCCAGCTTTACGCAATTCTTCTATGCGATTTTCCGGGACCGCTATTTCCACCTCACGTTCACCATCTTGCACTACAGTAATGACGATTTGTCCTGCACTCACCACTTGGCCCATTTCAGCCATTATGCTGGAAACAACTCCCGGTTTATCAGCCATCAAAAGACTATAATCTAATTGGTTGGAACCGTGTACATACTGGGCAGAGGCCTGCTGGACGCCAGCAAGCGCCACTTCATACGAACTAGCATACTGATCGTATTGAGCGCGGCTGATAGCACCTGTTTCTAACAGTTGACGGTAGCGGTTCAGGTTGCTCTCCGCAAGTTTAAGCTGCGATTCAGCAGAGAAAACTTGCGCCGAATTGCTATTTACCGTTTGTTGAAGATCTCTGGAATCTATTTGCATTAATATATCGCCAGTGTTCACTGCACTACCCAGTTGAACATTTCGTTTTATAATTTTTCCAGTGACCTGAAAGGCTAGTTGACTTTCAAAACGTCCGCGAACTTCGCCTGAATAGGTATAGCCTTGGGCCATTCCCGTATTACCGACAACAGCGGTTCGCACCATTGCAATTTCTTCGACTATCGGTTTAGTAGTGTTATGTTTTGCCCAAATCAGGCTGCCTACAGTTATAGCTATGCAGACCCCTGCAATTAAGCCGCAATATAGTTTTTTTCTGGACAGTTTTGTCAAAAATTTTAACTGTGTCATTTGTTTTCTCCCTTCGCTTCGTTATAGTTCAAGGGTATACGCTTAAAAACCGGTTTTTCGTACGTTAAGAGATTAAGCATCTGTCCGGCACAGATGATCTCTACTCTTCCGATCTGTCTGCCTTCCCAAGTCCAGGTATGCTTCAATTCGGATACAAGTTGACTAATTTGTTCCTGTGACAGCGAGGGATCTGCCGCGACCGATATTCCTTGAATAATTGTGGTATTCATTTTTCTCCTCCTAAATAATAAATTATAGGTGATAGTTATGGTTCTAACCAATCGACTCCAATAATTAACTGACATAAATCAATTAATTATTAAAAAAAAGCACACCTTCAGGTTATCTGAAATGCGTTTTTTCTGTTGTTATTACAATTCGTTGTTCATAGCAATATGTATGGTATCCTTCTCCGCTCCTAATGCAGTTTCAATAAGCTCTTCTGCCAATTTTAATTGATAACGGAGTAGTTCTGCAGGTACTCTTTCATAAATTGCTTCAATCAAGGAATCAAGAATGGGTAGAACTATATTTATTACGGCTTGTGGATGGGCCGCGTTAAAATAGTGATTCCGGTTCCCTTCCTCGATAATTTCCAGCAATATTGGTGATAATAACTTGTTACCTTGCCGGGATAGCTTATCTATGAAATGTATTGATCGATCATTATGAAGGAATTTAAATAACAAGCCCTCATCACGATACAGCGATTGAAATAAAGTCTGTATTACAAGTTGGAATTTATTGCGCACAGGAATATCCTTAGAATGAATCGCCATTTTGATTTTCAACATAAAGTTAGACAGCTCTCGGTCAATTAAAGCTTCTAATAATTCCTCTTTGGATTTAAAGTAGTAATAAACCACCCCATAGGCGACTCCCATCTTTTTGGCGATGTCACCAATTGCCGTTTCTTGATAACCCTTTGAATAAAACAGTGGTTCTGCAGCATTTAAAATTTCAGTGATGCGTATTTGGGGATCTTGTGGGGGTCGAGCCATTTCTATCACCTCATTAATTGATTCAAATCAAATTATAGAGTAATTGGCAAAGATAGTCAATTTTTTTTTTAAAATACAGTGTGTTCTTAATCCCCGTATCTTCTTATTCAGAAACATAAGCTTCTTATGAGATAAAATATAATGGATAAAGATATCACTATTCCAAGTAAAATAATAGCTTGTTTACCTGCCTGTTCTAGCATCCTCTAATTATCAGCTTGCCTAATCGGTTAACTCCGGCACCCACCATATTTAGTGATAGTCGCTTTATTTAATACTGGTCTTTATTGTCAACGTTAGTCTTTTAACTTGAAAAATACAAACCAGAGGGTGGCGCTTCCCATTGGTTTTTTTGACACCAAACTAATCTGTCCAAATAGAAAAAGGCCGGTCAAGATCACATGTGATATACTCCCCTTATAGGAGACAATGAAAAAATAGATTGTCTCCTATAAGGGGAGTTTTTATGTCATTTAAAACGAAATTAACTCCAGAAGAGAAGATTCATTTTGTAGAGAGATATCTTTCCGGAACAATTAGCCAGCACGAAATCAGCCGAATTACCGGAATAGTCATTTCATCTATTCAGCAGTGGATATGTAGATATAAGGCGGAAGGGTCTGTTGCTTTTTTCCCGGCGAATAAGCAGCAAAACTATTCTCCCGAACTTAAAGAGAAAGTTGTGAAAGAATATCTTTCTGGGGGCGGAAGCTTATTAACTCTATGTGAAAAATATAAAATTTGTTCCCCTACGCAAATCCGCCGTTGGATTAAGCAGTATAATCGTCATGAGGACTATAAACAGCAAGGAGGACATTGTCACATGACGAAGGCTCGGAAAACCACACAGGAAGAGCGGGCAAAAATCGCAAAGGAGTGTCTTGCTGCCAACAGAAATTACGGCGAAATTGCAAATAACTATCACGTATCCTATCAGCAGGCTTATAGCTGGACCAATAAATTTGCTCAATTAGGAGCAACTGGCGTTGAAGATCGGCGAGGCCAGCGTATCAACAAGCAAGAACCAAGAACCGACGAAGAAAAGCTAAAAGTCAAGATTGCTCAGTTAGAACATGAAAACTACCTGCTTAAGATGGAACGTGATTTTCTAAAAAAGTTAGATGCACTCGAGAGGAGGCGGGATTGAGCCTGGTTTATCAGGTAAATCTTTACACACTTATTCTGAAGGAACATGAATATAGTCATTGTCCGATCGATGAACTTTGCCGTCTTGCTCACGTAGCACGATCTGCTTATTACAAGTGGCTAAAAAGAAAAGCACCCATGAGCGAAGTCGAAAATCAACGTATTGCAGAACTTATCGAAACGATACATCAAGAAAGTCCGGATAAAGGCTATCGACGCATCCGGGATGATTTAGCCCATGATTACAATACAGATGTAAACGACAAGCGCGTGTTGAGAATTTGTCGTTTGCTCGATATTAAATCGACGATAAAATACAGGAACCATGGCTGCACCAGGCAAGCCGCTAAGCCCCAATATATCGCGGCAAACCTTTTAAATCGTGACTTTCATGCTGAAAAGCCGAATGAAAAATGGCTTACAGATGTAACCGAATTCAAATATTATACCGGAACTGAAAAGCATAAAATTTATCTTAGTGCCATTTTGGATCTCTATGACCGTCGAATCGTGTCATTCATCATCCGCGATAGCAACGATAATAGTTTGGTATACGATACTTTTCACACAGCTGTAACGGCTAACCCTTTGGCTCATCCTTTATTTCACAGTGACCGAGGATTTCAGTATACGAACCGTGTATTTCATACAATGCTAGTAAAAGCTGGCATGGAACAGAGCATGTCCAGGGTAGGAAAGTGTATTGATAACGGTCCAATAGAGGGCTTTTGGGGAATCTTGAAACGAGAGCGATATTATGGTAAACGCTTCTTAGATAGAGCTTCTTTAGTTGGCATGATCAACCGATACATCATTTATTACAATACGGAACGAGTGCAACGAAAACTTGGTGTTTTGACTCCTTTCGAAAAACATGAGATGTATCTAGCTGCATAAAAATTGCCAGTATCCCTTCTTATAAGGATACTGGCGGAATATGGTTTTATATTTCATTGTCTACTTGACGGGTAGCAGTCCACATGATCCTAACCGGCCTTTTTCTTCTTTATTCGATTACAAATTCAACTTCAGTTCCATCAAGCAAGTTAATCGTCAATCGGTCTTCAGCATGAACGCTCACCTTCTCGACCAAAGCAAAATATATTCCGATGTCAAACTCAGCGATTGGTTTGTATTCCGTTATTATCTCAATAAACTGCTTGGCCTTATATCGTTGAAGCAAGTTATTACTCTCCAACCGTTCCTGCCATTTTTCCACAAAATAGTCCTCATTCTCAATCATGGCATTAAAGGCACCTACAAACGCCTGATACAAAACCCCATCATCAATGTGCTTGCTCTCACAGTTGGTATAAATCATGAATATTAAACTGATAATAAAATATGCCACAATGCATCGGGGAGGTTGACATGAGTAATCAAGTACTATTATGGGTCATGGTAATTGTTCCGTGGTTGAGTCTTTTTTTTATGAAGAAAGAAGATATTAAACGATACATACCCGCTGGGTTATTTAGTTAATTCTTGCTTGTAATCTTACAAGAAGTAGGGGTTGCAAATAGTTGGTGGTATTTCCAAGAAACTATCTACCCTTTAGGCGTTTTTACACCTTTCACTGAGTCGGTTGACCTAATATTACCGATGTGGGTCTTAAAATATACCTATGGACGATTTCGGTATTATATTTTAGTTCAAATCATTGGCAATGTAGGTTTCTTCTTTTTTCTTCTCCCTTGGTATGCCAGCAGAGGGATTATGAGTTGGCCAGCTTATGCTGGGTTAATAGCATTTAGTTTCTCAGTGGTAATAAATTTGTTTGTGTATCGTTTCCATATGTGGCAGGAAGGTGTCTTTGATTGTTCGGAGAAAACTGTAGCTTCGGCGGCCTTGCGGCCAGTGGTCGCTAAGCCATTACCCAAAGATAAGGACGATGAATAACCGGACAGTTATTGTTAGTAAAGCTTAAAAGTAGTGCTATTTTGTCCCATGTAGATGCCAAAAGCGCCAACCCTAGTGATTACAAACCACCCCAATCAGCTCTATCCCGCCTATATTAAATTATACACTCCAGTTCCGTCCCATCAAGCAAGTTAACAATTACCCTATCACCATCATAAACCGTAATCTTCTCTACCAGCGAAAAATACAAATCCACATTAAACTCACTTATCGCCTCTGCCTCCGTTATAATCCCAATAAACTGCCTTGCCTTGTATCGTTGAAACAAATTCTCACTTTCCAAGCGTTCCTGCCACTTACCCTTAAAATAATCCTTGTTCTCAATCATAGCATTAAAGGCACCCACAAATGCTTGATATAAAACCCCATCATCAATATGCTTGCTTGAACAACCCTTTTCGCCTTTAACCGCATACTTATCATTACATCGCCAGATAATCCGTCTGCGTCTATCATCGGTTGAATTCCACACTTTCCTGCCAAATATATGTCCACAAGAGCCACATATCACTCTGCCTGCAAAGGGGTTAATTGCTGTTGCATACTCAAATTTTTGAATACCATGCTCTACAGCATAAGCGTGTCTTCGCTCCATCTCAAGCTGTACTGCTTCCCACATATCTTTATCAATAATTGCAGGATGGCTTTCTTCTACATAATATTGTGGGACTTGCCCAGTATTGCCCGCTCGCTTTTTGCTTAGAAAATCGACCGTGTAGGTCTTTTGCAGCAAGGCATCCCCTTTATACTTCTCGTTGGTAAGCATCTTTTTGATACTACTGTCGTACCACTTAGCCTTGCCATTCCAGTTGGGTACACCATCTTTCTCTAGTTCTTTAGCAATTCTGTTAGCCCCCTTACCGTCTAGAAACTCCTGATATATCCGTCTAACGATTTTAGCTTGTTTTGTATTAATGATGAGGTTGCCATTTGCATCCTTATCGTAGCCTAAAAACTTAACATGATTGACATGCAACTTGCCTTGCTCAAAGCGTCTTCTGATTCCCCAGGTAGAATTTTCCGAGATTGATCGCGACTCGTCTTGCGCGAGCGAGCTTAAAATAGATAACAAGACTTCTCCTTTACTATCAAGTGTATTAATGTTCTCCTTCTCAAAAATTACTCCTATGCCTAGATCCTTGAGTAGCCTCACAAAGTTTAAGCAGTCGAGCGTATTTCTGGCAAACCTTGATATGGACTTCGTTATGATCATATCTATTTTTCCGGCCTTGCAATCTTCAATCATCGCATTGAACTGTTCCCTCTTCTTGGTACTCGTACCGCTTAAACCTTCATCGGCATAAATTCCCGCAAGCTCATAATCTGCATGACCTTTTATATAGGAAGTATAATACGTAACCTGTGCCTCATAACTTGTTGCCTGCTCCGCAAATTCGGTAGATACTCGGCAATAGGCTGCTACCTTTTTCAGCACTATGCTCTCAGCAAGGCTCGTCCTATTAGCTCTTGCTGGTATAACGGTAATGTTTCTGGCCATTCTTCATAACCTCCTCAACCACTGTCTTATTTTGTATATTCATCCTGCATATTACCTCATCTTCAATCACAGTACCCGAGCAAGAATTTTTCCCTTCATTAATATATGTGCTGCACTGCCATACAATTTTCTTGCAGTCATATTTGCTATTCCAAGTTCTCCTCCGTAAAGTGGCTTGACATTTGCTGCAAATCAGTATTCCTGTTAGCGGGTAGCGGTTTTGATATTTTTCCTTCTCGACATCACCTCTCGCCTCGCCACGTAAGCGAATCTGCTTTTGTGCCTCTTCCCATACCTCTTTCGTTACAATGGGCGAATGGTTATCTTCAATATAAAAGCTATCTATCTCGCCATGGTTAGTGCACTTCTTTTTAGAAAGGTGATCTTTGCTGTAAGTCTTTTGCAACTTAATATCACCTTTATATTTTTCATTTTTCAATATGGCTAGAATTGTGCTGGAATGCCAGCTTCCACCAGCAATTGTCCGTACACCTTCGTTCTCTAGTTCTTTTGCAATCACGAAAGTGCCTTTGCCGTTCACGCAGTCGTTAAAAATCCGTTCAACAATCTTAGCCTGGCTCCTATTTATCACTAGGTCACCATATTCATCTTTATCGTAGCCTAAGAACCGAGTAGTATTTATAGCTAGTTCTCCCTGTTCAAACTTTCGTCTATATCTCCACTTTATATTATCACTGACATTTTTGCTCTCCTCTTGGGCAAAAGAAGAGAGGACAGTGAGCATTAGCTCACCGTCCCCATCAAAGCTTGAGATATTCTCTTTTTCAAATATGACCTCCACATTTAAGGCTTTTAGTTCCCTGACTACTTCTAACACAATCGTTGTATTGCGGGCAAACCGAGAGATGGATTTGGTTAAGATAAGGTCGATTTTATGTTCCCTGGCCATCGTCAGCATATTTTGAAACTCTAGCCGTTCATCCTTGGTCCCTGTTAAGCCATAGTCGGCAAAAATACCAACGAATATATATTTCGGATTGTTCTCAATCAGTTGTTTGTAATAGGTAGTTTGATTTTCGAGTGAATCACCTTGGGCTTCACTTGCAGATGATACTCTGGCATAAGCGCATACTCGTTTGCGTTTTGAGATTGGTGACTTTGTCGGCTCAATAATTCTGACCCTCATAAAATTCCTCCTTTGTATCAAGTTACTGTACCATTAATCACTTATTTGGCCTGTGAAGTCAAGTTGATAGAAGATAATTAATAGTGCTGGCATGCTTGACTTTTCAATGAAAATGAAAGCATCTGCCAGTTGGTATATTACCACCTTGACAGATGCTTAGTAGTTTTTGGGGGACAAAAAATACCATCTACCACTTATGGTAAACGGTATAATTTTTCGCGAAAGAATTCAATTTTTCTGTTCTTTAATTTTATCCAAAATTCCAGTTATTTGTATAATTTTAGTTAATTTCGTGTTGTCATCTAACCATTTTTCTTGGGTTTCTTGTGGTCCTAAATATTCAATTTCCACTCCAAGGGCATCTACACTGCGTTTAAAATCTGGATCAAAAATCATCGTCTTAAACCCTTCGACTAGTTTCATTTGAACTTGTGGCGGTAAACCTTTAGGAGCTGCTACTCCAAACCAATTATTAACTACAATATCAAGTCCTTGTTCCTTAAATGTTGGTATTTCTGCTAAAACTGGATCAGCTAGTCTCTTCTCGCCTGACACTGCCAGTGCTCTTATTGTACCATTTCTAATTTGTTCCTTGACTGATAATGGATTAACAACAGCAAATTGAACATGTGTACCCAGTAAAGCGGCAGTAGCTTCACTAGCTCCACGAAAAGGGACTTGCCCAATGGTAATATCAGCAGTTTTCGCAAATATTTCTCCAATAATATGTCCCATGGAACCTATACCTTGATGACCAAATTTTAATTGTCCTGGATGTTGTTTACCATATTCGATTAAGCTAGTAATATCTTGCCAAGGTTGCTCGCCTTGGACTATCATTACCAATGGCGAAGCTGAAATCTGTATAAGAGGATCTAATGCAGTTGGGTAATGATATTTTGTTGATCCGTACAATGGTTGTACTATTAATTCAACCACGCTCATGCCAATGGTATATCCATCTGGACTGGCGCTAGCCAGTTCATTCCAACCGATGGTGCCCGTTCCTCCAGGCTTATTGACAACAACTAATGGCTGCCCTAAATATTTTGGTGCTGATTTTTCCAACGCTCTGGCTAGAAGATCCATTCCTCCCCCGGCACTAAAAGGCACAATCATAGTAATAGGTTTCGCAGGGTATTGATTACTAGTCTTTGTGGTTGAGTTCTGCACAGTACTACAACCTCCTATTATTATTGAAACAAGTAACGAATATAATACTAACAAAATCTTTTTTCGCAATATACGCCCCCCTTTTTCCCATAAATTATAATATGTTCCTTATTTTATGGTACTTCGTCAATAAATGGAAAATTCCTCCTTATTACGTCAAAACAAACCTAAATAGTGTAATTTTTTATTCTAAAATTTGGGACAAATAAAAAAGCCATTATCAAGGCGCAATGACTAAGGAAAACGCCCTTTCTGTTGATAACTATACAAGATTTGTAGGGACTGCTAAAACAGGATAAACAACTTATCAGTTTTTCTCGTATATTTAACCTCAAATCCCTTCTCACGCCCACCAAAATGATACTCTGCGCTCACAGCAGCGTCCTTGCTAAAATTCCGTTGTAACTCCACCGGAATATACCGATCACCACCATGTTGACCATATCCTATTGACCACTCCCAATTCCTATAATTATTAACTTTAAAAACTCCCACATCATAATTCGATGCAGGAGTTTTATTCGCGTTCGACACAACAACTGTCCTATCTGTTTTTTCTAGCACCTGTGGTGGCAAGGTTGGATCATTAGTATCAATCCGTTCTGCAACTTGTTGGGTAGCTACGGGCAAACTCGGAGCCTGTACAGTAAAATAATTGACTGGCTGCACCTGACCCGTTTGCGCCTGCTTAACAAAACTCGCCAACATCTCCGCATTTTGCTTACTTACATCTAGTTTGTTTTGCAGTACATTTTTATCTGTGGCCTGCTGCTCGGTCAGGACCGTTGCCTGTCGCAATTTTTCCGCGGTAGCCGAATGTTTCTGCCAGGCGAAGTATCCAGCAACGGACACCAGCAATACAACAACCAATAACATAAGCGAAAAGAACATTTTCCCCCTCGCTGTTAAACTATTTAGCCACATAATCAGTTATCCCTCTTGCAATAGCATGGACAATATCATCCCTGCCCTGTTCACTTGCCAATAATATTTCATCATCGCTGTTACTGATAAAGGCACATTCGATGAGTACAGCAGGGCAATCCGTATGCCGCAACACATAAAATCGATCTACTTTTACACCACGATCTACGGTACCCAGGCTGCTTACAATCTGCGACTGAATATATCGGGCTAAATTACCAGCTTCTGAAAATGTAGTAAGGCAAAAGGTTTCAGTACCTTGTGCATCTCTGCTTTCAGCCGAGTTACAATGGATACTCAAAAATAACTCAGCACCAAACTGATTGGACTGATCACAAATTTCTTGTAGTTCATTTTCTTGAATTTGGATTGTCTCAAAATTAGCTTGTTGTAAGTAATAACTCAGTAATTGCATAAGGTCGTGTGTAACATAAGCCTCCTGCAAGCCCGTTTCACCTACTGCTCCGCTGTCTTTTCCGGGGCAGTGCCCACCGTTAATTGCTATCCTCATGTCTATCCCCTCCCGTTATTTCATCTCTTTTTCTACCAACCCATATCGCTAATGGCTTCAGTACATCCATCCCCATAGCAATTAAGTTCTCGATAATTGACATCAACTCGGTTATTGCCAAAAACGAGTACACCAAACTGCCAGGCATCTTAGCCATATCACCGCCAGCTATAACAATGGAAGGTAAAATTATTGATACCATGTGCCCTGCAATAATAACAACAAAATAAGCGAATACCTTAGGGACAAATTTCTGTCGCATCTCTCGACTGTTCAGCGCTCCAGTATGCCATGCAAGGTAAAATCCATAGAATATACCGCCATCACCCCTCTGCTGATTGAGCGTGATCTTTGACACTGATGCCCATTTTGAGATGGTATCTAAAATGACCAGTACCCATAGTGCAATAAAAGGCGCCTCAATCTCCCCGACTAAAAATGTAAAAATAGTAACAAAAAAACTGACAAGTAGTTTAACTTGCCAGCACTGGGTAATTGCATCCCATATTTTATTAAATTCCAAATCTACACCCCCAATTCATCTTTAATCGCCATAATAAATTTTTTTGCTGTCCCTCTTGATATTTTTGTAAGTTGCTGATTACCCAAAGTAAAACCACTTTGGTTTATTATAGTTAAAGTATTTTGTGACTTCGAGAAAATGAAATTTGCGTCGGATATATAAACATACAAGGTGTCGGTATTGATTTCTGTTATCACAATAATCGCGCCATATAGTGCCTTAAGTAAATCATCTAATAAATCCTTAAAAGGTGTCCAATCATAAGTAACGTTATTAACCGTATCAACTAATGTATAATACGTCCCTTGTGTCGTGGATAATATTTTATATTTACGATCAACCCCATAAATAATATCTGTATCGATATATGTATGCTCATTATTAATATAAAGGATATTATCATATTCAAAATGCTTAGAGTGCTGATAAATATTATTTCCTAGATAATATCTATCAACCGCGCAAACGAAAGAATGATATGAGCCGTCACTTTCATAAATTCCAGGTGTTAGAAAAATTGAAAAAGATGCCCGAATGTCATCCTCCTCATAATACGCCGACCAGCCTTTAGTTATTTGATTATCAGCAATGATGTACTTCTGCGTTCCATGTTGCAATAAATGACCATCTAATACACCTTGAGCATATGACTTAAAATCGCCTAATAGCGACTTAAACTTATTTGTAAAATCTAATAATTTGACAACAGTTAAATTCTTGTAAGATGTAATAGTGTAGTTTAGTTGACCCGCACCTGCCCAATACAAATCGCCATCGATAAATTCAGCCTTAATTACATTACGAGCATCAAATAACCCTTGACTCCATACTCCATCTTTATATATATGAACATTCATTCCAGCTTCTATATGCTCAAAAAAAGCAAACCCCTGTGAATCATAAACAAAATGACCAGCACTAAAATCATAAATTATGTATCCATAATAATTAAGCGGCGTAATCGGTAAAGCACATATGGCATCTTTTATTACTTTGTTACCACTAGACTTGATTGTTGTAAGCCTAAAAGTATATTTATGATCGCCTTTGCGGTTCTGGTGCAAAAAATAAATCGATGCTATAATCTTGCCACAAACTTGAAAATTGAGGTAAAAAATGTCACAGAATTTATTTAAGTGGAAACATTTCGAATCTGAGATTATATTGTTATGCATTCGCTGGTATCTAAAATATCCGATCAGTTATCGGATGCTTGTGGTGCATATTTATATAGAGCCGTGGACTCGGCAGGAAATACTATCGACTTTTTAGTCTCGGAACATCGTGACAAAGATGCAGCGAAGAAATTCTTCAAAAAGGCTCTAAAAGCCTTTCATAATCAGCAACCACGCGTTATAACAACTGACAAATATATTGCCACTGAAATTGCTATTCATGAAATTATTTATAGTGGAACCCTTTCTGTCAAAACAACGCTTCGAAAAGTAAAATATCTGAATAATATTATTGAGCAAGATCATCGATTTATCAAACGAAAGATTAGACCAATGCTTGGATTTGA
>JAGFZX010000054.1 GCA_017889585.1 Bacillota bacterium
TCATTTCAACTTCCGCCAATCTCGTTTTTTCCTATTATACATAGAAATACCCTACAGGGTAGACTTTTTTTAAGTGTCTACTCTATAGGGTACCTTTTATTCCAAGAGGTCTTTTCTTTATTACAGAAAGTAAAAATTTAAGAATAATACTAACCACAAAGACTACAAAGGTCACAAAAACAATGATAATACACTTATTTAGTAACTTTTTTATTCCAAAAATGTAGATGTTTAATATAGAGTTCTTCGCGAGTCAGCTCGGCAGGCCATAGGGTGCTGGTTGGGCTTCCGCGCATAGCAGCACCTAGATGGGCATAGAGTGCACTATTATTTTTTTCCAAATCTTTAATCAACTCTTTGGCTTCCTGGCGTTTAGTAAGGCCATTCATAGGACATGGGCTGGGAATAGGGATGAAGCCATGCAAATTCGGAGTTTCCTTGAGTTCAAATTCACGGAAGTAAACAAGTGGCCGAATGACTGTAAGATTGCTCTGATCCAAATAGGTTGTAGGTAAAAAGGTGTTGATTTGCCCAGAATAAAGGATGCTCATTAAAAAAGTTTCTACAGCATCATCATGATGATGGGCATAGGCAACTTTGTTAAAACCATTTTCCACCGCAAATTTGTTTATGGCACCACGACGGAAAAATGCACAAGTAAAGCATGGATCATCACCGTTGTTTTTCTCAATAATACCAGCGATATCAACTTTTTTAGTATAAAAAGGTATATTAAGGTTGGTGCAAAATTCGGCTAGTTCACTTGTATCAAAAGTATCGTTAAACATAGGATCAATGGTTAAGACGGCTATTTCAAAAGGTGTTGCTGAACGTGAACGTAGGATGGAAAGGGCATATGTAAGAAATAAACTGTCTTTGCCACCAGATAAACCAATCAGTATTTTATCTCCCTTTTGTATCATATCAAATTCAATAATGGCTCGGCATAGGCGACCAAAGTAATCTTGCGGTAAGTTCTTATTCATTTAATACCTCGTTGTGTTAATTTTTACGGAATCAGAAAGTATATCACTTTCTCGATTCCAAGTAAGGGCAACTAAGGATTCAGTCTGATTGAGGCTTGGCGGAAACCAAGTTTTCTTTATCAACTTTATCATAACATAGTTGTAGCAAATGCCTATCTTAGAACGTAGGAAGTGTGAAAAAATATTTTATGCTATTCAAAATTAAGTTAATAGGGTAAAATATAGCGATGTAATATTTGCAATCTTATAAGAAACAGTAGTGGGGGAATATTCATGGAAGAAATTTCTAAACCAATTTATGTTATCGGGCATCGCAATCCTGATACTGATTCTATATGTTCAGCTATTGGATATGCTCATCTGAAGCAGGCTATGGGGGAAAATGCTATAGCAGCTAGAACTGGGAAAGTAAATGCTGAAACCAAGTTTGTATTGGAGAAGCTAGGCTTTGACAAGCCAGAACTTATTATTGACTTGTATCCGCGCGTTAAAGATATTATGAATAGCGAGGTTGTCACTGCTCGTACAGATGATACCCTGCGAGATTTGGGGCGCATGATGAAAGAACATCATGTCAAAGCTGTATCTGTTGTAAATGAACAACAAACGTTAGTAGGCATTGTGTCAGTAGGAGATTTTGCTCAGTTGTATTTTGACGAGCTAGAGATGCAAGATTTAAACCATACAGGTGTTGATTTCGCAGGAATCCTCAGAGTTCTTGATGGAAAATTGATTTGTGGTGAAGAATTACAGCGTAAAGTAGTCGGCAGATTACATATTGCAGCAGGTAGTACTACCGTAATAAAAGAGAATATTAAGGCGAATGCTATCGTCTTGGCAGGTAACCGTATTGATGCCCAGTTGGCTTGTTTGGAATGCGGTATTGCATGTCTGGTATTGACAATTAATGCCGAGATTTCGCCTGAAGTTGAAGAGATTGCGGTGCGCCAAGGGGTGGTTGTTATTAAAGCAACTTATGATACTTATACTTGTGCCCGGCTGATTAATCAAAGCATACCAGTAGAAATGATTATGCAGAAAAACGTTAGTAGGTTTAAACCTACAGATTTAGTAAGTGATATTAAAAAAAATATTGCTAATACTAATTATCGATTATATCCAGTGGTGGAAAATGGTAAAGTAGTTGGGGCAATTCATAGAGATAAGTTAATTATACAGGAACGGACGAAAGTGATCCTAGTTGACCATAATGAACAAGGTCAAGCAGTTGAAGGCATCGAAGAAGTACAGATTATAGAAATCATTGATCATCATCGCTTAGGCGGTCTCCAGACTAGTGATCCTATTTTTATCCGTCATGAACCTGTCGGTTGTACTGCGACGATTGTGGCTAATATGCATTGGCACCGAGATATTGAGATACCAGCAAATCTTGCTGGTATACTATTAGCGGCGATTTTGTCTGATACTGTACTTTTCAAATCGCCTACATGTACCAATAAGGATCGGGAAACCGCTGAAAAATTAGCTGCCATTGCAGGGCTTGATATCCAGGAGTTTGGCATGAGTGTGCTTAAGGCTGGCGCTAGTATTAAAGGGATGTCTATCTCTGATATTATCGGCAATGATATTAAAGAATTTCAGATAGGTAATTATCGTATGGCCATCGGTCAAATGTCAGTTATGGACTCTGAAGAAATTTTAGCAATCAAAGAACAATTAGCCCAGGATATGGAAGCTATGTGCAGTAAAGAAAACTATGATATGGTGTTACTCATGATTACTAATATTATTACCGAAGGTACCCATCTAATATATACAGCACAGGCTGCTCCCTTATTAAGCCAGGCCTTCGGTGATAGTATTCAGGATAGTGTATTGTATTTACCAGGAGTTATGTCACGTAAAAAACAGGTCATTCCTCCCTTGTCAGAAGCTGTAAAGATGTAGGAATTGCCAAAAATCTTCTACGCAGGTGGGCATGAGTGGTACTTCGCGCGAAGCGTAAAACGTACGTGATAGTTCTATACCAGGCAATGGGACCGAGATAAGACGACCGTCTGCTAGTTCTTGCTGTATTGCCCAGGTTGAAATAAAGCCAATACCTGCTTGACCTAGAATGGCTGTTTTCAGAGCTTGGTTGCCGCTGACTTGTAAGGCAATATTTAGCTTATCAAGGAGAATGCCATGTTTACTAAGAGCCCGTAGTACTGTGTTGCGTGTGCCTGAGGAACTTTTGCGAAACACGAAAGGCAGTGCGAGTATTTCGGCAATCGCTGCATTGCTACCTAATTTAGCAACCATTTGTGGATGGGCTGCTAAAACAAGCTGATCACGCCACAGGGGTTGGCTAGGAAGGCTGCTGTCAGGCTCGCTGCCTACGATGGCAATGGGAAACTTTCCTTGCTGGTACCCTAATGAAATGGTAGCACTGTCACCGGTGGTAATGGAAAACTTTATTCTAGGATGTAGCTTAACAAAGTCTGCGATAATATCAGGCAGTATATATTCACCTGGAATGGTGCTAGCCCCGATATTGATTTCTCCGGCATTGCCTGCCACGAGGGATTTAATGTGGTTTTCAGTGTCTTCAGCAATACGATGGATTTTTTGTGTGCTTTCATATAATTTTTCGCCATAAGTAGTGAGTGTTACACCTTTGGCTGTCCGTGTAAATAGCGGGCAGTCGAATTTTTTTTCTAAATTATCAATATGGAAAGACACTGTGGGTTGGGTTAGACCAATTTTTTTCGCAGCGGCCGAAAAACTTTTTTCTTCTACTACTGTGGAGAATACGGATAATGAATGTAAATACGACATAATTTATCACCTCATAGTGTTTTTCGGTATGATAGTAAAGATTTCCTTTAGTATAAGGAGATTTTTAAAGAAATAATCAAACAATAGGGTTGATGGTGAAATATTCTAATAAAAATTTTATAGGAAGGAATTTTGTAAAACATATAGAATATATAGAATATATATTAGCTAGTAGATAATATAATCAATATAGGGGTGATGTTCTTGAATTTAGGTTTAATAATCTTAACAGGTGTAGTATTTGGTCTTGGGGCCGTACTATTGGTTAAATTCGGAAATCCAGGGAATTATGGTTTTTGTGCGGCATGCCAGCTACGGGATATTGCTGGGGCCCTCGGTATTCATCAAATCGCTACTTTGCAGTATGCACGTCCAGAAATTCTAGGCTGGGTATTAGGGGCCTTCGGGATAGCCAGATTTAAAGGTGAATTCGTAACTCGGGGTGGTTCTAATCCTTTAGTAAGATTTGTTTTAGGTATTATGATGATGTTAGGTGCATTGGCATTTTTAGGTTGTCCCCTGCGGGCTATTTTACGTTTATCGGCAGGCGATTTAAATGGTCTCACTGCTTTGGCGGGATTTGCTAGCGGAATTGGAGTAGGAATATATTTTCTGAAGAATGGCTATAATTTAGGACGTGCTAAAGCCTATCAGGGTGCAAGCACTGGGCTCGGTTACCTAGCCGTCATCGCAGCTCTTATTTTACTTGTGGCAGTCAGTGTAAATGCTGCGTTCCTTAACTTTAGCGCTAAAGGTCCAGGCTCTATGCATGCGCCTATTATTATTAGCTTGATTCTAGGCTTAGCGTCAGGAATTTTGGCACAGCGGGCTCGTATGTGTTTGAGCGGCGGCGTGCGTGATTTTATGTTGGTACGTGATACATATTTATTGAAAATTTACGGTGTGATGTTTCTGGTAGCGCTAGTAAGCAATTTATATTTTGGCTTTTTTAAGCTAGGTTTTGCTGATCAGCCATTGGCTCATACCATGCATATTTGGAATTTTCTTGGACTATTTTTAGTGGGTATTGCAGCAACACTGGCTGGGGGGTGTCCGCTCCGTCAACTCATTATGGCCTCGGAAGGCAATACTGATGCGTTAGCTTGTGTGATTGGCATGCTGGTGGGGGCAGGTATTGCTCATGGTATGAATGCAGCAGGTGCAGGGGGAGTAGGTTTGGCCGTAAACGGACAGATTGCAGTAGGTATAGGTATTGTTATGACCTGTGGAATTGGGTTGATTTTTCGGGAAAAAATAATAACGGTTAGCAAAGGAGCTTGATCGTAGATGGATGAGATACTTGATTTAAGAGGTTTAAGCTGTCCGATCCCTTTAATAAAAACTCGGGATGCACTGGGCAAAGTTGATAACTTGACCCTTGTTGTTGATGAGCCAACAGCACGAGAAAATATTCTGAAATTTGCTAAATCCCAAAAATATCGTACCGAGTGCACAAGTACGGGATGCGACTATCAGATTTCAATTTTCAAAAAATAGAGATGGCAAGGAAGGTTTGGTATTATGGCGCAATCTATTATTACTTTTCCATCAGTATATCACGCTTTTCGTGCTAAAAAAATCCTTACAGACCATGGCATTGGTGTCGAGTTGATTCCCATTCCTAGGGAATTGAGCGCATCATGTGAAGGTTTGGCAGCCTGTATGGATGAAACTTATACTCTGCAAGCAGTTGAGATATTAGAAACAAAACAAGTCGTTATGCTGCAGAAAGGTATAAAATGCCGAATTGATTAGTAAAAGTGTAGGAGCGGTGTAATAACCGCTCTTTTTATTTTTTTTGTGTGAAAACATTACAGGAAATCAAGAGGTTTTACAGAATAGTATATGGTTATAATATTTAAAAGTCAGTACTAGTACGGAGGATTATATGAATAATATATTAAATGGACTCAATCCCATGCAACGGGAGGCTGTCATGTGTACAAAGGGGCCGCTGCTCATTATGGCCGGTGCGGGTTCGGGCAAGACCAAGGTTTTGACTTGCCGTGTTGCTTATTTACTAGAACAAGGGGTGGCACCTTACCAAATTTTAGCCATTACCTTTACTAATAAAGCTGCTGCTGAAATGAAGGAACGGGTACATGGTCTCGTAGGGGCCCAGAGCAAAGATATTTGGCTCAGCACATTTCATGCTTTTTGTGCCAAGTTACTACGCTACGAGATTGAGGGTATGGCTGGTTATAAAAGGAATTTTGTTATTTATGATACATCAGATACTCAGGCCCTTATAAAAAATTGTTTGAAACAATTAAATCTTGATGATAAACAATTTCAGCCAAGCAGTATTTTATCAGCGATTTCCAATGCTAAAAATGCACTTCAGGATGACAGGCAGTTTGCACAGCAGGCTGGCAATTTTCATGAACAAAAGGTAGCTGAAATATATAAGCTTTACCAGCAAAAATTGCGTAACAACAATGCTCTGGATTTTGATGATTTGCTCATGTTATCAGTGCGCCTATTAGAGAGTAATGAAGAAATATTACAGAAGTATCAAAATAAGTTTAAATATATTATGATTGATGAATATCAAGATACGAATAGGGCTCAATACTTATTAGCACGTATGCTGGCCGATAAACACCGTAATCTTTGTGTGGTAGGGGATGCTGACCAGAGTATCTATGGCTGGCGAGGGGCTGATATCCGTAATATTTTGGACTTTGAAAAAGACTATCCTGAAACCAAAATCATTAAATTAGAGCAAAATTATCGTTCGACCCAGGTTATTCTAGATGCTGCTAATGCCGTGATTGAAAACAATAGTGATCGACGGCCCAAAGAACTCTGGACGCAAAATCCACAAGGTGAGCTTATTACCCACTACCTGGCGCATCATGAACGAGATGAGGCCCAATTTGTAGCCGATACCATTACTAAGTTGAATACTGTCTATCGCACACCATATGGTGATATTGCGGTGCTCTATCGCACCAATACACAGTCACGGGTTATTGAGGAATCCTTTATGAAATGTGGCATTCCTTACGTAATTGTTGGCGGACTGAAATTTTATGATCGTAAAGAAATCAAAGATATATTGTCCTATTTGCGGGTTATTTTTAATCCATCAGATAGCGTCAGTTTAATGAGAATTATTAATGTGCCTCGGCGGGGGCTTGGTGATGCTACAATTAGTCGTCTCACAGAGTTTGCTCTAGAGAATAATATGACATTGTTTGATGTAGTCAGCAATCCTGACTTGGTGCCGGGCCTGACGGCGAGAGCCAAGCGACCGCTAGAATTTTTAGCAGAGCTAATTTTTAACTTGATGTCTGAGGTTCAGTCCCTGTCAGTAGTGGATTTAGTGAATAAAGTGATGCATGATTCAGGTTATGTAGAGGAATTGCAGAACAGTACTGATCCTCAGGATGAAAATAGACTGGATAACTTAAAAGAATTCTTGAGTGTAGCCAAAGATTTTGCTTCAGGCGAGCTAGAAGAAACCTTAGAAAATTTTCTAGGGCAAGTGGCGTTGGTTGCAGATATTGATAATGCTAAAATGACGGAGTCCAGAGTTACCTTGATGACACTGCATTCGGCCAAAGGTTTGGAGTTCCCTGTAGTATTTATGAGTGGTATGGAAGAAGGACTTTTTCCCCACTCACGCACATTAATGAATGAATCAGAAGTCGAGGAAGAACGACGTATTTGTTATGTAGGCATTACTAGAGCTCGGCGTAAGCTCTATATGACCAATGCCCGTATGCGTACTATTTATGGCAGGACACAAATGTTTCCACTGTCGCGGTTTTTAGATGAAATTCCATCACAGATGGTGGAAAAATATACTGGACGACAAAATCATTTCGGTTTTGCTAGTAATGGCAGTAAGGCATCGATAGTTCCGCCGTCATCATTATCTTCTGTAGTACAAAGTCCTCTCAGGGCACCCGCCCCCAGAAGGTTAGAGCCTAAACAACAGGATGGTAATGCCTGGAAGGTATCAGATCGGGCCCAACATTCCAAGTGGGGAATGGGCACTATTGTTGAAGTGCGTGGCAATGGCAACAGCCAGGAACTAAAGATTGCCTTCCCAGGGCAAGGTATCAAGGTCGTGGTGGCGAGTATGGCGCCCATTACCAAAGTTTAGTCACTTAACTTTGACGAAGGAGTGTTATTGTGATAAGCAACAGCCCCCAAGATATAAGAAAAGACTTGGGTTGTGCCAAGTCCTCCGACGCAGGCGGAAGCCTTAGTCGTTCTTACTTGGAATCAGAAGATGTTATACTTTCTGATTCCGTAAAGGAAGCCACTAATGAAATCGCGGAACTGCGTAAGCAAATTGATGATCATAATTATCATTATTATGTTCTTGACCAACCTTTGATTGATGATGCCCAGTTTGATCGATTGATGAGGCGTTTGATTGAACTTGAAAACTTATTTCCATCCCTGATTGCTGCTGATTCACCAACCCAGCGGGTTGGAGGCATGGTTGCTGGTGGTTTTGAGCGTGTGACTCACTTAACAGCTATGCGTAGTTTAGGTAATGCCTTCTCTGCGGAGGATTTGCTGGCATTTGATCAAAAAGTCCGTAGTGGTCTTGCCGTCGATGGACAGCTGGAATATATCGTCGAACTAAAAATTGATGGGCTAGCTATTAACCTTACTTATGAAAATGGTCGCCTCATCAGTGGTGTTACGAGGGGGGATGGCACTCAGGGAGAGAATGTGACCTCTAATATTCGAACCATAAAATCAGTTCCCCTGTTTTTACGACCTGATAGGGTCAGTGTGTCTCCAGTTTTGGAAGTGCGTGGTGAGGTCTATATGCCAAAAGGAGAATTTGAAAGATTAAATCGTGAGCGGCAAGACATAGGTGAGGCACTGCTTGCAAATCCTCGCAATGCTGCTGCTGGCTCACTGCGCCAGCTTGATCCTAAGGTCACTGCTCAGCGGTCTTTGGATATCTTTCTCTATGGTATTGGTGTTTATACAGGGATTGAGTTGACTACCCATGAACAAATGCTAGGATATCTGAAAAAGCTAGGTTTCAAAATCAATTTCCAGTACCAAGTTTTTGATAATATAGCCGACGTGATTAAATATTGTCAGGGATTTGCTGAAAAACGCCATGACTTACCCTATGATATTGATGGTATGGTGATAAAAGTCAATAACCTGGCGAGTCAGCAGGTGTTAGGCTATACTGCCAAAGATCCCCGTTGGGCTATAGCCTATAAATTCCCCGCTGAGCAGGCCATCACGGTAGTGGAAGATATTTTTGTTGGTCTAGGCCGCACAGGAGTGCTCACTCCCACAGCCATCTTGCGTCCTGTAACAGTGGCAGGATCCATTATCAGTCGGGCCACATTGCATAATCAAGATTTTATTGAAGAAAAAGATATTCGGATTGGTGATACTGTTGCGATTCATAAAGCTGGTGAAGTCATTCCAGAAGTGGTCTCAGTCATAACGGAAAAACGTACTGGTGAGGAAAGAATCTTTACTATGCCAACAATATGTCCAGAATGTGAGGGACATGTGGTACGCATGGAAGGGGAAGCAGCTCACAAGTGCACCAATCCTCATTGCCCGGCTCTCTTTCGGGAAGGCTTGATTCACTTTGTATCTCGTGATGCCATGAATATTGATGGCTTGGGGCCAGCAGTACTGCTAGCATTAGTTGATGCAGGGCTAGTTAAGAGCGCTGCGGATTTGTATAAGCTAACCATGGAACAAGTGCTGAATGTCCCGCGCATGGGACAAAAATCAGTGCAAAATTTACTTTCTGCCATTGAGAACAGCAAACAGGCAGGTTTAGCCCGCGTGTTATTTGGTTTGGGAATTCGTCATGTAGGCGTTAAAGCAGCTGGTATCGTGGCGCGTCATTTTGGGAACATCGCTGCTGTGCAGCAAGCCACAGTTGAGGAATTAGTAGTACTTGATGAAATCGGCATAAAAATTGCGGAGAGTATTGTAGCTTATTTTGCCACTCCCGAAAATCTACAGTTGAGTGCAGATCTAGATGCTGCGGGTGTAAAGCTGACAGAAGAACAACAAAAAAAAGATGAAAACCAACTGTTTGCGGGAAAAACTTTTGTACTCACTGGTACACTTGAAACCATGAATCGTACTGAGGCGGCAGAAATCATTGAAAGATTAGGTGGCAAGGTATCAGGATCGGTTAGTAAGAAAACCAGCTATGTTCTCGCTGGAGCCGAGGCAGGTAGTAAATTGGATAAGGCCCAGAAGCTAGGTGTGGAAATACTTGATGAGGAACAATTTAAACAGTTGATTGACGAATAAAGAGAAAAGTTATCAAATTATGTAATGACAAGTCATTTATTATGTGTTATACTCAATAAAAATAATATAAGTCGTTGGCAATGACGCCATGCGGTCCTAGTCTCACTAGGATGCATGGCGTCTATTTTATTTTATATTGGTCAACGTTTCTTATCCAGTGTTTGTGAGAGGGGGAATTTTATGATTAAAGTACAAGGACTCAATAAATATTTTGGTGCTACACATGTTTTGAAAGATATTAATCTCACAGTAGGCAGTGGGGAAAAGGTTGTTGTGATTGGCCCAAGCGGATCAGGTAAAAGTACATTAATTCGTTGCATGAACTTGCTAGAAGTGCCAAGTTCAGGTCAAATTATGATTGATAATATTGATATTACGGCTCCCAAGGCACCGATTACTAAGGTTAGACAATCAGTGGCTATGGTTTTTCAGCAGTTTAATCTGTATCCACATAAAACTGTATTGGAAAATTTGACTTTGGCACCTATCATGATCAAAAAAGTATCCCGTGATGAGGCAAATGAGTCTGGGCTGTCATTTCTGGAACGAGTTGGCCTCAAAGATAAGGCTGATGTCTATCCAGCTCAGCTCTCTGGTGGTCAGCAGCAACGGGTGGCCATTGCCCGCGCATTAAATATGAAGCCTAATATTATGTTATTTGATGAACCGACTTCGGCACTTGATCCTGAAATGATACAAGAAGTACTGGATGTTATGGTGGATCTAGCGAAGGAAGGAATTACAATGGTCGTTGTTACCCATGAAATGGGCTTTGCTCGCCAAGTCGCTGATCAAGTTATTTTTATGGATCAGGGTCAAATTCTCGAAAAGGGTTCACCAGAACACTTTTTTGTTAATCCTGAACATGAGCGCACCAAGTTATTTTTAAGTCGTATTATTCGCTAATAATTATTATAAAAAAATCAACGCGGAGGTAATTAAAATGAAAAAGATTTATGTTTTACTGGCTAGTTTGGTTATGATGATGGCTCTGCTAGTGGCTGGTTGTGGATCAAGTGATTCAAAGCCGACTGCAACCAATAGTGGAGTAACTGTTGACGTGAAAGCAATTCAAGATCGCGGAGTACTTAAAGTTGGAGTTAAAGTGGATGTTCCCAAATTTGGTTTTAAAGACCCTAAAACCAATCAAATCGAAGGATTTGAAATTGATCTGACAAAAGCATTAGCAAAGAAAATTTTAGGTGATGAAAACAAGATCGCCGTACAGGCCGTTACTGCAAAAACACGTGGTCCTTTACTTGACAATGGTGAAGTAGACTTGGTAATTGCAACATTTACTATTACGGAAGAACGTAAAATGAGTTATAACTTCTCAGACCCTTACTTCACTGATGGTGTTGCTCTAATGGTTAAGAAAGACTCAGGCATTAAAGATTTAAAGGGACTTAATGGTAAGAAAATTGGTGTCGCACAAAGTGCCACAAGCAAAAAGGCCATACAAGAAGCAGCTGATAAACTGGGAATCAAAGTTTCTTTCTTAGAGTTTGGTACATACCCAGAAATCAAAACAGCCCTTGATGCTGGGCGAGTTGATTGCTTTAGTGTAGATGGAGCTATTTTATTCGGCTATTTAGATGACTCTACTGTTATTTTAGCTGATCGCTATACTCCACAACAATATGGTGCTGCTAGCAAGAAAAGCAATGAAGGACTGGCAAAAATGGTTAACGATACAATTAATGAAATGAAAAAATCAGGTGAATTGGATAAACTAAGTCAAAAGTGGGGACTTAAATAGTGCCAGGTCCTTTTGCAGGATTTAAGTGGTTAGCGCTATTTAGTGATTGGTCCATTTTTGCCGAAGGTTTTATGCAAACCATTCTTTTATCAGTCTTGGCGTTAACCCTGTCCTTGCTGTTAGGCATCTTGTTTGGTCTGCTGGGAACATCAGATGTAAAAATATTGCGGGTGTTTAATCGTATCTATGTAGAATTTATCCAGAATACGCCCCTGGTTATTCAGATCTTCTTTTTATATCATGTACTGCCCCATGTGGGGATTATGCTGCCGGTTTTCGTTGTCGGTGTATTGGGGATTGGTACTTATCATGGTGCTTATATTGCAGAAATTGTGCGGGCAGGTGTGGAATCCATACCAAGAGGTCAACGGGAGGCTGCCTATTCCCAGGGGTTTTCCTACTGGGGAGCTATGCTTCATATTGTATTGCCCCAAGCGAAGAGGATTGCCTATCCCCCATTAACCAATCAAGCTGTTAGTTTGATTAAAAACACATCTGTATTAGCGATGGTGGCAGGTGGGGAGCTCATGTATCATGCTGATTCCTGGTCGAGTAATACTCTTTATTATGGCCCTGCTTATATTATAACTGGGCTGCTATATATTTCTCTGTGCTTTCCTCTTGCAATGTATGCTAAGAAGTTGGAACGGAAGTTGGAGGTGTCGTCATGATTCAAGACTTGTTTCAGTATGACTTGCTCCGATTTATTGGACAGGGGTTGTTGACAACACTACACATTGCTGTAAGTTCCATTATTCTCAGTATGATTTTTGGCATTATCCTGGGGAACGCTCGTTATTCTGGACATGCCCCTCTTAGTCATATTGCCACAGTTTATATTGAGACGGTGCGTAATACACCCTTGTTGCTATTTATTCTAGGCATTCGTTTTATGACAAATCTTCCGCCGATTTATGCTGGAATTACAGCAATGACTATTTTTTCCACAGCAATTATTGCTGAAATTGTGCGGGGTGGTTTGAATTCCGTTAGTAAAGGTCAGTGGGAAGCAGCTAAATCACAGGGCTTTACCTATAGTCAAACATTAATCCATATTATATTGCCACAGGCATTGCGCAATACCATACCACCTTTAGTTTCTCAGTTTACGACAATCATAAAAGATACTTCTTTTGTATGGGCAGTTGGTATTGAGGAACTAACAGGAAAAGGTATGATTATTATGGGTCAATACGGAACAACAGCTCAGGTATTTGCAATTTTTTCAATGATCGCCTTAACTTACTTTGCTCTCAATTATGCCCTATCCATTTTTGCTCGTTATCATCAAGGTCGATTACTATATAGAAGTTATTAATTTATCAGAATAAGGCAAGCAGGAAATCAATCCCTGCTTGTCTTATTACTATTATAATATTGATCAGACAATCATTAAAGATGCCCATTTAGCTGGCTTTTTTACTGCGGAGGAATTGTTGGACGCACTGGAATGCTTTAGGTCGACTGATATCATGCCACATACAAAAAGTTTGGTTGTTTTGGTAAGGCATTGAATGGCGAGGGGCATGAGTTGGTGAATTGCTGGAATTATCGATTGGTATGTCCAAAAGTATTTTAATGGCGTTACGTAGATATTTAAGCCATAATAGAGGAAAGACAAACAATAGCTAAAACAAAGGAAATAAATGGAAGGTTGTTTGTCTGGAAGAAGGGAGAGTTAGTGTTCAATAAAAGAACGATTTTTTTCAGTCATTGTTGTATTATTATCCTTCTTATAGTATTATTATCCATATTGTAGTATAAATAATAAGTTTGAGGAGGCGTAATTTTGTTTAAGAGATTTGCTAAAGTTATTGCAGTAGCTACCATGAGTTTACTTATTGCACTCATTTTTGCAGGTTGTGCATCGAATGAATCAAAGTCAGCTATGAGTTCAATTAAAAAAAAGGGTAAGCTTGTTGTTGGCACAGCGACTGGGTATTATCCATTTGAGATGGCTGATAAGCAAGGCAATCTAGTCGGCTATGATATTGATGTTGCCAAAGCCATTGCCAAGGAGATGGGGGTAGAGGTTGAATTTCAGAACTATGCATTTTCTGGCCTTATTCCAGCATTACAGTCTAATAAGGTAGATATAGTGATTGCAGGAATGACGGCTACAGATAAAAGAAGAGAAGTTGTAGATTTCACAGAACCTTATTTTGTTTCGGGACAGGCAATGTTAATCAATAAAAAGTATCCAAATGTAAAGACATGGCAGGACTTAGATAAGCCAGGTAATGTGATTGCCGTTTCTATGGGTACTACAGCAGATCAAACGGCAGCTGCAATGTTTAAACATGCTACTGTCAAGAAATTTGAAGGCTCTGCGTTAGCTGGTCTAGAACTTACGAATGGTAATGCCACGGCAGTGATCCATGAAACGCCTTGGGTAGCGATATATCATAGAATAAATCCCGATACTACTTATGCGATTTTAGAACCATTTACTACAGAAAATCTTGGAATTGCAGTACCTAAAGGTAATGCGGAGTTAGTAGAATGGTTAAATAAATTCTTAGTAAAATACAAGCAAACAGAGGAATATAATAAGGCTTATAAATATTGGTTTGTCGATATGCCATGGTGGGATTTAGTTCCTCCCAAAAAATAAGCTATTATAATGTGTGGGGGAGCGTGACGTTAACCCCCACAAAACTTTTTCATAGGGAGATATAGATATGTATCAGCTGCATTTTGAAATTATTCTAGATTACATACCAGCCATACTAGCAGGATTAGTGACAACTGTTGAAATATCAATAATGTCAATCCTTTGTGGTACCGTGATTGGCATAGCTGGTGCATTAGCCAAAACTTCTTCGAAGACTATTTTGGTCGCGCTAGCAAATGTTTATGTTGAATGGATACGTAATACCCCGTTACTTATACAGATATTATTTATATACTTTGGCCTAGGAATATTTTTTGATATCTCGCCAATCATTGCATCGGTAGCTGCCCTTTCTATCTTTTCAGGAGCCTATATAACAGAGATCATTCGAGCTGGCATTCAAGCTGTGCCGAAGGGGCAGACTGAAGCTGCTTTATCCATAGGTATGACTGATTTGCAAATCATGTTTTTAGTGGTCATGCCGCAGGCTATCCGTAAAATTCTGCCCCCACTTGCGGGGCAATTTATTACATTGATCAAAGATTCCTCATTAGTTTCTGTGATAGCAATGACAGACTTGACTTATGTTGCCAAGAATATTGTTACAAATACCTTCAGGGCATTTGAAGTATGGTTGGCAATAGCGGTATTCTATTTCGTTTTATCGTTCGTTTTGTCATTGGCAGTAAGAAGACTAGAGAGGAGTATGGCGAAAAGTGATTAACGTAGTTAATATTTGTAAGAGTTATTCTAACCACCAAGCTCTAAAAGGTGTATCCATGCAAATAGAAAAGGGCGAGGTAGTCGTTATATTAGGACCAAGTGGTTCAGGAAAAAGTACTTTATTGCGCAGTATTAATGGTTTGGAAAACATCCAGTCTGGCGAAATATATGTTGATGGGATTTCCGTACATCAGAGTAAGAAGAATCTCTATCAAGTGCGGCAATCTACGGGGATGGTCTTTCAGCAATTTAACCTATTCAGTCATAAAACAGTTTTAGAGAATATCACAATGGGGCCAATACATGTGCAGAAGAGAAAACGAAATGAAGTCGAGATAGCCGCTAGGATATTACTCGAAAAGGTAGGTTTGCCAGGAAAAGAAAACTCATATCCAGCACAGTTATCAGGCGGTCAGCAGCAACGGGTCGCTATTGCTCGTTCATTAGCTATGAATCCTCAGGTTATGCTTTTTGATGAACCTACCTCGGCTCTCGATCCCGAATTGATAAAGGAAGTACTCGAAGTAATGGGGGCGCTAGCTGCTGATGGGATGACCATGATAGTGGTTACACATGAGATGGGATTTGCCAGACAAGTTGCTGATCGGATTATTTTTATGGATGACGGTAAGATAGTAGAAGAGGCTCCGGCTGAGCAGTTTTTCACAAGTCCCAAAGAAGAGCGGACCAAACAGTTTCTCTCAAGGATATTAATTTAGCTGTGAGGAATAAAAGAAGTTAGAAGTTGTTCTGCCTATTCTTGGAATACTAACAGATTAATATTTTTTTACTGGGTGAAAAATAGGATATTTTTTAAAAGGGTCTTGCGAAAATTCGCAAGACCCTTTTCGATTTTTCGAATAACTCGCACCTAATTCATTCGATTTACATAGTATATAAAAATCAAATAAATGGGAATTGCTATGGACTCAGTAATAGAGCTCAAATTCTCATACCAACATTGGTCTGAATAGTGGATCTTTTTTATTTACAGATTATTACCATATATAGTAAAATAGACATAAATGGTAAAAAATGTTAAACAGGAAGGAGCATAATAATGCGGCAAATTGCAAATCATCGTCCACGGCTCATGCGATCAGCAAAACGATGCTCAGCCAATGCGAAAGTGGATAATGTGAGTCTGATATTAATTGGTGGCCTACTTATTGTAATAGGAATGATGTTACGCGGCTGAATGGTTAGTAAAAATAGGTGATCTTTTCGGAATTAATTGCTTTTATGTAGCGTCATAGAGGAGTGTGTTTGATATGAAAGTAACCATTAATGGTGGTCATTATCCTGGGCGTGATAGTGGCGCTGTTGGACATACGGGACTGCAAGAGGCCAGTGTCACCCGTGATATGATGGCAAGAGTAGCATGTTATCTGCGTGCTATATCCTATGAAGTATTAGAAGTGCAGGAAAATGTATTAAGTCATATTACAGATGCATCCAATGAGTTTGGAGCTGATTTATTTGTATCCATCCATTGCAATGCGGCGAATAATGCCGATGCAAAAGGTACGGAAGCATTTTGCGTTCAGACTGGTGGTGACAGTGAAAAACTCGCCATTTGTATACAAAAGCAAATCGTCAGTAGTTTGGGTACTGTTGATCGCGGTGTAAAAACTGGCAATTTCTATGTTCTGCGCCTTACTGATTGTCCGGCAGTTCTTGTGGAAACTGCCTTTATTAGCAATAAGGATGATGAAAAGTTATTAGCCGATGAAAATAGTCTTGATCAGTTTGCAGCAGCCATTGCAAGGGGAATCACTGATTACGTGAATGAACTATCTACATTTTTTATGGAATCAGAAAGTATAACACTTTCCTGATTCAAAAAAGACAGGCACCTGTCCCTTCAACGACGATGTGATGGGCTTTGTTCGATGTGTTAGCAGTCGAATATCTTTCTGTCTGAGTTTGAGTACTTGGCACAAGCCAAGTCTTTTCTTATATAAAATAAGGAGGTTTTGAATTTGTTGGCTCATATACCATGTGGTGGTGTAGTGATTCTGGATAATCACGGTACAGGAATATGCCCGGAATGCGGCAAAGTTATTAAAGTTCGGATATCGAATAAATAAATCATCCATCTGCTGAAAAAACTCAATTAATGAAAAATCATATTTGACTTAGGGGCATATAAGATCTGATTTTATAGCCGTATTCAGAAATAGTACCCATCAGACAAATATAACTGCAAAAATTTTGCTTAAAGAGTAGAATGAAGTGATTGCAAGCAATAAAATAGAAACAAAATAACCACCGGCTGGTGGTTATTTTGTTTCTATTTTAGCAAGTTAAGGAAAGGCGTCATGTTAAAAATTCCTTAATCGTGGTATAATAGTCTTTATTATGAAATTTCCTAGTCATTATTAAGTTTGGATGGTGATATTATGAGAATTACCTGTAAAGATGTAGCAAATGTTGCGTTGCTGTCAAGGTTAGAATTTTCAGAGAGTGAAATTGAAACCTTTACTGGGCAGATGGATGCCATTTTGCAATATGCGGAAGTACTGAATAAGCTAAATGTAGAGAACGTAGAGCCTATGGCCCACGTTTTACCGCTAAAAAATGTTATGCGTGCAGATGAAGCAAAGCCTTCATTGCCCAGGGAATTAGCATTATCTAATGCTCCTGAGCAGGAAGATGGCTATTTCAAAGTGCCGAAGATTATGGAAGGATAGGAGGATTAGCATGGAGTTATTTAAATATACAGCTCACCAGTTACATGAAAAACTGGTAAGCAAAGAAGTGTCAGCGGTGGAGTTAACTAAAAACGTACTCGCCCGAGTTGACGCTGTCGAAAATGACGTAAAATCATATATTACGCAAACTGGTGATAGTGCACTGGCTCAGGCCGAGGCTGTTGATGCTAAAATTAAGCAAGGACAGGCTATTTCTATGCTGGCAGGTATTCCCGGTGCACTGAAAGATAATATATGTACCCAAGGCATAAAAACAACTTGTGCTTCTAAGATATTAGCTGAGTTTGTGCCTCCTTATAATGCAACTGTTGTGGAAAAGCTCATGACAGCAGATACAGTTATTATTGGTAAAGCCAATATGGATGAGTTTGCTATGGGTGGTTCTACTGAAAACTCAGGTTTTTTCACGACTCACAATCCATGGGATCTAAGAGCAGTACCAGGCGGATCGAGTGGTGGTTCGGCAGCAGCGGTGGCCGCTGGACAAGCAATCTGGTCCCTAGGCTCTGATACAGGTGGTTCTATCCGCCAGCCAGCAGCATATTGTGGTTTGGTGGGAATGAAACCTACATATGGACGTGTGTCCCGGTATGGTCTGGTGGCTTATGCTTCATCTCTAGACCAAATTGGACCGATTACTCGTGATGTGACTGACTGTGCACATGTACTCAACATTATTTGTGGTCATGATGCTAAAGATTCTACTTCGATTAATACACTGGTACCTGATTATACGAAAGCTCTAGTTAATAATGTGAAGGGACTCAAAATCGGTCTCCCACGTGAATATTTTGTTTCAGGAATGGACTCTGAGGTGGAAAGAGCAATTAATAAGGCAATTGAACAATTGGTAGCTCTAGGAGCTGAATATAAGGAAATATCTATGCCTCATACGGAGTATGCGTTATCTGCATATTATCTGCTTGCTCCAGCTGAAGCCAGCACCAACTTGGCTCGCTATGATGGTGTAAGTTTTGGAAAGAGGGTAGAAGGTAATGATATTGTCGATATGTATAAAAAAACTCGCAGTGAGTTTTTTGGTGCAGAAGTGAAGCGACGTATTATGCTGGGTACCTATGCTTTAAGTGCTGGTTATCAAGATGCCTATTATCTTAAAGCCCTTAAAGTTCGTACTCTAGTTAAGCAAGACTTTGATAAGGCCTTTGAGAATGTGGATGTTATCATTACACCAACTGCACCAACGACCGCTTTTAGAATTGGTGAGAAAGCTAATGACCCTCTTGCCATGTATTTGCAAGATGTTTGTACCATTCCTGTTAATCTCGCGGGTGTGCCTGCTGTTTCCATTCCTTGCGGTTTTGCTGCTAACATGCCAATTGGACTTCAGATTATTGCCAAACCTCTTGCCGAAGAAACCCTTATTCGTACAGCCTATACCTTTGAACAAAATAATGACTACCACAAAGGCTTTGCAACCCTTGGGGAGGTAAAATAGATGGATTATGAAATAGTAGTTGGACTTGAGGTTCATACAGAGTTAAAGACCCATTCTAAAATTTTCTGCGGCTGCAGTACAAAATTTGGCTCTCCGCAAAATACGAATGTTTGCCCAGTATGTCTGGGGTTACCTGGTGTATTGCCTGTTATCAATGAGAAAGTCGTAGAATTTGCTGTTAAGGTTGGTTTAGCCCTTAATTGCGAAATTGCATCTTTTAGTAAATTCGATCGTAAAAATTATTATTATCCGGATTTACCTAAAAATTGGCAAACTAGTCAATACGATTTGCCAATTGCTATAAATGGATATTTGGACATTGAGGTGAATGGTGAAAGCAAAAGGATTGGCATTACCCGCGTTCATATGGAAGAGGACGCCGGGAAATTAGTTCATTCTGGAGCTACGATTACTAGCTCAGACTCAGCACTCGTGGATTATAACCGCACTGGCGTACCGCTGCTTGAGATTGTTTCTGAACCAGATATCCGTTCTGCTGAAGAAGCTAGAGCCTATTTAGAAAAATTAAAGGCGATTTTAGAATATCTAGATGTATCTGACTGCAAAATGGAAGAAGGCAGTTTGCGCTGTGATGCCAATATTTCCCTGCGCCCGCAAGGCACAACAAAACTTGGTACCAAAGCTGAGATGAAAAACCTGAATTCTTTCCGTTCGGTTCAAAAAGGCATTGAGTACGAGGCTGTTCGTCAGGAGGAAATCCTAGAAGAGGGCGGACGCGTTATCCAGGAAACACGTACTTGGGACGAAAATAAAGGCATCAGTCTTTCGATGCGCAGCAAGGAAACGGCTGACGATTATCGCTACCTACCTGAGCCGGATTTAGTACCTATCATGGTTGAGCCTGCTAGAGTAGAAGAAATTCGCGCTAGTTTGCCTGAATTGCCTGATGCAAGGAAAAAGCGTCTCATGGAAGCTTATGGACTGCCAGAATATGATGCAGCAGTGATTACTACCAGTAAGGCAATGGCTGACTATTTGGATGAAAGTATACAGCATAAAGCAGATGCTAAAATAGCTGCCAATTGGTTGATGGGTGAAGTCTCGAAGCATTTAAATAATGAAGGAATCAGCATCTTGGCGTGCCCAGTGTCGCCAAAACAGCTGGCAGAGCTCATTGCTTTGATTGACAAAGGCACTATTTCCAATAAGATAGCCAAGTCTGTATTTGAAGAAATGTGGACGAGCCGTAAAGATGCTGAGGTTATTGTTAAAGAAAAAGGCTTGGTACAGATTTCTGATAGCAGCGAAATTATTGCGATTGTGGATGCTGTTATCGCCGCCAATCCTCAATCTGTGGCTGATTTTAATGCTGGTAAGGAAAAAGCCATTGGTTTCTTAGTGGGACAGACCATGAAACAAAGTAAAGGTCGTGCTAATCCCGATATGGTTAATAGCTTGTTACGTGAAAGATTGCAAAGTAACTAAAGTAATATGTAAAAATAATAATTAAACCGCAGAGGCGCAGAGAACACAGAGAAAAGGTTATTATAACCCTCTGCATTCTCTGCGCCTCTGCGGTTTAGACGATGTATTAAATATTATTGTGCCGATTTTTTCCAAGGATGAAAGATAAGAAGGTCGTGCATAATGATATTGATATGCATTTATCATGTAACAAAGAGGGTAAGAAAGATGTTATCTGGCAGAGTATCCTGGAATCTCAAGGCAGTATTGTCTATTCACGTCTTACGTTTAGTGGTCGGACTACTATTGGTGCGGGTTCTATATCCCCTACTTTTTAACGTTACGCCATTTATCGTAGAGATTACTGATCGGCTAGTCGTATTGGGACTTGTTTGGCTAACGGTGCGCAAATGTGGCGGTGATTTTAGCGATTTAGGATTATCTCTGAATAATTTGACTGCCAATATATTGAAAGGTATCGCTGTTGGTTTTATCTTGCTGGCAGTCAGTATCTTTAGCGAAAAAATATATACAACCATGCTGTTTATAACGCCAGCGCCCCATCCTCTAGTGGTGCAAGCGGAAAATGCAACGACCTGGCAACAATTAATTGCTCCCTTATTTTTAGCTGGGGTATTAGCGCCCTTGACTGAAGAAATACTCTATCGGCTCTTTACATTTTTGCCAATGAAAGAACGCTGGGGTTTTTGGGGGGGAGCAATTGCTAGTTCTTTGGTGTTTGCTGTTATGCATTTTAATCTGTATTGGTTTGGCGAAATGATTCTGGTTGGGATAGGATTAGCGTTTGTTTATTACTGGACAGGTTCGTTGATCAGCGCCATGATTGCCCATTCTGTTATCAACACTTCAAAAATACTCATGCTGTTTTTTGGTGTATCATTGGTCTGAACAGGGCATATAGCCTGGTATGTAGTTGATGAATATGATATATGAATAGAGTTCCTAATATTGGTATAATTAATGAAAGTTAAAAGGGATTTGAGTAAAAAAAGCGAACATTAAGATTAAAAGTCAGAATTGAAAAGGGGAACAAGATAATGAGCACATATCCTGAACTACCTGTAGATAAGCTTCGTTTTATGTGTGATGAAAAGGTATTTGATTTTGAAACCACAGCAAGTATATCACCACTTGATGTAATGATTGGGCAAAAACGGGCAGTCAAAGCCATGGAGTTTGGGTTGTTTGCCAAAAATCAGGGATATAATATTTTTATATCAGGTTTGGTAGGGACTGGGAAAATTACTTATGCCAAAGCTGCTGTAACTAAAGTGGCTGCACAGGAACCCGTCCCTGGGGATTGGTGTTATGTAAATAATTTTAAAAACAGTAGCCAACCGATAGCTTTACTATTGCCGCCAGGTAGAGGTCAAAGTTTTTGTAAGGATATGGAAGAGTTAATTGAAGATATTAAAACAGAAGTTGGAAAAATTTTTAGTAGTGATGATTATGAACAGTCTAAAAATGCGATCATCAAAGTATTCCAGGAAAGACGTTCTGTATTGATTAATTCATTTAATGATAAGGCTGAAGAAAATGGTATTATGCCTCAATGGTCAACCACTGGTTTTATCGGTGTACCTATGGCGGATGGTAAAGCGATTCCACCTGAGGAATTTCAGCAATTAGATAAAGAAGAAAAGGATAAAATAGAAAAGAAAATCGTGACTGTTCACGAAAAAGCCATGGAAGTCGTAAGGCGTATGCAGGAGTTAGAAAGGGAAATGCGTGAAGAAATACGCAAACTTGATGGCAAGGTAGGTTTATTTGCCGCTGGTAGTTTGATTGAAGAAGTAAAGGAAAAATATCAAGAAAACGCTGGAGTTGTGGAGTATTTAGAAGCAATTAAGCAGGATGCTGTAAAAAATATTAATGATTTTAAAGCTAGCAATGCGGATGATGACCAAAGCAATCCATTTGCGTTTTTGAAAAAAAATAACCAAGATACCCTTCGTGATAAATACAAAGTCAATTTGCTTGTAGATAATCGTGATCTTAAAGGGGCACCCATCATTGTAGAATCCAATCCAACCTATTATAACTTAGTGGGCCGGGTAGAATATGAAACCCGTATGGGAATGATGAGTACTGATTTTACCATGATTAAGGCTGGAGCCTTGCATAAAGCCAATGGCGGTTATCTTATCTTAAACGCCCGCGATGTGCTGACAAATTTGGGGGCCTGGGAAGTTTTAAAACGCATTTTAAAAACACAAAAGTTATTTGTGGAAAATCTGAGTGAGCAGTATGGATTGACAGCCATGGCTTCCCTAAAACCAAAACCTGTGCCCATTGATGTCAAAGTTATTTTAATTGGTAATCCATATTTGTATTATTTAATGTATAATTATGATGAAGAGTTTGGTAAGTTATTTAAAATCCATGCTGATTTTGATACTCAGATGGAGAGTAATACAGATAACATACAAAAAATGGCGGGATTCATTAGTTCCACGGTTGAAAGTAAAGCTTTAAAACACTTTGATCGTTCAGCGGTGGCCAAAATGGTTGAGTATTCCTGCCGACTCGCTGGCAGTCAAAAAAAATTAACGACTCGTTTTAGTGAAGTTGTTAAGATATTATGCGAAGCTGATATTTGGGCGACGATGGATAATAGTAAGATTGTTACAGCACAACATGTGAAACAGGCTATAATAGAAAAAAATTATCGGTCAAATAAATATGAAGAACACTTGCAGGAAATGTTTGTCGATGGTAAACTCATGATTGATACTGATGGCAGAAAAGTTGGTCAGGTTAATGGTTTGGCAGTGATGGCCGTTGGTGAGTATATGTTTGGTAAACCTTCACGGATTACGGCTAATACGTATATGGGTAAAGGCGGCATTGTTAATATTGAACGGGAAACTAAAATGAGTGGTACGAGCCATTCCAAAGGAGTTCTTATATTAAGTGGGTATATAGGACAAAAATATGCACAGAAACTTCCCTTAGTCCTTACTGCCAGTATTACTTTTGAACAGCTCTATGGCGGTGTGGATGGGGACAGTGCATCAAGTACTGAACTTTATGCTCTATTATCAAGTTTATCAGGTGTGCCAATCAAACAATATATTGCCATGACCGGATCAGTCAATCAAAAAGGTGAAATACAGCCCATTGGCGGAGTTACGGAAAAAATTGAAGGATTTTTTAATGTATGTAAAATAAAAGGTCTAACAGGTGAGCAAGGAGTAATGATTCCTCATCAGAATGTGAATGAGTTGGCATTAAATGACGAAGTTATTGAAGCTGTAGGGCAAGGCAAGTTTCACATTTATCCAGTGGAAACCATTGATCAAGGCATAGAGATTTTGACGGATGTACCAGCAGGTGAATGTCAGGCTGATGGTACCTATCCTGTTGGTAGTATCCATTATTTGGTCAGTCAGCAGCTCAAGGAATATACGGATAGTTTTATAAAGCTAAGCAAAGCTGCTGACGAACCTAAAACCAACTCGTAATATAAAGGGGGTGCCTTAGGGCGCCCCTTATAACTGCGGTTATAAACAGAAAGGTGAAAATAAATTGGAAAAACAAATTCAACCTGTGATTAAAAATAATACATATACGTTAGAGATTGTTAGCCTAGGACACAGCGGTGAAGGTGTTGGCAAATATGAAGGTTTCACCGTCTTTGTCCCTCACGCACTACCAGGGGAAACAGTAGAAGTAAAGATTATTGAAGTGAAGAAAAATTATGCAAAAGCTAGTTTGAAAGATGTAAAGGTAGCGTCAAAGTCCCGTTCTATACCAAAATGCTCTATCTATTACCAGTGTGGTGGCTGTCAGTTTCAACATGTGGATTATGAGGAACAGCTTATACTTAAACGTCAAACAGTGGTTGATGCTGTATCGAGGATTGGGAAAATTGCTGATGTAATCATCCATCCAACCATTGGTGCTAGGGAACCTTGGTATTATCGTAATAAAATGCAGTTCCCTATTGGCACTGTGAGCGGTCAGGTCGCTGTTGGATGTTTTGCCCAAGGTACTCATCAGATAATTAATACGGAACATTGTTATATTCAGCATCCCGATAATGATAGTATTGCTCAGACTGTACAACAAGTGGTAACTGAGCTAGGAATTAGTACATATGATGAGCATACTGGGCGTGGTACTATGCGTCATGTTATTGGGCGGGTAGGTATAGCTACAGGTGAGATTATGGTGGTACTTGTTACAGCGACCTCTAATTTACCGAAAAAAGAAAATATTATCGAAAGACTACGGCAAAGAATGCCTAATATCGTAAGTATTATACAAAATGTAAATAATAAACAGACCAATGTCATTTTAGGTAATCAAATGAAGACCCTGTGGGGAAGGGATACCATTACGGATCGTCTAGGAAAATTCATCTTCCACATTTCGGCCCGATCTTTTTTTCAAGTGAATACTAAGCAAGCTGAAGTTCTCTATAACAAAGCCGTAGAATATGCTGGCTTAACAGGCCAGGAAACGGTCATTGATGCTTATTGCGGTACAGGTACAATTACCTTATTTTTAGCAGAAAAGGCGGCAAAGGTCTATGGTATCGAGATTGTTGAACCTGCTATTCGCGATGCCTGGCGCAATGTGGAACTCAATCAGGTAAAAAATGTGGAATTCACAGTTGGCGATGCCGTAGATATTATGCCCCGCATGTTTAAGCAAGGCTTGCGTCCTGAGACTATTGTCATCGATCCTCCGCGAGCCGGTTGTGAGAAAAAAGTACTAGAAACTTTCGCAGCCATGGAGCCGGGGCGTATTGTTTATGTATCTTGCAATCCATCCTCCCTGGCGAGAGATTTAGCAGTACTGGTGGAGCTTGGCTATATTACCAGGGAAATACAGCCTGTTGATATGTTTCCGCATACGTATCATGTTGAGTCAGTGGCGAACGTTTGTTGGGTGTCGCACGTTTACACGAAATTCATACTTTTACACGAATATCCTCTTAGTTTCGTGTATTTGTAGATGATTTCGTGTATTTGTGTGACACCCTATAAAATATGGGAATTCTTACAGTTGTAATTCAGATTGAAAATGAAATTGGTTGAAGTCTGATTTTAAGGCAGTCCATTATATGTTACTGTTCCATGTTTCTGAAGGTTACATTTTGGTTTAAGATTAATCGAGGTGAACCGTATCATTGGTATTGGCGAAAAAAGCAGAACTCCTGTCAAATTTTTGTTGATTTGATAGGAGTTTTTTGCTTTATAGGGAATTCATAAATTGTAATATGTAGTACGTTCGAACTGAATTAGCAGAACCGTTCCCCGAGAGTCCACTCTTATAAGTATCGAAATTGTAAAAACTATTACATTATTAGGAGATGGTTTTATGGGTTTATTCACTGGAATTGCTGGAACTTTTATTAAAAAAGCACTTAATAGCTCAAAAGGAAGTTCTTCTAGTCATTCAACTTTTCCAACCAATGTTTCATCACAACCCCGAATTCCCAGGAAAATACAAAAGGATATCAATAAAAAAACGAATAAGTTTATAAAAGAACACGTATCTAAAAAACTCGGAAATACTTTAGAGAAAATCGATGAAATAGAAGATTATATTCATCTTCCAGAAGATATTCAAAATGAAGCATCAAAGAAAGTTGCTGGATTAATAATAAATCTAGCACTTACAAAGGTTGCTAAAATTCTTCCCGGCAAAACACCTAAGGAAATAGAGAAATCATGTAAAGAAGGTGACCATCTTTATGTAAGTCGTGACACATATACCCACCACGCTCTTTATGTTGGACACGGTAATGTTCTGCACTATAGTAATGAGAAGATCCATCAACGTACACTTGAAGGATTTGCAGATGGAGCTGAAATTCATCAAATAATTACACCATCAAAATATTCACCAGATGAAATCGTTCAACGCGGTTATAGACGTTATGGCGAAGAAAAATATAGAGTGCTGTTTAATAATTGTCAGCAATTTGTTGAATGGTGCAGAAATGGAGATTGAAGTTTAAAGAAATAGGGGGACATTGGAGCATGATCGGGGGATTGCTCAGGGTCAGGATTGAGAATTTAGCTTTTCAATCTACCATCAAGATGTTCTGTCAGGTTCTAGAGGATACGTGACGGGATGTTGGTGGCAGGCTTGAGAACTTTGTTTTTTATAGGTGACAGCAGGGGATAGGAGAACATGACAGACAAAGGACGTTGACTTCAATCCTTGGTAATCACACCTGAAAAACTAAATTTTTATAAAGGCTCAAACCTGACCCCAAGTGCTTCCCTATGAGTGAAGTAGACTTCAATTTTATGAACCAAGTAAATACAGGCGCAAATGGACCTCGTTCACCCAAATGCAGCGTTGATTCTTTCATAAGAGATGGGCAGAAAATACAGTTAGGTGATACTGAAGTTACTGTCGTAGAGACGCCTGGTCATACCCCTGGTTGTATATCCTTAATTTTCCCCGTCAAGCAGGACGGAAAATCTTACAACGTAGGGCAGTGGGGCGGAACTGGCGCACCGCAGGGTCTAGCGGAGAAAAAAGCCTATAGAAATTCCATTGACTATTTCGAGAAATATGTCAAAGCAGCACATGCAACCGTTGAAATTACCGCACATTTATTCGCGGAAAATGGATATGCTAAACTGGAAAACGCTGGCGATAGAACATCGGGAGATATTAATCCTTTTGAAATCGGAGAAGAAGGATTTGCGAATTATTTAAATGATTTACGCAAGTCTATAGATGCAGCGATTGCCGAACAAGCACAGAAAAATAACAGTTAATGATTCGATAATAAAGTAATAATTGACAAAATGTATATATCTGCTACCATAAAAAATGCATACTTTTGTTAATTAAGGTGGTAATTTTTTTGAGCATTGACTATTCTACAGGCTATCAAATTTGTACGGTTGCAAGGAAAATTCATCAGCATTTGACTGATAAGTTTAGGAC
>JAGFZX010000133.1 GCA_017889585.1 Bacillota bacterium
CTGGAGGGATAGAGTCAAATAGTGAAATGAAATTTGCTATCATAGTAAGCATCCCTATGAAAAACAAGCAAGGTGAAATAATTGGAGTCATATCAACTGGACATAATCTCGAGAATAATAAAGTAGTCGATCAGGCTAAGAAGATGTTTAATATAGACGCAACTATTTTTTTAGGGAATGTTCGCTTATCAACGACGATTATTAAAGATGGCCAGCGTATAGTAGGTACTACACTGAATGAAATGATTGACCAAAAGGTATTGAGGCAAGGGGAAAAATATATTGGTCAAACAGAAATTGTAGGGGAAAAGTACGTTACTGCCTATATGCCGCTAATCGGCGTGGATGAAAGGCCTATAGGTGTAATCTTCTCTGGTCAGAAGGTAGCAGATTCCCTAGCAGCCAGAAATAAGTTGATTTGTACTGTGACAGTTGTAGTTTTAGTAGCCATTATATTTGTTATTTTTCTTGCAGTATTTATGGCTAAAGGTATCGTTACGCCAATTAGAACAATTTCAAGGATTGCAGGGTTAGTGGCTATAGGGGACTTGAACCAGCACGTCGAGATAACATCTAGAGATGAAGTTGGTAGGATGGGGCATGCTTTTAACCATATGGTTAGTCAATTGAAGAAGTTGATTGCTGCGTTAAATTGTGAGATACAAGAACGCAAACAGATTGAAGTAATGGTTCGTCAAAGTGAAAAACGATATCGGTTGCTAGCTGAAAATGTTACTGATGTAATTTGGACAATGGATTTATCGGGAAGGCTTACGTACATCAGTCCTTCCGTTCAGCGGCTAAGGGGATATACGGTGGAAGAGGCTCTGGAGTTAACCACTGAGCAACGGCTAACTCCTTCTTCGGCTGCTATAGCTGTGCGCGAAATTCAATGTATAAATGATATGATAGAATCTGGTCAGAAGATAGAAAGTCGACGTTTAGAATTAGAAGTGCGATGTAAGGATGGTACGTTGGTATGGGTTGAATCGACTTGTAATGGAATATACAACACTGACGGAGATGTTTACGGCATTCAGGGAGTAGACCGTGATATTACAGATGAACGACATTTGGAGCGGAAAATTCGCCAAGATGTTCAACTTGCGGGTAAGTTGCAAAAGGCTCTTCTACCGGGAGATGTAAATAATGAATTATTTATTGTTCGTACGGCCTATGCGCCTTTGCGAGAAGTAAGCGGTGACTTTTATAATTACTTCTTATATTCGGATGGTATTTTGCGGGGGTATGTCTCAGATATTTCTGGTCATGGTATAGCTACGGCACTCAACTCTTCAGCGGTTCGGTTTACTCTAGATGAGGCCCTTGGTAAGAAACTCACTTTGGAGCTAATGCAGAAGGTTAATACTAAACTTGTAGAATATCTTTCGGAGGAAACATTTATTGCCCTTATTATGTTTGAGTTTGACTTCTATGCAAAGACAGTAACGTTGGTTACAGGTGGGATTAACCACTTTTTAGCTTCTACGCAGCAATTTAACGGCTTAGTGACAATGCCGGGAGGTCTTATTGGATTGTTTGACGTGGCGGATTTGAATATTGTAAAAATGCCAATACAACCTGGTGACACTTTTTATTTTGCTACTGATGGGTTGATGGATTTGATTAAAGGTAATATGCCTGATCAAGTTCATGATTTTGAGAAAAGTACTGGCTTTTTGAAAGAGCAAATTCAGAAAAAGTCCAAGTTGGATGATTGTTCAATAGTTTGTGTAAAGATCCAAAATTTATATAACTATCTTGAATAAAAAGGGATAAAGTAAGCATACTAAAAAATGATACTTTCAGAAAGGAAAGGAGAGAATAAGTATGTTTGACTTAACACCTTATAAGCAAAATCATGGACATCAGAGAAATGCATTGAGTAAGTTTGCGCGAAATTTCTTGGGAGATGATTTTGAAGCGCTTTTTGATCATGTTGATAACTTCCCCAGTTCCTTTCGAGTCGATCTGCGGGAAACTGACAATGAATATGTAATAGAAGCGGATCTACCTGGCGTAAATAAAGAGGATATTAGTCTGCGTTATGAAAATCATTATTTAACAATTAGCGCCAAAAGAAATGAGACACAAGAAGTAACAAGTGAAAAAAATTATGTTCGCCAAGAGAGACGATTTGGTCAGTTCCAACGGAATTTTTATATAGATAATATTCAAGATGATAAAATTAGCGCCAAATTTGATCACGGTGTTCTCACCGTTATATTACTAAAAGCAGATAAATATCAATTGCCACAGGGTAATATTCCGATTCAATAGAATTAACTGTACGGTAATTAAACTGAGCCCCTTGTACTGGATATTTTAGAATGATTCCAATACAGGGGGCTCAGTTACCTTGCCTTCAATAGAATATCCCCTTTGCCTAGTGTATAATGGAAACAAAATCTAGTATACACTAGGCAGAGGTTTTATTTTATCTATCCTCTGGAGACGCGGCCTATCCATTAAGCAAATATTGAGATTGACTGGAGTAGATAAAGGATTAGGTAAAGAATAGAAGGGGCGGAGGAATTTGAACGA
>JAGFZX010000015.1 GCA_017889585.1 Bacillota bacterium
TTCATATTTCTTAACAGCACCTTTTACTTCCCATGCACGAACTTGTTCGTCAAGTGCATAAAGAAGTTGCTGACCTGTTGTGGAACCAGAAAACAAAGTTCGTTTATTTTTCTGACCGCCAAAATTACGAAGATCAAGTAAACCTTCTGCTGTACGAGTAAATGTAACACCCATACGATCGAACATTTTAATTAATTTTGGAGCTTCTTCACACATGCCTTTTATTGCAGTCTGGTCGGCAAGGAAGTCACCACCATAAACAGTATCATCAAAATGTTCATAGGTACTATCCTTTTCACCCTTTGTATCCATACAAGCATTCATACCGCCTTGTGCACAAAGAGAATGAGAACGTTTTACCGGGCAATAGGAGAATAATTCTACTTCTCCGCCAGCTTCACAAATTTTAAGTGTTGCCATGAGGCCTGATAGACCGCCGCCAACAACGATAATCTTCTTTTTCACTGAGTTCTCTCCTTACGTTAAATTATTTTAGATAAATTTAAATAGTGCTGTTAATCCAACACTTGACATAATTACAAACAATCCAACGGTAGCAAGACTAACTAAACGTTGTGAACGTGGTCCTGCTACAATACCCCAAGTTACTGCAAATCCCCACAAGCCATTTGTGAAATGGAAAATGGAAGATAATAAACCAATAACATAAACACCAAAAACGATCGGATTTGACAATACGTTGTGCATATACTCAAAACCAATCAAATTACCGCCCATTGCTTTACCAACAATACGAAGCGTCCATACATGGTAAGCAATGAAAACGAAAGCAATATATGCTGTAATACGTTGCATATAGAACATCCAATTGTTCCAATACCCATATTGAGATACATTATTTTTCGCTTTAAGAGCGTAAACCACCCCTAAGATGCCATGGAATGCAAAAGGCAACCCAATAAACATGATTTCAATTGGCACTAAGAATGGCATAGATGCGAGAGCCTTTACTGCCTCATTAAAAGGACCAGGCCCCCCCATCACTTTCGAAATAGTAAAAAGATGTTCCAATAAAAAGCCACCAAGTGCCGCAACCCCTGCAAGAGAATGAATACGACGAATCCAAAAATCAAATTTGTTCATGCTTTTACCTCCTGTAATATTTACGCGATTGATATAATTCTTTACCAACCAACTGTACAAAGTACTGTTTATTCGACATTATTCTACTTTTACCTTCAATAAATTACAAAAAAATATATATTTTTTTGTAATTTATATTATTAGCAACGACTTATGAGTACTTGAATTTTAACCATTAGCTGCGGCTTCATATCTTTTACAGGAGTACCACTAGAGTACCCCTGTAAAAATATTTTATCCAAAATATTCCAATGGCTATAGTATATCCAAATGTAACATAAATATCAAGTATACAAATTAACTATTAACTACAATTTACGGTAGGGTTTTTGACCTTCTTCATAATAGTTATTACCTTCACAGTCAATAGCTACAATAGCTGGGAAATCTTCCACTGTAAGTTTTGCTAGAGCTTCTGGTCCGAGTTCCGGATATGCCAATACTTCGTAAGCTTTAATTGACTTCGCAATCAAAGCACCTGCTCCGCCAATCGCTACCATGAATACAGTGCTATTTTTTTTCATAGCCTCTACTACTTCTGGTGAACGATAACCTTTAGCAATCATTCCTGTCAGTCCCTGTTCGATCATTTGAGGCGTATATGCATCCATACGCCCGGCAGTAGTCGGACCGGCTGAACCAATGGCTTTGCCTGGTTTTGCTGGAGTTGGTCCCAAGTAATAAACAATTTGATTCGTAAAATCCACAGGCAATTTTTCGCCGCGTGCTAAAGCCTCGGTCATTACCTTGTGTGCTGCATCACGAGCACTATAAATGGTTCCAGTGATAAGTACACTGTCACCAGCTTTTAATGAACGGGACATTTCTTTTGTCAATGGAGTGGTAATACGTTTTACTTCTGCCATTTTTTCTACACCTCCCTACAGTTCAACTTCAGCATGCCGTGTGGCATGACAGTTGATATTAACAGCTACTGGAAGACCAGCAATATGTGTTGCAAAATATTCAATGTTAACCGCCAAAGCTGTCGTAATACCACCCAAGCCTTGAGGTCCGACACCTGATTTGTTAACTAGCTCCAATAATTCCGCTTCCAATTTGGCATAATCTGGATTTGGATTGCGTTTGTTTAGTGAACGCAGCAATGCCTTTTTGGCTAATAAAGTTGATTTTTCCATAGTGCCACCAATACCAACACCAATTACCATTGGAGGGCAAGCATTAGGGCCAGCTGCCTTTACAGTATCAAGAACGACTTTTTTCACGCCTTCAACCCCATCGGCAGGAACCAACATTTTCAAAGCACTCTTATTTTCACTACCAAAACCTTTAGGGGCTAATTTAATTTTCAATTTATCCCCTGGCACGATCGTGATATGTAAAATAGCTGGAGTATTGTTGGTAGTATTTTTGCGATTAAACAAAGGCTCACCTACAACTGATTTACGTAGATATCCCTCAGTATAACCTTTAGCCACACCTGCATTCACTGCCTCTTCTAAGTTACCACCAACCAAATGAACATCTTGTCCTATTTCCATAAAAATTACAGCCATACCTGTATCCTGGCAAATAGGCACCTGATCGTTTTTGGCAATATCAGCATTTTCTACGATTTTGCCGATTATTTCCTTACCCAACGCTGACTCTTCTTGCTTTTCAGCTGTCACTAAAGCGTCATACACGTCTTCAGATAAATAATAGCAAGCATCAATACACATTTTTGCTATTGCCTGAGTAATCTGATCTACTTCAATTGTACGCATGTTCATCCCCCTATTCTAGTACGTAAGTGTATTATATCACAAACTTTTCATATAAACTACTACTCTATTAGTATGTTCATTTTTTTCTACTTAATATACAAAGCGTGTCTATTTTGCTAGCAAAAGCATAAAAGACACGCTTTAATTTATCTTAACGATCTATTTCACTTTAGAAATTGTTTACCAGCAATACCAGGTCTGGTCATTTCTTCAGGTGATAAAATAATTTCCAACTGTTCCCCAGTCAATAACCCTTTAGAAAGAACTAATTCTTTAACAGAGCTACCTGTTTTAAGGGCTTCTTTAGCTATGTTCGAAGCTTGTTCATAACCAATATGAGGCAACAATGCAGTCACGAGACCAATACTTTTATCAACCATTTCCCGGCATCGTTCTTCATTGGCAGTAATACCTTTAATACATTTATGATTCAAAGTATTGACTACATTCGTCAAAATAGTCAAAGAGTTAAAGAGATTATAAGCCATAACTGGTTCCATAACATTTAATTCAAATTGTCCATTTTCTACAGCCAAACTAATTGCCGTGTCATTACCAATAACTTGGTATGCTACTTGATTAACAACTTCAGGAATAACCGGATTTACTTTACCAGGCATAATAGAAGAACCAGGTTGTCTAGCTGGTAGGGAAAGTTCACCCAAGCCACAACGTGGACCTGATGCCATCATTCTCAAGTCACTAGCAATTTTGCAAAAAGACAATGCAGTAACTTTCAACGCACTGGAAAATTCAGCAATCTGATCCGTATTTTGGGTAGCATCTACCAAATCTATGGCGGACTCAATTCTTTCACCTGTTAACTGTGAAAGTTCTTCTACTACATACTTAATGTACTCAGGTTCAGCATTAAGACCAGTCCCTACAGCAGTTGCTCCCATATTTACGCAGTGCATATTCTTAACATTTTCACGAACTCGCTTAATACCCCGTTTTGTCGCTTCAGCAAAAGCATAAAATTCTTGGCCTAATGTAATTGGTACAGCATCCTGCAAGTGAGTGCGTCCCATTTTCAATATATGATTAAAACTATTACCCTTCTCAGTGAACGTAGTTGCCATTTCTTCAAGAGCCGCAATTAGTTTTTTAGCTTTCGTTATAGTACATATACGCATAGCAGTTGGCATTACATCATTGGTAGACTGAGCCATATTTACATGATTATTGGGGGAAATAAGGTCGTAGTTGCCTTTTTTCTCACCTAATATTTCAAGAGCTCGATTGGCAATGACTTCATTAGCATTCATATTCATGGAAGTACCTGCTCCACCTTGAATACAGTCAACAACAAATTGATCATGAAGTTTTCCATTAGCAATTTCTTCTGCAGCTTGTACAATGGCGTTACCAATCTTCTTCGGCATACGACCAGTTTTCATATTAGCTTTAGCAGCAGCTGCTTTTACAATACCAAAGGATTTAATAAAATCATCATTCAGTTTGTGGCCGGTGATAATAAAGTTATCCAGCGCTCTAGTCGTTTGTACCCCATAGTAAATTTCATCTGGTATTTCAATTTCGCCTAAAAAATCATGTTCTCTACGCATGATTTAGCACCTCCACTGATTTATCTTACTATTATCATAGCACATTATTTGTATTTTGTATACAATATACTTTTATTTCTTGTTCTATAAAGAAAATCTGTTCCCTCTACCTTGATATCAGCTAAGCGAGTATCACTAAAAAGGGAACAGATTTCATACTTATATTATATTTACCAGATATTATTAACTCTATTAGTCAAATAACACCATAATCAATGTCTTGACTGACTATTTTTAATTTTTTCGATAATCGGTATAGCCTCTGTTGAACGCAGATATTGATATGTGGTACACGGTACTAAAGAGCGAATTTCATCCCATCCATTTTCACGAATGAGTTCCCTCACCCGAGAAGCACTCACAACTCTGCCATTAATTGCAATTCTCGACATTTCACGCACCTCAATATGATAATCAGGTAACACATCAAACATCGCCTGATTATAAGTCTTGGTGACAGAGCAATAAGGTTCGTCACCAACATATCGGCAAGTAATGCCCATAGCTGGCGCTATGTGCTGGGCAAAAATAGTGGCATCAAGGCGAGTCTGAGCAATGACTGTTTCATCACCTCTTGTAAAATACCCTGGAAAAGTAGCAGCTGATATAACATATTTACCACCTGGCACAACAACTACATTATCATATCCAGCTATCCCTTCCCGCACAAGACGCTGGCGAACATCAAAAGGAAACAGAGAACCTTCTTCACTAACCACCAATACAACGACCCCCGGATTTTCAGCAGCAGCTTTGGCAATCACTGCCTGGTGCCCCAAGGTAAATGGATTACAATTTACCACCAAACCAGCCCGTCTTCCTGGTGGTAAGTTTATCGTTTGCCTTGCCATCTCCCGGCAATAGGTATCAATAGACCCCATACCTGCCTCAAGTAGTACTGCATACGGCTTTGCCTGGGCTATTTCATTGAATCCCAGAGCACTAAACAAATGGGCCTTATCAGGTTTGGTGAAAATAAAATAATGATATATGCCCCGTTGCCCAGCTTCCCGCATTAAATGACTTATCACTGCAGAAGTTAGTCCTTCCCCTTGCAGAGACTCATCAATAGCAATATTGCGGAGAACTTCCCCCGCAAATGAACCAGTAGCGACTAGCGTATTTTCTTTATATAGCGCAACTGTATAATCTACTTGCTCATTGAAGGTCAAAGAAAAACGTGCTAAGAAATCCCGCACAGCAGTCACTTGTCTTGGATTGTTAAGATTTATCGCCCGTTCCTCGATATTGCCCCACAGCATGATTATTCCTCCACTTGACGTACAACATCAATAATTGTGCCGTCACGATATTCGACGATAGCAACAATTTTTTCCCCAGTTTTGATTTGTTTAGGAGCACCAGCAATTTTTTCAGCCAATTCTTTTAATTCCTGTATATCTTTAACCGGCAAACCGGCAGCCAATATTTTTTCTTTTAAATCAGTTCTGCGTGGATTGATAGCTATACCTCGTTCAGTCACTAATACATCAATGGTTTCCCCCGGAGTGGTGGCAGTAAGCACTTTATCCACAATAATAGGCAGACGGCCCCGTAGTAGATTAGCAACAACAATTGTAACCTTCGCACCTGCTGCAGCATCAGAATGACCACCTGAGCCACCCATAATGACTCCATCTGAGCCAGTCACGACATTGACATTAAAGTCTGTATCAATTTCAGTAGCACCAAGGATTACAGCATCCAATTTATTTACTGCACACCCCGCATTAAATGGACTGGCATAATAATCAGCGCCAACTTCCAAATGATTAGGGTTTTTAGCGATAGACTGAATGGCTTCTAAATCAAACCCTTGAACATCGATAAGTTTCTTAAATAATCCTTTTTCCAGCATATCCACCATATAACCAGTAATACCACCTAAGGCGAAGCTACCGGTTACGCCATCTTTTTCCATCATCCTGCGCACAACAGCAGCAGTGGCGAGAGAGGCACCGCCGGCCCCTGTCTGAAAGGAAAATCCAGCTTTTATCAATCCAGCTGCTTGAATGACTTTTGCTGCATTATCTGCAATTTTAAGTCCTACTGGATCTTTCGTAATACGAGTCGTTCCTGACACAATTCCCTTAGGATCTCCCACACAATCTACTTTTACTACATAATCAACTCTGGTTTGAGGGATAGACACGGGAGATAGAGGATATTCTACCATATAGTCAGTAACAGCTACCACATAATCTGCATACTGAGCATCAGGAAAAGCATAGCCAAGAGAACCACAGGCTGCTGGCCCTTGCACACCATTAATATTACCATATTCATCAGCGGCTGGCGCGGCAATAAAAGCCACATCAATTTTAAGTTGGCCACATTCAATCGCACGTCCTCGCCCACCATGAGTACGCATTACTACAGGTGTTGCAAATAGGCCTTGGGATACAGCCTTGGCTACTGGCCCAGACATATAATTAGTATCTAAAGCTGTTACTACACCATTTTTAGCATGTTCAATAAGTGGTGCATGTACAGGAAAAACAGAACTTAAGGCTACTTTCAGATTTTTTAATCCTAGTTTTGCTGCAGTAGTCAAGACCATGTTGACCACGCCATCCCCATTACGGAAATGATGATGAAACGACAAAGTCATACCATCAGTAACTGGTATTTTTGCAAATACTTCTGCCAAACTATCCAACATTTTGCTATCAGTAGGATGCACTGTTTTTACTTTAGGTGCTTGGCGATTCATGCTAGGCGGTGTATCAAAAGCACCAGCAAAAACTTTCACCTCAGCAACTCCAGAAATATATTCAGGTATTTCACGTCCAAGTGCATTTTTCATTACTTCGCCCCCTCAATCAAGCCTAATAACCGTGCCAAATGCAAAATACGCTCTGCCCGGTTAACAATCGGTAAATCTACCATTTTCCCATTCAATGAAGCCACACCAGAGCCTTCAGCTTCAGCTTTGCGAATCGCATGAATAACTTGCTCAGCCCAATCAATATCACTAATACTTGGATTAAACACACTATGAATGACATCAATTTGTCTAGGATTTATGGATAACTTGCCTTTAAAGCCAAGCCGTTTCGCCAGTTCAGTATCAGCAAGTAAACCCTCTTCATCATTAGCATCTGTATAGGGTGTATCAATGGATTGAACACCAGCAGCAGCGGCAGCATTGACTAGAATAGTACGGGCCGTAAAGATCTCAGTACCTTCTTTTGTACGCATCGCACCAAGACCTGCAGTATAGTCTTCTGCCCCTAATGCCAACGCTACTACTCGAGGATCAGCCTTTGCAATATTATAAGCCTCAAGAATCCCTCGTGGAGTTTCTAGTAAAGCAATGATTTTTACAGGAGTTTGATCAGGTTGTTCAGCTGCAGCAATCATCTGCACTGCTGTATGTATATCTTCTGCACTCTCTACCTTAGGTACCAAAATAGCATCAGGATGACAAGGCACCACAGCTTTAATATCCTCTGCCGCAAAAGTGTCCAGCGGGTTAATGCGGATGACTTTTTCACTACATCCATAATCTACAGTTCTCAAGGCATGTGCAATTAAAAAACGGGCAGCATCTTTTTCACTTGGTGCAACAGCATCTTCCAAATCTAAAATTACAGAGTCGGCACCAAATACACCACCATTTTGCAGCATTCCTGGATTATTTCCTGGAATAAACAACATACTTCTTCTTAATTTCATATCCATTACAGTATTTCCTCCTTAAGGACGGCACCTGCCCGACTGAGCGCCGTCAATACCCGAGCACGAATTGTACAATCAAGAGCGCCACGATCCAGAGCTTTTATATAGATATCATTGCAATCTTGTTCAGCTACTGTTTTTTCTAATGTTAGGCGTATATCTTCACCATATTGAGCCATAACAATGCTTTCTAATTCAATGACTATACCACTGTCTTGCGGACCAGGTGCCACTGTAATCATAATATCACTGGATTCCAAAGTACCTGCCTGAGCAATTTTTACTAAACTTGCCATTTCTTTTACCTCCTTATTAAAACAAGCGCTAACATATCCTATTGAAAGGCAAAGGCACAAAAGACACAAAGGGTACGCAAAAAAGCATTATGATTCTCTTTGCGATCTTTGTGCCCTTTGCGGTTAGTGTCTTTGTCTTGCATTTTTTATTCTTATGGGTACTGTCTTTTAAAAAGACAGTACCCGCTCAATAGTTAGTTATAAAATTTTATAGATTAGCAGCATAACTCACACCAGCAAATCCATCAAGATTTTCATTGACAGGACCTACCAAACCAATAATGAGATAGGTCTCGCTTTTCGGATCATACTTATATTCATGGAATAACCGGAAATTTTCAATTTCTTCAGTATTGCGCACATGGGTCCGTGGCCCAGTACACGCCCAGGAAACGTCTCCAATGTTAATATGCCCTTCATCAGAGTAGCATACATTGACACCTTCATCAATGATTTGTTTAACCTTTTTCTCAACTTCCTTAAGATCAATATCAATCTTCATCGGATATTCCAAAACAAAGCCATGATGTACATCTCGATGTCCAAAAGGTTTTGATACTCCATAATCCTTTAACAAAATGCTTGCAGTCAAATCTTCGGCACTATGGGCCATCTTACGATACTGCAGTGTTTTAATTGACACATCAACAATTTCTTTAGGAAATGGTCCAAACAGATTGGGACGCACTACAATAACTTCGCCACCTATACCAAGCAGTACATCAGCATTAATGCCAAGAGATGGATACAATAAATCAAAATGTTCTATAATGACACGTTTGCCATGAGATAAAGCCTGCTTTACAGCTTCAGCTAATACATGAATTTGCGTAAATGCCAACTCAAAACGAGTGTCCATATGATAAGTATGGCAGGTAAAAAAACCTTTATCAATGTTCTTCAAGAGAGGCAGGGGGCGTAAATTTACCCCGTCATCATCATTTGTCAGCTCCAGCCCAGGAAACATCCCCTTAATCATCGATGATTTACCTGCCCCGGCTGCACCAACAACACCAATTAGTCGATCAAGGGGTGACAGATATCGTTCACTGACTTGCTGCCCCAATACATACATCCGATTACGACCCCGAGGCGCGAAGTAACTGGCATACATTAATTGCTCATGCATTACAGATTTCATTTGTTTACGCCTTCAGTGCTTTACGTACCGCCAAAATACGTTGCATTTCGTTATACACAATCATAAAGCCTTCATCAACGCCCATTCCAGGCTTCGCGAGCATTTGTACTGGTTTAGTTGCCATGGCAAGATGTACACAAACTTGTGCAGAACGATCTGTCTCGTTACAAGTACCACCTTGGTAAGCGCCAACACCTTTTTCTTGACAATAAAGTACAGCTTCAATGGTATTATTGATACCGCCTAAATCAGGAGTTTTTATTTGCAGCATATCGCCAGCATTGTTATCAGCAAAATATTTAATATCTTCTAAAGTATTGCACCATTCATCTGCTACTACTTCTACATTGATCTTTTCTTCATGCAGACGAGCAGTAATCTCTTTCAAAGCTAACATTTGCTTTTCACGATCTTCTACATCCATAGGACCTTCGATACGTAATTTAATAGGAGCAGCTGCTTTTTCCAATTGACGGAAATAAGCTACCATTTTTTCTGTATCATTGTTAAATGCAGCACCAATTGTGCCATACACATCAATATGCATCACTGGGTTATAAGCATCGCTAGTACGTAAGCTTAAGATACGGTTTTTCAGCCAAGTAACATATTCAACTAAAAGTTCACCGTTTTTACCCAGTTTTTCTTCAACATTATTAATAAGAGCATGAGGTAATACTTGGGCTCCTTTGATAATCATCTTATCTGCATTATCATAACGATTATCGCCTGACTGAGTGAAAATATTAATTTCTTCAGTGCTTACAACAGTATTGTATTCTTCAGCAACAACTTCACACATCAGTTTATGTTTAGCTTTAGCCACGGCGTCCAAAATAGCTTGAGTCACGCCATAACGCAATGCAGTATGAATCAACTTACCTGTTTTAGCATCAACCATGCTGTCAACTTCGCCAGCTAATTGTCTAAAGGAAGAAAGCTCACGGCCAACTAAAAGCGGTCTAATTTCCTGTTCAATAACAGGAATAAAATCATCCGCTAAAAATAATGGGTCACGTCCGCCTGCTCCACTGTATTGTACAGCAGCACAATCGCCATAAGCTACTTGTCCATCTTCAAGTACAATCATAACAGATACAGCTTCACCTGATTGACGAATAGAACGAAATCCCGGTGTAACAGTCTCACCGACGTAAGTAAAGCCATCATGCTTGGCACCAGCTTTAATTGCCCGTTGATCATCAAAGTAGAATCCAGTACGACCTTTGGAACATACGACGTTTACAATTTTCATTATTACACTCTCCACTCCATTATTTTACGTTGACAGATAAGAGGCACTCATCCTCTCACCTGTCATCTATCACTTCTAGTTGTTACCTATCTAGGTCTGCCCACTAAGCGACCGTTGGAAATGGCATAGATGTCATCAATAACCATTTGGAAGCTAGCTTTACGACCTTCTGATTTTGCACGTTCATCGATTTTAGCACGGTGGAAATCAACAATATCCTGAGTGAAAGGCAGATTACCTACATCAAATAAACGTACAGCACCATTATTATCACGAGCAGGAAGAATCTTATTTAAAGAATATTGGCTAGGTGCAAATGGCACATCAAGTACGCCTGTCTCAAAGGCTCTAACACTACCAACAGCAAAGTCCCCATTACCAATTTCAAATATTTTATCCAAAATACAACGTGTTTCAGCTTTGATCATAGCCAATTCAACATCAACTTCTGCACTCAATGGGAATGGTTGATCTCTAAGCATATTGATTAATTGTTTGGTTGTACGAAGACCCATAGCATTGGCTTCCTTAGTAGGAATCCCTAATGCTTCATGAGGAGTTTTAACAATAACTTTAGTTGCTTTTGCCAGAGCAGCTGCTGCTGCACCCCAAGAAATTACTGCAAAAGCTTTTGCTTCATCTTGCGGGAAGCCGCCCATCCATTGATGAAATACGGTAGTGATTACACAGTCATTGTAACCATGTTTTACCAAATATTCCTCTGCCAATTGCTCTAGTGCCTTAATGGCCGCAATATCCTGGAACAAGTTACCACACTGACCATAACCTAGAGTAATATTTTTAACACCTTGTTCTGCTGCTAAAATAGCTTCGATAACGGCTACCGCATGAGAAACACAAGGCGGTACCAGTGTACCAGTCAATGGCCCAAATGGTTCCCGATTGATTTCAATACCATGCTCTGCATAGATACCTACTAAACGGTCATTATACTGCCAATCAAAAATAGTTTGTTCTAATGATACACTTTTAGCATAAGGGATATTGTAGGAAATACCGCCCCCCTCATAGGATGTGAAGCCACCAGCTAAAGTGATTTCAGTCAAAAGACGAGCATCTGGCGTGCCGTGACGTACTTGCAACGGTCCTTTTACGCTTTCTACTAATTTACGCACACCATGAACACCATGGTTAACTGCTGGGAAGCCATTTAGCAATGAACGCCCCGCTTTCATGCTTTCCTCAATGGCATTTGCACAATTTTGGTATTGGTTTTGACGAGTATAGCTGTCAATTGTACTTGGCAGAAGATCAGCTTCGCCTTCTGTATGCAGGAAGTTTAAAAGATTAATATGCTCATCGAGCAACGCAACACCAGCGCGAGGCTGAGTTAATGTTTCACCATTCTTCTTAGCTTTTACCAAACGTTTAGCAAATTGCTTTTTCGCAGGAATGGTTTCATGATATTTTACCGCTTCCTCAAAGTCTACATCAGCCCCTGTTGGCCACTGCGTTAATATGTCTTTACGCATAGCATAAAATTCATCATGGGACCACTTTTTATTTTTCAATTCCATAATCATTACCTCCGCACAATATATTTTTTCATCATTCGTATTGCTACATCAGGATATTCGCCGCCTAACAAACCCATTGATGCCATAATATATTCTTCATCAATCCAAAATTCTGGTGATATAGGTTTTAACATATGAGGCGTACTTTCCTCATAGGCAGTACCCATGAGGATGCCCTCAGGCTCTTTGTGATTGACAATAACTCCACCTGTACCAACAACTATTTTAACTGCAGTTAAATCTTTGCCCTTCTGTACAAAGGCCTCCCCAAGGAGGGTAAATACTTTTTCAACCTGACCAACATGGCGTTCTGTCGCTAGACAGGTACAAGCCCTACCCATAGCAATTTCCACTTTGCTTTCCACATCACTTTGGGGCAAATATTCAATGTTCTCTTCTACTTTTTGCATATATGCTTCTACATCAGCCTCAGTAACCACAGCAAAATCTGCAATCATTTTCGCCCCGGCAGCTTTAAACAATGCTGTTGCGCTATATCTCATACCTAGGTCACCTTCTACCGTACGCTTGGCAAAAGGCTCAGGCAAACCCTTGAGAGCTACATTTGCTCGATTCGGGTCACCTTTTGCAATGGAATAGACATCTGTAGTAGCACCACCAATGTCAATAACCATCAAATCACCTAAGCCAGATTCATAAGAAGTACCTTTGCCTAGTAGATCAGCAGCTTTCAATACGGCAGCCGGTGTCGGCATTACCATATGATCTACAAACTGATTGGCCTTATTTAAACCTTTTGCTTCCACAATACGCCGTAAAAATACGTTGCGTATCGTCTCGCGAGCTGGTTCAATATTGAGCTCATTAAGTCGTGGCATGACATTTTCAGTATGTACCACTTCTGTCATGACTTCAGATAAGATCTTCACGACTTGAGGTGCTGCTGATTTATTACCAGCAACAATGACTGGTATATCTTTACCTAATGTTGTCAGCATTTTAGCGTTATGGAGAATGACTTCCTTATTACCGCCATCAGTACCACCAGCAAGCAAAATAATTTCCGGATTCAGAGCAGCAATTTCTTCAATCTCATACTCGCTTAATTCATTACCATAGACGCCCATGATTTTCGCTCCAGCACCAAGTGCTGCGCGTTTAGCAGCCTCAACTGTAAGTTCAACTACCAGTCCAATGGCTACCATTTTCAATCCACCAGCAGCACTAGAACAGCCCAGTACTTTAGCAAATTCCAATTTTCCAGCCTTAGAAAACAGTTCATCAAGCGCCTGATTAAGACCATCCATAATGTCAGTTTCTACAGTAGTAATTCCACGAGCAGTACCGAGTACTATTTCGCGTTCAACATCTACTGCTGTAATTTTGGTATAGGTACTACCAAAATCAATCAGCAAAACATTACTCATATACAAGACTCCCTTTTCTTAAACACCTAAGTCATTTTTCAAATCAACAATCACTTGGTCAGGCAATATTCCTGGCTCATAAACCCTGTCATACCCCATTGCTAAGAACTTATCTCTAACTGCAGTAAAATCCGTTTTACCAACTACTAGATTACCACCAACATAAAGCTTAATATCACCAAGTCCGACCTCACGGCAACGGTCTTTGAGACCACGACAGTCAATCTCGCCATGACCATACAGAGAAGCTACCAAAATAGCCTTAGCACCTGTCTCAATTGCCGCATTAATAAACTCTTCCTGTGGCACCAGCACCCCTAAATTAATTACTTCGAAACCTGCTGATATGAGCGCATAATTTAGAATTTTATTACCAACTGCGTGACAATCTGCCCCAATAACCCCCAAGACTACTTTCACTTTATTGTTCTCCATACTAATGACTCCTTTACATTTATAATCTATATTTAGTTATTATTTTGTTGACCTTTTATACTGCCTGGCTTACTAGTTTCATCATCACTTGATTCAATGAACCACGATCAATCTCATAATAAAAAGTAATAACTTCCTGATGATCAGCCGCTATTTGATTCACTAATCTTTCTCGTTCTTCACTGACGATTATCACATTGTAATTTTCGATCAGTGAATGAATTTCCTTACGATCATCGGATTGTATTAGCACTAAGTCAAGCTGGTTGATCATTGCTCGCTCAAGCAATTTCTCGAGTTTTTCTTTAAATTCTTGCGTCCTAGCTACGATAGCGATCTTTGTATTAGCTGGCAATCGAGCAAGTTTAATCACAGCCTCGAGATTCGGCACAGTCGCCACAGCAATCACCTTATTGGCATTTCCCATTAGACCTATTACCACTGTTTGATGCTCAAGAGTCGTAATAACTACATCACAGACCTGTAGTAAGTCAATTGAAATTTTTCCTGAGATAAGCTCAGATAAAATTACAGATTCAAAACAGACATTAGCATTCTGACCAATTTGACTAATAAAGCGTTGAATATATTCGGCAGCACAATCCACAACCGCCACGCGCAATTCTTTAACAGTTTGCGTTTTTTCGATGGCTCTTATACTGGCAATCGCAGCAAATTGATCAACTGTGAAACCAAGTTCCACCACTTTAGCCATAGCATCATCAATGATTTTTATCAACCGCCCTCTTCGACTGCCGCTAACTTCATGGCCCGCATCATCAGAAGCAACCTTCACAAAAGTCCCTCGCCCCTGACGAGCTTCAAGCACACCTTCAAGGAGTAATTCCTTGTATGCCGCACTAACAGTATTACGGCTAATTCCAAGTTGCGTCGACAATTCGCGTTCTGTGGGTATTTTAAAGCCCGGCTGATACTCTCCAGATTTAACCTTCTCCAAAACAAAATCTTTGACTTGCAAGTAAATCGGGATACCAATTCGTTGTAAAATCATAATCCATCTTCCTTATTGGCTTAATCCATTAATCCAATTAACGTTTACATGTATTATTATGTCATACTTTAATACAAATTGCAATGGTTTTTTGTATACAATTTTCTATAAACTTCACCAACCCATTTATCCTTCTTTTTATTAATTCCTTTATAAAATTCAAACATACATAATATATTAAAAATCAAAAAATTACACATACATCCTTACCAATCTCCTGGAATTATCCATAAAAAAATAATAAGCACCTACAAACATATTCGTTGTAGATGCTTACCTTACTATGCAATTTCTAACTTTCGACAATAAACAATAACCCCTCAATGAACTTCTTTACGTTTATTTTACCCCGGTATGAACTTTTCCCCTGAATAAAATTCATCTCATGCCGCACCTCTTTAAAATCAAACAATGAAGAACTATGAGACTGAAATATCTCGTTGTAATAATCCTCTGTGCCAAGGTTCGCAATATTTTGTATACCTTTCGTTGTAGCCCGACGCACACGTTGTTCTATAGCCTTTGCATCTTGCTCACTACCTTCTGACATCTGCAAATAAACATCACGCAGCTGATAGGATTTATTTTCAGAACCTTGCTGTACAATAAGCTGCACCATCCGATATATGTCTTTAACCCCCGCTTCCCCAATGATACCAAGATCAGAAAACACCTTATAAATACGAGACTTTTGCATATCTTTTGTGCCTTCTTCTGTTACAGGAGGAGCAGAAGAATATTGAGAAATAGTTTTGTGCATTAGCGACATAATTTGTTTTAGCTTACGACTTTCTAACACTTTGTTAATAATTGAAATAGTTTCCAAAACATTGATTGGCTTATGTATAAAAAATTCAATTCCAGACTCATAGGCTTTGGTAATGAGTTGCTCACTCGTCGCTTGCGAAACCATGATAAAAGAAGTATTAGGTGCTGCTGCTGACACCTTGTCAATTAACTCTACACCATCCTGCCCCGGCATAAGCAAATCAACCAAAGCAATATCTGGCTGATATTCACGAATGACTCGTTCCCCCTTTAACCCATCATCACATTCATCAATAACAATTCCTAGATTGTTTTGTTGAATAATTTTTTGCAAAATCCTCCGAATACTAGCATCATCATCAATAATGACAAAACGTGATGACATGTCAGCACCTACTTTCTTACGTAAATTATAGCGAATATTAATCATTATGATCATTGCCTATCCCAGAAGTCATTATACCAGAATAGGGAAAAGTAATAAAAAATCGTGTACATACACCAGGTACAGATTCAACCCGAATGGCACCATGTAATAATTCAACAAGAATTTTCACATGGGCGAGTCCAAGACCAGTGGAGATTTTACCAGTCCGGGGTGAGAACTTGGTGGAGTAACCTGGATTAAAAATTAGATCAAATTCTTTGGAATCAATACCCGATCCATTATCTTCAACGCAAAAAAACACTTCATCATTTGAGCTTGTTTGCACAACTCGAATAACCCCCCCCTCACTACAAGCTTCAATTGAGTTCATAATCAAGTTATCTAATATAGAGACTAGGGTATAATGCTTATCTGTAAAAAAATCATCTGCCTGATTATAAGTGATAGTCATCTTTTTGTCCATAACACTAAGATAACGTATTGTATTTTGTTCAATTATATATAAAATATCTGATAACCTTACCTCCTGGGCTTTACTCGAAGGCATCAGAACATTTTCAATTCCTGCGACTACACGATTATAGTCTTTTTTTATTTCATGAATTTCTCTTGCAACAGCCAATGCCTCATCTGCAGGTATATACTGCTTTTCACTGATATCTTCCTCTTTTGAGTTAAGCTTTTTATAAAGCCAATAGGATTTTTCCATAACATTCTCAATATCTTGGGAGGATTTTTCTAAATAAAATAGTTCACACTTTAATTTGGCAATCAAGACCGTTTGTTCTATATAACGCTCAGCTTGATCCTTCGATAGAATAAAAGATTGATACTGTCTTAGGGCACAGTATCCTGCAACCGCTAAAATAGCCCTTACGACAGCTACACCTACAATACTCGGAAAAATCAATGCCGACTTTTCTGTCACCAATTCTAAACGAAAGCCAAGTTCTACAATATTACTTGCAATGTCCGTCACACTTAGCAGCAGGATAAGATTCAATATATGATCTGCGTATTTCCGAATAGCCAAGGCATGAAACACCAAACCATAGGATACATAATAGGCTAAGGCCGGAATATTGGACGTAAACGCAGTCATATACCCATGACCGCTAAGTAAAATATCAATGGTTCCGCGAAGCAATACAACGATCGCACCCGTTATGACCGTACTGTACAAGATTGATAATTGTTCAAAATATAAAAGAAAGGTTGTCAGCAAAACAATGGCTATTGTAAAACGAAAGGAACTACCAAAAGGATAAATATATACAATACTCGTCAATGATACAAGTACTACAGTATTAATCAACGATCTATTGCTACTCATTATTTTCTGTATAACTCCAGATATTCCATCAAATTTTTTTTTAAAATTGGCGATCGAACTCACCTCCTATAACTTACTTCCCTTTTGCAAACCTATAATAATGAAACATATAATGTATAATGTTACATTATATATTACATTATATCTAATGTATAATGTTTCGTTGTTTTCTGTAGTTTCCTAACTATGTGCAAACTATAATAATAACAGGATAAGCACTTTGAAGAGCATATTATCTTCAATTTACCAAATTATCTAAAAACTTATAGGAGGGTTCGCTTATGGAAAAGAATAAAAAAGGATTAGGTCTTTCTGCTCAGATTTTCATTGCTCTTGTTCTCGGTGTAGTCTTTGGTTATATTTTCCCTACCTATGGACAAACTTTAAAACCAATTGGTGACGCATTTATTCGTATGATCAAAATGATTGTTGTTCCCCTGATTTTTAGTTCCTTAATTATGGGTATTGCCGGTACTGGCGACTTTAAAAAACTGGGCCGATTGGGTGCAAAGGCTATTCTCTGGTTTGAAATAGCAACAACTCTGGCATTGTTTGTAGGCTTGCTTGTTGCTAACGTATTCCAGCCTGGCGCAGGCGTGGCTATGGCAGTCGGCGCAGATGTTGGTACGGTTGCTACAGCAGCGACCAAACACATTGATATGACACAAATGATGGTTAATATCGTACCTACCAACGTTGTTGATGCTATGGGACGCGGTGATATGCTGCAAATTATTCTCTTCTCCTGCTTCTTCGGCGTAGCAGCAGCTCATATGGGAGAGAAAGGTAAACCCGTTGTTAACCTAGCTATCAGCGTTGCTGAAATTATGTTCCAGTTTACTAATTATGTAATGAGACTTGCTCCAATTGGTGTATTTGCGTTGATTTCATTTACCGTAGGCAAGTTTGGTCTAGGTATGCTTATTCCTTTAGCTAAACTCATTGGCTCTCTATATTTTGCATTAATATTCTTCCTTTTCCTGCTAATGCTATTCACTTCATTGATTCTTCGTGTAAACTTTTACCATGTATTCAGAGCACTTAAAGAACCAATGTTGATTGCATTTTCCACGGCATCCAGCGAAGCGGCTTTGCCGATTGCTATGGAAAAATTAGAGGAGTTTGGTATTCCTAAGCATATTGTTACTTTCGTGTTACCAACAGGCTATACATTTAACCTGGATGGTTCTACATTATATAGTGCGTTGGCAGTAATATTTATTGCCCAAGTTTATAATATCCCCTTTCCCATTGAAACTCAATTAGTTATGCTTTTGACATTGATGATGTCGACTAAAGGTATTGCGGCTGTGCCTGGTGCTTCCCTTATTGTTATTGCAGGTACCGCAGCAGCTTTCGGCTTGCCAGTAGAAGGCATTGGCATTATCATGGGCGTTGACCGTATTCTTGATATGGCCCGTACGGTTTGTAACTTGACTGGTAACTGTGTTGCGGCTGTAGTAGTAGCTCGCTGGGAAAAAGAATTGCCTGATGAAGTTCTTGCCTTAGCATATGCTAAAAATTATGATCACTAAAAAGTAAAAATAATGGGAAGGTTATACTTTCTATATGGTTTCAAAAAGCCAGCATCCCTTAATGATGCTGGCTTTTTCCTTTTTATATCTTTTCCGGATTTTTCATTACGGTTTCTAAAAGCATGGCTCCATCACGCACTTCTAGTTTCACCGTATCGCCTTCTGCCGTTTGACCGCGAACGAGCATCTTACTAAGCTGCGTTTCCACCGTCTGGCTGATCTGCCGGCGCAGAGGCCTAGCGCCAAAGGTAGGATCATATCCCTCTTTTGCCAGAAATTTAAGTACCGCATCATCCCAAACAAGGGTTATATTCAATTGCTTTTGCAGCCGTTCACTAAGGCTAGTCAGCATGATAGCCGCAATGGCACTTACCTGTTCTATTGTCAGGGCATTAAATACGACAATATCATCAATTCGATTTAAAAACTCGGGACGGAAATAGGTTTTAATCATCCCTAAAACGAGTTCTTTAGCTACAGAAAATTCATTCTGCAGAATATCCGCCGAACCCAGATTAGAGGTCATGATAATCACAGTATTTTTGAAGTTGACAGTGCGCCCTTTACCATCGGTTAACCGCCCGTCATCAAGAATCTGAAGCAATATATTTAACACATCTTTATGGGCTTTTTCAATTTCGTCAAGCAGAATCACACTATAAGGACGGCGCCGTACCGCCTCTGTCAGTTGTCCCCCCTCTTCGTAGCCCACATAACCAGGAGGGGCACCGATTAATCTAGCTGCCGTATGTTTTTCCATATATTCACTCATATCCAGGCGAATCATGCTACGTTCATCATCAAACAGAACTTCTGCCAAGGTTTTGGCCAATTCCGTCTTACCAACTCCTGTTGGACCAAGGAAGATAAAAGATCCAATTGGTCGATTTGGATCCTTTATTCCGACTCTGGCCCGGATAATAGCATTACTAACTGCCTGTACAGCATAGTCCTGACCGACCAGTCGTTCATGTAAAACGTCCTCCAACTTGGCTAGCTTATCCCGCTCACCAGCCAGCATACGACTGACTGGAATACCAGTCCAACGACTGACCACCCGTGCGATATCGTCTTCACTTACTTCTTCTTTTAGTAGAGTTTCAGCGGTTTGTTTTTGGGCTAGTATTTCCTCCTCCTGTTTTAGCTGTTTTTCCAATTCCGGCAGACGACCGTACTTTAACTCTGCTAAGTGATTGAGATCATATGCCCGTTCAGCGCTTTCCATCTCATTCTTCACAGCCTCAATCTCTTTCTTGAAGCTACGCAAACGAAGGATGGCTTGTTTTTCGATCTCCCACTGGCCTTTTAGACTCTCAGCTTGCTGATGCAGCTCTTTTAATTCTTCTTGAATGCGTGCCAACCTGTCCAAAGAAGCAATATCACTCTCTTTTTTCAATGCTTGCTCTTCAATTTCGAGCTGCATCACCCGGCGAAGAATTTCATCCAATTCGGTGGGCATCGAATCAATCTCAGTACGAAGTCTAGCACCAGCCTCATCCACTAGGTCAATGGCTTTATCTGGCAAGAAACGATCAGAAATATAGCGATCTGATAAAACCGCTGCTGAAACTAAGGCTGAGTCCTTAATACGGACACCATGATGAATCTCATACCGTTCCTTCAATCCCCGCAAAATAGAAATGGTATCTTCAACAGTCGGTTGGTCAACATGCACTGGCTGAAAGCGACGCTCCAAAGCAGCATCTTTCTCAATATATTTCCGATATTCATTTAACGTAGTAGCACCGATACAACGGAGTTCACCCCGAGCCAACATGGGTTTTAGTAAATTACCAGCATCCATGGACCCTTCGGCAGCTCCTGCCCCAACTACAGTATGGAGCTCATCAATAAATAATAATATTTTCCCTTCCGCCTTGACGATTTCATTAAGGACATTTTTTAATCGTTCTTCAAATTCCCCACGAAATTTGGCACCAGCCACCATAGACCCTAAATCAAGGGAATACAGTATTTTATTTTTCAAAGTTTCCGGAACATCGCCGCCCACAATACGCCGGGCTAATCCCTCGACGATAGCGGTCTTACCAACACCAGGTTCACCAATCAATACTGGATTATTTTTGGTACGCCTTGATAATATTTCTATTACTCGACGAATTTCTTCATCCCGCCCGATTACCGGATCAAGTTTACCTTGTTTAGCCATCTCAGTCAAATCACGCCCGTATTTTTCCAGAGTTTTATAACCTTCCTCTGGGTTATCACTTGTTATGCGCTGTCCCTGACGATATTCATTAATAATCTTCTGCATACGGTTACGAGATAGGCCGAATTGCTTGCAAAGGTTTATTACATCGTTATCGCCATCATCAACAATAGCCAACAGCAGATGTTCTGTGCTGACATATTCATCTTTCATGCTTGCCGTCATTTTTTCGGCTAAAGCCATTACACGAATCATCGCGGTATTCATCCTCAGACCCGTATCCTGCCCCCGCACCGCTGGCTGTTCTTTCAATAATTGCTCTAATCTTGTCTGAAACAACTTTCCATCAACTTGAGATTGATTCAGAATTTCCTTCATCAGGCCTTCCGGCTCTCTTATTAAGGCCATAAGCAAATGACGCGTAGTTACTTCCTGATGATAATACAGTGCACTTAACTGTTGCGCCTCCTGCAGGGCGGCCATTGCCTTCTGAGTAAATTTTTCTTGAGCCATCGTCATCTTCCTCCTTAATAATGATTATTTTTAAATAATCGATGTTACAATAATTTTAAACCAAATTTACATCATTATCAATATTTTTCTTCATCTTTTGACGTTTTATTTAGTGGTGAGTTAATAACATAGCACCAGCTTGGATTCGGAAAAGAGCACCACTACGGCGCTCTTTTTTTCTACTAACTATTTAATCGAATAATGTTACCTACAACTTGGGCCTCATCATCAATATCTAAAATCCCATAGGTAGCATGACTGCCATAGGCACTACCTGGATTAAAAATTAATATTCCTTCATGCCATTGATTATCAGGTACATGGGTATGTCCATAAATCACAACATTGACTTCATACTGTTTACCCCACCGCACTAGCTCTTGAGTGCTTTTTTTAACACCATAATGATGACCATGAGTCAGCCATATTCGATGGTCGCCAACTTCCACAAACTCATCAATCTTAGCAGTCGTATTACCGTCACAATTACCTTTGGCGGAAATAACTGGCACTGTTACCAAGTTCCTTAAACATTCTGCATCCTGGCTATAATCACCTGCATGCAGCCACATATCAACATTGGAAAGCATTTTTACCACTTGCCGAATAGTTGCCTGATCACCATGAGTATCACTGATGACCCCTATTCTCATTTTAAACAGCCTCCAAGTTTGATTGCCATGCTACCCAAAGCCTGTCCTCTATGACTAATGGCATTTTTTTCATTTTTGGAAAGTTCCGCCATTGTCTTGTTTAGCTTAGGCACATAAAAGAGACAATCATAACCAAATCCGCCCACGCCACGCATTTCTTCAATAATATATCCTTCACAAACACCATCAGCTATTATAGCAGACTCATCAGTATCTACAAATGCTAAAACGCAACGAAACCGCGCAGTACGTTCTTCAGCCCTACTATTCGTAAGTTTAGCCAGCAACATTTGGTTATTGGCAGCATCATCAGCAGTTTCTCCGGCAAAGCGAGCTGAATAAATGCCTGGAGCCCCATGCAGGGCATCTACTTCTAAGCCTGAATCATCAGCCAGACAAGCTTTACCCGTAAACTTGGCATAATGTCTAGCTTTCAGCAGGGCATTTTCCATAAAGCTAGCACCGTTTTCTACAGCCTCAGGAATAGGACCAAAATCACTAAGGGCTAGCACTTTGACAGGTAATTGAGATAGTGCGAGCACAATCTCAGCTATTTTGCCTTTATTTTTAGTTGCGACAACTATTTCTTTCATTCACGCCCTACTTTCCACGACGAAGAGCCTAAAATATCTTTTTGGTAATCAATTAATCGAGCAACTGCTTTTTCAGCTACTGCCAACATTTCATTTAGCTCGTCCCGATTAAAAGGACGTTTTTCCCCTGTACCCTGAACTTCTACAAACTGTCCACTACCTGTCATCACTACATTCATATCAACAATGGCCGCCGAATCTTCTTCATAACACAAATCTGCAATAACGCCCTCTTTGATAACACCAATACTAACAGCGGCCAAAAAATCCTTTACAGGAAAAGGTTTTTCCTGATTGGTATAAATACTATTCACTGCATCGACCAATGCAACAAAAGAACCAGTAATAGCAGCTGTACGCGTACCACCATCAGCCTGTATAACATCACAGTCAATCCAAACCGTTCGTTCCCCCAGGGCTTTTAAATCCACTATACTGCGCAAGGCCCGACCAATTAATCGCTGAATTTCATGGGTTCGCCCTGTCACTTTACCTTTAGCTGACTCACGAACATTGCGTACATGAGTAGAACGAGGCAATAGTGAATACTCTGCATTAATCCACCCTGAACCTGATCCTTTCATAAAGTGGGGTACTTTTTCCTCAATCGTGGCGGCACATATTACCTTGGTATTACCAACTTCAATCAACACTGAACCTTCAGGATATTTTAAATAATTGCGAGTAATTTTAACAGCACGCATTTCATCAGCTTCACGACCATCAATTCTTTTCATACTTATTCCTCCATAATTAGGTGATTCTTAAGATTATAAAAATTACATTTTCTCTAGTCTATCTTCATGCTTATTTTGTACAAAATAATGTTGATATTTGCCTTGCTTCTTAGCTTTATACACAGCATCGACGGCCGTTTGCCGACAATGTGAACAAGCCTCACGGGAAATTACAGCAGCGAAAGCCGATTTATAGACAAAGCCAGAACCATAAGCTTCAGTGCCTATTGTAAGGTATCCGGAACACTTAGGACACAAACGTACTGTTTCTGTTTGCCGTTCGTTAATACCATTATCATCATAGTAAATGTTGCGATTTCTTTGCCAAAAATCACCCGTTTTAGCTACAACCTCCCGTCTGAGTCTTTCTCGCATTGTCCACATACCTTTTCGTTCTTCAACTAAACTTTTAATAGCTCTAGTTACTGCCAAAGGCTCTGATGGGCATTTATCAATATCTGGTTCAATCACCTTGCGATAGTCCATCCCAGCCATTGCCAAAATAATCCCAACATTAACATAAGGCAAGGCATTCTCAATAGAATATCCACCTTCAAGCACTGCAATATCAGCTTTCAGCTTATCAGCTAACCTAGCATAGCCCTGAGCTGTAATATTCATATTGGCCAAAGGATCACTATAATGATTATCCTGGCCAGCTGAATTTATAATAATTTCTGGTTTAAAATCAGCAAGTACCGGCATAATCAAATGATCAAGTACTTGATGAAGACCATCATCTGTCGTTCCTGGTGGCAAAGGTATATTAAGGGTAGTGCCGAGGGCCATTGGACTACCTATTTCATCAGTAAAGCCTGTACCAGGATACAATGTGCGCCCATCTTGATGAAACGAAATAAATAAAGTGTCAGCATCATGATAAAAAATATCCTGAGTACCATCACCATGATGTACATCAGTATCTACTATCGCTACTTTACGAATACCATATACTGTACGCAAATATTCCACCATTATGGCTTCAATATTAATAGCACAAAAACCTCGCGTTCCATGAACTACCCGCATAGCGTGATGACCTGGAGGACGAGTCAATGCAAACGCCCGATCTACTTCCCCCTGCCTCACAGCATCAGCGGCAGCTATCGCAGCACCAGCTGATACCAAATGGGCATTCGTAATCAAGGCTTTAATATCAGGAACACCAATATGTACTCGTTCAATATCACTAAACCTCGCCATATTCGGCTTATATTCTTGTATACCAGGCATATCTAATAAGCCTTCTTCCACGATTTGATCGCGGGTATAGAGCAGCCTTTCTTCCCGTTCAGGATGAACCGGATTGATGGCCCAATCAAAAGCTGGAAAAAATACTAATCCTAACTTTTTTGCGTCCATCATAGTTCCTCCTTATTATTCATTAACACACCAGGCTTAACCTGCAAACGACAGGTCATAATCTTCCCTACAGTACGAAAACCTTGTATCACATTAAACTCTTCTGATTGAATAATTTCTGTAACATCAAGGGAAATACCTTTGTTTGTGGCCAATTCCGCCAAATGGGCTGCCGCGAGCTGATAAGCATCTGCTAACGTAAACTTGCTGCTCGACAGTTTATTTTTTATCCCAAGCTCGGCTACTGTATAATAACCTTCAACCGTATCAGCCCTGAGCGTAATATCAACAGTAGGCCTAGCCACTGCAGCCCCAATGGCATTAGCAACCATCCCCTGTTTAGGAAGATCGTAGGTTAGCCCCAAATGCCCTGCGACCAGTGGCACAAGCCCTGCTGCGCAGCCACCTACACCAATAATATGCCCTACGGTAAACCTAGTGCCATGGACAACATCTGCCACCCGATATACAGGCTTATTAGCCTGCTGAACAAGCATATCGCCAATCGACTGTGAAATAATATTGACAGCCGCGCGAAGCACAATATCAGCCATCTCACGTGGTGTTCGTCCATCAAAGGCCACCTGCCGCATGGCTTCTATCGCCAGTTCCCTATTACCAAAATCAACCAGCCCCGCCACCACCATAGCATCCGTCACAGTCGGACTCTGTCCCCCTACTGCCATGGCCGGCCCCAGGCGCATAGGCCCAACTTTCAATACCCCGCGGGTCTGGTAAACAAGACTGTCACCACCAAGACCGATTGAACTCAATTTAAAAGCCCGCAAAGCAGTAGCAAAGCCACCGACCCTAGCACCACCTTCAGCAAAAAGCGGTACACCATTTTGCCACAAAGCAATATCTGTTGTTGTACCACCAATATCCAGAGATAAGAAGGGAATATCAGTCGGGTTCATGGCCATAATACCTAGCACACTAGCAGCAGGTCCAGTAAAAATCGCCTCAATAGGGTAATCTCTAGCTACCAATAAGGGTAACGTACCACCGTCTGCTTTCAGTACATATACAGGGGCTTTTATCCCTCGCGCCTTAAGTGCTGTTTCCACTGCAGTAGCAAATATATTAAAATGTCGCCATACAGCTGCATTATAGTAAGCCGAATTAGTACGTCTCAGAAAATTCAGATTCCCAGACACCTCTGAGCCTATCGTAATATGATCTGGACTAGCCAGTTCCTTAACCCATTGAACAACAGCAAGTTCATTACAAGGATTACGCACGGAGAATTTCCCAGAAATAGCAAACACGTCACATGAACCAAACTGGCGGCACGCTTCTATGACTTCATTCTGCCGAGGGCCATTCAGGACTCGACCACGATGATCAATATAACCTGATAGGACGTACGGCTCTACAGGTAATGCTGCTTTAATTTCCATACCTGGTCCTGGCATGATACACAAGCCAACCTGGTCAATATCCCCCTCAACAAAGGCATTGGTAACAATCGTTGTTGACAAAGCAATACGGGTAAAATGCCTACTACCGACCTCTTCCACCACTTGATCAACTGCCGCTAAAATACCTTTCAGTAAATTGCCATGAGTCGTTGGAGTCTTCACTACGCTGACTACTTTACCATCTACAATAACTGCTCCATCGGTAAATGTTCCGCCCACATCAAGTCCTAACAGCATGTTAGCCCCTCTTTTCTCGTCCATGCACTGCGCAACCAATTGCGCCATTTAGCTGAGGATATTTGGGTACAATGACCTGAAGACCAAGTTCTGACTCAATAATCTGAGCGATAGCCGGCCCTAAAGCCACTCCCCCTGTAAAAATAACAGTCTCACTCTTTAGCGCTGTTAACATGGGTTTTATTCTCTTGAAGATCGTATAATTAACCCCCGCCGCCAGTTCTGGAACGCTGTAACCTTCCACAATACGTCCAATAAGCTCAGATTCTCCAAAAATAGCACATGTCGCTGACAATTCCACTGGATTTTCCCGATAACTACTGAGTTCTTCTAAGCTAATTCCAAGCACTGTTGCCATATTTTCCAAATACCGCCCAGTACTAGCAGCACATTTATCATTTGTCGCAAAATCCACCATTTTACCGTTACGAACTTTAATGACTTTACTATCCTGACCCCCTAAATCCAGAACCGTAAAATTCGAAAGCCCTGTCTGCCAGATAGCCCCCACAGTATGAGCCTTAAGTTCGGCAATCACAGTAGCCCCTACAATATTAATGGTATTGCGCCCATAGCCAGTAGCAACTACATCACGATTAGCGCCCATTCCTACTGCCTTAAAATCAACAACTAAACCTTCTGGCGTAGATTGCCCATACTGACGATAAAACTGCACTGTTTCAAAAATATCCGAACGCTGTACACTATTATGATCCATTATGACTAATTTTACACTACGACTACCTAAATCTATACCATAAAACATGCTTTCCACCTCATCGCAGCATTTCCAGAAAACTATCCATCCTCAGTTTGGTACGAGCATCTAGTTTGCCCGGCTTATCACCCTCAATTGTCAATACAGGTATATCTAGTTTTTCCCTAAAAATCATATCCTCAATCTGCCGAAAACAAAAACTCTGTACATAGTGAACAATACCATCAAGATTGCGCTTTTCAATTTCTTCCTTAATATCTTCAATACGTCTAAATACACCATAGGGATATGTATAACGCCGATATTGTTCCACCAAATCATCCACATGATAAGGCATGGCAAACTGCCTTTGTACCTCATTGAATACAACTCGCGCCCCCATTTTTTCAAAATGATCATATAAATCATTTACAATAGGCGGCACCCCGATAAAACCCAATCGAAGATCTTCAGTATATTCAGTAGCTGACTGAGCCTGCATTATAAACTGGTTAACATCTTGCTCAAAAGCATCAACATCACCGTTAAAATCACTGCATGATACCTGATACAAATGGTTATGGAAACCACCCACCGTATTTTCTTGCCATGTAAGCCTATCTAATTCAGCTACTTTGCCTCTGACCTGATCCAAACGTTTCTTAACAGCCATCACGCTATCCCAATCCGTTCCTAATGCAGTAATCAACTTATCCATCTGCAACTTTAAGATGTCATAATCCCGATCAAAAGGGTAGGCAAAAGGGATGGTTTCTATCCCAACCAGTTCTAAGGTTTCCATTAATGCATGCGTGTTGCTACAATCCCCTTGAGTAACAGCCAGCACCATATCAATATCGCCTCGATCAACTACCACTGAATAAAGCCCCTTAATCCAACCACATATATTGCGAGGATAACCCGCATCCTCAGCCACTTCTACTAATCGGGTGGCCTCTTTATCATTAATGAAAATATTATTCAAATCCACAGGAATATGACCTGCCGCCAAAATTATTTCCACAGGCACAGTCGTCGTCATACCAATGCGAGCCATAAACTCCCTCCCAAACTAAAAAACTCATACTTCCTAATATAGCAAACAAAGAGGATAGAATTTAGTCTATCCTCTTTGACAGCTAGTTACTCTGACCACAAGGTAACTTCTTTATCATAAGTATTTAGACATAACATGCTATGCCTGGTCCTTAGCCATCTTCTCTGCATTTGCATAATTTTTAATAATAACAATCGGCGTCCGCTGTGACGCGTTGCCAAAAGGATTATCAATCAGAATGCGGGCCAACTTCTTAGGATCAAGACCTTCAGAAACGCCAAGCACTGCCGACCGCTTAAGATCATTGACATCCGCAACTGCTGCTCCATAACAACCTAACCGACTTTTAATTTCTTCCGCCACCCCATGGGGATCATGAGGACCATATACCAAACATTTATCAAATGGAGGCATCGTGCCTGTCACATCATCAACCAAAGCAGTTTGTCCTCCTGCCATCTGATAAAACACTCCACTTTTACCTACTATTTTGGCCAACATGCCAATCATCATGGCAAAGAAAATCCGCCACTGCCCCTCAGTATCCATCGCGGACTGCATACCATAACAACTAGATAAACTACCTTCCTGAGGAACAAAACGGCATAAAAGTCTTGCCAAGAAACATACCTTCAAATCTTCCGGTCTAGTTATACGCCCCTGGGTAATAGCAACTACACTCTCAGCAACTGATACTACATCATCAGGACCTACATCATGTTTTGCATATTTCTCAATCATATCCACAATATTATCTTTATCTGTTAAAATACGCGTACGTACTGGCACTAACTCAAGTTCTGCCATCGCTAATCCTCCTATTTTGCAGCACCTTTTGCCTGCATAGCTCTCATTATTTCATCACATGTCATTATCATTCGCTTCTTATGTATATACCAGAGAGATCTGGCTACAATCTGATATACAATATCAATAGGCATATCTACGTTAAGCTCAGACATCTGTCCTAATGCCTCTTGAATACCGCCCGCCTTAGCCGTAAATTTAACTGTAATCACAACCGTACCGCCAGTTCCTTGGGGAATGATAACTGCTTCAAAATAATTATCTGTCCGGGGCGCTGTGCTAAGTTCCATCCTAGAACTAACTTCTACACCATCATACTGCTCATATGGCAATAAATGACGAGGATAGGCATCCATAATAGTCCCACCCTGTGTACCTTTATTAACAAAAGGTACTTTACACGAAAGAGTAGCTGTTTTATCTGTTAAATCTTCAAGAATAAAATCAGTCCGCTGATCGATAATAAACTCAAATTCTGCATCTCCCTGCCGAGCAATAAACAACCACACAGCGATTAGCACTATAACTACTAGTAATACTAAAATCATCAAGAATTCCACACCAAGGCCTCCATCTCTAAGAAATTACTTCTTCCTTCATTATTATACCAAATTTTTCCCAATAGGGCTACATAACTTTATCCCTGCAAATTTACTAATTCAAAATCCACTTGCTGTGTATCTAGCATATAAACAGCCATTTTTTTTGCCTGTTCTACGTCTGCCGAAAAGCATAAGCGCACTTTACCACTCTTGTTAGTTGATAAACAATCTTGTTGTTGCAAAATACGGTAAGCATCAATAGCCGTTTCTCTGGCAGGATTAATCAGTGTTACACCCTTTCCCACTATGTTTTCAATAACCTGGCTTACAAAAGGATAATGAGTACAACCTAAAATTACCACATCCACACCAGCTTGTTTCACTGGCAGCAGATATTCTGTTGCTGCACTTTCTATTTCAGAGCCTTTAACATGCTCACTTTCAATAAGTGGCACAAGTTGGGGGCAAGCCTGAGGATACACAACTGCATCTGCATCTTTTGCCCGAACAGCCCTAGCATGCTTCCCGCTAGCAATTGTCGCTTGTGTTGCAATTACGCCAACCCTCTTATTCTTACTGATGCTCAGTGCCAAATCAACTCCGGCATTTACACCAACTAATGTAAATGGATATTGCTGCCTCGCTATTTCAAGTCCTAAGGCCGTCATTGTATTACAAGCAACAACTGCCATTTTCACTTTCCGCTGAACAAAAAAATTCAAAATTTCATGCATAAACTCTATAATCTGCTCTTTCGGCCTAGGTCCATAAGGTATGCGGGCAGTATCGCCAAAATATATAAAGTCCTCCCCAGGCATTAGCTTGACAAGCTCTTTTACAACTGTCAGGCCACCAATTCCTGAATCAAAAACACCAATCGGTGCATTATTGCTCAAATCCCTGCACCTCCTACAAAATATTCTATCTAAATATAATTTATTATATCCCTTTTCTACTTCTTAGTATCACGACTCATCTGCAATTTATCATAATATTTCCTAGATAGACGAATTATTTTACCATTATTGTCAGTAAAAAGGTTTTGTGTGGAACCAGTTGCGAGCAGCACCCCATCCACTTCCTTGATAACCTTATATGTAAATATCATTTTTACAGGCGATACTTCTTCTAACGTTGTTTCAATTAGAATATAATCATCAAACTTAGCAGAAGCCCGGTACTGACAATCAACATGAGTAATGGGAACTACAATTCCGTCAGCCAATAGATCCGTCAACAAAACACCAGCCTGCCTTAGATGCTCCACCCGCCCCATTTCAAACCAACGAAAATAATTGGAATGATGTACCACACCCATCAAATCTGTCTCAACAAAACGAACTTTTTCTCGTACTGTAATCATACTATTAAACCTCACTTCTCAATAGATTACCGTCATTTGACGATCCCCTTGCAAAGGCAAACGCCCACCGGGAGATAATTCTGCCGTGGGGCGTAAAAAACATGATCATCTATTAAACTCTTTATTTATTTTACTTTTCTTTACGGTTTTTGTCAAAAAAATATTTATAGATACTTTGCCAACGACTTCATAACTACTTTCCCGATTGCAATACAAATTCAAAAAATGCATCTACAATTTCCGGATCAAACTGGGTGCCTGCGCAATGTCTTATTTCCGCTAAAGCCTCCTCTATGGGCATGCCCTTACGATAGGGCCGATCAGATACCATTGCCTGGAAACTGTCAGCCACAGCGATAATTCTTGCGCCAATAGGAATGTCCCCGCCTGAAAGAGACTGAGGATATCCTTTTCCATCCCAGCGAGCATGATGGTGCATAACAATTTGTGAAATAACTTGCAAAGAGGGAATATCTGCGATAATCATAGCACCAATATAAGGGTGCTGTTTTATGAGAAACCATTCTTCCTCTGTGAGTTTACCTTGTTTGTGCAGTACCTTATCAGGAATGCCTATTTTACCAATATCATGCAGAGTGGCGGCAATTGTTATGTTAAATATTTCTTTTTCCGGCAGTCTGAGCGCCTTAGATATCTCAAGAGTTAGGGATTCCACTTCAGACGAATGACCCGATGTATATTTATCTTTTGCTTCTAACGCATTAACTAGTACTGTGATGGTCGACAACAACATCTCTTCACGCTCTGTATGCAAGGTGGCGGCCAAATTATTAATACGAGCAGATAAACGCGCAATTGCATCCCCACCGTCAATCACCAGATCGATATCACAATTTCCGCTGGCAATTTCATCAATGGCTTTGTTAATCAACTGGAAGCGTCTAGCGAAACTATTGGCAATTATAAAAATAACAACTGCACACAGTATAATAACGATTACGGATTGATAGATAACTTTATAAGTAACATTAGCCAATCCTTTAACCATAGTATCTGCGTCAATGTCAATACCTACAATGCCTACTATTTCATGATTGGAATTGCGTATCGGAGCATAACCTGATATAGTGGTGCCCCATTGGTCAGTACTAAAATCCTGGTCAGCACTAGGGGCCACGAATCCTGCAGCCATTGCAGAGATTTTACTGCCATCATATAAGTCACCAATATGCGCAACACTTTCTGCATCTGGATCAGCATCAACAATGAAAGCATATTGTCCTGGTTGATCAGTCTTCCGCATGGTATAAATATATTTAATTTCGGGAATTTCATCAGCAATATTATTTAACTTTTTCTTAATGTCCATGTATTCTGCCAGATTTTCCTGTACTGGATCAACCATCTGTTCCAGGGCATCTCCATCTAGTTGCATTGCAGTGACTGACGCAATGTTCATAATTCCCCGGCTCAAAGTATTAATATGATCGGCCCGCATATGCCCATATAGACTATATGCAACCGTCATTGTAATAAGAGCAGAAAGACTAAAAAAAGTAAAGAACAATTTACTTCGTATTGAAAATAAAAACTGAAATCCATGCATGAAAAATCCTCCATTGAATACAACATTTTATATGCTTTCCACACATAAGAAGTTTTTACCTGCTTGCATGACTAGAATATATTTTCACAAAGCAGCTCCGCTTCCACCTTGTTTGTCCACTATATAATTCATTTTCCAATGCCACAAGGGGAGCCTGGGTCATGCACCTTACTTTGTTTTGTCAATGCTCCACGAGTCGATCAAGGCACCACTTTGCTTAAAGGCTTTCACTGTCAGAAGGTCGCCTATTATCTTCACGGTAATATAGTTTGGTTCATCTACGGGGTTATAAAACGCCTCATGCCAGTCGTTGGAACATATATTTGGGTTTGCTTTAGTACCACTTCGGCCAGCGGTGATATATATCGTACCCTTATCAGGACGATCTACCATCGCGTCATTGCTGAGAGAATATGTGCGGGCATAGACATGTTCATGACCGTTAAAGACAATGTCTACATGATATCGGTCCAGAACGGGCACAAAAGTTAGACGGATACTCTCGTTTTCACTAGCTGACTTACTGTGATAAGGAGGTCGATGAAAAAAAACTATTTTCCACGGTTTGTCCGTAATCGCCAAATCTTTCTCCAACCACGCTTGCTGTCTCTCCAGCATATCGGGTACAAACCGCCCTTCTTCTCGTTCCTGGCTGTCCAGCATCACGAAATGCACGTTTCCGTAATCGAATGAGTACACTTGCCCCACAAGATCTTCCGGACCATTGTTCGGTAACTTGAACTGAGCGGTAAACATTGTCGGCATGGAGCGTTCACCCCATACTGGTGTATAGGTTTCATGATTACCAGTCAATGGCATAATTGGAATAGTTCCAATAACCTGCTGAGCCGCATCAAACCAGGCATCCCATTGGGCGCAATCTTGTTGCCCAACTTCCACTAAATCTCCTACATTAGTTAGGAAAACTGCATCTAGATTGGCCTCATAAGCCTGATAGAGCACAGAGTGCCAAATATCATAATTGTCACTTTGCGAATCACCAAAGACCAAAAACTTAAATTCAGGAACGTTAATAGCAGCAGTAGCAAAACTACGTACTTCGCTCCATTCCGCACCATAACCCACACGATAAAGATAATGTATGCCAGGCTTGAGACCAGTCAATGTCACTGAATGAATGGTCATATCCCCAAGATCTGTGGAAAAAAGTTCCGCTTTAGCAGCAACGGTTTTGACGTTACCGAAAAACGATCCATCTGCAGTTGCTTCAACATATTGCACCTGTCCATTTGAAGAAGTAACAGCCGTTTTCCAGGTAATGGTTTGGGTCGTCCGCGTATCATCAGTCCATGTTAAAGTAATATGCTTCGGAGCAGCAGCGACTTCTGCTGGTCCCTCAGAGCACAATACCGGCGTAGCGGAACCAGACAACAGAGCTACGACCAGCATAATCACAAGCAAGCGATGGGAAAACCATTCTTTGTACAGCATATTTCGTCCTCCTTGTATTCCTACTTTCTCGGAAACCGAGACAATACTCCAGGTATCAATATACGTCAACTATACGATTACTTCTGTCATAGCATTCCAACCATAGAACAATACAAAGCTATTGCAAACGTATACTTGCAATAGCTTTTTTACACATCTCAACTACTGGCAATCATAGTAGCAAACATACCTTCCAGATTTACCGTTTTGCTATTATAAAATCCATGAGCTGATAAAAACCCTCGCCACTCTGCCTGAGTAAACAATTCCTTACCACCATGAACTTGCCAGAAAAGCTTGTTTAAATCATTTGATAGCGTATTCGGACAATCTGCAATCCGACATTTTAGAATAATCTTACCACCAGGTCGCAATGCTTTTTTCACCTTAGCGAGAACAATATCCCGCTTATCACTATGCAAAATATTCGAACACAAAACAGTATCATAGCCAGATTGAATATCATCTTGTAAAAAGTTTCCTGATAACAAGTTTATCTGTTCTTCCATATGAAATCGAACAATGAAATGGTGGGCTAGCGCAATAACTTGGGGTAAATCAAATAAAGTTATCTTCAGCTCTGGGTATTTTTGCGCCAAGGCAATACTATAAAATCCATGTCCACCGCCAAGATCAAGCATATACCTAGCATCTGTCAGGTCGCAGGAATTGACTGTATTTTGAATAGACCCTGTCAGCGCATTGACGCCAATTTGTCTGAGTTGTTCATGATCCCACTTGGGTTCCTTGCTAATAAGGGTATCTGGATCCTTTCGCAAACAGCGGAGTAATTTAGATCTGGATGAATTTAGCAATAGACCATCGTCAAACCTATGACCAAGATAGAGAAAATGCTCAGGTAGAAAGAAGGTATTTGTCACGGCAGTATTGCGATAACCTCCCTGAAAAAACTCAAGATAACCTGCCTTAACCAATACATTGAGTAATCGGACTGTAGTTTCTTCCTCCCAGTCCATTTCAGCAGCCAATTGTTCTGCCGGTTTGCTTGTTTCCAATCGTTCAAACAGCTTGCAAGATAATACAACTTGCAAAATCTCGTACAGTTGTCCCTGCTCAGTTATCGTAATAATTCCACCTGGATCAACTGTCAGTGGATAATATAAATGTTTCATTTTAGGTTGCATGATATACATCTCCCCCACTTCGTTTATTTTGCCTGCCTAAGAATTGGGGTGTTTCCTATTGGAGCCAGCAGTTCTAAGTCTCTAAAACGCCCAATAACTGCCACTTTTCCCCCTAAGCTTTTCTTTCATATGCTCAAATATCTGTTCTAAGGGCTGTTTTTCCATGTTCACTCCCAAAGTTTCCAGCAACCTCTGTTGTGTATTGATGACTGAATTGATGGCAGCTAGTCTCATAGCCCCTTCATAGAAATTCCAATATTTTATCAATTGAGCAACATCCCTCACCGATGCCTCGACTATTTTGCCTGTAAAGCAAAATTTAGGAAGAACTGGTAGCTTCTATTTTATTTTTAGCAGCTATCACTCCCTAAGATCCTTTTGCATTCCCCAAAACATCTTATCCATGTAAGGTCGTATAAGAAATTACAAGCAACAACACTTCCGCGCCATCGCTTGTAATTATTAATCTTCAAACAGTTCACTACACACCTTTTATAAGTAGCTTTTATACTTCTGCCTACATTTTAATATTAACACCAGCCATAAAATTGATTCCATCAGCTGGGTAGGATGCTGTCTCCCAGTAGTCAGCATCAAGAATATTATTTATACGCAGATAATAACTGAGTTTTTCATTTTGGTTATATTTAAAATCAAGATCTAGTGTGTGATAGCCGGCAAGTTGTTTATATGTTGAATCATCTGTTTTAATTTTACTGAGGGCATGACCAACAACGGTAGTTTGGAACTTGTCTACCGTATAAGTTAGTCCGTAGTTAAAGATGGAATCAGGCAAATTAACCGCTTTTGTTTCAACCCCTGCTGCACTGGTATCTTTGGCATCCAGATATGTATAGTTGACAAAGCCCTGCAGACGTTTTGTAAATTTCCGGTTGTATTCCAATTCCACGCCTTTTATATCCGTTTTAGAAATATTATAATACGTTTTGTATGTCGAACTGCTACTGTCAGTATCTTTCTCGATACGATCAGTGATTTTATTATTAAAGACGGCAACATCCAGCGACGACTTATCATCAAAATCGTGTTTCCAACCCACTTCGTAGTTGACTGCCTTTTCAGGGTCAGGTAGCGCCACACCGGCTGTAATATTGGTAGAAGCTTGTTTGGCCTGAACAAATATATGGGTCTTACCGGCGGAAAAGCGCAGGGTATTTTTTTCATCTAATTGATGGGTAACATTAAAGACCGGATCAGTAGAATCTATCGTGCTGCTGTTCTGAATGCTGGTTGAACCCGTTTTGGAATACGAGTACGACTGTTTTGCCTGGTCATAACGCACTCCCATCATGAGATTGGTTTTATCATTAATTTTTATATTATCCTGAATATAATAACCACTGCGTTTATCGGTACCGCCTTCATCAAGATCAGAGTTATTCTCGTCTGTACTCCAGTCAATTTGGGAGTATTTTGCACCCAAGGTGACGGTATTATTCCGGTCAGTCAGTAAATCGCCGGTAAATTCCATAACGTTTCCTTTGGAGTACCAGCCACTGCGGTACCAGATCGGATGAGCATAGGTATCAGTACCTGCACTGGCATTATTTCCATTATATACCCACAGATCGTTTCCATCTGTTACATGATACAGTTTTATATTATATTTAAATTGGTTACTGGTTTTTTGATCAAACTGCAAGCCAATATTAGTCTGTTTAAAGTCGGTATATTTCCAGTCCTTCACATCAGACTTTCCATTCACCAGTGTATCACCTGACCATTTATTACTTGTAGCAGATGTCTCCTGACCTGTGATTTGATCAATGCCATTAGGTATCTCCCTGTCTGTATTCATCGAATAGCCACTAAGTGTCAGAGCAGAATCTTTGTCGATATTCCATTTAATTTTACCGTTGAAATAATCTGTATCATATTCAGAATTATTTAAGGCACCACTGCTTTGTTTTTTGCCGGCGGTTACGTAGTAGCTGGAGTTGCTATCACTCCCACTATATGAAGCGTAGTTATCATAACTGTCATGGGAACCGGCTGACAGTTGAAGATTGGTATGTCCGGCACCTTGCCCCTGCTTTGTAGTAATTAAAATAACGCCGCCTTTATAATCTGTTCCGTATTGTACAGGACCAGGCCCCTTGATAATCTCAATCTTCTCAATGTTATCAACAGGTATCGTTTCCAAATTAGATGCAGAGTTTGAAGCGATGCCAGACAAAGGGAATACCGGTATGCCGTCGATGTAGATTTTAGTCTGATCGGATGCTGCCCCACGGATGCGTACCAGACGACTGCCTTTACCGGCATAAGAGACATACATCCCAGGCACCGTATTAATTACCTCAGCAAGATTTGTTGCACCCATCTCTTTAATCTTATCTGCCGTAATGACCGCTGTCGTCACTAGATAGTCTGCTAATGCCGTCGAATGAACTTCCACTTCATCAACAGAAACCGCATCGGCCTCTTCCGCCATGGCAGGATTGAGTGAGCTGAACAGACAAATACAAACCGCCGGTGGGATAACCATTTTTTTAATACTTTTTCTCATATGATAAACCCTCCCTCTCCTCAATAAATAAATTCACCCAAATATCAGGCTTTTTTTAATAGCCACATATTTCATTAATTATATAAAATTCCATTTATTATAAGCATATTTAAATTTAGCATTTAATGTAAATTAACATCCTAAATATAACTATACTCAAACTAATATAAACAACTTTTTTACGGCTTAATACTTACTTTCTGTCCTGTTTTGTATATAGCATTTCGTTCAAAGCCTGATATTATATGTGCCGCGCCAGCATTATCCTTAATTACAAAGCTTGATAGGTCATTAACACCGAACGAAAACAACTTCGGTGCCAAAGGAGTAAAAGGTCCAACAATGACGACATAAGCATTTCGGGCTAGCTGTAGCATGCGCGGTAATGTTTTGTCAATCAAACTGTTACAACCGAGGATAACAAAATCACTTTCTGGTAGGATATATTCAGCAGCCGATTGAGGGTAATCACCTTCCGCTGGCTCACGTTCAATAACAGTAAGATCACATACTGGTTGGAACAGTTGCTCAATATAAGGAAAATGACCGAGAACGGCAACTTTTTTATTTTTTATCACATTTTGATAGGCAATAAAGGGATCGTTAAGACGATCCTCACTATACTGACTGTTAGAAAGGACAATTCCGTTGTCGGTCGCGACTGCTGGCGAATTATACCAGGCATTTATCGCCGCCATCCCAACAGAGGCTTCAATAAAATTCCAAGATTTAATGCATTGGGCCAATTTCTTCAGTGGCATATGCAGTGATTTTTCCATCATTTCCGGCAGGGTATCTCCCGGCATAATATGGCTAAAACCACACCCATTGCCACTTCGTATAAGCACACCATAAGTGCCGCAAATAAACTCATCAACAAGACACTTCTCAGGCATTCCTTCAATTAACGCATCATATAATTCCCACATTTTTTATTTTTCTCCTTACCCCATATTAGGCAAATCTGACCTTTTATGTCTGGCGCCCAATCGCTACAAGACAGATTTCAAAGGATAGACTCTTTCGCCATGCCTCAACTGCTGTCGAACAGCCTGCATGATAGCATCTAGCTTTTCAATATCACTCAGACTTTCAATTTCTTCGTCTGAAGTTTCCATTATTTTATGGATGCCACCGTTCTTTATCACGATACGTTTATTGGCACTCAAAGCGAGCAGTGGATCATGGGTAGAAATCAATACAATTTTTTCGTTTTCCGTCAACAGGCTAATAGCCTGCTTTCGGTCAATGCCAGCATTTTCAATTTCATCAATCAGGACAACAGGCGAAGAACTCATATAGGCCGTGTCGGCAATCATCAATGCACGGGATTGCCCCCCCGAGAGCTGGGTCACTTTTGTATCCATGGTGAATTTTTCACCAGCCAGTTCATTGGCACATACAAAACATTGTTTTATCACCTGTTCGGCATTCTCACAAAGACGACTTTTTGCATGCATTGCCAGAAATTCCGCGACATTCAGATCCATAACGAAATTCATATTTTGTGACAACTGCGCCACCATTTTATTGCCCATATCAAATCGTTCCTCATCACTCAACTGATGATCATTAATCAATATTTGGCGTCTGGTCGGCGTATCACACTGTGCTAAACACTCAATATCGCCCAGCAGACAGCTTTTCCCCGAACCCGTAGGACCTACAATACTAACAACCTCACCAATCGTTATCGTAAGGGTTATATTCTCCGCTTCCCCCTGTTTATTTCTGCCGCCAACGATTGTAATTTTTTGTACCTTTTCTCTCTCTTCCCGGTTATTTACCAGTGTCGCCATGAATTTTACCAATTCTTCAGTTAGGCCGATTGCATCGAGGCCAAACTCTTCTAATTGCTCCAGCGGTATTTTCTCTAATGCCCGGGCTACCGTGAGATTTTTCTGCAGGTCCTGCAAATTATAATTAATAAAAAAATCCTGTACGACTGGATAATTCATAAAGATTTCAGCAATCGTCTTATAAGCGACAATCTCTCTAATTCTTGTATTTTGCATCATAATTTCACCTGAATTCCATCTTTTTTAGCATTCCCATTTGGTAGGTTTCACCGATTCGTGTTTCCCCGGTACAGTAGGCACATACTGAAGCGGGCATCGAGAAGCGCAAACGTCGATTTTTCAGGGTATTAATGTCCGCTGCATTTATGACATGCTTACTCAGCATGAACGCCCCTTGACCGGTAATTCCGTTTACAAATAGAATTCTGGCTCCAGGGTTGACTTGTCGTACATTGAACATAAACACTTCACGTTCAGCCTGCGAGACGATATCCCCCTTCGTAATTAAAACAATATCAGCCAGTTTCAGCATAGGGCCAATTTTACGAGGAGTATTAACTCCAGATAGATTGTCAATAACGCAAATGCCAAGAATCCCCTGAACATGCGGAGAACAGCGATTGCATAAACCAGCGCTTTCACTGATCAGTATATCCAAACCAGCGCGCTGCCCCCACTCAACTGCATTCTCAATATTGCTGATAAAAAAATGATCAGGACAGAATTTCCCAGAGAATCCCACCTGAACTTTTACGCCATATTCCTTATAGCGCAGTTGATCAAAAGAAGTCAGGCAGTCAAATTTTACAACACCGACCTCCTGACCATTATCCCTAAGACAATCGATTAGTCTGAGAATTACTGAAGTTTTACCCGAAGAAGGCGCCCCTGATACCGTAATGAGTTTCATAGATTTCCCCCCAAAGCTCGTTTTAAAAAAGCAACTTCACCTGGCTGCCACATCTTTGCCGGCAGGATTAACAGCAATGGCAATTCTTTGTATCCCCTTTCGGCGAATAACATCCATCAGTTCCACCACACGCCCGTGTTCAACGCCGCTGTCGGCATTAATAATGACAGAGATTTGTTTATCGCTTTGCCTCTGGCGTACAAGCCGTTGAGCAGCTTCCGCCGGGGTCCCAACTTGTTCCTTGTCGCAGAAGAGTTTGCCCTCTTTGGTTAAAGTTAGCGAAATCACCTGTTGCGGCTTGTCCTGGATTCCGGCCGCATGAGGAAGATTCACAGGCAGCGTATACTGGTTACTCATGGTTAAGGTAGCCAACATGAAAAACACCAGCAAAAAAAACATGGTATCGATCATAGGTATAATCTCGATGCGGGCTTTTTTTAACGGTTTTCGCGGCATCTTCATCACCGTCACTCCTTATCCGGAAGGGATAATGCCATTTCCAGTCGGGTGGCATAGTGTTCAATTGTTTCGGTTTCCCTTTCAATGCGGGCCAAAAAATAGTTGTATGGAATTAGAGCTATAACCGCCACGGTTATTCCTGTTGCGGTAGCAATCAGCGCCTCAGCAACTCCACCAGTAACGGCGTGGGGTTGGCCCATTCCAGATAGCGCCATAATCTGAAAAGAATCAATCATGCCAATAATCGTGCCCAAAAGTCCAAGGAGCGGCGACAAAGTGACAACTGTGTCCAGTACTGGCAATCCGCGACGCATTGCTGCAATTTCATTGATCCCCGTCGCTTCCATGGCTTTTGAAGAGTGATAACGATTGACTATCCCGGCCGACATAACGCGGATAAGCGGCAAAGAGGAGTTTTTCGCCATGGCCGTCGCTTCATCTATACGCCTATCACCGATCATATTCAACATTGTTTCGGCGAGGTTTATTGCACCGATACGCCGAAAGAAGAAAAAACGTTCGACAATGACAGTTACCGCCACAACAGAGCAGACGGCGAGGGGCAGCATCATCCAACCCCCTTTTAACAATTCGTACATTAGGATCATCTCTCTTTCTGCTTGAAAATTATTGTTGTAATGCCAATCACTCTATCTCGTCAAGACGGAACCGGACTCTTACGTCATGAGAACTGGCAACAGGCACGCCGCCCTTTGTCGCCGGGGAAAAGCGCCACTTTTTCACCGCCTGCACGGCAGCTTCGTCCAAGATGTCATAACCGCTTCCCTCCTTCACCGATGCCATTGTGACCGATCCATCAACATCGATGCGGACGCGCACCGCTACCGCTCCTTCCCATCTAGCCTTCCTAGCAGCCTGTGGATAGTCCGGTTTGGGCCCATAGAGATAATTAGGAGATGTCCTGCCGCCTCCACCATGATTATTCGACGCCCCTTCACCGACGTTTGATTTCTCCCTATTTGAGCCAACCGAAACCATTTGTTCAACCACTTCTGTGCCAGACGAAACAACCTTAGCAACTGAGGTGTCACTTATTTCTCCCGGCAAAGCTGGAGAAAAAGACTCCGTACGGGCAGTAATCTGCGTCAGGTTTGGAGCAAGTCGTTCGGTCGAGGCCGACGGAGAAAAATCCGCTGGCGCAGGAGGTATCTCATCCTCCTTGTCAATCATAACGGCCGGATCAATGAAAACTTCTATGGCAGTAATTTCCGCTGTCTTATCCACCAGATAAGGCGGTCCCAGCATAGCCAGACAGACAATCAGGGCACTGTGAAGAAGGAACGAGATTCCGGCAGGTTTTGCATATGGGAATTTGCTAAGATATTTCATTCTGGCCTCCGTCAAAGGTTCACCCCCTCTTGTTTTCGGGCTTCACCATGTGTTATCGCAATAGATACTCATGTCAAAAAGAATGTCGATTACATTGTTCCTGCTTTGTCAGCATCGATTCTTGGGTCCTGATATATTTGTAAACGATCCAGCATCTCTTTCTTCTAGATATCATGAAATCATTTCCATGAATAATTCCATAATTATGATATTACAAAAACAAACTAAGGTCAACAAAAACATATATCAATTTTATATTTAGTTTGTTTTGGTTGTTTTATTTTGTTTGTTTATGCTTTGCTAGTGTCCAAAAAGACATACGCAAACAAAGCATCCATTATGTATTAAACACTGAATACTATTTAGCACTCTAGAAAATTAGCAAATTACTTTCGAAAAACATAAAAGAAAGTAAAAAACCTGCCTCTTTTGCGGTATTGTTTAATCGCCAAATCAAACAAGCCCAAGGAGCATTCTTTTACTTTTATGATTATACCTACTCTTTGTAAAGGCAACAGCCACTCTCAAACATAAATTTTTTTGACCTTACCAACCTTATCGCGAAAGAAGCTATTCAATTATTGAATAGCTTGAAAACCATATTTATTAAGCACTGCCATCCCATCAGAACTCGTCAAATATTGCAAAAAGCCTTCTGCTTCCTTAGGATGCTTCGTACCACAAATAACAGCACCGAGAAATGTGATTGGTTCATGTGTATTTTCCGGGGCTATTGCAACAACTTTTACTTTGTCACTAGCGGCTGCCACTGTGGAAAATACAATCCCAGCTTCCACATTCCCTGTCTCCACATACGTCAACACTGTATGAATATCTTTGGTCATCACAGCTTTTTCTTGCACTGTTTCCCATACTTGTAATTTTTCTAATACCTGTTTGGCATATTCCCCAGCTGGCACTGTGTCTGGCATACCCATGCCAAAACGCGTAACATTTGAGTTGGTCAAATCTTGAAAGCTTTGCAATTCAAGTTTTGAAGCTTTCGGTACAATCAATACCAATTGGTTCCCAACCAAATTCTTACGTGTAGCAGGAATAATTAGATTCTTTTTCTGCAATGCATCCATTTGTTTATTTGCAGCGGAAATAAACAAATCCGTTGATGCTCCTTGCTCTATTTGGGTTTGCAATGCGCCAGAAGAAGCCAAGTTATATACAATCTTAATCGGATGATCAGCTTCATATTTTTGTTGAATTTCCAGCAGAGCATCTTTAAGCCCCATGGCTGCCGATACATTTATTTCAACTAGCTGAGATTGAGGAGCTACGACCGGTTGCATCTTCCCACATCCAGTAATGAATAAAAAGGTCATGGCGCTTACTACTAAACACATTTTGGCATATAGGCCATTCATCGACATAATATATCCCCCTTATTCTTGCAGCCCCTTCACTACATGTTGAAGTTCCATCGGCAGGAAAAGCTTCTCATCTTCTCGAACTTGCGGTGGATTCATTGGAATAAATCCCGCTTTATTCATATAATCTTGCCCATCAGTCAAAAGAAACTCTAAAAATTCCAACGCTTCTTGACGGTGGGGTGAATTATTTACTAAGGTTAAGCCATAAATAATAGGTTGTCCTTTTACCTCCACAAAAGATCCCTCTGCCTTACCAGTAAGTTTTAAAACAGCTTGTTGATAGTAGTCCGCATACCCTAAAGATGAGAAATCTAGTTGTTCTGGTAACTTCACATAGGAATAACCACCTTGTTTCGCTGAGGATTCATACATAAAGAAATAATCTAATTGACCAATACGAAGTTTTTCCTGAATTTCTTTCCCATTATTCACAATATTAGTAGGATGAAAATTCTTTTCCAGCCTTTGGTACAAACCAGGCAACTGGTAATATTTCTCAGCCAACTGCATCGACAAGACAGCCCGATAGCCGCCAGGATCTAAATTGGGATCAGTATGGCCATATTCTACATCAGGTCTAGCTAAAATCTCATACCAGTTATCCTCGTTAATTTCATCAGCATATTTACTTTTATCAGTATAAACTAAGACAGCCTTGTTCCTTGCAAAAAACACATTAAACTTCGCAAACTCAGGTTTCATCAAACTATCAATGGTTTCATAGTCGGCCGAAGCAACAATATCACAGGGTCTGTTCATTTCCGTTACTTTACGAGCGGCTTCCCGGCTTCCGCTTCCTTCCAACACCACCTTAATTTCTGGATGAACAGCCTCAAATGCCTTAGCAATCTTCTGAAAAGGTCCATTTAAACTTCCTGCATGAAATACAATCACTTCTGTTTTCTCAGGCATTTCTGCAGCATACCCAACTGGAAGAAATGATAAAGATACACATAAACATAATAAAACTATACTTCTAAAATTCATAACACTAACCCCTTTCATTCTTAAATACCTTCTATTTTACAAGTAAAATCCAATGGAGGAGCATATAAAACAGAACTGAAAACAATCAAATCAACTGTTTTTGCAAATTCTTTAATATTCCCTCCTTGAATACCTCCCGCTACACCAACCTTTACTTGACTGTTTAACTTTTTTATTTTTTTAACAATCGGAGGCAGCGCTTCTGCCTCAAAATGATCGAGCAATATAACATCACAAAAACTAGCACATTGATAAGCTTCCTCTTCATTGCGCGGCTCGATTTCAATCTTATGATGAAAAGATTTTATATCTATCGGCAATTCTCCGAGCATTCGTAGATGATTTTGGGTAATCAGTACTGTATCACTTAAAGAATTGCGATGATACAATCCGCCCCCATCCTCTACAGCTTCAATTTCTTCTTGTCGCATTCCTAGATGGGCTTTACGGCAGGCAACAACGATTTCAACATCAGGATTAGCCTCTTTTGCTTCATTCACAATTTGTCGTGTCTTAGTCGCAATAGCACAAAGAGTTGTAAGATATGTTTGGCTAATCCTCCACATTTTAAAAAGTATTTTCAAATCACCAACTGCCTCTATGATCGTATCACCAGATTCTATTAATTCGCCTGGTTTTTGGCAAAACAACACCTCTAGCTTTTGCGATTCAAAAAAATCTCTAAGACGAAACACGCCAGTAATAACCGCATCTTCCCTAGTTATAAGCTTCATCCTCCCCCCACCTTCAATTTTAAGTAGTTCAGTTGTAATATCTGCGTAAGGACAGTCTTCTTGTAAACCAAGTTCTAATGGATAAATTTTCATAATTTCTTCCTCCCTTATATTCTCACCATTTCTAAACTTAACTTAACCTAACTAGCAAAAACAAATAATTCCTAATAAAATTTTCCTAAATTGCTCAAAATAACCCTATAACGGCTATTTGTCCATTGTGAAATTATTAAAAATAAGATATGCTGTAAACAATACTATTAAGCAACTATGAGGTGAAAATACTTGTCTGATACTATATCTTACACCCCGGAAGAAGTAGCAAAACTACTTAAAATTTCACGTTTCACAGTCTATGAATTCATCAAACGCGGCGAATTGACCGCCTATCACATCGGACGTAAACTACGTATAGAGGCAGCGGATCTAGACATCTTTATGAAAAAAGCCAAGGGCACAAGCCAGCCAACCTCTGGCCCTACTCAGCAAATGGCCACTATTCCTATTTCTAGTCAGGATGGCTTGATTATTTACGGGCAAGATGCTGTTCTCGACGTATTAACGCGGCATCTACAAAGACAGATGCCCTATCTTAGGTTTCTACGTTCCTATAACGGCAGTATGGATGGGCTAATTGCCCTATATCGCGGTACAGCCAACTTGATTACAACTCACCTTTGGGATGGTGATACTGAGGAGTATAATACGCCCTATGTTCGTCGCCTACTGCCAGGCCAACGAGCAATCATTATTAATTTAGTGTATCGCCAAGCGGGATTTTATGTAGCACCCGGCAACCCCAAGAATATAAAAGACTGGTCAGATTTAATTAAGCCAGATATTCGTTTTATTAACAGAGAGCCAGGCTCGGGAGCCCGAGTACTGCTTGATGAAAAGCTTCGACAGTTAAATATTGATCCTAGAACCATTCTAAATTACAACCAAGAAGAAACCAGTCATCTCGCCATCGCCAGCGCAGTCGCTCGTGGAGAGGCTGATGTAGGGGTAGGTATTGAAAAAGCGGCTATGCAAGTTCAAAATGTGGAATTTGTTCCTCTGCAAAAAGAGCGTTATGACTTAGTACTACTACGTCACGACTTGGACAAACCTCACTTTCAAATCCTGTTATCAATACTACGCTCTCCTGCTTTTCATAAGGAAATAGATAGTATGGGTGGCTATGATGTATCACGAATGGGTGATATCATGGCACAAGTCTAATCTGATCACCTCCAAAATTTAAAGTACTGGCGTGATGCGTAATAAACATTCTCGCCGGTACTTCTTTGCACACGCAGCAAACTAAATACAACTAAAACAAACTTAACTCGAATTATACATCTATCTTTCGCTTATTTCAATGCATTTCCGCTATAAAATCGAGATTTTTTATTGACTCTAGTTTAGTTTTGTAGTATTTTAATTATAATACAAGTATTCACTTTCTTTAAAAAGCTCTCAGTGTATCCTTTTGTTCTATTTTAATAGCGTGGTACAAGGGAGTATCAACTAATCTAGTTCTGTTGAGCTACGTTAGTTGATTTTTTTCGGAAGTAGTACTCGCAACATTAAATACTGGAGGGAAAACAACATGAAGACTCGTTTATTATCTTTTCTGATGACAGTCATTTTAATTACATCACTCATCACAGGTTGCAGCAGCGAAAAACAAGCTGCTCCAGCCACACAACAACCAAAAGTTGAACTGAACATATCGGCCGCTGTCAGCCTAAAGGATGCACTTGAAGAAATTCAAAAAAATTATGAAGCTAAAAATCCCAATATAAAACTAACATATAACCTCGGGGCCTCAGGTGCTCTCCAAAAACAAATTGAGCAAGGCGCTCCCGCTGATATTTTCATGTCGGCAGCTCCAAAACAAATGAATGATTTAGAAGCAAAAAATCTTATTAATAAGCCTACACGCAAGAACTTGGTTGAAAATAAACTGGTTATTATTGTACCAAAAGCATCAAGTATCAATATCTCAAAATATGAAGATTTAACAAAGGATGAAGTCCAAAAATTAAGCATTGGCGAAACAGCATCGGTGCCAGCAGGGCAATATGCCCAAGAAGTTCTAAAAAAATTGGGAATCTGGGATAAAATAAAAGATAAAGCCGTGCTCGCGAAAGATGTGCGTACAGTTTTAACCTATGTGGAAACAGGCAACGTAGAAGCCGGTATTGTTTACAAAACAGATGCTGCATCCAGTGACAAAGTAAAAATTACAGCTACCGCACCAGAAGGTTCTCACCAGCCCATTGTATATCCAGTCGCAGTTTTGTCAGGAACCAAACAACAAAAAACAGCAGAAGATTTCCTTACCTATCTAAATACTCCTGAATGTAAAGCCATCTTTGAAAAATACGGCTTTACCATGAGTAAATAATATAAATATAATAAGATGGTGCAGGTGAAACTTATGGTCGAATGGCAACCCGTTATTCTCTCAATCAAAGTTGCATCCATTTCAGTATTGTTTGTATTTTTCCTAGGAATACTAGCGGCTTATGTGATGAGAAGCGTAGATATTCCAGGCAAAGCCGCTTTAGAATCACTTTTTACTCTGCCATTAGTTTTGCCTCCTGTCGTCATTGGATTTTTACTGTTAATCTTAATCGGCAAACAAGGGCCAGTAGGTATCTTACTGAAAGAATATTTTGATATGCAAATTATTTTTACCCAATCAGCCGCCGTTCTCGCTGGTATTGTTGTATCCTTTCCACTCATGTATCAAAGTACCAAAGCAGCTTTTGAAAGCATCGATAAAACATTAGAAGATGCTGCCCGCACGCTAGGTTCTAGCGAATGGCGGGTATTCTGGACAGTGACCATACCATTATCCTGGCCAGGTCTTGTATCCGGTTTGGTGCTCTCCTTTTCAAGGACTTTAGGAGAATTTGGCGCGACGATTATGATTGCCGGTAATATCCCTGGCAAGACACAAACCATTCCATTGGCAATTTATTTTGCAACAGAATCAAACGACTTGGTAACGGCAGGTATGTATGTAATCATTATCAGTGTAATCACCTTTTCCATTATTTTCGGACTGAACCATTGGAAAGGCAAAAAGGCACTTATTTAAACTGCAACAAGGAAGGAGTAGCACAATGTTAACAGTAGATATTAAAAAAAAATTATCTGATTTTACCCTAAATATCTCATTTACTGCTCCGAATAAAACCCTTGTTTTATTCGGTCCTTCTGGGTGCGGTAAAACTACGATATTGCGTTGTATCGCAGGTCTACTTAAACCAGATGAAGGTAGCATTGTATCCAATGGAACAGTTTTCTACTCTTCACAAAATACTACTCATTTACCGCCTAGAACGAGAAATGTCAGTTATATGTTTCAGGACTTTGCACTGTTTCCTCACATGAATGTAAAGCATAATATTTGGTATGGGGTTAAAACTCTTAACCAACAAGCCAATGAATTATATGAAAAACTCATTACCTTATTAAAAATTGAACACTTACCACATCGCAGGATAAACCAATTGTCTGGTGGCGAAAAGCAACGCGTAGCTATGGCTCGTGCATTAATGGCTGAGCCTCAGATCCTTTTACTAGACGAACCCTTATCTGCACTAGATGCCCAAAGTCGCTACGAATTGCAAGACGAACTAAAAAAACTGCAAGAAATTTGGAACATCCCATTCGTTCTTGTTACCCATTCACCGGAAGAAGCCCAAGCACTAGGTAGTGAAGTAGTATTTCTCCATCAAGGACAACAAGTAGCTGAGCCACCACCATCCTGGAACATGAACGCGAATGGCACAACGACTAGAAGCTCTTTTCAATACTTTTATTAGTATAAAAAATCATTAAACCGCAATAAGCATGGGTCTTGCAATTATAACTATTGCAAGACCCATGCTTATTGTATTTACTAAATTCTTAAAAAACATAATAAATTCATTATCATCTAACAAACTACAAAGCCATGTCTTTCAAAAATCATTCTCGCCTTATTACTTGAAAGAAATTTCACAAATTCTTTTCCGTCTTCTATGTTCGTGTTGTTTTTGAGTATAGCGATCGGATATACAACTGGAGAATAAGCTTTAAAGGGTACTACTTGGTCGATAATTTTTACTTTGTCTGAGGTCTTTGCATCGGTCCGATATACAATACCTACATCAATATTCCCTGTTTCAACAAACTTCAAAGCCTGACGAACATCTTTGGCAAAAACCAACTTAGATTTAACTTTCTCCAGAATTTCTAATGACATCAGTATATCTCGGGCATATTTCCCCGCAGGTACAGTATTGGGATCACCAATAGCTATCTTATTAATTTTTTCTCCTGCCAAATCTTCAAACTCACAAACAACGCTTGAATTCTTCGACGTGATCAGGACAATTTCGTTTTCCAATAGCTTCTTCCTAGTTTCATCAATTAATAAATCCTTCTTTTGCAATTCATCCATCTGCCCTAGTGCCGCCGGAATAAAGATATCAGCCAGTGCACCATCCTCAATGTGTTGTTTTAACTCGCCAGAACCACCGAAGCGAAACACAATATTTTTTTGAGGATTATCTTTCATATACGCTTGTTCAATTTCGAGCATCACATCCTTAGCACTGATGGCTACGTATATTTTTATTGCCACGAGAATCCGTCTAAATTCAGAAACCAGTACTGGATCAAACTGTATTCCCGCACCATTTTCCAGTTCAGCGAGTGCTTTTTCTTGGGACATGCCTTTGCGATAAGGGCGGTCATTTGTCATAGCGTCATACGCATCAACAATAGCAAGGATACGACACTCGAGTGGAATGTTTTCTCCTTTTATGCCTTTAGGATAACCACACCCATTCCACCACTCATGATGCTTTAATATCCAGTTAGCTATATGGGCAAGGTCTGGCGATGACACGGCTATGCATTGTCCTATTTCGCAGTGTTTTTGCATTTCTTTTCTTTCTTCAGAAGTAAGGGGGCCTTGTTTTAGCAGCACTTTATCTGAAATACCCACCTTTCCTATATCATGAAATTCTGCTAATAACATTAACTCATTTACTTTTTCTTCCGATAATCCCAGTGAAAATGCCATCAGTTCCACCAGGATTTTTAAACGCTCACAGTGACCTTCAGTAATGAAATCCCTTGCTCCGATCATGCGCATAATTGTGTTAATAGCAGCTCTCCTACTACTACTCTTTTGTTGTAACTTTTCTTTGTACATATTACGATCTGCTTTTTTGAATAAGCTGGTAATATTGGCGGATAACTTATTGTCAACAGTATACCCAAGGGAAACACTTAAAAGTAGTCCGGATTTATTTTCATTATACTTTGATATATTATCCCTAATTCGCAGACATGCTTCCCTTAACGAATGAGAAGAGCTCCTGGGAAGCAAAACAGCAAACTCATCACCACCAATTCTAGCCACTATATCTTCTTTGCGGAAACTTTGTTTTAGTATATTCGCTACTGCAATGATCATATTATCGCCGACTCTATGCCCCAATGTATCATTGATAATCTTTAGCCCATCAATATCACATATAATTAAACCAACAGGAGCATATTGTTGTCCTCTTATATTTAAAAATTCATTTTCGAAACAAGTGCGATTCGATAAACCAGTTAGAATATCATGCATACTTGTGTATATCAATTGTTTTTCCAGGCGCCTTTCTTCTGTCATATCATAGAAAACAATGACGAACCCTAAAATATAATTGGTATCATCTACAATCTGTGAAATTGATCCATCAACAAAAATTTTTTCGAAATTTTTTTTTACCAACAATGTACCTTTGCCAAACTTAATATATACATCGTGTTTAATCTTACCAACTGGAAACTCAATAAGCTTACCCGTTGCTTTATCTATTATTTCGAATAATTCTATTACGGTTGTCCTCAAGACCTCTATTTGTGAATAACCTGTAAGTTTTTCAGCCGTACTGTTCATAAATAATATATTGGCATTGAAATCAGTAATTATTACGGCCTCTCTAATACTTGATGGTACAAATTGAAGCATTTCATCTAACTCATTGAACTTTTCCATACGCCAGGTCGTTGCAATGATTGGTGATCTCTTGAGATAAGACGTAGCCATAATACCCCTCCCGGAGAATGATTGATTGAATTTATTTACACGAGAAACTTAGCAACAGATTCTTTCAGATGATTCGCCATTGCACTTGTTTCTTCCGCACTAGCTGCCACTGTTTGCATAGCGGCCGATTGTTCCTCCGATGAAGCCGCAACTTCTTCACCATGTGCTGCAACAGTTTCAATAACTGTCGCAAGATGGTCAATCAATTTTACAATTTGTTCCGAATTGGCAACTTCCTCAGAGGCTAAATCACCAATCTCCCTGGTTTCAGCAACAGTCTGCGTTACGGCCTGTAAAATTCCATCTAAAGCTAATCCTGCTTCATTGACCGTAGCTACACCATATTCAACTTCTGAAACATTTTGCGCCATTGCCAATACTGCCACATTCGTTTTCTCAGTAACCCGTTTCACTAGAGCTGTGATCTCTTGAGCTCCCCGATCAGATTGCTCAGCCAACTTACGTACTTCTTCCGCTACAACTGCAAAACCACGCCCATTTTCTCCAGCCCGCGCAGCCTCAATAGCCGCATTAAGTGCCAAAAGGTTGGTTTGTTTAGCCAAACTCGTTATGGTATCTGTAATGCGGGATATTTGCTTGGAATAATCATTAAGCTCACCAATGATCTGACTAGAATGTTCTGCCTGCCGTTTAATATTACCCATTTTGCTAACCGATTCATCAACCTTAAGTCGCCCGTTTTCCGCGGACAGCAACGTGTTTTCTGAGTTTTCACAAGTATGATTAGTCCTTGCTTTGGCCATTTGTATCAGACTCGCTAACTGCACTAATGCTTGAGCTGCTTCTAGCATAGATTTATTTCCTAAGTCCGCCTCCTTGGATAAGTTTTGCATATTATTCGAAATTTCTCCGCTTGTTGCGGTCACTTGTTCTGTTGATGCCGCCATTTCTTCCGAAGCCCTAGCTAAATGTCCGGAAACCGACCGAATATTAGTAATCATCTCTACAAAGTTCTTATGCATAGTTCGTAGCGAATCAGCTAGCACTCCTATTTCATCCCCAGTTTTTACTTTGACCTTATTCCGCAAATCTCCATTTGCATATTGATTGGCAATGGCAGTAAGTTCTCCAACAGGCTTACGAATCATATTAGTCAGAATAACTGCGATCGTTATGCCCAATAGTAATACCAGTAAACTGATAACTGATGAAATCGTCATTACATTATTGGCCGTGATGATACTCTCTTGTATCAATCCTTTTGCTAAATCAACATTGCCCTTAGCAAAAATATTTATTGTTTTTTCAATCCCTGCTGTTTGCGGCGCAAGCGTAGCTGCAAGTTGGGTTAACCTTATCTTACAATCTTGTGCTTTCACAAAATTCCCCATTGCCAACTCCGCATTATATTCTCTGGCAATTGGCAAATATTCTGTCATAACAACATTTTTATTTTTTATAGTTTCATCAATCAATACTTGTACTTCTGACCGTTTTTCCACCCGGGCAAGTTCCAGCAATTCTTTCTCTAGAGCTAAAACTTGATTAAAACTGTTCTCAATCTTGCTGATCTTAGTTTCGTCCCCATATGCAATATAAGAACGAACTTCTGAAACATTCCCTTTGAATTCAATGACAAGTTCCTCTGCAAGTGCCATACGAATATTTGACTCATTTATTTTGACCAAATCTTCATTTGCATTTCGGAGGGAAATAAGAGAATTCATTGCCATAACCATGATCAGAGCAATAATCACTCCGAAACTTAAAAAAATTTTAGTACCTATCTTCATCTTCATTTTTATGTCACCATCTTTATATTATATTTAACTTAACAGATGACAATTCCCATAGTCGAGATATCGTTCTCCTCACCTTATTCCTTTAAAGTTATTGCATTACAAATACTTTATTTAATCTTGTTAATTCGAACAACTCTTTCACAAGGCTAGTTGCACCAACAAGGGTTATCCCCCCATTCATTTTCAATGCCCTTTTTTGTATAGCTACAAACACCCCCAGCCCTGAGCTGTCAATATAATCAACATTATTGAGTTTAATTATAAATTGTTTATGACCTGATTCCATAAAAGCAATCAGCTTTTCTCGAAGAACAGCTGCTTCTTCAACATACATACTACCCCATAAAGTCACCGTAACTTGTCCGTTATTAATAACAGTATCAATCTCCATGCTAATGATCTCCTTTCAATCCAATACAACTATATCTAGCCACCATTCTAAGCAACCTTAGTTTTTTTAATCAGCGTTATTTCATTTCCCATCTTATTAAGTCTATACGAGTCCACACAATGTTGTATAATTGCAAAGCCCCGTCCATGTTCTTCCAGCCAATCGCTTGTATTAGGTATTTCCCGATTCAAAAACCCCCTACCCTCATCACGAATGACAATTTTAATCCCATTGGGCATTTTTTCTATAATTAGATATACGTTTTTGCTATTATCTTCTTTATTGCCGTGAAAAATTGCATTATTAACACTTTCATTGATAGCAATAAATACAGCCAGAGCATCTTTCCCACAATTTTTCATTAAACCTTCTTTAATAGATTCTCGTAAAATAGAAAATTCCGCTAGCGAGGAAAAACAATACATTCTTTCACCTCCTCAAATACTCTTAATATTTTTGTCGAATAATCTTTTATTTTTGGAAATTTTATTGAACAATATCCCTTTTCTTGTTACAGTTTTCCGCCCAAAGCGGTAAAGGAGCGACCAAAAAATTTCTGATAATATTCATCAGCAACTTCCGTCATATTAACATCAGCAAATCTCTCAGGATATAAAGTTTTAGCGATCCAAACTATGCCAAGCACACAATGAGGCGCTGGAAAGTCCCACCAGCCGATATTAGACGGTATGACATAGACCCGTTTTTCTTTAACCGCTGTCAGAGTACTTAACTGTGGATTGTCCAAAATATCCTGCATCCCGAATACTTCCCATGATGAACCCCGTAAAATAACATCAGGCCTCCATTGAATGACCTGCTCTGGCGACACTACCGGCCAGCGCCCAGGCAAATCTTCCGCTACATTGTAGGCCCCGGCTTTTTTTAATATGTACGTCTGTAACATTTGACCCGAAGCTACGGAAAATACGCTCCGGTCACCTGAGACCATCACCCTCATCCGTTGCTCCACCGGTATACCACTTACCCTGTCCTCAACCAAATGCAATAGTTTCTCACAATCATTAATATATTCTTCACCTCGCGCTTCACAACCTAGTACCTTGGCCATCAATCGCACAGCTTCATAACCTTCCTCTATTGTTTCACCTTTAATGGCCACTACCGTCAGACCAGCATCCTCGATTTGACGTATACTAGAGCCATCTAATGATACTTCACAAAAAATTACCTGGGGTTTTAAAGCAAGCAAATTTTCAAGATTAGGCGTGTGGCTCCGCCCCGCATCAGTCCCCATTGCATTTTTGCGTTGTACTGAGCCCAGAACCTTGCCTAGCATACCAAGGGACGCCTCACCTACCAGCTTATCTTGCTGCCCGAGAGCATATGCTATATGAACTCCGATATGAGTCTCCCAAGCGGAAACTCTTTCAATATTGCGGGGTATAGTCACCTGGCGACCCAATTGATCTGTTACGGTAATCGTCGTATTATCAAGGCTGGTCGGCGTATTTTTCGATACCATAGGCGCAGTTCCGCATGCTGTCAACGACATTAACACCATGATTAAACATAATAGAACGGTTAGTTTTCTTCTCATGCTTCTTTTCTCCCCATCACATTAAAATAATAAGCTCATGAATTATAAGAACGACGAAGGTTAGCGCCAATCCCCTTAGTACTTTAGCACGAACCTTCGTCGTTCTTACTTATCATTCAGAAAGTCATTATACTTTCTAATCATGTAAAAAAGACTACGCTTGCCACAAGTCCTTTTTCAATATAGTTAAAATTATAATATTACAAAAATAAACTAAAGTCAACTAAAACTTACCAAACTTTACATTTTAACTTGTTTTAATCCATTTTAGTTTGTTTGTATATTTCATAGAATTATAGTCTACAATATAAAAAAAAGACTTGGCCCCGCTGAGGCTAAGTCTTTTCTTATGTATAATTATTATTTTATGATCATAACTTCTGTGGACTTAATCAATGCCGTTACTTCGTCGCCTACTTTTAATCCTAAATCTTCAATTGAGTCTACTGTAATTGCCGCAACAATTTCTTCACCCTTATAGTCAACTACAATCTTGGCCATTACAGTTCCCATAACAACTTCTTTAACAACACCTTGCAATTTGTTTCTGCCGCTAATTTTCACAAATACATCTCCTTCTTCAATGTAAATTTATAGGGAAGAGCTTATCACTCTTATCCCAAATAATAGCATTTCTCTACATTATATTCAACATAAAATTATTATCATGCCAATTTTCTTTCAAGGCAATTCCCCTTTTCAGCATTCTACCGATGTCGACTATCAATGTTTCAATACTGGGACACATATTTTTAGTTTCTCACCCATTTGTTCACCAATCTCAATTACCTTTACATCAACACCATAGGTTTGTTTCAACACTTCTTCACTAATCACGTCCACAGGAGTACCAGTAATAAATGTATTATTTCGCCCCATCACAGCTACCCTCGAAGCACATAAAAAGGCATGATCAGGAAAGTGCGTGGTCATAATCACGCCAATATTACTCTCTTTAGTCAATCGCTTTATCTGGCATAATACTTTAATTTGGTTACCAAAATCCAGATTGGATGTTGGCTCATCCATGATTAATATTTCCGGCTGCTGCGCCAGCGCTCTAGCGATCATCACCAATTGTCGCTCGCCGCCACTAAGCTCCGTATATGTTCGTTCTTGCAAGTGACTAATACTCAGCATTTCTAAGGTTTCTTTAGCTATTTCTCGATCTTTAGCCCCAGGAGAGGAAAAAACACCTACATGGGCTGTCCGCCCCATAACAACCACGTCAATGACTTTAAAAGGAAAAGGCGGAGTGTGTACTTGAGGCACATAGCCTACTTTTTTTGCAAAAGTTTTGCGCGACCATTTATTGATATCTTCGCCATTTAAAAGAATCTTTCCCGACTTTAGCTTTAGCAGTCCTAATAAGGTTTTAAAAAAGGTGGTTTTACCAACACCGTTGGGACCTAAGAGGCATAAGGAATCTCCTGATCCCATTTCAAGGGATATACCACTAACTATCGCCTTCCCGGCATACCCACACGAAACGTCTTGCACTTCAAGTCTCATGCTGCTCATCCTTTCTGATTTATGTAAATATAAGCGGTACTTCCCATTTTCGCGTTACACCCAGTGTTTACGTCGGTTATTGCTCAAAAGGTACAAAAACACCGGTGCCCCAATAATAGAGGTCAGAATTCCTAGCGGAATTTCTACAGCATACAAGGTGCGAGCCAAATTATCCACCAAGAGCAGAAATAAGCTTCCCATTCCTATAGACATTGGCAGTAATACATTATAATTCGGCCCCACTATGAGTCTGGCAAGATGGGGAACAATTAGACCAACCAGACCAACAATACCGCTTATCGCCACTGCCGATGAACTCATCAAGGTAGCACAAAAAACTACTATCAGACGTATTCTCCCAGTATTAACACCTAGGGTCTTAGCCTCTTCATCGCCAAAGGACATAACATTGAGGTTCCACCTGATTAAAGTCAATATTATGAGCCCTATCATAATCGGGATACCCGCCATCATCACGTCTGACAGATTTACTGAAGCCAGACTCCCCATCAACCAATAAGTAATCGTCGGTAATTTTGTGTAAGGATCTGCTGTATATTTTGTCAGTGATACAAAGGAAGTAAATAAGGTTCCGACAATAATACCTGCCAAAATCATGACTAGCGTAGCATCACCATTTTTACCCAGCCAAACACCAATTAGATAGGTAATCATCACTGCTAGCATCCCACCGGCAAAAGCACCAATTTGAATGCCAATAATGTTAAAGGAAAGCAAGATAGCTAACGCTGCCCCAAAACTAGCTCCAGCCGACACCCCCAAAATTCCTGGCGATACCATTGGATTTTTGAACAACCCCTGATAGGCGGCACCAGCCGCTGATAAAGCCGCCCCAACCAGCATCGCCGCCAAAATTCGTGGCAAGCGTATTTTCCAAACAACAATTTCCATATCAGGAGTCCAATTGCGCGGGATATCAGCAAACTTTGCGGCGATGATATTTATAACAGTTTCAATAGGTACCGGGTAGCTGCCAACAGTAAATGAAACGAGTGCCACAGCAGCTAGCACTACCGGCAATAACATTATTTTGGCACAAGTAAGTTTTGGTATGCTGCCACCACGTAGCACAAGACTATCCCACATATATATACCCCCCCTTTTTATCTTATCTATAATTTTTTTGTTACATCTCTGTACTTGCTAAAATTTAATCAAAATATCAAGTTTAAAGAAAAAAAAAAATTATAGCCGACCAAAACGCACAGGCGTATTTGGCCGGCACTTCATTGTACGTTAAAACTAAACTAAATATAACCATCACCAAACAAATTCATTTTGATTATATAATATAATTATATATATTTCAATATGTTTTATTTCCGAAAACGAATTACCTGAGCCATTGCTATATATTTAATTTTTAGATAATTTAATATATACACTGCTTCAAAATGAGCAATACATAAGCAGTTATTAACTACAAAAAGCCTTCTAGCAAAATTGCTAGAAGGCTTGAAATTCATTATGGTGTGCCCGGCAGGAATCGAACCTGCGCACATGGCTTCGGAGGCCAATGCTCTATCCCCTGAGCTACGGGCACAATTTACTGTTTCCAGTCACAAAATCTATTATAACATAACACTCGTGACATGTCTAATTATTAATTATCTTTTTTACTTGTAACAGTCGATTCCTTACAATAAGGACATACCGAAACATCTTCTTTAATCTTGTTTCCACACCTCGTACAGTTGATCGATTCTTCTACTACTGTTGCTTCAATATCAATTACATCATTACCATAGTATTGATTCTGCTTCTTAGTCTTGCGACCAAGTAGAAAATATAAAGGCAGAATCACATAAGGCACAACACAACTACCAACAGACCATAATACCGCCCTTATCGTTTCATGCCCCCGTTTCTTGGCATCATAATATACAAAAAATACAACTAAAAGCCTAATGATAATCATTGCCATAAAAAAACCACCTTACTGCGATCTATATAAAGAAGACTTGATTCAGATAAAGTTTTAACTCCACCTGGATCTAAGTCCCACTTATTCAGGTCCCACACGAATGCATTTCCATCTCTGGCGCATTCGGTACTAGCGCATCCATGCGCATCTCATTTGTATAAGATGGGAGTCTTAAATCGGTTTATTTATCGGATAAATTATAGCATTTTTTAAGTATACTCGTCCATCTAAAGCTTAAGTCCAAGCCTTCTCATAGTTCATAATACATTTTTGCAAACTTGGGTTTACAAAAGTTGTTCCTCATTACTACCTCTTCTTTATGTACATAATTTCGATTCCTGATATAATTAATTACATAAAATATATTGTCAATTCATAATTATATGTTACCTTTCAATTGGTATCTAATAGGCGAAAATCTATATAATGAAGATTTAATAAATCTTCTAAATTTTTGTGCCAAGAACATAACTAAAGGAGTGAAAGCAAGTATGGTAATCACGAAGAAAATTTTAAGACAATTAGACAAAGCATATGCAACTAGAATAATGAACGTAAATGGTGAAACAAACTACCTAATTGCAACTGAAGGTCATGGTCCTTGCGTTGCATTTAATGAAAATAGTTTAGAGGAAGGCACTGTCTGGGGTGGGCCGGGAGGAACTATGAACATAGTACCAATCCCCGGCAGAGAAAATGAGTTTATTGCCACACAGGATTTCACGCCTACATTTCAGGCACAAGAATCCAAAATCGTTCATGGCAAGTGTGATAGCAGCGGCAATTGGGAGATTAATCCTATTATGATTATTCCTTATCTGCACAGATTTGATATATTTATGTTAAATAATAAACTATTTTTCATTGGCGCGACTCTATGTGAAGCTAAAGATTCTAAGGAGGACTGGTCAAAACCAGGTAAAGTATATGTTGCGGAAGTACCTGATGAAATATGTAAACCCTTTGATCTAAAACCAGTACTTGAAGGCATTACTAAAAATCATGGTTTTTGCAAGGGAAAGTGGAATAATCGCGATGCCTATCTCATTTCTGGCTCTGAAGGAGTATTCGTTCTATATTTACCTGAAAACAGTAGTGATAGCTGGGAATCAGAGCAAATATTGCACCATGAAGTGAGCGATATTGCTGTATGTGATATCGATAGTGATGGTTGTATGGAATTGGCTACAATAGAACCTTTTCACGGCAGCAAAGGTCTTATCTATAAGCATATAGATGGCAAGTTGACTCCAATCCATGAACATGAATATGAATTTGGACATGTTGTATGGGGGGGAAAAATATTGAATAAGCCATCATTTATTATCGGTGGTCGAAAAGGAAACCGGGAATTAAATTGCTTTTATATGGATAATGAATCTGGACAAATCAAGCATTTCACCATAGACAATGCAGGCGGTCCAAGCAATATATCTGTCGGTCTGAAAAATAACTCAAATGTAATTCTGGCTGCTAATAGAGAAATTGGCGAGATCGCAATTTATGAAATAACCGAATAACTAACAAACCTCTTATTTAAACGATTAGCCGGTATTTCTTAACATAGAAATGCCGGCTTGTTTTTTGTCTTCTCACCATATTCTTACTATTCTCCAATTTCTATATAAGGCATATTAGGACCAACATGGATAATTAAGGATGGTGTTACATTATAAGGCTTAGCGCTGTTAATAAAATCGTTTTTGGCAGTGCTGACAACACGATCATAACTCACATTATCTTTAAATTTTGCGTACCACGTAGTAAATAATGTTTTTTCTCCATTAGTATGAAATTTTATCCACTTTTCTTTTTCTAAATGATCATAAATATTCTTTATATTCTCAGAGTCTACCACCGGAAATTCAGCATGTACCATCACATAGTTCGACACATAAACCACTCCCTTTAGCTTTACATTTACTTGTTATTTGAAAATTAGTCTTCTCACTTCATTTTCGAACTTTCATATAAAATCTAAGAAATACTGATCGTGAAAATAATAACAATCTTGCACATAAACTATCTCTCCACCTAAACCAATTTACTAGATAGATTTATATATCAATGCACTTTATGAATATTGCAATATTATACATGTATATTTTACCATTTTCATTGCCACCTTTCAATCTATTTTTGACAGCATATTTTATTTGAGCCTACAAATTATGCGCATAGGAAAGTTTTAATTTTTCTCCCGACATATTGATGTAGAATTACAGTACATCATATGTGCCAGTACGTTAGTTATGACCCTAAGTCTATAATTAGGGTCATCGAAAAAAGAGTCCGCATACATGCGAACTCTTAAATTCACTGAAAACACTAACAGAACCTTAAACCGCTATCCACTTATCTCTGTCAATGACTTGCCTTTTGTTTCCTCACCAATTAGCCCAACAACGACTGCAACAACTAGCATGACAGAGGCGAACATCACGAAAACGTTATTAAATCCATCATTGCCAGTAATCATATACCCTACAACAGCAGGCGCTAGGATACCACCCACACGACCTACAGCAGCTGCCCACCCTGAGGCCAAAGCCCGTACTCTAGTGGGATATAATTCAGGAGTGTATGTATATACGACCCCCCATGCCCCCAAGTTAAAAAAGGACATCAAACTCCCCCACCATAATACAGTTCCCGAACTGCCGCCCTGACCAAAAAAATAAGCACAGACAGCGCTAGCCGTTAAAAATCCAGATAAAGTGGCTTTGCGGCCAATACGATCAACCAGATAGGCTGCCGCAAAATATCCAGGCAGTTGAGCCAAGGTCATGATCAATACATACTCAAATGTTTTGATTACAGAATAGCCCTGCCCTACCATCAGTGAAGGCAACCACGTAAAAATACCATAATAGGAATATACAATGCCAAACCACAATATCCATAACATGATTGTCCTTTTGAAGAATTGAGGTGTCCAAATATCAGCAAACGTAGCCTTATATGCTTTTTGCACTTGAGGGGCAACCATACTTTCCTCAGGCTTAAATCCGGCAGCTTCTTCCATCGCCTTAACAATCTCATGAGCTTCTTGTATACGTCCTTTGCCTAGTAAATAACGTACCGATTCAGGTACTGATTTCCAGATTTTAAATACATATAATGCAGGTAGCGCCCCGATTAAAAATGCTACATTCCAGCCATAACGAGGAATAATCAGATAGGCAATAATGGCGGCAACCAACCATCCAACACCCCAAAAACTTTCCAATAGGACTATAAATCGTCCTCGATCACCAGGGGGTGCGTATTCACTCACCAATGTAACCGCTACAGGCAGCTGCCCCCCTAGGCCAAAGCCTACTAAAAACCGAAAAACCAATAAGGATTCAAAGTTCCAAGCTAAACCGCAGAATCCAGTGGCTAAACTATAAATAACCAGAGTACCAGCAAATATATTTTTACGTCCAAACCGATCTGCCGCCGATCCGGCCAGGACCGCCCCCAATGCCATACCGACCAAACCAATACTGCCAATATAACCAACCTGAGCAGTCGACAATCCCCATGCTTTGATCAGCACTGGTAATACAAAAGCAATAATGCCTGTATCCATAGCATCAAACATCCAGCCTAGGCCAGTAATAACAAGCAAACGATAATGGAATTTCCCTACAGGTATTTTTTCCAAACGAGCAACAATATCCATCTTCATCCTCCATTGTACATATAATTATTGAATTAAACACCATCTAATCTCAAATGACAAGTGTATTTGCACCTGTCTTGTCAGCATTATTATAAACCATTCACTATTCTCATGACAATACTAAAATAAAAAAAAATAAAGGTTAGGCATTACTGATAAACTATTTCATTAGTTTAAGTAATGCCTAACCCCATTCTTATTTTTTATTTATTTAACTTGGGATAGTGGGTTTAGTATTCCCAATTGGACAATTATCATACGGTTCAATGTTCATACCAACAGGTTTATCTGTTTTCAAAAGTTCTAACCATTTGCGCGCGCAATCAATTACTGTAACGACGACTAATATTATCAAAACGATACTCACGGTACCATTAATATTACCGAGCAAATCTCCACGTTTATAAAACATGAACACATTGAGTATTCCAGCGTATATTACAGTAATAGCTAAAAATACTAGGGGAGCAAAGGTGACCCATGCATAGGATTTTTTTGGTGCAATTTTCAAGATGATTGTTGTACCAATCGCAAGAGCTACAACAGCCAAGAGCTGATTAGCTACACCAAATAACGGCCAAATACTTGCCACATCTCCGCTATAAAGCAGATACCCCCAGCTCACTGTAACAGCAACACTACAAACTAAGCTTCCTAGCAACCAATTTGTCTCCTTAAAGGAAGCATGCATATAGGTTCCCAAAATATCCTGCAAAATATATCTAGCTACCCGGGTACCAGCATCAATCGTTGTCAAAATAAATAAGGCTTCAAACATAATGATAAACTGATACCAATAATTCATAAGATGACCCATACCAGGAATACCAGAAAAAACGCTCGCCATACCAACAGCAAGGGACACTGCGCCGCCTGGTCGACCAGCTACTTCCATACCCACTAGTTCTGATAAGTGCTTGATATCAACAGCTGGGATATTCAGTTTTGCAAATACTGCTGGCGCAGAATTAATAGCAAAATAATCGCCAGGGATAAGCACCAATGCAGAAATAAGTGCCATAGTTGCTACAAAACCTTCAACCAGCATACCGCCATAAGCAATCGGACGAGCCTGAGACTCAAGTTCGATCATTTTGGGTGTAGTTCCTGAACTAATTAAAGAATGGAATCCAGAAATAGCGCCACAAGCAATGGTAATAAACACATAGGGCCATACAGGTCCTGGAATAATGGGTCCACCACCATTAATGAAGGTAGTCGTAAAGGGCATATGGACAGTAGGCTGAACAATCAAAATCCCCAAGGCCAAAGCACCAATGGTACCGATCTTCATATAGGAGCTGAGGTAATCACGAGGAGCTAGTAATAGCCATACAGGCAGTACAGCGGCGAAGAATCCATAAACAGGTAAAGCAATCGCCAACTGATTTTTTGTTAAAGTAAACACATCTGCCCATGAAGATCCTGGAATATAATGGCCAGTAAATACAGCGGCCAAAACTAAGAAAAAGCCAACTATCGAACCAGAGCGAATGGCGCCTGGCACAATTTTAAACATGTATAAGCCAATCATAATGGCAATCGGAATGGTCATAAATAAAGTGTACACGCCCCATGGATTCTTAAACAAGGCATTTACAACTACAATGGCAAGTCCAGCCAAAGCTACAATAATAATAAACAAAATAGCAAGTGATGTAGTGATACCTGTGATTGGACCTACTTCCTTACGCGCAATCGTCGCTAGCGACTGCCCGCTATGACGTACAGAAGCGAATAAAATGATAAAATCATGAACAGCACCAGCAAAAACTGATCCTAGTAGTATCCACATAAACCCAGGTCCCCAGCCATACTGGGCCGCAAGTACTGGGCCAACCAACGGACCTGCGCCAGCAATCGCAGCAAAATGATGCCCAAATAGCACCCATTTATTAGTAGGAACAAACTCACTTCCATCATTACATCTATAAGCAGGTGTAACGATAGAATCGTCTAACATCAGAACTTTCGTAGCAATAAATGCTGAATAATAACGGTATGCCAACAAAAATACACAAGCAGCCACAACGAGTAGCATTACTGAATTCATAGTTATTCCTCTCCTTTTATACTCTTTTCAGGAAATTATAAATCTTTAACAAGCCTCCTTCACGTCTTCCCCTTGTACACTTCTGTTTTAGTACAAGGGCTTTTTTCTTAATAACATTGTAACAATGTTACTCTAAACTGTCAAGAAACCGCCAAAAACCTGTCAAAAAACTGTCAAAAACAACAAAATCTTCGTACACAAATAAAAAAAGCTCTCCAACTATTTTATGATGGAAAGCCGCAATCTATTTTTATGTCATGGTCTAATGATGCTTCCTCAAACTTGGTTAATTCTGTTATTCCTCCTTTTTTGATTTGTAGCATAACCTTCTCAACCAGAGTCAAATGTTCATGCATCAATCTACCAGCCTGCTGTGATTTTTTGTCAACAATAGCTTGAAAAATCAAGCAATGAGAATCATATAATATAGTAGGCATGTTCTCCACTAAGAAGATTCTCCGCCGTGAAAAACGAACAGTTTTAGCCATCAAATCTGAGATTGTATTAATTAATGTAACAAGTATGGGATTATGAGCAGCCTTCACTACCGCAAAATGAAATTCTGCATCAGCTACATCGCCAACCTCGCCACTATTTACTTCGTCCACCATCTTGTTTAAGGCACGACGTATGTCTTCAACATCCTCTTCTGTAGCTCGCACCGCTGCCAGAGCAGCAATCTCCACCTCTAGAATTTTCCGTACTTCAAGCAGTTGCATAACATTGTCAATATCTATTTGCAGCAAAAAAGACAATGGCTCTAACATGCCTTCATAAGATACCTGACGTACAAAACTGCCCTCTCCAGGATGAATAGTGATAATCCCCATTATTTCCAAAGCACTAAACGCTTCACGTACCGAAGCCCGACTGACACCTAATGTTTCCGCTAATTCTCGTTCGGACATCAGCTTATCACCTGGTTGTAACTTCCCATCAATAATAAGTTTCTTTATTTGCTCAACAACTTCTTCATAAATTTTCTTAGTTTTAACTGGTTTAAACATGAATCCCTCCGCATTTTTCATCGCCCTAGCGACAGCTCTATTTCGCAAAATGTAATGATTGATTATAATAAATCATCTCTCATATCTTCCCATAATACACTACTTTCTATAACTAGTCTATATTCGGACACCCCTGATCGTCTACATAGGCGCCTGCTATCTTGGCCCCTGCAAAATCAGGGGTAGGGATAAAATTCCCCACCCCTGATCTTTATAAATAGTTTTTAACATTATCAGAAAGCATATACTTTCTTGATTCCAAGTAAAGGAAACTAATCTTTATGGAAGCATCCAAGTCATGTAATAGGCTTGTACATATGTCATAACGCCTACGATAACAGCTAGAACGAGTGAATGCTTAACTGTGAAGGTAAACAAATCACCTTCTTTACCAACAAGCCCTGTAGCTGCAGTCGCTACCGCAATACTTTGTGGAGAAATCATCTTACCACAAACACCGCCTGATGAGTTTGCTGCTACTGTTAAGATAGGATCAACACCAATTTGCTGACCGGTAACTGACTGCAAATTACCAAATAATGCATTGGCGGAAGTGTCTGAACCTGTCAAGAATACACCCAGCCAACCCAAGAATGGGGAGAAAAATGGGAACAGCGACCCTGTTCCTGCGAGGAATAGTCCAAGAGTTGCGCTCATACCTGAGAAGTTCATAATATAAGCCAAACCAAGAACACAGGGAATGGTAATAAGGGGTTTAAGTAATTGTTTAAATGTTTTCCCAAGAATTGCAAAGAATCTGCTAGGACCAACCCCAAGTACTACTGCAGTAATAATACTGGAAATAAACAATGCAGTACCTGCAGCGCTCAACCAGTTTATTTTGTATACTGCAGCCATTGCTGTCGGTACTTTTGTAATAGGAGCAACCGACAAAATCATTTTTTGTAAACCTGGGACGTACCATGAAATAGTAACCTTGTTAAGTAGATCAGTCACTGGTTTCAATCCCCATAGAATAACCATTACAGTTAAAATGATGAAAGGAGACCATGCTTTTAAAACAGCACCGGCAGTTAAAGTAGCTCTGTCGGCTTTAAGAGTAGCCGCTGGCTCATTCTCAAAACGCCAAATTTTTGCAGGTTTCCAGATTTTCAAGAATATTGTTAAAGAAATAATACATGCTAATGAAGATAAAATATCAGGAAGCTCTGGTCCAATGTAGTTTGAGGAAAACCATTGTACGCCAGCAAAGGATACACCAGCAACTAAGCAAGCAGGCATAACTTCTTTTGTGGCCTTCCAACCTGCCATTAACATAACTAACCAGATAGGAATAATTACTGATAAGAACGGTAATTGTCTACCAACCATAGCACTGATTTTCATAGTATCCAGACCAGTTACCTGTCCAGCAACAATAATCGGAATACCAATACCACCAAAAGCTACTGGTGCAGTATTAGCAATCAAACAAAGACCAGCTGCATAGAGAGGATTAAAGCCAAGACCTACCAACATACCTGCAGAGATGGCAACAGGAGTACCAAAACCTGCGGCACCTTCCAAGAATGCACCAAAACCAAAAGCAATAAGAAGGGCTTGTAGACGACGGTCATCTGTAATTGTAGCAATTGAATTTTTTACAATTTCGAATTGCCCTGTTTCTACTGTCATGTTGTAAATAAATATAGCGGTGGAAACAATCCAAAAAATCGGGAATACTCCGTATAATGCACCCACTCCAGTCGTTTCAAGTGCGAGTCCAACTGGCATTTTATATACGAAAATTGCTACTAATACAGCTGATACTACAGCCACTGAGCCAGCAATTTGTCCCGGAGCACGGCGAACTGCTAATAGATAAAAAATTATGATCATTGGAATTGCTGCCAACAGCGCGGAAAGAGCTAAATTGTTCATCGGATCATAAACTTGAGTCCATGGCATTGGTGAACACCTCTTTTTCTTATATTTTACGTTATTACAGACAACCCTGCATCCTCCCTCCCCCAAAGATGCTATTTCCTATAAATTTTTTCGGTCAGGTGGTCTGACCAGTCTATCTGCTATATCATTTCAACAAATAATGCTAAATTCCTGCTTGTTAATTCAAAATTATTAAAATATATTCTTTTTTTCTAATAATTCGACATATTTTTCTTACATCAAATTGGGATATAACCCATTTTCCATTGAAAAAAGACATTACAAATCCCTGCTTTTAAAATTTAAAAGCAGGGATTACTTAAATAATCTAATCCTTATTATAACTTTAATTCAACAAAATCCCCTTCATTCTCAATTCATCTTTTATTCTAGATAAAGTTTCATCATCAGAGACCTCTACAGTATGCACATGTACGCCACCAGTAATACTTGCTAACTGCTCAGCATGACTCGCATCAAGTTTACGCAAAAAGTCAGTTAAATCCCGCCGGGAAGCCAGCATCAGATTGGCTGTTAATTCACCATATAGAGGATGCTCTACTACTACATCCAGCACCTTGCCACCATTATCAATAATAATAGTAAGTTCTTGCTCTAAATTTTCCCGTTCATGTTTACAAGCCAGCTTCACCCGCATTGTTTTAGAACTTTCCACTGTCGGCAGTACATATCCTTGAGGAGTAGCGTATACCGCTGTACCAGCAGCCCGTAAAATTGCAAAATCACCAACAATCACCTGTCTGCTGACGTTAAATTCTTTGGCAAGCCAGGTACCTGTTAACGGCCCCTCTGCATCTTTTAACTTTTCCAATAACTTTACTCGTCGTTCCTTAGCATCCATCAAAATCCACCATCTGTTTCAGCTGATGCCCAACTATGAAGTTTGTTTAATGTTGCCCGCTGACCGAGTACAATCATAATGTCACCTGGCCATATTATTTCTGTTGCCCTTGGATTGGTCATCAATATCTCCCCCCGCTTAATAGCCACCACAATGGAATCAAACCTTCCTTTAATATCATTTTCAATAAAATTCTTACCCACTAAAGCTGAAGCAGCATCTACAGTAATTTCAGCAATATCCATATGTAATTCTTGATTATAAAATAAGTTTTCCACAAAATCCATACTAATAGGTTTGGTCATAGCTGACACTAACTGTCGCCCTCCTATAACAGACGGAAAAATAACCGTGGTCGCACCCGCACTGCGTAATTTCCCCTCGGCTTCCTTCCGCTCAGCCCGAGCTACAATCGTCATTTCAGGATTTATATTTTTACTTGTCAGCGTCACATACACATTGTCTGCATCATGAGACAAAGCCGTAATAAGACCCTTAGCCCGCTTTACTCCAGCCGATAATAACACTTCATCAAGAGTAGCATCTCCATGTATGGTAAGAACCTTTTGTTCACAAAGTTGTTCATACAATAACTGATCTTTTTCCACTACCACAAATTTTTGATCTTCATGCTGCAGGCACTGAATAACATTGCTTCCTACTTTTCCTGCCCCACATACAATAATATGATCATTCAAGCTTGCAATACGCCTATCCATGCCTTTCCTCCCTAGAAAATCTTTTAACCGCCCTTCAATAGACATGCTGATAACTAAACTAAAGGTATAATAAGCCATCCCCACACCAACGATAATAAACACACATGTAAATAAACGTCCGGCAGATGTTTTAGGTACAATATCGCCATAACCCACTGTGGCCATTGTCGCCACAGCCAGATACACCGCATCATAAAAGGATAAATCTTCAAATACCATAAAACCCACAGTACCTACCGCTAAAATGCTCATAAAAAGAATAAGGGATAATTTTAAGCGATCAAAATACAACATCATTCACCTCTCATCTTTAAAAGCACTAGCAGCTATTCAACACATGGTAAGATCACCGAAAATACAGTACCTTTCCCTACTTTACTATCTACCTCAATTCTGCCGCCATGACCTTCAATAATATTATAGCATACAGATAGTCCGATACCATTACCACCCTCTTTAGTCGTAAAAAACGGTGTTCCTATTTTACCCAACACATCACTCGACATACCTACTCCATTATCCCTGATTATTATCACTACCATTTTATCTCGCCTTGATAATGTAACATCTATTACACCATTCTGGCCAACAGCATCAATAGCATTTTTAAACAAATTAATTAACACTTGCTTTAACTGGGCCTCATCCCCTAACACCTGGTAGTTTTTATGAATTAAAGTTCCATCCATTATGTCAACATAATTAGGTACAAAAACACTATCCTTGTTGGAAGCAATCAATGTTATATTTTCACTCACCGCCTGACCTTGCATCAATATCATAATATTATTAATCATCTGTTGCATATCAATTTTTATAAAATCAGGACTTTTTAAAGGAACTGTTAACTGCTGAAATTCACTAAGCAATCGTTCAATACGATCAATTTCGGTTAAAATAATTTCCACATGGCTTTGATTAGGCACTTGATCCACCTTACGAGCCATCAACTGTACAAATCCCTTGATAGGAGTCAGCGGATTACGAATTTCATGAGCTAAACCTGCAGCCAATTGATTGACACTCATCAAGCGTTCCACGCGTAATCGTTGTATATTTTCTACAAAATATCGATTTTGCCGCAAATTTCCATATAATAACCCTGTACATAATAATATCAAACACAATAGGATGAAATGGTAACCAGATTGCCGCAATACAGCTAAATACACTTGATTAAGAGGAACAGCCATGACAATCTGCCAATCAGAATTTTCTAACGTACTATAAATATACAATTTATCAACTTCATTATCTGTTGTCCTATCCACTATTTCACCACGAAACTTTTGATCAAAGTTTCGGCTCATATCGCGAAGCAAACCATCTTGCACAAGATTCTTCGCCACTCCTGGGTAATAAATTATTTGATTCTTATTATCTTTAATAAATATATAATGATCAATAGGCAATTGCTCCGCCTCGATCAGCTTACCTAATTCGTCTAGCAGTATCCCGCCAGCTAGTACCGCCTCAACCTGATCATCATTATTATACATAGGCACACGTAAACTCACATATGGTTTTTGACTTTTTTCAGATATAATAGCACCAGAAATAACCTGTTTGCCAAGTAAGACTTGATTAAAACTGTCCAGGTCTTGGACTTCTGTTTCAGCAGGGGAGTACCACGCTCTCTCCACTAACCTACCTTCTCTGTCAAATATCCGTGTATTAAAAAAGTCCAATATTTTCACCGAGCGCACAAGTTCCTTACGAAGGGCCTCCGAATCTGGATTTTTCATACCTATATCTTCTGCCAAAAATTGCAAC
>JAGFZX010000094.1 GCA_017889585.1 Bacillota bacterium
CTGTATATGTAGGCTTTTATTGCAGAGATGAAAATGTACGGCAAGTATTGAAGAATTTATTATAAGAAGTAAGTTGTCTTGCGGTACAGGATGAAGCAGTATTTTTGATGTTGATACCCCAGAAGTTTTGAAGAAGTAGTGGGCATTAAAAAAGAGAGATATAATTGAATCCTCAAGACAGATGTTTCCCTACTTAGATACATATTTGGTGGTTTATATTTAAAAATTTGCGAGGAGGGAACTCAGTGGGTGATTTTACTAAGCCAACCATGGGTGAGCTGATTGACAATATAGCGAACATGTACCCTGACAATGAAGCTCTAGTATATCCTGAACGTAACATAAGATACACGTATAAAGAACTTCGTGAAGCCTGTAACCAATTTGCAAAGGGTTTATTGAAATTGGGCGTAAAAAAAGGCGATAGTACTGCCATTTGGGCTACTAATGTGCCGGAATGGGTAATTACTCAATATGGTAGTGCCAAGATTGGGGCGGTGCTGGTAACAATTAATACACAATACAAATTGTTCGAGCTGAAAAATATCCTTGAGCAATCAGATACAAAAACTTTAATTATGATCGAGGGTACAAAAACGTCGGATTACATAAGCATGATCTATGAATTATGTCCTGAACTCAATAATTGTAAGCCCGGGCAATTGGTTTCAGAGAAGCTACCTTTATTAAAGAATATAATCATGATTGGAAATAAAAAATATCCGGGCATGTTTACATGGGAAGAAGTCATTGGATTAGGGGAAGAGTTTCCTGATGAAGAACTTGCTACCCGCATGGCAGAACTAGATCCAGATGATGTAATTCATATGATCTATACTTCGGGTACTACCGGGTTGCCTAAAGGCGTTATGTTAAGTCACAATAATTTAATTACCAACGCCAAGGGCACAGCGGAATGTATGAATCTCAACTATACTGACCGATTGTGCATACCCGTTCCTTTTTCTCATTGCTTCGGTTGTGTAGCAGGTACTCTGTGTTGTGTAGTAACTGGGGCAACAATGGTACCAGTTGAGATGTTTAATGCAGAACAAGTATTAAAAGTCGTTGCAGAAGAGCGCTGCACAGCATTACATGGTGTGCCTACCATGTTTATGATGGAACTCAGTTTATTGGAGCAGGTGAATTTTGATATATCATCCCTTCGTACTGGGATTGTAGCTGGCGCTTCCTGCCCAATCGAAGTCCTCAAAAAAATTGTCGATGTAATGAATATCCGAGAGATTGTAGTTGCTTACGGGCAGACCGAAGCATCTCCTGGTATTCTCAATACTAGAACTGACGATCCTTTAGATTTAAGAATTTCTACTGTGGGTCGACCACTACCCGATGTGGAAGTTAAAATCATAAATACTACAACAGGAGAAACAGTGCCGATGGGAGTGGAGGGCGAGATTTGTGCCCGGGGTTACAATGTGATGAAGGGCTATTATAAAATGCCTGAAGCCACCGCAGAAGTCATTGACAAAGATGGGTGGTTACATACCGGAGATATTGGTTTAATCGATGAAAATGGTTATTACATGATCACTTGCCGGATAAAAGATATAATTATCCGTGGGGGTGAGAATATCTATCCGAAAGAGATAGAGGTATTTATCGCGAGTCACCCTTCTGTACGAAATGTACAGGTCCTAGGTGTTCCAAGTGTCAAATACGGTGAGGAAGTCATGGCCTATATTCAACTGCAAGAAGGATGTGTTCTAACCCAAGAAATGGTTAAAGACTTTTGTGCAGGTCAAATCGCCCGTTGTAAGATTCCAAAGTACGTAGCATTCGTTGACAGCTATCCTCTTAGCGCCAATGGTAAGATTCTAAAGTGTAAACTTCGTGAGATGGCGATAGAGGAGCTAGGTCTGCCAGGTAGCTGCCAAAATGGATTATCGGAAATAGGTGTTTCATTGGCCGAAGTAAGTGCTACGGCTCCTGCTCGAAGTTAAGTACTGTGCAAATGTGTGACAAGAAATTACACATAAAAACAACAAATAATTTGCGATAAACTTTAAGAACAATAGATATGATTGATTGTCAGTAGGATCGACTATCTTTCTTTATGTATAATCCGCCGAAAGTTCGAATCCTGTCCCTCCGCACCATGACACAGAAAAAGGCTTTCTATCCAATGAGGGGTGAGGCAGTCTTTTTTTTGTACTTTCGATAGAATTGTATGAAAAACTACTCCATACTCCATCTGCTATATTAGATTATGCCCAATTTTACTCCAATTTATGCAAGGCAATTCGCCAAACAGTAACATGAATAGTAATATTTATCCAATCATTTAGGAGGGATTTTCCATAATGGTGTCGAATAATTAATATATATTATTATTAGGGGGAACGGTATGCGACTGAATTTTTTTACTAAAATTGTAGGATTTGTTTTAATTATCACGTTAGCTTCGACAGGGTTTACAGGATTTGAACTGTTAACGAGTATGGAAACAAATCAAAAGAAAGAAATAACTAGAGCTATTCAAAACCAAGCAAGTAACCTTTCTGCAGACATTGAGGGAATGATACAGGAAAAGATTAAGATCGGGCAGATTATTGCCGGCCATGCTAAGGTTATGCAGGGTGATGCGGCGGGCATAACAGAAGTGCTTACTGCAGTTGTGACTGCGGATACCGCTTCATATGAGTCGTCTTTCGTCACGAACAAAGATGGCCAGGTGATGCAGGTTGCTCCTGCCAATTTGAGTGGTATAATTGGAGCAGCTTATGGGGATAGGCCCTACTTTAAGGAAGCAATGCAGACGGGAAAACCTAGTGTCGGTAACGTGGTCATTTCGCCTAAAAGCAAAAAGCCTGTTGTACTTATGGCTATTCCCATTAAGGATGGTCAGGGGAATTTTGCTGGCATTGTGGGTCAAGCTGTTCTGCTGGATTCACTGGAAATATTCCGCGCTCGGTATAAAATTGGTGAAACAGGGTATGCGGCGGTGACTACCAACGTCAATGGCAAGGCCATTCTAATTGCTCATCCTAATAATAACTATATAACCGAACAGAAAGATATATCTAGTATGCCTATCATCAAGGCGACCATGGATGGGAATAAGCAATTGATGAGCTTTACGAGTGCCGACGGTAGTAGTCAAGTGTTTGGTGCAACTAATATTGTTCCTACGACTAAATGGATTGTCGGTGTAATGGCGCCGGAACAGGAAATTTATAGTGAGATAGTACAGAACCGAAACAAAATGTTGGGAATTATTGGAATTACAATAATAATAGTAATAATTTTGGCATGGTATTTTGCCCGTGCTATTGCTAGACGTTTAACAGCTATGGTGCATCATGTAACACTAGTTGCAGATGGTGATCTAACGGTTTCTAACACGACTACATCTACAGATGAGATTGGGCAACTCGGAACGGCAATAGTTGCTATGACTCAAAATCTTCGCAATGTGGTAAAACAGGTGGCCCAATCGGCCGAACAAGTAGCAGCCTCATCCCAACAATTGACAACCGGTGCTGAGCAGTCTGCCGAGGGTGTTGGTCAGATTGCAAGATCTATCACTGAAGTTGCTGCTGGCTCTGATATACAATCAGATACCATTCAAAAAACTTCTGAGGTTGTTGAACGTATTTCAGCAGATATCAAGCATGCGGCAGCAGAGGTTAACACTGTTGAAACTACATCTGGAAATGCTGCTGTTGCCGCTAAAAACGGTGGTAAAGCGGTGGAAGCTGCGGTAAGTCAAATGAATAATATTGAAGCAAAGGTATCTAATTCTGCACAGTCAGTTCTTAAATTAGGGGAACGTTCCAAGGAAATAGGCCAAATTGTTGATGCAATATCTGGTATTGCCGGGCAGACCAATCTTCTCGCCCTCAACGCGGCAATTGAAGCAGCACGGGCTGGTGAGGCTGGACGTGGTTTTGCCGTAGTGGCGGAAGAGGTCCGAAAACTTGCTGAGCAATCTCAGGAAGCAACTGGCAGAATCGCTGGGCTGGTTGGCGAAATTCAAAGGGATACAGAAAGTGCTGTAGTTGCTATGAACCAAGGTACACAAGAAGTAAGAATTGGTTCGGAGGTCGTCAATACGGCAGGACAAGCATTTGCGGAAATTGTATCGATGGTTGACTTAGTATCTAACCAAGTCAAAAATATCTCATCGGCTATTCAAGGAATAGCAGGTGGTGCCCAGGAGATTGTTACTGCAATGCATAAGATTGATGCAATAAGCAAGGAAACCGCTGGTCAGACGCAAACGGTTTCGGCGGTGACGGAAGAACAGTCAGCTTCGATGGAAGAGATTGCGGCTTCTAGCCATAGTCTGGCGCAAATGGCCCAAGAACTGCAAAGCGTTGTAGCGAGGTTTAAAATTTAGAGAAGCAGCTTTGTATTCTAAAGAAATTCCATCATAGTTTTCTTCTCAGGTGTTAGAGGGTAAATATGGGGATATTTCTTTGCTGTCTATTATTGTCGATACTACTATGCGGTATAATGTTTTTTTGGAAAAATATGAATATTCAGCAGGTATTTTCGATGTGAATATCGAAACATAGTATATATAACATGAGATCCGGTATTTATGACATCTTTCCTAATCTGAATTGAGATTAAATGATCCAATACTTTTGACCAAGGAAAGTGTTCTGAAAAGTATAAAGGGCAAGTTACCTACCGGATCCATGAAAAAAAAAGGAGTGACTATTATTATGGAAAAATTCCCATGGTGGTCAGACGAACATGTAAAATTACAAAAAGACGTACGCGCATTAATGGATCAGTTAGCGCCGCGCGAAATTGAGTCGAGATGGACTAGAGAATTTCCTTTTGACATCTATGAGAAGATAGGCGCAGCAGGATTTACAGGCGCTGGTATCCCTAAAGAATATGGCGGAATGGGACTAGGCTGTACAGGTGCTTGTATTGTAGCTGAGGAAATACATACTTATAGCCCAGGTGTTGGCAGGATCGTTGTTGGTAATATGATGGGCGGTGTGCGCCAACTTCTCGATTGCGGCACTGAAGAACAAAAGAAAAAATGGCTTCCACGTATCGCTCAAGGTGAACTTGGATGCGTTGGTATCACCGAAATGACTGCCGGTACAGATGCTTCAGGCATGGAATTAGAAGCTAAACTGGATGGGGATAATTATATCCTTAACGGTAAAAAACGTTTTATTGTTGGTGCAGGTTTAGCACAGCACTATATTGTATATGCTCTAACCGGCAATACGCCTGAAGAACGTAAGAAATATCGTCATCTTTCCGCGTTCATCGTTGAGAAGGGTGCTCCTGGATTTACTACAGAAAGAATTAACGAGATTCTTGGTTTTGAGAATGTCCAAAATGGCTCCCTGGATTTTGAGAATGTTGTTGTATCAAAGGAAAATATGATTGGTGGCCATGGTGATGGCTGGAAAGTATTAATGGAGGGACTTCAATTTGAGAGAACCCTAATTTCTGCTTCCGCATCTGGCTGGCAGCGTACTTTGTTACAGTATACTGTACCTTACGCGCAAAGAAGAATTCAGTTTAACAAACCCACCATTGATCAAGCTGGTAATCAGTCTAAAATTGCTGACATTATCATGCGGCTCAAGATGACACGCCTTTCTGTTTACTATACATCCTACATTTGGGATTTGGGGATGGATGTTGCTGTTGAATCAAGCATGGTAAAAGCAATGGGTGCTGAAGCTACAATGGCCTCTGCTATGGATGCTACGCAAGTGATGGCAGGCGATGGTGTGAATCGTTTTTATCCGATTCAAAACATTTTTGAAGTTGCTAAGACTGATTATATTGCCGGAGGAACGCTGGAGGCTTGCAGACTGGTAGTATTTAGATCAGGTCTTAAGTTGATGGCTGAGGATATGAAGATGCCACGTCGCGAAATTAGCAAAATATTAGGTGTGCCAGTTCCTGCAGTAGGACCTGTTGCGAAGAAATTGGCTCTTAACGAAGAGAACGTTTTGTCTGTACTAGCAGAAGATTATAGAGTAAATCAAGGACTGCATATGACATTAGGGGATATTCAAGAATATGTTACCGCCGATGATGCAGGTTTGAGTGCTGTTCTTGAAGAATTGGCAAAACAAGGGCTTATCATGGCACAACGGACTAAAAAAGGTGGCATATATCTTGCTAAGGCTAACTACGCAGGTCTGGAGAAAGCGTATCCAAAAGAGTATTACAGATGGGCTCCAGATTTTATAACCGAAGACAGAAGATTCTAAGAACCGGTTTTAATACGTAATACTACTATAGACTGTAATAGAGGGCGACATGAAAAAGTTTGTAATTACTAGTTTTGCCAGAACTCCGATCGGGGCATTTTTAGGCGGCTTGAAGGAAGTACCGGTTCAAGATTTAGCCGCGCTTACAATTAGTGAAGCGGTCAAACGGTCAAACTTGGGTAGTGAAGATGTAGAAGGCGTAGTATTAGGTCATGCCATATCTACAGCCGATGCAGCAAACCTAGCCAGGGTGTCGACGTTGATGGCTGGCTTGGATGTAAGTACTCCAGCTTATTGTGTTAATCGGATTTGTGGCTCTGGCATTCAGGCGGTCGTTTCGACTGTGCAAGAGATGGCAGGCTGTGGTTACGAAATCGCAATTGCAGGGGGAGCAGAAAGCTTGTCTCGAGTTCCCTACTATTTGCCCCTTGAAACACGCTACCAAGGCTTTCACAATGGGAATTATACATTACTTTGCTCGAATGAAATGTTTTCGCGCAGATGTCAACCAGTGAACGATTATCCATTGCTCACCGTAGGACTGACCGGAGAAAATGTTGTAGCAAAGCAGGGGATTTCCCGTGAAGATCAAGATCTTTTTGCATATCATAGCCAGGTGAAAGCCAAGGCTGCGATGGGCAGTGGCAGGTTTGCCGAAGAAATTGTACCAGTGGCAGTTAAAACTAGAAAGGGTACAGTTATTGTAGATACAGATGAGCATCCTAGACCTGAGATAACCTTGCAGCAACTGGCTAAACTGAGGCCCGCGTTTAAAGAGGGCGGCACATTAACAGCCGGAAACTCTTCGGGTATGAATGATGCTGCAGCTGCATTGGTAATTATGACAGAAGAAAAAGCGAAAATTCTGGGTTTAAAACCACTAGCCTATATTGGTGCTTATGCATTCTCGGGAATTAGCCCTGACATTATGGGACTAGCTCCAGTGGAGGCAATAGGAAAACTATTAAAAATAACTGGATTGCGTTTGCACGATATTGATTTGCTGGAAATAAACGAAGCTTTCGCTGGACAAGTTCTTGGGTGTTTGAAGGAACTGGGCAATTATATTGGAACCCCACTCTATAATCGATTAAATGTCAATGGTGGTGCTATAGCGTTAGGTCATCCTTTAGGTATGAGCGGTGCACGACTTGTTGGTACGATTGCATATGAATTCCAACATAGAGATGTCCGATATGGCATTGCTAGTGCATGTATTGGTGGCGGAATGGGTGTTGCTTTATTATTAGAAAAGCCTGAAGAATGAATATTCTGAAAAACATATTTGCGCATAGCAATTCTAATTTCTTTGGCTATGCATATTATTTAGTAAAAACTATTTAACTTTTACTAATCTTGGTATATAATGGGACTAGAAAGTGTGTTTTTTAACATACTACTATAGACCATAATAGTTGAAATCCCATAAATGCTTTAAGGTAGTTATACATCCACAAAGAGTTGGGAGAGTTTAATTCCAAGTTGCAAATTTCACTAACAAACCTCGAAAGACGGTTTGTTAGTGAAATTTGAGATATTATATTAGCTGGTATTATCAATATTCTTATTATTATGACAAAGCAATGGGATTTAAGAGAAAACTTTAAAATACTAACTGTTATCCGAATATTTAGTTTACTGAAAGTTTGGTTATTTTTTTCACAAAGCGGTATTTTCTAAAGTACTATATACTATAGTACTTTAGAATGTGGTTTTTGTCAATCCATGGGAATTAATCGTGGATTTGGTTTAAAAAATGAAATGGGAAAGGCGGTGATACTGGCATTAAAGCTATATTGTTGTGTTTTCGGACCTGTGATTATTTAATTGAAACACGATTGGAAACCTTAATAATCTAGCATTTAAAAAAATTTAAAAAGTAGAGGGGAATTGTTAAATATGGCAAAAGTAATTACAGCTGCTGAAGCTGCTGCGTTATTCCAGGACGGTGCCACTGTGGCTGCTGCTTGTTTCGGACTTGCAGGTTGGCCTGAAGAAATAGGGTTGGCTGTTCAAGACCGTTATATCAATAGTCAACAGCCAAAAGGCATTACATTTATGCATGCCGCTGGTTGTGGTAACTGGAAAGATCGTGGCGAATGTGCTTGGGCTGAAGATGGGTTAGTGAAGAGATTGGTTGTAGGCCATGTTGGTTCCTCACCGCGAATGGCTAAAGCTGTAGAAGAAAATAAAATCGAGTGTTATTTCTGGCCCTTAGGCGTCGTTTGTCAATGGTACACTGAGGTTGCTCGGCATTCACCAGGTCTATTGTCCAAAACCGGGTTGGGAACTTTTGTTGACCCTCGCGTAGAAGGCGGCAAGGTGAATCCTATAACTACAG
>JAGFZX010000095.1 GCA_017889585.1 Bacillota bacterium
GTGATAAACATGACTTCCTGTCCCTTATTTCTAGCGAATTCTCCGCTAAAGGATATTTGTACAACTGAATCCAAGAACTTCTTAAATTTACCCTCTTTCTCAATCGTCAGTTTCCCGTCGCCGGTTTTAATTTTTAAACCACCAGCCGTAAAGGTTCCAGCCATAATAGTCCTCTTAGCATTTGTGGCCACATTGATAAATCCGCCTACTCCCATAACCTTGCCATTAAATACACTTGCATTGACATTACCCTCTTTGTCTGTTTCGCCCAGTCCAAAGATAGCAATATCTAGACCGCCGCCATCATAAAAATTAAAATGGGCATGTTGATCGATTGAAGCCTCTGGATTCCAGTGGTTACCGAAATCTCCTTTTACACCAGGTACGCCGCCAATACTCCCCGACTCGGAGATCAGAGTTACCAAATGGCTGACTCCTTCCTCAGCAATGATGCTTGCTACGCCTTGAGGGATGCCGATACCAAGATTGATAGCTCCAGGACGTACTTCCATAGCTGCCCGACGGCAAATGATTTTGTCTTCATTTAATGGAAGGGGAGGAATGCTACCCACAGGTACTTTTACTTCACCGGAAAATGACGGATTATAGGCAGTTACCATGGTTTGCATTTGGGTTTTTTCAGCAACTACGATATAGTCAACAATAATACCTGGTACTTTAATCTGTTTAGGATGTAACGTTCCAGGTTTTACTACTCTCTCTACCTGTACGATAACGATACCGCCTGAGGCTTTAGCTGCCTGGGCTATCGGCATTAATTCTAAGGAAGGGCCTTCCTTCTCAGCCGTAATATTGCCTGCTTCGTCCGCAGTTGTTGCTCTTAAGAATGCAATATTTACAGGGAATGGTTTATACAACAACCAATCTTCTCCATTAACTTCTTTAACTTCAATAATATCTTCTGCTTCGCGAGTTTTAGCATTCAGCTTACCCCCGTCGACGCGCGGATCAATAAAAGTACCTATCCCTGCCTTGGTAAATACACCAGGTCCTTTTCTGGCGATATCATTATATAATTGTAGAATAACTCCTAATGGAAAATTGTAGGCCTCAACCTTATTGCCGTTTATTTGCTCCATAATTTGAGGTTCTGATCCAGCATGGGAAATGATAAGTCTCTTCTGCAAGCCCTCATGAGCCCATACACCGCCGCCCCTGCCTTGGAAGTTACCTGCACCGCCAGCATGGATATGAGTAATATTTTGGGGATGTCCTTCCTTTAAAAACCTTGCCTCAACAGCGAGTGCTATCTCCTCGGCCCAGCCAGCAAGGCCAAAACTTGATGATGCTACATAGTCCCCATCCTTGAACAGAGCGGCAGCTTCAGCTGCAGTAATTACTTTTGCCATCTTTTTCATTCTCCTCTACTTTTTTAATCATGGTTTTTTTAACATGGATATAGAAGGAAGTAATCTATACTAAACCCACTAAAGATTTTCCCGTCAGGATATTATTAAAAGAAAGATTAAGTGCTAACGACATAGCATTCATAATTCCTGACATTACGAATCTTTAGTTCGTTATATATAGTGATTTTTAAATAGCAACATGCAGGGCTGGAACTAAACTTCTTAAAGTAATAGTTATAGAAGAAGTCTTGTGATTTCAAAAATAGCAACATATATAACTGGAACTAAAACTCAACGTTTTTAACTAATTGACCATTTAAATCAGCTATTGTGGCTTTGCCGTGCTTTAAATAAAATATTTCAAATTCGAGATTTTCTGGAACTTTGTAAACAGACTTAACCATCTCATTTTTTTCTAAAATTGCTCTTTTTATATTCATATCGATACCGAAAATTATTTCGCCCCTAATCCTTAAGGTCATATGCTCTTCAGAGGATGAGCAGAATTCCATCATAGGATGAACAAGCAGCTGCTCAAATACGTCCTTGGTATTTCCTGTGCAAAACCATAATTTACCATCATTTTCTAACATAAAACTCCATGGTCTGACATGAGGGTAACCAAAATCGTCAACTGTAGCCAAACACCCTACTGGATTAGCATTCAAAAAATCAATAATTTCTTTCATCTTTATCTCCCCATCTATAGCTTATCTTATTATGATTTATTCATTAGCTTTTTCACCGATTGTTCCAAGCCTTCCGGCGAAAGCTGAAACATTGGAAAGATTTCCCTTATTAATGCAATGGTATAATCGCCAAGCGTCTGTTCCCAATAATCACTTTGAATGGGATTCAGCCAAACCGAATAAGGAAAATGCTTTGCCAGACGCTGCAGCCAAAATAAACCAGTTTCCTCATTATGTTCTCTCCAGTTAATAATACCGCCAACCATCGTTAATTCACTAGGTGCCATACTAGCATCACCTGTAATAATCAACCTGCAATCAGCAGTATAGGATTTTAAAACTTCCTCTGTCTTTACCCAATCCTTTAATTCCGGAGTGGTATATAGGCGATCATAAATACAATTGTGGAAGTAGTAAAATTTGACGTCCTTGAAGTGACTGGTACGATGGGTTGCCGCAAATAAACGGCTGCAAATTTGCATATACCGATTCGCTGAGCCCCCTGAATCCATAAGTACTATTATTTTTAACATGTTACGACGCGGACGTTCCCACACCAGTTTTAGCATTCCGGCATTCTGGCTCGTTGCATTAATTGTACCATCCAAATTCAGATCATTCTTGGGGCCATCTGCCCGAGTACTAAGTTGTCGCAATTTCCGCAACGCCATCTCAAACTGCCGTACACCGTCCAGCTGATCGCCCCGGAAATCTCGATACTGCCTCTTGGCAGCAACCTTGACTGCTGAGAGATTCCTTGAATTGCCCTCAATACGCAATCCTGATGGATGGTATCCTGAGTGACCAAAAGGCGATGTTCCACCTGTACCTATCCAATGTGAGCCGCCATGGTGCTCACCGTCCTGGGTTTTTAACCTATCCTCCAACTGTCGTCTAAGTTCATCCAGATCCAACCGGGAAAGCATTGCCCGTTCTTCAGAAGAGAGCTCCAGAGGTGGCAAATTGGTAGTAAGCCAGTCGAGAGCCTGCTCTAAAAGATCTTCTGTGGTTTCTATACCAGTGAAGTATTTTGTAAAAGCAAGATCATACCGATCGAAATGTGCTTCGCTCTTAACCAAGATTGCCCGCGCCAGGTAGTAGAAGCTTGTCAGACTGGAGAATGCAAGGCCCTTAGCCAGTGCTTCCATCAAAGTCATCCACTCAGTTAATGAAACCGGTACTCCCTCAGACTTAAGCAGGTAGTAAAAATTGGTGAACAAAATCAGAACACCTTCCTTACTTCTAGCCTCGCCATAGAGTGGATGATCCTCTCTGCTTGGTTCCGCGTTGGCTTAGATATTGCAATACATTATCAAAATCCTGATTCTTTTTAAGCAAGGTACCAAGGAAAGGCAACTCACTGCTGAGCTTGTCTGGTTGAATACCACCAAGGGCAAGGACTTGCACCCAATCAAGTAGTTCACTAGTGCTTGGCCTCTTTAAAAGCCCGCTAATATTACGAATTTTGTAAAAGGCTTGCAACGCTTGTTGCACGAGTTGTTCTTCGAGATTGGGATAGTGGACTTTTACAATATCCCTCATCATTTCTGCATCAGGGAAGTCTATGTAGTGAAAAATGCAACGCCGTAGGAAAGCATCCGGAAGCTCTTTCTCTGCATTGCTAGTGATAATAATAATAGGTCTTTGTTGTGCCGTGATTGTCTCTCTAGTTTCAGGGATAAAGAAGCTCATCATGTCAAGTTCCCATAGGAGATCGTTAGGAAATTCAATATCTGCCTTATCGATCTCGTCAATGACAAGCACTACCTTCTCATTTGAGGCCATGGCCTCGCCAAGTTTACCGAGTCTAATATATTCCTTAATGTCAGATACGTTACAGCCCCCAAATTGGCTATCGTAAAGACGCTGTACTGTGTCGTAAACGTATAGTCCCTCCTGAGCCTTAGTAGTCGACTTTATATTCCATATAATATGCTTTAAACCAAGACTGCTAGCAATACTTTTTGCCAGCATTGTTTTGCCTGTACCAGGTTCCCCTTTAATCAAAAGCGGACGCCCCAATGCAATAGCAACATTTACACTATTTTTCAAATTTTCAGCAACAATATAATCATTTGTACCTTGAAATTCAGCAAGCTTCACTGTCATCAATACCATCTCTTCTACAATTTTATCTTCTTAGCTTTGCTAAGATATTACGGTATATGTTAGTCAATGATTGAGTGATTTCAGCTACAACCATTGACTAACATCTCCAAAGGAGTTTAACCGCAATCGTTTTTCATATAGTGGCTACTATTATTTCTAGCCCGCGATATTTTTAGCTGCTTGAGCCTTTTTGTTTTTAGCAACTACAATCAGAGTTAAAGCGATACCAATAACACTCAAAATGCCAGCAATTACAAAGGCTTGGGTATAATCCCCGTTGTTTGCTGCTTTTACTGTAGCGGCCGTACGCGGTCCGAACCATCCAGCCACCGCAAAAGCACAGAACATAATCCCGTAATTTACACCATTGTTTTTAGCACCAAAGGTGTCAGCAGTCAAGGCAGGGAAAATCCCCATGAAACCTCCAAAACATAAACCGATAACCATTACGATTACAACAAATGGGGTAAACGCACCTGCACTAATAGTGGTCAGGCCATAAGCTGCCACTGCAGCTAAAATATACATTGCAATCAATGCTGGGAAACGACCAAATTTATCGGATATGGAACCCCAGAAAATCCGACCAAAGGTATTAGACAAAGCCAGATAGCTTACTGCCATAGCCGCTTGGGCTGCAGTTACCTTGACTATTTCCTGAGCGATTGGTGAAGCCTGACTGATAATCATTAAGCCAGAGAAAGCACCGATGACCAGCATTGAGAATAATAGATAAAACATAGGATCAGACAACATTTGGCTCCAATTTTTTTCAGCACCAGTCACTGTGGACGAAGCCGTAGGCGCAGGTGGATTCCAGCCTTCTGGCTTATAACCCACAGGAGCTGCCGTGATGAGCATTGACAATGCCGCGATAATAATGAGATAACCGATACCCATAATTTTCAAGGTAGCTAAAACTCCATAACTAGCAATCAAACTTTGCGCCAATGGGGCTGCTATTACAGGACCGAAGCCATAACCGGCAGTAGCCAACCCAGCCACCAAACCCCGTCTATCAGGGAAAAACTTAACTGTATTTGCTATGGTACAGCCATAAACCATGCCCATACCTAAACCACCCATAATACCATATGTCATATATAACCATGATAAGGAATCCGTAGACCCAGCAAGGTACATTCCACCGCCAAACATAAAGGCTCCAGCGAAGATTACCCACTTAGGTCCAAATTTATCCTGAACCCAACCACCTGTAATCATTGTTACAGGACCAAGCATGTTTGTCAGGCTAAACGCTACTGCAGCTGCAGCAGCCGTACAACCTAATATTTTAATCAGCGGACCTGCAAATACGCTCCAAGCGTAACCAGAACCAATACAAAGGTTAATTACTACACTAGCAATTAATACATACCATCTTTTTTTTGCTAAATCCATAATACCCTACCTCCTTAAAATGTGTTAAAGTCGTACCTGAGTCTCCAATTTTTCTCTAAGTTCTGACTAACGCAATAGGTTTCCAGCAATAACAGCTTGCGGAAATTCGCTTGAATTTTCGGAAACCATCGTGCCTTTCACATCACGAAGCAACCTTTCAATAATCATTTCTTTACTGTAGCCATAACCGCCGTGAACTTGCACTGCCTGCATGCAGACATCTACGCTAGCTTTGGCAACAAACATCCTAGTTATCGCTGCTTCAGTGATAAAAGACTTTCCTTCTTCAAACAAATTAACGGTCTGATAGATTGCCAACCGACTAAGGTGAGTATTGGCTGCCATATCCGCTAACATCCATTGTACAGCCTGTAAGCGGGCAATGGGTCCGCCAAATTGAACTCGTTCTTTTGCATATTTTATTGATGCTTCAAGTGCTGTTTGACATATTCCTGTGGCGATTGCTCCAAAAGCAACTCCAGCACATGCCAGAATCTCCTGGATCATTGCAGAGCCTTGGTTTAGCGTCCCCAGCAGGCTCGCCTTGGCATTGTCGAAAGCCATTTCTGTTGTTGGCATACCACGCAAGCCCATTTTTTCAATGTACTTGTCTGTGGTAACCCCGGAAGTATTCCCCTCGACAACAAAAGCACTTAATCCCTTCATTCCAGCCGTTGGATCTGTTACGGCAAAAACAATATATATATCTGCTACGCCACCATTGGAAACATAATATTTCTTTCCATTAAGGCGGTATGTCTCTCCATCCTTAGTCGCCACAACTTTATCTGGAGCATAAGCAGGTGCGTCCCCTGGCTCAGCCAGTGCAAAACCGCCAAGTTTTTCACCTAGACACAACATAGGCAGATAGGTTGTTTTTTGTTCTTCAGATCCCCACTTGTAAATAGGGTAAGCAGCTAATGAGCAATGTGCAGCAAGGACAGCAGCGGTTGAAGCGCAATAACGGGATAACTCTTCTAAAATTAAAATATAACTCAAAAAATCCATGCCTAATCCCCCATATTCATCGGGATAGAATAGGCCCATAAAGTCCATCTTAGCTAATTTCTTAATATTTGAGGCTGGAAATATCGATTTATGATCAATTTCAAGAGACAACGGTTCCAAGTGCTTTTTGCCAAAGTCCCGGGCACTTTGCTTAAGCATTTGCTGTTCATCTGTAAGGTTAAAATCCATGTAATTATCCTCCTCTTCCTGCTTAATGCCCGGTTTAGCGAAGCAGTGAACCAGAAATAACTACCCGCTGAATTTCATTGGTTCCTTCGTAAATGGACAGTATCCTGGAGTCACGCCAGATCTTTTCTACATATGAATCTTTGGTATAGCCATAAGCTCCCATGATATCCATAGCATCTCTTGCTACTTGCATGGCCATGTCAGTACAAAATAATTTCGTCATAGCTGCATGTTTTGAATACGGTTGGTGAGCATCTTTAAGTCGAGCCCCCTGGTGCACAAGTTGTCTGCCTGCCTCAATAACAGTTGCCATATCTGCAATTTTAAAGGCGACAGACTGTTGGGAAGCCAATGGCTTACCATTGTCGATACGTTTCTTAACAAACTCAATGCTTTCATCCAAGGCTGCCCGAGCCGCGCCAACGGCCTGAGCGGCCACCATTAATCGCCCTGAGTCCAGTGTCGACATGGCCAGCTTCATGCCTTCACCCTCTTTGCCAATCATATGCCAAGCTGGTATTCGAACATTTTTCAGCACTAATTCCACCGTATTCGAAGCTCGTATCCCCATCTTATCTTCTACCTTACCAACACTAAAACCAGAACGGCCTCGTTCAACGATAAATGCACTCAATCCTTTGGTGCCTTTACTTCTGTCCGTGGAGGCAATTATGATAAAGGTAGCGGCCAACCCCCCCTCAGTGATATAGCATTTGGTACCATTTAATACATACTCGGCACCATCTCTCACAGCGGTTGTAGCGACAGCACCAGCATCTGATCCTGCACACGGTTCTGTCAAGGCGAAAGCACCAAATTCACCTTCTAACAGAGGTGCAAAATGTTTCTGTTTCTGTTCTGGAGTTCCTGCTAATAAAACTGGATAGGAACAAAGATTATTCGCACCAAAAGCAGTGGCTGTTCCAAGACAACCGTAGCCAAGTTCTTCCAAAACGATTGTTGCACTTAGCGTATCCAGTTCAGGCCCACCGACCTCTTTCGGCGCTACTAAACAAAATAGCCCTGTATCACGCCATGCCTTGACTGCTGAATCCGGGATGTCACCTATGGCGTCCCATTCCCTAGCATAGGGCTTAATATGTTCCTTTACAAAATTGCGAACCTTTTGTTGGACTTTTATTTGGTTAGGTGATAGCATCCCGTTCAGCAACCTTTCTCCCTTAGATTAATTATCCTATTTTTATCCTAAGATAGCTTCCCTTAATCCGCCCCATACTGGCTGGAAAATCCCCTCTGGCATCAACTTCAGGTTTGGTGATATGATTGGCTTAAAGTCCATATAGGCCAGAATGTCTTTCTCAAGATCCATTCCCGGCGCAATTTCGGTTAACATCAAACCATCTTTCGTAAGTTCAAATACAGCCCGTTCAGTTACATATACGGCTGTCTGTCCAAAGCTAAATGCATACTTGCCGCTGAAAGCGATTTGTTCCACTTCATCTAGGAATTTCTTGCTTGTGCCTTCTTTTACAATCACTAACTTACCGTCTTCTACCTTTGTTTGTATTTTTCCAGCAGTAAAGGCGCCACAGAAGACTACACCCTTAGCCCGTTGGGTCGTATTAATAAAGCCACCTGGCCCCATGGCCTTGCCGCCAAATCGACCAGCATTGATGTTGCCATGCTTATCTGCTTGAGCCAGTCCGGTAAAGGCC
>JAGFZX010000016.1 GCA_017889585.1 Bacillota bacterium
TTTGCCGATAATTTAAAACAGATTTAAACTACTAATACTCAGGTAAGAAAAATATTATTGGTAATAGCAAAAACTCCTGCAAAAATTCACATCTGAATTTTCGCAGGAGTTTTTGCTATTATTTGAGGTTTTCTGGATTCAAACATTCCAGTCCTGGAATAACAAACCGACCATCTTTTTCGATTAATAGGTCATCAAAATAAATGCTTCCCCCACCATATTCCGGGGTTTGAATACAGATTAGGTCCCAGTGGATAGCTGAAACATTACCATTAAAAGCATTTTTATACGCCCGACCTGGAGTTAGATGAAAGCTACCGGAAATTTTCTCATCGAACAAGATGTCCAATATCGGTTTATTTATATAAGGATTTACCCCAAAAGCAAATTCGCCAATATAGCGGGCTCCTTCATCAGTATCGAGAATTTTGTTAAGCCGATCAGTGTTATTTCCAGCAGTTGCACTTATAATCTTACCCTCTTTAAATTGCAAACAAACATTTTCAAAAGTAACGCCCTGATATACAGATGGACAGTTATAGGTAATCATACCATTCACTGAGTCCCTGACTGGTGAAGTATAGATCTCACCATCAGGCACATTAATTTTCCCATCCAGTTTAATCGCCGGAATACCTTTGATTGAAAAATTTAAATCAGTGCCAGGGCCAATGATATGGACTTTATCAGTACGCTGCATCAAGTCAACAATTTTATCCATGGCCTTCGACATTTTTGCATAATCCAGATTGCAAACATTAAAATAAAAGTCTTCGAAAGATTCCAAGCTTTTTCCTGCCGACTGAGCCATTGAAAAGCTAGGATATCTAAGGACTGTCCATTTCGTATGATCAATCCGCGGCTCGTGTACTGGGCGCCAGTAATATTTTTGATAGATCGACATTTTTTCTTCAGGAACATCTGAATATTCACTAATGTTGTCTGAGCCGCGCAAACCAATATAAGCATCCATCTGCTGCATTTGTAATAAATCACGTTCAGCCAATAGTTTCATCTGGTCTTCAGTACAGTTGAGCAGGATTTCACGCTGAACTCCTGCAGGTTCTGCATAAACAAAGGGAATACCGCCTACTTGGTAAACTTCTTTTACCAAGGCTTTTACCAAGGTATCAGAAGACGTACCTGTATACCAAATCAATATTTTCTCCCCACGTTGGAGAGAGCAAGAATAATTAATAAGATTTTCAGCTAGTTTTTTTACCCTGTAGTCCACTTATATTGCCCCTTTTGCGTATAAATTTATAAGCCATAATGCCAGAATCTCTTGACTCCTTTGTTTCTGTCAAATTAGCGACTGCCTTCATAAACCAACTTAGAAATTTCCAGTATCATACAACAAGATTTTTCAAAAGAGTTCATCGGCAAAAACTCACAGTTAGAATGAAAGTTATGAGCACCAGTAAAGAAATTAGGCGTAGGTATTCCTCTTGCTGATAGGGTTGAGCCATCAGTCCCTCCCCTCATTGAGATTGTTTTAGGAACAATCTCCAAGTTTTCCATTGCTTTATACATGAATTCTATACATTGTTTGTTATCATCTGTTATCGAATCCGCAATATTTCCGTAGGTATCTGTTATTTCGTATGAAATCTGTGCTCTAGGATTGCGCGCAGAAACCAGTTTCATTAAATCAGCAATATAATTTTTTCTTGCTTCATAGAGTTTTTTATCAAAATCTCGAATATTTATATTCACTGTAGCCGTATTTGGATTACTCGTGATTCGTGTTACCCAAAAATAACCCTCTTTACCATCAGTGTGTTCAGGGGTATCTTTCTTATCTAGATGATTCATTATATCGTTAACTACTAAAGCAGGATTTACTAGCACACCTTTTGCCGACATCGGATGTGCCGTGATGCCTTTTATGTTGATTACTACACTGCCAGCATTAAATGTCTCAAATACAACTTCACCAATCTCACAAGAGTCAATGGTATATGCAAATTGTACAGGAAAATCCCTTAAATCCATAGCTTTAGAACCAGATCCACCGATTTCCTCGTCAGGCAAAAAGGCTACAACGATATCGCCGTGATAGAGGCAATCATTCATTTTGAACCTTTCCAAGGCTACCATAATAGCGGCAATAGCAGCCTTATTATCAGCCCCTAATACACTGGTGCCGTCACTTACAATGATATCCTGCCCTATATAATTTAATAGTTCTTTATGCTCAGCAACTCTCATCCAAATATCCTGTTCTTTGTTAAGCAATACATCACCGCCATTGTATTGTTTCACAATATGTGGCTTAATAATTGGGCTTATACTTACATCTACAGTATCTAAATGGGCCAAAAAACCTATAGGAGGAATTTTTCCTGTAAAACCTTTAGGTAAGTTAGCAGGCAATATGGCGGTAAGAATCCCTTGTTCTGTCAGCTTAATATGAGTCAGACCGAGTTCCAGTAAATCAGCTTTTAGCAGTTTAGCAAGTTCTATTTGTCCCTGAGTACTAGGAACAGCCGTTCCCCCTGCCTCGCTCTGGCTTTCTATTGCAGCATAACGAAAAAATCTTTCTACCAGTTTAGTTTTTAAATCGTTGTTTTTCATTATATAACTCACCCTTCCCTTAACTATGAATAATCAGCTTGAAAACCGAATGGAATGTTTTTTCAATACAATGAGGAAGCCTCATGATTTTTTCAAAGCCTCCAAATTATTTATTAGTAGACAACTATATCAATTCAACTTTATAAATACAAATACCTCCTAAATCCCAACTATTGCCACGGACCATTTTTAATGTCCCTTTATGTAAATAGGGTTCTGAGGAAAAAACCTCAGAACCCTATTATTTCATATGGCAGAAACGTGTAGAAATCGAATCCACTCATCGACAGTTAAGCCGACACAAACAGTTTTGAATACCGCAGAAGCTACCAGCCCCATCCACTCCCATTGTTGTTAGTATAACAGTCTTTTATTTGTAATAGGAATTTTAATAAAATGAAAAATGGATTAATAAGGGATTACATCAATACTAGTGATATCAAATTTCATTTATATCACTAGTATTGCAAATAGCTAACGATGTATCAATCTTCTGGTTAAATAACTTCGATACTCAACAAGAGGCAGTCGAAAAGCTATTACTTTTCATCTGCCTCTTAGTCTTTTCTATTATTTTCCGATCACTGCAACACCCATATATGGCCTCAATACTTCAGGTATAATGACCGAGCCATCAGGCTGTTGGAAGTTTTCTAAAATAGCTGCCACAGTCCGGCCTATAGCGAGGCCCGATCCATTTAATGTATGGACAAATTCAGGTTTCGCCTTTGGTTCCCGCCGGAACTTGATGTCAGCACGACGGGCCTGAAAATCTTCAAAGTTGGAACAGGAGGAAATTTCTCGATATGTATTAAAGCTGGGTAACCACACTTCAAGATCATAAGTCTTAGCTGATGAGAAACCTACATCCCCACTGCACAGTGTCATTCTGCGATAAGGAAGTCCTAATAGTTCCAGTATACGCTCAGCATTTTTCGTCAATTTTTCCAGTTCATTATATGATTCTTCTGGTAAAGAGAATTTAACCATTTCGACTTTGTTAAACTGATGCTGGCGGATAAGACCACGTGTATCACGACCGGCTGATCCTGCTTCAGCACGGAAACAAGCGCTGTATGCTGTATAATACAATGGCAAATCCTTTGCATCGAGGATCTCTTCACGATGATAATTGGTGATGGGCACTTCAGCTGTTGGGATGAGATAATAATCCAACCCCTCTAGTTTAAACATATCATCAGCAAACTTAGGCAACTGTCCTGTACCCATCATACTGTCTTTATTGGCAATAAATGGCGGAAAAAATTCAGTATAACCGTGTTCACGAGTATGAATATCAAGCATAAAATTAATCAGCGATCGCTCTAACCGAGCTCCAAGACCGCGATAAAAGGTAAATCTTGCTCCTGTAACCTTACTTCCGCGTTCAAAATCAAGGATATTCAGTTTTTCGGCAATTTCCCAGTGAGCTAGTGGCTGACCTTCAAAAACAGGCAACGTGCCCCAAGTATGCATCTCAACATTACTATTTTCATCCTGACCTACAGGTACAGACTGATGAAGCATATTGGGAATGTTAACGATAATTTGCTGTAACGCGATTTCAACGTCTCTGACTTTGGCATCAATCTCAGAAATCTGATCACCGACTAGACGCATTTCTGCTACTAATCCATCAGCGTTTTCTTTGGCTCTTTTCAATTGACTGATTTCCTGGGATACAGTATTACGCTTATTTTTAAGCACCTCTACTTGGCTGAGTAGTACCCGACGCTCTTTTTCTAGTGTCAAGAATTCATTCAGGCTGAGATTATTCCCACGATTGATCAATGCCTGCTGAACGATTTCCATATTATCTCGGACAAATTTAATGTCAAGCATAGTTCTGACCTCCTATTAATGTAAACTAAAATACAGCAAAAAAACCCCCGCCTGCTATCCAGAAACGAGAGGCCCGCATAGGACATGATACATCATTTATGTTCTTATATTCTACAATATGCACTATTTATTGTAAAGCACTTCCACCTGTATGATCATTAGGTATTCTATGAATACTACCTATTTTGCCGTCTATCATTCAACTTTTTTTGATAATTCCCTCATATTATTATATTTCCCTACATAAAAAGAAAGTAGTAAGGATTTTAAACCTAAGGAGTGATGCAATGACTGCTAATACAATGCTAAATATCGCTAAAATAGCAGCCACCTATGCAGGCACTATTATGGGTGCTGGTTTTGCCTCAGGTCAGGAACTTACTCAATTTTTCGTTGTTTACGGCAACATGGGTCTGGCGGGACTTCTTGTAACAGGCTTCTTATTTTGCTGGCTAGGCATGCAAATATTGGAGATCAGTTATAAAACTCAGGCTACCAGTTACCATGAAGTATTATATTATGTCTGTGGCAAAAGGATCGGTTTATTATTAGATATTATGACTACACTTTTCCTATTTGGGGTTTTAACGATTATGCTAGCAGGGGCAGGAACAATATGCTATAACACTTTTAAACTACCATATTCCTTAGGCCTCGCCATCATGGCTTTTAGCCTTATTATCACTACACTCTATGGACTGAAAGGTATAACAACTGCCAATATCATTGTAACGCCCCTACTGATCATAACCATCATTATCATTGGACTATCGTCTCTATCACACCATCAGTTAAGCCTAGCAATCATCGATCTCCCACCGCAAACCACAGATTTGCCTGCTCCCCATTGGCTCATTGCCAGCTTGCTTTATCTTTCCTACAACCTAGTAATGAGTACCACAGTACTCGCCCCCTTGGGCTCATGTATTGTCCAGCGCCCAGCCCGTATCTTAGGCAGTCTTACAGGAGGCTTAATACTTATACTAGTAGCCGGTTTGTTAACAATTGTAGTGATGATCCATTATCCTGAGTCCTTAGATCATGAGATACCAATGCTCTATATTACTAATGTACAGCATCCCTTATATCATGGCGCCTATATATTTATATTTACAGCAGCCATCTATACTACAGGCCTAGCCTGTCTATATGGTTGCGCTGCCAAGCTTACAGCAACTACTAGACTATCAACTAAATTTAGTCTGCTGGTCCTGGTTATCCTTAGTCTTATCTTTAGTCGTGTAGGTTTTGCCGATCTTATTGGAATTATATTCCCAATTTTTGGTTATATAGCATTATGGTTTACATGCAGATTACTTTATTTATCCTTTTTCCCCAAATAAGTAATGGCACTGAGTACTGCCATTAATCCCTCGCCAGTAGCTTTAGCGATTTGCCATGGTTTCCCAGTGCAATCACCGGCTGCAAATACACCAGGAATATTTGTTGACATGTCGCGATTGACTTTTATAACCTCACCATCTAGTTCAAGACCTGGCAGTACATTTTCTACAGGATCAGACTGTCGTATAATAAACACACCATGAACCTTTAAATTTTCTTCAGCCATAACCAAATTTTCTACTACTACATCACCTGTAATGGCCTTAGGTTTATCATGTATGACTTTAATTTCAGAACGCATGGTAGGAGCCTTTTTATATTGAGGCAAATAATATACTGTACGGCATAGTTCCCGTAAAAAATCGGCCTCTTCTTCTCCTTCTTCAGCATACGAAATAACAGCTACATCCTTATCTCGGTACATCATACCATCACATGTAGCGCAATAACTTACACCCCGCCCTAAAAAATTTTTTTCACCACTAAATAATGTGGTCGCCACAACACCAGTAGCAATAATCACAGCCCGTGCCTCATAAGTATCTCCTGGGGTAAGTATTGTAAAAATATTATCTCCCGGAAAAATATTGATTACTTTCTCTCTTATTACCGTTGGGTTATGAGCCATACAGTGGGCTATAAATTGCTGCATCATACCCTGGCCGGTGATTTGGGGCATACCGAGATAATTATCAACTAAATGGGCCTGTTGCAGTTTTTTACTAAAATCCATATGCTCAAATAAGGCAATACTTTTATTGCGAATACGCCCAGTAAGAGTTGCCGATAAACCGGCTGGACCTCCGCCAATAATGGCAATATCAAAGATTTCACTAGCCATTTCATGTTCCTCCTTCAATTTAGGATTGAGGTGATTTTATGTATAATCATACAATTACGCGTCTGGCTTATTGGCCAATATTTTTCATTATGTTTGTCAGTGGTATCTGTATAGGCAGTATCTTTGGTTTAACCTTTGGCCTAATGAATCAGGCTTCTGTTGGCATATTCGGCGGCGCATTTATAGCCTTACTCACTGGCCTGACCTCAGGCATCCTAGGCCTAATATCTACAGCGGTGTTCAACATACTAGCGCCTGTCATCGGTGGAATTGCTCTGGAAATCGAGCAGTTGCCAATGACATCAAAGGACAATATCAATATACAGCCACCTGAGCCTCAATCACACTAATGGGTTTTTATATATTATAACCACTTCTCACAATTGTTATATTTTATCCAATTTTCAGATATTTTGCGGACTAAATAAAACAACTTATTAAAGCGGGAGACAGGCTATCCTGTACTCCCACTTTATAACGATTAAACCTCTATTAACTTGATCACCTTCAAAAAAGTAACTATTAATCTTCTGATCTACTTATTGTCTTTTCAAATGCCTTACCCATTTTTACGTTGAAATTCTAACATAAAATCCTTTAGTGCTTGGCAACCTTCTAGGGTCATAGCATTATAGATGGAAGCCCGGAGTCCTCCTACCGAACGGTGACCTTTGAGTCCGATAAGCCCCACCTCTTCAGCTTCCTTAGCGAACTTCTTCTCCTGTTCTTCATTCGGCAAACGGAACGTAACATTCATCAAAGAACGACTATCTGCATCAGCATGACCGCGGTAGAAACCGCTACTTTGATCAATGGTGTCATACACCAGAGCAGCTTTCGCTATATTACGTTTTCCAATAACTGATAGACCACCCTGGTCTTTCAACCACCGTAGTACCAAATTCAGCATATATACTGAAAAAACTGGTGGTGTATTATACATGGAATCATTCTTAGCATGTGTTTCATACCGCATCATCGCGGAAATGGTTTTAGGGTTATTTTCTAATAAATCTTTGCGAATAATGACAACGGTTACCCCAGATGGTCCCAAGTTTTTCTGAGCACCAGCATAAATCATAGCAAAGTTTTCAGCATCAAAAGGTTTGTTCAAAATATCGGAGGACATATCGGCAATGAGGGGTACCTGCCCAAAGCTAGGTAATTTATTCCATTGTGTGCCGAAAATAGTATTATTGGATGTAATATGCACATACGCTGGATTCTCACTTAACTGAATTTCATCCATCCGAGGAATCCGTTTATAATTACCTTCAGCAGTTGTTCCTGCTACATGAGTATTGCCAAATAGTTTGGCTTCTTTCATAGCTTTTTCCGACCAAGCACCTGTCAGTATATAATCTGCAGTACGGCCCTGAGGCAGAAAATTCATTGGTACCATAGCAAACTGAGTACTAGCACCGCCCTGTAGGAATAACACGCGATAGTTATCTCCTAGACCTAAGATTTCTTTCATATTAGCCTCAGCCTCAGCATTAATGGCTTCATAAGGCTTGGATCGATGACTAATCTCCAATATAGACATACCAGTCTGCTGATAATTTAGGAACTCAGCTTGAGCCTCCATCAGAACCTCCAATGGCAGTATCGCTGGTCCAGCATTAAAATTAATAATACGATTATTCATGTATATCACTCCCACTTATCAAATGTACTACCATTCCATCCCTGAGTTTAGGCTCAAACCAAGTTGATTTAGGCGGCATAATTTCCCCAATATCAGCAATTGCCATTAATTCTTTTATAGAAGTAGGAAACATAGAAAACGCCACGACATACTCGCCATTATCTACTAATCGTTCCAATTCCTTCATGCCACGAATACCACCAACAAAATTAATCCGTTTATCAGTGCGGATATTTATAATCCCGAGGACTGGTTTTAACAGATTTTCTTGCAAAATAGTTACATCTAGTTTACCGATAGGGCTGGCTTCATCATATGTTCCGGGCTTTGCTACTAACTTGTACCACGCTTTATTCATATACATACCAAAATAATGAGGATACTCTGATTTACAAGATACACGCGTACACGGCTCAATATTAAATTTATCCTGAATCTTAACTAAAAACTCAGCTTCAGATAAACCATTTAAATCCTGGACAACTCTATTATAATCCATAATTTTTGTCATGGTATTAGGCACAAGAACAGTTAAAAATCGTGTATAGGCTTCATCGCCAGTATAACCAGGATTGTTTTTCTTAGTATCATAGATATGGCTAGCAGCCGCTAAGCGATGATGACCATCTGCAACATACAGGGTTTCAATACGGTCAAAGGCCTGCTCAATGGCCTTAATTTTAACAATCTCATCTACAATATACAAAGTATGACGAATTTCATCTTCTGTAGTAAAATCATATACCGGATCTTTACTCATACACTGGGCCATCAGCGCATTAATCGTATTATCAGCCCTATATGTTAGAAATATCGGACCAGTTTGGGCCTCAGTGGCTAAAATATTGTTGATTCGATCTTGTTCTTTATCAGGTCTGGTCAGTTCATGCTTTTTAATAATATTCTTCTGATATTCTTCCACAGATGCTGCGGCAACTAGGCCCACCTGAATATGTGTACCCATCTGTTGTCTGTAAACATAAAAACAAGGTTTTTTATCCTGGATTAAAATACCCTTCTCAATGAAGTCCCGAAGGTTTTCCCCAGCCTTTTCATATACTGCCTCTGAATAGATGTCAATACTCGGCTCAAGATCAACCTCAGCCTTAGTCACCCGCAAAAAACTATAGGCATTGTTGGTTGTAATTTGTCTAGCTTCAGTCGAATCCATTACATCATAGGGCAATGAAGCAACTTGAGCTGCTAGCTCACTTACAGGCCTAAGCCCACAAAAAGGTTTTACACTAGCCATAATAATTCCTCCTATACTGCACTAAAGTTAACTAACTTAGCGCCTAAGATTCCATCAACTGCATTAATTTTCAGCATAACTGCCGCTGGTACATCAGAATCCACACCCATAACCATAATATTAGTGCCAACAACTTCAGTACGTCCTACCTGCATGTTATCAATATTGATTCCTGCATTACCAAGGACTGTACCAACATTACCAATAATCCCCGGACGATTGATATGCGGCCCAACAATGAGCCAACCTCTAGGATCAACATCAACCCGATCGCCATCAATCATCACAATACGACCTTCAGTAGCACCAAATAATGTTCCAGCCACAACATGGCGTTTTTTGTCTGTATGCACAGTTACAGTAATCAAATTAGCAAAATTGGCGGTATCCTTGCTTTTTACTTCACGTATTTTAATACCACGAGACTTAGCGATCCCGGGAGCATTTACATAGTTAACTTGCTCGGTCAAAATAGAATTTAACAGTCCTTTAATGACTGCAGTCGTCAGCATTTTAATATCCACTTCGCTAATTTCACCATTATACTCCACATCTATGGCATTAATACGACCTTCAGCCAAATTAATGGCTAAACAACCCATTTTCTCTGCCAACTCAAAGTATGGACGAATAACCTCCAATACATGTGGTTGCATAGGTGCCATATTAACAGCTGTGGAAATAGGTTCTCCCTTCAATACTGCAATAATGTTTTCCGCCACATCCACAGCAACGCCTACCTGTGCCTCTGCAGTAGAGGCCCCCAAATGGGGGGTAACGATGACCTTATCAAGCTTGAGCAGTGGATTATCAAAGTCAACTGGTTCTTTTTCAAATACATCGATAGCTGCCCCTGCTACAATACCTTGCTCAACAGCTTCAGCTAAATCACTTTCATTAACAACGCCACCACGAGCACAGTTAATAATACGGACACCAGGCTTCATTTTAGCAAAAGTCTCTTTATTTAAAAGGTTCTTGGTCTCTGCCGTCTTTGGTAAATGAAGTGTAATAAAATCGGCCACTGGGAATATTTCTGCAAGTTCAACAAGCTTAATTCCCATAGCCTCAGCCTGATCCTCACTAATAAACGGATCATAAGCTACAATATTCATTTCCATAGCCATTGCCCGTTTAGCAACACCACTGCCAATACGACCCAGGCCTAGAATACCTAGAGTTTTGCCCCGCATCTCAACACCCATCATTTTGCTACGCAGCCACTGACCGTTCTTCAAACTGGCATGAGCCTGAGGGATATTGCGCGCTAAGGCTAGCATCATGGCCACCGTATGTTCAGTCGCCGCTACAGTATTACCTTCGGGCGCATTGAGTACAATGATACCTTTTTTAGTTGCTTCCGAAACATCAATATTATCCACGCCAACTCCAGCGCGACCAATGGCCTTAAGATTAATAGCTGCATCAAGAACAGCTTTGGTCACTTTAGTTTCACTGCGCACTACCAATGCATCATACTCAGGAATAATCCGGAGTAGTTCTTCTGCTGGTAGCCCAGTTTTAACATCCACCTCATATGCTTTTTGCAACAATTCCACGCCTTCTACTGAAACTGGATCACTCACTAAAATTTTCATGTTAAATCCTCCATACTATTTTACTTACTCAATTTTTCAATGTAAATCTTTCAAAAAATTATTTACCCCTCACTAAAGGGATAAATAAAAAAAGCCCTCATCCCATACAGGGACGAGAACTATTCCCGCGTTGCCACCCAAATTGCCTTTACGGCCAACTTTAGCCGCTATATCGGGCGGAACCCGTCTTAATTCATCATCAGCCATTCTAGGGCGGAACCAACTGTTAAAATGACCGACTTACACCAACCGTCGGCTCTCTGTACATTCTATACATTTAGCTTCCCTGTCATCATGTTCAAATATTAATTTTAACTTATTATATTTTATCCCACGTTTAAAGTCAAGTGTATTTTGGGAGAAAACATTTTTCTGCAATAACGTGGATTATCATTGTTTCATCATCATTAGTTGTTAATCAAAATTACTCATTTTAGATAATTAGCTATATTTTCCCTAACTAACAGGAAAAATACATTTAATCAAGAATATTAGAGCAAGATACTAACAAAGTATCTATTCTAGATAGGAGGTCAAAAAAATGAGCAAAGAAGTAGCATACAATGAATATGCCAATGAAATAACCGAGATACTAAGTAAAGGTGCCTTTCTAACCACGGAAGTTGATGGCGTGGTCAATACTATGACGATTGCTTGGGGTAGCGTTGGCTTTATGTGGGGCAAACCTGTATTTATGGCCATGGTCAGACCTTCCCGTTTTACTTATCAATGTATCAAAAAAAGCGGTCAGTTTACAATCAGTATCCCCTTTAAGGATATGAGCGCAGCTCTTGGTATCTGCGGCTCCCAATCAGGCCGAGATACAGACAAACTGGCCGCTGCCAATTTAACAACTGTCCCTGGCAAAAAAATATCCACACCTGTTATTGCCGATTGTGGGCTACATTATGAATGCAAAGTCGTCTATAAACAAGAAATGTCGGCAGAGCTACTCGCTACAGACTTACAAGAAAAATGGTATGCTAGTGGCAATTATCACACCTTGTTTTTCGGAGAAATTCTCACTACATATGTAGATGAGTAAATAAGGAACGACCTAGAAAAAACTGAATTAACTTATTGAACCGCAAAGAAACAAATGACACAAAGAATCCCCAAAAGATTTATAGAAACTAATCTGTAATAATCCCTTTGCGTTTTTTGTGTTCTTTACGGTTGATCATTATTGTTCATTATGAAAAAACAATTCAAATACAAAGATACTAAGAATGCAGAGCTTTTGCAAAGAAGAATCTAATCGATCTCTCCTTTATAAAAGCTTTATTCTGGCTTAGCGTCTTTGTATTTTTTCTTTTTACCGCTATGCTTGTTTAATATTTGAGGAGGATGTCTTTGTTGTTGCCCGTATTTCTTGCCAAAGATCACGGGCTAAATCAGCAATTCTCTTTTCGATCTTTGCCAGAGGATTGGCTACTACTCGGCTAAGATATAACTTGGCTTTTTCTTTTTCTCCTGTACGCCATAGCAAATCGGCAACAAGATACATAACCGTAAGTTCCGATAAATTGCCAATGGGCATGTGTTCTTTTTCCAAGGCCTGCTCGTACCACTCACAAGCTTTAGCGAGGGCTTTATTCTCTTCATCATCCTGCTGACCTTCCCGGTACAACCAACCTAACCGAAGGTATAGCCCCGCCCGTTTACTGGCCTTATCTGCAGCCAGCTCAGTATAAAAAATAGCCAGTTTATAGGCAACAATCGCCTGCTCCCTGGTTCTTATACCACACAAATTAACCTTAACTTCTCTACTAGATAAAAACTTATGTATCTTTGTTGCCACAGATGCTGTTACTTCCACAAATTCAGTATCTCGTGCCGCATAACCACAATGTGGACACGCCCATACTGTATAGTAATAAGGATTTATCTCTTTATAATAAGCACAAAAATCAGAATCCTGCTTGATGAGGGCTAAACGTGAACGTACACATGTAACCTCAAATTTTTCCCCACATACCACACATTCTTTTTCTACAAAGTATAATGCGTCAGCCACCCTTTCCCCTCCATCCATGCTATAAATAAAACTTACCCAAAATATTATATCACATCATGCTGTAAATGCCATAACTGATCAAACAATTGCTTATTTGCCAATAACTCTGCCTGCCGCCCCTGCTCAACCATACTGCCAGAGCTAAGTACGATAATTTCATCCATAGTCTCTAGACCCGTCAAGCGGTGTGTAATCATGATTGTGGTACGACCGGTCATCAACTTGCCAATCGTCTCCATTATGAGCTGCTCAGTTAAGGCATCAAGCCCCACTGTGGGTTCATCCAAAATCAGGATGGGGGCATTTTTGAGTAAGGCGCGAGCAATGGCAATACGTTGACGCTGCCCTCCTGATAAGGCATAACCATTTTGACCTACCATGGTGTCATAACCTTGAGGCAGCTTCTCAATGAACTCCCCTAGTTCAGCATGTTTAATCGCCTGATCAAACTGGTTCTCACTAGCATCCGGCCTGGCAAGTAGAATATTATCACGAATACTAGCATTAAATAAGTGGGTCTGCTGTGTTACTACCCCAAACATAGCACGTAATTTTGAAGCATCATATTTTTTAAACTCATGGCCACCTAAACGGATGGAACCTTGCTGATAATCCCAAAATCGCAGAAATAAGTGCAGCAGTGTACTTTTCCCTGCACCACTAGGACCGACAATGGCAAGGCGCTGTCCAGCACCAACAGCAAAAGAAATCTTGTTGAGTACCAAGGGGCTCTCCGGACTATACCTAAAACTTAAGTTTTCAACGTCTATACGTGTATCAGGAATATTTATCATCCCCTCATCCTCAAGCACCACTGGCTCAGTATCAACAATAGTAAACAGCCTTCTAGCCGCCGCCATACTCTCTCCAAGATAATGTACTGCGAAGGGCAAAGGTAATACGGCTTCGAAACTACTTTGCACTGTTAAAACCACTACTGCTAGGTATATACCTTCCATACTTCCATTATGTATCAAAGGGATAGTTAACCATAAGATTAGCCACACAGTACTATTCACAACAAATAAACCTATTGCATCTGTCAATCCAGACAACTTTGAAACATTACTCTGCAAGCTAAGGAGTCGCTGATGAATATCATCAATGAGCCTCGCCTGACGCCCAGTTTGATTAAAGGCAGCAAGTTCTACGATACCTGTCATACTATCGACTAACTGGGCCCTTAGCTCACCTCTTGCAACAACTAATTTATGGGCGGTAGATTTTTGTATTGTTTGTAAAAAAATAGGCAGTATTAGGCCAGCCACCACAAAACCGCCAGTCAATACATAGACAAAATTCATACTATATTGAGCTAGAAACCAACAAACAGTACTGAATACTACTACGCCAATAAAGGGCGGCGCTAGAACTCTAAGATAAAATTCTTTTAATATTTCCACATCGCCCACAATCGCACTAAATAGCTCTCCGCTTTGCCACTGCATTAAACGTGCGGTCGACAGCCCTTCTAACTTTGTATAAAACCACACCCTAACAACCTCTAACAGGCGAAAAGTAGCATCATGAGAAATATATCGTTCTAAATAGCGAAAAACTGCCCGGGAAATGCCAAAAAACCGCACCCCGACAATGGCTGTTGACAATTCATTTATCGCCGGATGCAATGCCGCATTGGAAATAAGATAGGCCGAAGCAGCCAGTAAGCCTATATTACTGCCAATCGTTAGGCAGCCAAAAACAATAGCAATTAGCATGGTTAGCCATGTTGAACCCATTATTTGTAACAAGCGTATCAAAATCTTCACGCCACACCTCTAAAAGCAGTGACCAATTGATAATAACGCCCATGTTTCATCATTAATTCATCATGCCCTCCAACTTCAGCCACTTGCCCCTGATCAAATACCACAATGGAATCGGCTTTATACACAGTGGTCAGACGATGAGCGATGATAAGCACTGTACGCCCAACTTTAAGCCTCTGTAGAGCCTCATCAATCACAGCTTCATTTTGAGGATCAAGACCAGCGGTCGCCTCATCTAATAATACAAAAGGAGCATCCTGCAAAAAAGCTCGCGCAATTGCCAAGCGTTTACATTGTCCGCCGCTCAGCCCCTGTCCCCCTTCTCCCACTACCGTATTATACCCTTCAGGCAAAGCCATAATAAACTCATGGGCACCGGCATTCTTAGCGGCCTTAGCCACTTCCTTCAAAGAAGCACCTTCTTTACCTAAGCGAATATTATCAGCAATTGAACGAAAGAACAAATGAGGGGCCTGGGGTACAAAAGCGACATGTTCTAACCAATCTGCCCGCTCAATTTCGGACAAACGGACTCCATTCACATAAATTTCGCCCTGATCTGGAACCATGAACATTAATAAGAGACTCGCAAGAGTACTTTTACCAGAACCGCTAGCTCCAACTACGGCTACCTGCTGTCCAGGTTTTATTTCCAGTGAAATGCCCTTTAGTGCCGGACGAGCCCCAGCTTCATAAGCATAATATACATTTTCAACAACAATCCCCACCTGTTCTTGACGAGGAAAAAACTTTACCTTATCCATTCCTACCTGTCCCTGATGTAATGCTAATATCTCAAAAATGCGCTCGGCAGCAGCGACTCCAGCCATTCCAGCATGAAAATGGGTTCCCAACTGACGCAGAGGAGAATAAAACTCCGGCGCCAGTAATAATAGGAAAAAAGCCTGCACAAAATTCATTTTGAAATACAATAATTTTAAACCGATCGTCACAGCTACCAACGCTGTACTAATAGTTGCCACTAGTTCTAACACTAAGGCTGACAAAAAGGCGATCCGGAGTACTCCTAAGGTCGTATCGCGAAACTCAGCGCTCATACGGCTAATTACCTGTATCTGCTCAATACTGCGGCCAAAAATTTTCAATATGGTCAGCCCTTGTAGTACGTCCAAAAAATGCGCACTGAGGCGAGATAACGTTTCCCACTGCTGCTTATTCAAATTCTCGGCCATACGGCCGATGAGTATCATAAAGATGGGAATAAGGGGTGCTGTCACCATCAAAATAACAGCTGTACTAACATCAAGAGGAAAAACCCACGTCAAGATAACCGCAGGTACCAATAGTGCCGTAAATAACTGGGGCAAGAATTTTGCAAAATAGGGTTCTAATTTTTCAACTCCTTCCACCAGTACATTCACCAGTTCGCCTGTTTGCTGACCCCTAGCATATATCGGACCTAGGTCTAGTAGACAATTAAGAAGCCGCTCCCTAATCTCTGTCTTAATGCAAGCAGCCAAACCATGGGCCGATACTTCGATAAACCAAACCACCACACTGCGTAATGTCATAATCACAAATAAGGGAACCATCCATAGCCATACCCCTGATAAATTTAAACCATCTATAAATACACCATTAATAATTTTAGCCAGATAATCAGCCTGTAATACAACCAATACTCCACCACTAACTGCTAGTCCAACTAGCAGTAAAAACCGCTGTCTGTGTTTTTCAAGTTGCTGTATAAGACGTTTATCAACCATAATAATACTCCCTTATTTTAAAAAAGCTATCAAGTCTTACTAAACCGCAAAGGCGCAAATAACACAAAGTATACGCAACAGATTTGAAAAATAAAATCTTCATTATTGCCTTTGCGTTCTTTATGTTCTTTGCGTTTAATCATCGTTCTTTATAATCAAAAAGCTTATACCTTCTAGTATAGCAAGAATATTATACCTTTTGTTTCTGTAAAAGAAAAGGCTATGCATAGTTTCCACCCTTGCATAGCCTTCCCTGTTATTTCTTCGCGGTTGTGCATCGATCTACTAAATAAATAATGGACTGATAGCTGATCCCACTACGATGGGATAATCCCATCTCACAAGTACGGCTATTGGAATAGCCTGCATGACAATCATCTGGCAAGGAGTCTTTGAGTTCGGAGAGTGCTGATTCATTAAGTTCAGGCACTTCAAAGCCTTTATCTCCTGCGAAACCGCAACATCTAACCTTTGCTGGCATAACTACCTTAGTCGCGCAAGCCTCTGCTACGCTTTTGAACTTTTCTTTCAGCCCAAGCTTCGTTGAACTGCAGGTAACATGAACAGCGATTGTCTCAGGCTGTTTCTTGAAATCCAGCAAATCCATCAGATAATCATGAATAAACTCTAAAGGTTCATACAATTTTAGCTTTTTACTCATCACTTTTCGCATCCGATAAATACAGGGACTTGTATCACAAACAATTGGGTATTCACCATTATTGCTGCACTGAGCTAAAGCTTGTTCCAGTTCACTGCTCATATTATCAGCTGTTTCAAATAGCCCTTTACTTTCAAAAGGCATACCACAGCATAATTTATCCATCTCATTAGGGAAAATTATCTCATATCCGGCTTTTTCCATGACATGAATCATAGTTGCGCTGAGTTGTCGTTGATCCTTATCACCAGCGGCAGGACCGCCCATGGTCCGACTGACGCAGCTTGGAAAATAAACTACCTTACGTCCTGCCACACCAGGTTTAGATTTGGAAGGATCTGGAGTATTTCCAGCCCCAGCTAGATACTGATTCCACTCTGGCATGTGATTGCCGCTTAGGGACCGCAAACCTTTTGTAATGCCACCCATCAGGGATGTGCCAAGCACTGAATGAGCCAGGCTGGCAGCAGACAGACCTAAGCGCGCCATTGTCGTTATACCGGAAAAATTTTTAGCAATCAATCGACCGATAGATTTACCGTTATCCCCCATAGCCCGTGCCCGTTGCTGTTTTGTATAATCCCCTGTATTAATACCCACTGGACAACTGGTTTGACATAAGCCATCTGTCGCACATGTCTCATCACCGAAATAACTATAGTCTTCTTCTAGACGCCTCAGGAGTTGATTATCCTCGCCTGTTTTTTTTAGTCTAGCAATCTCACGCTGCACCACGATGCGTTGACGAGGAGTTAGCGTCAGATTTTTGGAAGGACAGTTGATCTCACAAAAACCACATTCAATACACTTATCAATAATATCATCAGCCATGGGCATGGGTTTAAAGTTCTCAAGATAAATGGATTGATTGTCAGTAATCACAACATCAGGATTGAGGATATTATCAGCATCAAATACTTGTTTTAAAGTCCGCATGATGCCATAAGCCGCCTTACCCCATTCTAATTCTACAAATGGAGCCATATTACGGCCTGTACCATGTTCTGCTTTCAGGGAACCATGATATTTTTCAACGACCAAATTAAGAACATCCTGAATAAGGGCCTTATACCGACCAACTTCCTCCTCTGTGTCCAAATTTTGCGTGACCACAAAATGTACGTTGCCATCTAAAGCATGTCCGTAAATAATACCATCGTTATAATTATACTTATCCATAATAGATCTAAGTTCTAATATGGCTTCAGCAAGTCTCTCTCGTGGGAAAGCCACATCTTCAATAATGACTGTAGTACCCGGCTTTCTCATGCCGCCAACAGCTGGAAAAATTCCTTTACGAATATACCACAATTTTTCATACTCATACTTCACATCGGTAAAGATAATGGGTAATACTGTTGGTATTGAAGCTAAGCGTTCTTTTACAGCTTCTATTAGGCTGCTTAAACCATCTTTAGTCTCCGAACGTACTTCGACTAGTAGCGCAGTAGCATGCTCATCAAGAGTTTTAAGATAGCCAGGCATACCGGCTTCGTCTTCAACCGATCTGAGAGATGCACGATCCATCAGTTCCGCAGCAGCCACTAAATCTCGATCTAGTTTCATGACTGCTAAGCAGGCAGCCTTCATATCAGGAAAGATCATAAGTGCAGAGGCCTTATGGGCATGATCAATAATTGTCTTATAGGTAATCTCAGTGATGAAACCCAGTGTTCCTTCTGACCCAATCATTAAATGTTTAATAATATCAAAAGGATCAACATAATCGACAAAGGAGTTTATTCCGTAACCTGTAGTACATTTAATTTTGAATTTATGTTTAATCAGTGCCTTTAGTTCTGGGTTTGCATTAATTTCATCACGCAGCTGCTCAATACTTTGGATAATCCTAGAATGGGTTGCAACAAAACGATTTCTTGAAGCCGCATCAGCAGTATCTAGAGTCGTACCATCTGCAAAAATGATTTTCATATCAGACAGTGTTTTATAACTATTATCTGCTGTACCACAACACATACCACTGGCGTTATTCGCCGCAATACCACCAATCATGGCATTATTAATGGTTGCGGGATCAGGTCCGATTTTACGGGCAAAGGGCCTCAAATAATCATTCGCCTCAGAACCGATAATCCCTGGCTGTAAAGAGATCAGTCCCCCATCAGCACTGATAGAATAGTTGCTCCACCCCTGGGTGGCTACAAGCAAGACTGAATCAGTGATCGACTGGCCTGAAAGACTAGTCCCTGCTGCACGAAAGGTTACAGGAACTTTCATATCCTGTGCAACTTTTAAGATATCAGACATTTCATTTGGGGTGTCTACTTTAATTACTAATTTAGGTAGCAGGCGATAAAAGCTGGCATCAATGCCGTAGGCCAAGGTTCTAATTGGATCTGCGAAAACACGCGTTGCAGGTATAAATCTTACAATAGCATGATAGAAACCTTGATATTTGTCAGAAAGATTTAGAATATCACTAGTCACAGTTTTTATTGCCATATCGGTAGCCCCCATTATTCAGAATTTTCTTATCACTGTAAACATACCATAAATCAACCTTTTTTGACATATTTTTTAGTAAATAGTAGAAAACTTTGTATAAGATTCTATCGCATAAATCTAAAGGGAGTGAAATTTTTTAAGAAATTCACTCCCTTTCTCAATAGCATTCCTTGGGGCGCCTTCCTGGACTTTAATATTCTAAATGCTTAGCGCTAACACGCTTGCGAAACATCCAATAGGTATAACCTTGATATACAAGGACAATCGGCACCAACACCACTGCAGCAAAAGTCATTATTTTTAAGGTATAAGCACTTGAGGCTGCATTATAGATCGTCAAACTCCAATTCGGATTCAGGCTAGATACCATCAAGCGAGGGAACAAGCCACTAAAAAAGGCTATTGTGGTAAAAACAATGGCCAAACCGCTCATCGCAAAAGCCCAGCCAAATTTCCAGCTCCATGTCAGTGCGTATGACAAAACAAATACCACCACTGCACCCCATAAGGCAATACCAGCCAATGAGCTCTTAAACAAATCAGTATTGATATAGGTTAAACCAACTAAGGCTAAAAAGGCAATGGCAGCGCCAATCCCCACTTTAGCAGCCACCTGACGAACCCGTTCAATTAATTCGCCCTCGACTTTAAGTGTTAAGAACAAAGCGCCATGGAATAAAAATACCAGTAAAAAAGCAACTCCACCTACTAAGGTATAAGGGCTTAGCAAATCAAAGAAGGTACCCACATATTGCATCTTTTCATTAATGGGTAGACCCTTAATGAGATTAGTAACAGCTACACCCCACAGCAGAGCTGGCACAGCACTGCCAATAAAAATCATCCAATCCCAAATACTGCGCCATACTGGGCTTTGATCTTTACTACGAAATTCAAAAGATACAGCTCTTACGATTAAGGCCATGAGCATGAGAAATAAAGCTAGGTAAAAACCGCTAAACATGGTGGCGTATACATGAGGGAAAGCTGCAAACAAAGCACCACCGGCCGTAAGCATCCATACTTCGTTGCCATCCCATACTGGGCCAATAGAATTAATAATGATTCGGCGTTCTACATCATTTTTGCCCAAGAATGGTAACAACATACCTACACCATAGTCAAAACCTTCCAGAAAGAAAAAACCTGTAAATAGCACGCCAACTAATACAAACCATATTATCGTTAGTTCCATAATGTTGCCTCCTTCTTAGTTACCACACTTAGAGAAGGTGTATGTTCCACAGGTCCTTCTACGACAAACTTGCGGACTAAATAGATCGCTGCTACGGCTAATACGCCATATAATACGGTAAAGCCAATCAATGAGATCCAAATGTCAGCACTCGTCAAATTGGTGGATACAGCCTCACTTACTTTTTGTAAACCCACTACAATCCAAGGCTGACGAGCCCCCTCTGTCAGAATCCAGCCTGAAGAATTAGCAATATAGGGCATTGGTAAACTCCATAAGAGTAATGTAAGCACTGTTTTATTTGTTTCCAACTGATTTTTATATAACAAGAGAGTACTTAATGCTGCTAAAGCAGCCATCCATAGACCGGCGATCACCATAATACGGAAACTCCAGAATGACTGAGTTACTGGGGGAATATAGTTACCTGGTCCATATTTTAATTCAGCTGCTACCTGCAACTCTTTTATGCCTTTGACTTCACCTGCCATCTTATCATAAATGAGCATCGATAAGAATCCAGGGATGCCAACTTCTGAAGTATTCCGTTGACTAGCTTCATCAATCACTGCGACAAGAGCAAAAGGAGCCGGATTTGCCGTTTCCCACAAAGCTTCCATTGCAGCCATTTTCGTCGGTTGTTTTTTCCCTAAATATTGAGCTTGCAAATGCCCTGTCCCCATCACGAGTACAGTACTAATGAGCATGCAAGACAAACCAATCTTTATAGAAGAACGAAACACTGGCAAATGTTTCTGTTTTAATAAATAGTACGCACTAATGGCAGCCACAAATACACCTGCTGTCACGAGGCCCCCGAGTACGGTATGAGGGAATTGCCCCCATAAATAGGGATTGGTGATCAACGCTGGGAAATCAACCATCTCAGCCCGCCCATTTTTCAGGGAATATCCTACAGGTGACTGCATAAAAGAATTAGCTGACAAGATCCAAAAGGCCGATAGATTACTACTAAAGGCTACTAACCAAATACAGATTAGATGCATCTTTTTTGATAACTTATCCCAGCCAAAAATCCACAGCCCGAGAAAAGTTGACTCTAAGAAAAAAGCCGTCAATGCCTCTAAAGCTAACGGTGCCCCAAAAATATCACCCATAAACCGGGAATATTCCGCCCAGTTCATGCCAAACTGAAACTCCTGGACGATGCCTGTGGCCACGCCCATTGCAAAGTTCACCAGAAATAATTTACCCCAAAACTGAGTCATCTTCTTGTACAGTTCATTACCTGTTCCCACATACATGGATTCCATAATTGCCACTAGTACAGACAATCCTAAGGTCAGTGGTACAAACAAGAAATGATACACTGTCGTAATACCAAATTGCCATCGCCCTAATAATACCTCTTCCACAATCTTCCCCTACCTTTCATCATTATACGTCTTTACTCAACTTAGCAAAATTAACCTTACTCAGCGCCTGTATTAAATCATTCTGTATAACAGCCAAGGCAGCATGCACCGGACATTGAGGGACACACCCCTTACTACAAGCGTCATTCACCTTTAAGCATCGTTGCAAATTAACAGGCCCTTCCATAATAGTAATAATATCTAAGAGGCTAATGTCCACTGCTGGTTTTGCTAATGCAAACCCCCCATCGATCCCCCGATAAGACTTTACCACTTCTCCTTGGGTCAAAACGCGCATAATTTTTTGCAAAAAACCAATAGGTATATTCTGTTCCTCAGCAATCATTTGGCTCTTCACAATCGCGCCTTCAGGCAAACCCGCTAAATGCATGATGACGCGAAAAGCATAATCAGTAGCTTGATTAAACTGCATATCCTCACCACTTTCTGTAATCAATACTGTACCGGTTTAGTATTAATTACATTCTACTCTTGCCAATATCTTTCGTCAATACTCTTTTAAAATATTCTGTCATTTTAAAATACCCTATTCCTGACAGACCAACAATGAACTTGCCCAGCTAAAGCTGAACATGAATAAATTCCCCTCCAACCTTATTTCGGCGGAGGGGAATTATATACTCATTTTAAACTTTAAATTTACCGATTTCAGACATTAATTCTTCAGCCATGGCTGATAAGGTCTGGCTGGAAGAAGCAATCTCTTCCATAGATGCCGACTGCTCTTCAGTGGCTGCCGATACAGTCTGAGCTTGCTGGGCAGCGACTTTACTCTCTTTGTCAATTTCCTGCACAGCATTTACCACCTGCTGGCTACCACTCGATATCTCTTCAGTAGCAGCGGAGGTTTCATGAATTTGTTCAGACATCTGTTCAATCATTTTCACTATTTCTCTAAAGCTCTCGCCAGCGACATTGACCACTTGCGTCCCTATACTCACTTCCATTTTACCTTGGGTCATATAACTCACCGCATTAGTTGTTTTTTGTTGTACTTCACCAATTAAATTGGCAATCTGCTTGGCCGCTTCCCCAGACTGTTCAGCAAGTTTACGAACTTCCTCTGCCACCACGGCAAAACCACGCCCCTGTTCTCCAGCTCGGGCAGCTTCAATGGCCGCATTCAATGCTAACAGATTGGTTTGTCCAGCAATGCTGGCAATAACTTCCACAATTTGTCCAATTTCTTGGGATTTACCTTCTAGTTCTGCGATCACTGTAGCCGTCTCACTGGTTTTTTCCTCAATGACTGACATTTGCCGTACCGCTTTTTCTACAGCTCGCCCGCCATCGCTGGCTGCACTGGCTGTCTTCTCAGCCGCAAGTGATAACGTCTGACCATTTTCTGCTACTTGCACAATGCCTTGGGATATTTGTCCCACTATCTCTGTGGTGGAATTAACTAATTGCAGCTGTTTTTCTGCACCTTGGGCCACTTGTGTAATCGCTCCTGCCACTTGATTGGCAGCCTGAGCCGATTGCTCAGCACTGGCAGTAAGCTCTTCCGAAGAAGCTGCCAGCTGCTCAGAGTTACTAGATAACTGCTTTATCAAATTTCTCATGTTTTTATTCAGCGTATTAAAGCTATTTGCCAGTATCCCAAATTCATCTTTTCTTTTTAAAAACGCTCCCATTATGTCTTTTGAATAATCGCCGTCCGCCATAATACCAACACGCCTAACCACCCCATTGAAGGAAATGGTCATGTCTTTCGTAATTACCCAGCCTATTACCATTACCAGTACCGCTGACAATAATATAATAATGGCCAATATCCACATAGCCTGTTTAAAATTCTCTTGATTTCCTTTATTGATTTTCTCGGCTTCTTTTGCATTGTACTCTGCAAGCTCCCGAATACTTTTGTGATAAACTTCGCCATGTACTTTGGCTTTTTTATTATAAGTATCATAAGCTTCCATATTTTTATTTTCCAGGGCAAGATCAATAACTTCTTGTCTAGCAGCTCTATATTGATCCAGACTATCGTGCAGTTTCTTTAACGTATCCACTTCAAAGGTGTTTAAATTTGTTTTTTCATAATTAGCAAGATTTTTTCCAAATACTTCGACCCGCTTATCGATATCTTGTTTTAATCTTGTCTTTTCATTATTATCTGTAGTAAGCATTAGCATAAAAATATCACCCTCAATGGCTCTGGAATGATTGCGATTGTCATTAAGCCATTGAACTGGCAACAATCGCTCTTTATACATAGCATCCATATCCTCATTAGCTTCTAACAAATAATGATATCCCGTAAACCCCACTATCCCTAAGGAAATCATTGCCACCATAATAAGTACTACTAATTTGCCAGCAACTTTCAAATTCCTCAACCAGTTCATAGATTAAATCTCCTTTCATTAAGATATTATTTATTATTAATAATTTTAATAATATCATCTTTTAATTGCTTTTTTTGTCAAATTATGCGTTTTTTGAGTTTTCTATACATAATTAATATTTTATGTAAAATCCCCTCTAACCGTCTAGGTAGAGGGGACTTTTACACTTGAACCATAATGCTCTCTAATGCGCTATATCTAGTCTTTATATATTATTTTTCTTATCGCTGGTATTTTTCCACTAAGCCCGCCAGCTTGGAGGAGAGCTCGCTTGTCAGTATCTCTTTGTGATACCTCCACTCCCAGTTATTACCTACTATACCAGGAAAATTCATTCTAGCTTGACTGCCTAAACAAAGTATATCCTGGAGAGGCACGATCAGGGTATTGGCATTACTCTGATAGATAAATTCAACAAATTGCCAGCAAGTTGGCTTAAGTTGATTATCATCTGTACCTAGCTGACGCTCTAGACATTGTTGTATACATTCAGCCAACTTAGGTTCTTCAGTCAGCAGTTTCTCATACCAACCTACTGTTGTGTCATTATCATGTGTGCCTGTATATAAAACACTATTTTTCTCACAACTAAAAGTTATATATCGCCCACTCTCATCATAATCAAAGGAAAACTGCAGAACTTTAATACCAGGAAAATAAAACTGATGCTTAAGATCATCCACTTCAGATGTAATAACACCTAAATCTTCTACAATGAACGGCAAGTTTCCCAAATATTTTTCTAGGACACTAAAAAACTGAGCGCCCGGCCCTTTAACCCAACGACCATCTACTGCCGTCTCAGCCTTACCCGATATTTCCCAAAAAGCTTCAAAACCTCGAAAATGATCAACTCTAACAATATCGACTAATTGAAATAATACCTGCAAGCGTTGCCGCCACCACTGATAGTCATCCTTCGCCATTTCTTCCCATTTATAATGAGGGTTGCCCCATAATTGGCCTGTTTTGCTGAAGTAATCAGGTGGTACACCAGCCACTGTTTGAGGACTACCATCTTCAGCCAAGTCAAATAACTGTTGATTGGCCCATACATCACTACTATCATGAGCAATAAAAATAGGTATATCACCAATAATTTTAATATTATATATCCCAGCATATCGTTTAAGCTCATTCCATTGGCTTGCAAAGATAAACTGTAGGAATTGATGATAAGCAATGTCATCTGCCATTAATACTCGATACTCTTCCATTACTTTCACTTGTCTTGAAGCAATATCTTTCGGCCACAAATTCCATGACTGCCCTTTAAAATTAGTTTTTAGCGCCATAAATAAAGCATAGTCTGTAAGCCAAAAACTGTTTTCATCCAAGAATTTTTTATAAACAAACGATATACTTTGCTGTTTAAATTTCATAAAGGCCATCTGCAATAATGTCTCTTTATATGCTTTAACTTTATCAAACTCTACCCTATCATAATCAAATGCCGGACAGCTTCTAATTTTCTCTGCTGGTAGCAGACCGATATCAACCAACTTGCTTAAGGCAATCAATAAATGATTGCCTGCAAAAGCCGATAAGCATTGATAGGGAGAATTACCATACCCCACTGGATTTAATGGTAGTACCTGCCATAATGTTTGTTTACTGCTATGCAAAAAATCAATAAATTCATAAGCATCTTTGCCTAAATCGCCAATACCACCTTCAGAGGGTAGCGATGTAGGATGCAAGAGTATCCCTGCCCCGCGAGGAAAACAATCCTTCTCAAGCTGTAGTAATGCCTTACCTTCCAAAGGTTGCAAATAAATAGTCAGCACTCCATCAACGATAGGGATTTGCTGGTTATCATTCAAAAGATCTAACATTATGCCATGACACCAGGTTCTCACTGGCAGCTGTACTGTAATTGGATCAGTGCTGCGGTTCATTACTATGACAGCTGTATTATCTTGTTTAGCCTGGCCAAAAACATCCCGACCGTTGTTAATTGTGCGAATATAGGAATAAACTTGGTCATGAGCAGGCAGGGAAATCCATTTACCAGTTTTAAATACATCATATTTGTTACGCAGAGCAATCATTTGCTTATACCATGTAAGCAGTTCTACATTTTCTTTTCCCCATGGATAAGTAGCGCGATTAAAAGGATCTTTATACCCCTCTACCCCAACCTCATCACCATAATAAACAGAAGGTACGCCGGGAAATGTCATTTGCCATAATGCCATTATCTTCATACGTGCAATGGCTAGCTTCTGCGATTCCTGAGGCAAACGATATCTAGCCTGCTGGACAACTGTCAGACTTTCAATCGGCGGTGCCTCCCCTAGCAGTGTCAATATTCTTGGTACATCATGACTGCCAATTAAATTCATCATGGCATAAAAGTTATGACTAGGATAATTTTCCTCTAAGCTCATTAATGCCCGATGGACAGTATAGGCATCAATAGTACCAAGCATAAAATCCAGGGTAATCCTCCGAAATGGATAATTCATAACCGAATCCATTTCCTCCCCCTGAAGATATCGTCTTAGTTTTCCATAACTTTCTTTATTAGAAGCATCTTCCCATACTTCACCAATCAGTACACTATCTTTATCTATCTCTTTCATAGTTTTGTAGATCTTTTCGATAAAGGAGTCAGGTAGTTCATCAGCCACATCCAGGCGCCAACCTTTAGCCCCCAGCTTTAGCCAATGTTTAATCACACTGTCTTTATTTTCAATAATAAAATCAATATAGGATGGTTCATTTTCTTCCACATTAGGCAGTGTATCTATCCCCCACCAGGCCTCATATTGTTCGGGATGATTTTCAAACCGATACCAGGGATAATAGGGTGACTGCTTGGATTGATAGGCACCGACTTCAGGATAATTGCCCTCTCTGTTAAAGTATATGCTATCGCTACCAGTATGACTAAATACACCGTCTAAAATGATAGCAATACCATGTTCTTTACCTCTGGCGCATAACTGGGCGAATACTTGATTATCTCCAAGCATTGCATCAACTGTTTTATAATCACCTGTATCATAACGGTGATTACTCGGTGAGGCAAAAATAGGATTAAAATAAATAATGCTAATTCCTAATTCTTTTAGATAGGGAAGTTTCTCAATAACGCCCTGCAAATTGCCACCAAAAAAATCATAGGATACAATTCTCCCAGTATCTACATCACGGATATAATAGGGATTATTATTCCAATGTCCGTGAATTAAACTATCCTTTTTAGGATTGAGCACCTGACCAGTCCCATTATAAAAGCGGTCCGGGAAAATTTGATATATAACCCCTTCTTTGAACCACTGAGGCGTAACTGCTCCCTCTTTATATACAGTAACCTGATAAGCAGGTGGATTTGTTTCATATAGTTGACCAATACCACCCAATCCGTCTGCGCGATTACCATAATAATAAATTTTATCTTTTACTATAATAATGAAGTAATACCATAAGACGCTAGGCACCCTCGAAGCCGTGAACTGGACTTGATATATTAAATTTTCTTCCTGCTCCTGCCCTAGCTTCATCTCTATCTTTTTTTCGCCGCTTTCCTCCTGCCATAACCTTAGTACAACATTATCTGGCTTCTCTGTCCCTTGAATTTTCAAACGCAGCAAAAGCTCTTCATTACAACAAACAGCCCCAAAGGGGCTGCGAAAAAACTCCATCTGGGAATCATGGATTATAAAATTTTGATTCATATTATAAACCTCTCTACCCAATCATTTTTTTATAAACTTCCTGATACTGCTTGGCTGAACTTTGCCAGCTATAGTCACTATTCATGGCATTACTGACCACTTTATTCCATTTTTCTTTGTTTTTATAGAGAGCCAATGCCTTATTGATGGCATCAAGCAATTCATGGGCATTATAATTAGCGAAACTAAAGCCATTACCCGTACCAGTATACTGATTATACGCCTCCACAGTATCCTGTAAACCACCAGTTTCTCTCACAATCGGCAAACAGCCATAACGCATAGCAATCAATTGCCCAATACCGCAAGGCTCATATAGGGACGGCATCAGAAATAAATCCGCACCTGCATAAATCTGACGAGCTAGGGCATCATCAAACATAATATTGGTTGAGATCTTACTCGGATACTGCCAAGCCATATACTTGAAAAAATTCTCATATCGAGCTTCGCCTGTCCCCAAGATGACCAACTGGGCATCATGATTATCAATGGACATTTGCTTAAGCATATCTACCAATATATATTCCATTAGCTCCATACCTTTAGGACCTACTAACCGAGAAACAATGGCTACCATAGGTATATCGGCATTCACTGCCAACCCTAATTGCTCTTGCAACTGTAATTTATTTTTGTTTTTTTCAGATAGAGATCCTATATTGTAATTGGTGCCAATCTTCTTGTCTGTGGCGGGGTTATACTCCTCATAATCTATGCCATTTATAATACCCACTAAATCATTCTGACGCTTGCGTAAAAATCCATCAAGCTGTTCACCAAAAAATGGGTTTTGGATTTCCTGGGCATATGTACGGCTAACCGTAGAAATCATATCAGAATATGCTAGACCACCCTTCATAAAGTTTACATTATTATTAAATTCCACCCCTTCATGGTTAAAATATCGCCAATCTAAACTCAATATATCGTGTAATATTCCCTTAGGAAATACTCCTTGATAGCGCAAATTATGAATAGTAAATAGTGTTTTAATATGCTTATAGTCAGATAACTGGCGATAATGAGCATCCAGTAGTACGCTCACCATACCAGTATGCCAATCATTACAGTGAAGTATATCAGGCATAAAATCAATTTTAGTTAAAGACTCTAGTACAGCTCTGCAAAAAAAGCCAAATCGTTCATCATCATCATCATAGCCATAGAAGCTATGCCGTTTAAAGTAGTATTCATTATCAATAAAATAAAAGATTATTCCTTGATATTCAAGCTCAAGTACACCACAATACTGTTGTCGCCAACCCACTTGCACTACAAATTTATTTTTGAGTACCATTTGTTGTTTATATTCTTTAGGTATATTTTGATAATTAGGTAACATTACTCTCACATCGGTGCCTTGCTGTTTTAATTCTTTCGGCAAGGAGCCAATTACGTCACCAAGCCCACCTGTTTTGGCAAAAGGCACCGCTTCAGCCGCCACAAATAATACTTTTAACATATCTTAGATCACCTGTCCTTTCGTTATTACAACAGGATATTTACACTCTCCCTTTAACTGCTTGTCAGCTGTAATCAATACATCTTTATCGCAAATTACATTTTCTAGCACCACGCCCGGACCAATTTCACATTTTTGCATAATAATACTATTTTTAATATATGCCCCTGCATGGACTTTTACGCTACGAAATAAAATGCTGTTTTCCACCCGCCCCTCAATATAACACCCGGTAGCAATCAAGGAGTTTGATACATCAGCCTGAGCCATATATTTAGCTGGCGGTTCATCTTTAACCTTAGTATAAATAAGACCAGAACTAAAAAATAACTCCCTCCAAATCTGAGTATCCAACAATTCCATACTATGCTGAAAATAACTTTGGAGCGAACTAATCCTTGCCACATACCCCTGATGATAATAACCAGATACTTTAAACTTATTAACATTTTTAATGATGCAATGTTTGATAAAATCATAATCGCCACGAGCAATACAATCCTTCACTAGCTCTATTAATAGTTTTCTTTCCATAATAAAGGTTTTCAGTGATATGTTTTGATAATCCCTAGATTCTTTATATTCTTTTATGTTAATGATTTGTCCGTTTTCTCCTATTTCCAAGACATTAGCCCCCACGCAATCATGAGTACTGCAATTAGCCTTAGTATATAAAACGGTAATTTCTGCTCCTGTACTCTTGTGAAAATCCAAGGCTTGTCGATAGTCCAAATTGCTCACCATTCCAGGCCCTGCTATCACAACATATTTTTGTCTACTTTTACAAATATAATCCAAATTGCTATAGAAATTTTCTACATCGCCTCGTTGTATTTGCATAGGATTTTTAGTATAAGCAGGGGGTAAAATAAATAGTCCATCCCGCTTGCGCGCTAAGTCCCACTCCTTACCTGACCTTAGATGATCCATTAAAGACCGATATTTATGTTGGATAAAAATCCCTACATTAGAAACACCTGAATTTACCATATTAGATAATACAAAATCGATTAGCCGATAACGACCGGCAAAAGGAACAGCGGCTAAAGGCCGAGAGCGACTAAGGTCACCTAAATTTTCTTCTACTTCACTGAGATTAATAATCCCCATTAATTCCCCCATCATAACTAAGCCTCCTCCTTTCTACAAAGTTCTTCATTAGTTAGACAAGAAAGATTCGTCCTAATTTTAGAATGTGGGGGAATAATCATATCAGCAGCCACTACCACAATCTCCTGCTCATCCTGTTTCTGCGAGGCTGAGGCCGATACTGTCGCCCCTTGTTTAATGACTGCCTTACGCCCGATAATCGCCTTACTAATGGTCACATTGCCTTCGATATGCACGCCTGCCATAATAACAGAGTTCTTAACTACTGCCCCTGCTCCAATATACACATCAGGAAAGATAACCGAATTTGTCACTTCCCCTAATACTAGACATCCTTCACTAATAATAGAATTTTTTACGTTGGCAGTAGCAGCAGTATAATGAGGAGGCCTTGGCGGATTGGCTGAATAAATACGCCAGCTAGAGTCATACATATTCAGTTCAGATTTTTCATCCAATAAATCCATATTAGCCTGCCAGAGACTTTCCACAGTCCCTACATCTTTCCAATAGCCGTCAAAGGGGTAGGCCATCAATGTATCCTGATTATTAAGCATTTTAGGTATGATATCATGTCCGAAATCATGACTGGAACTAACATTCTTTTCGTCTTCTAATAAATACTTTCTGAGAAGAGGCCAGTTAAAAATATAAATACCCATAGATGCTAGATTACTCTTAGGCTGGGCTGGTTTTTCAGCAAAATTAGTCACACGATAGTTTTCATCAGTACTCATAATACCAAAACGACTGGCTTCATCCCAAGGCACTTCTAGCACACCAATCGTAACATCAGCGTTTTGCACCTGATGGAATTCTAACATGAGAGAATAATCCATTTTATAAATATGATCGCCTGACAATATCAGTACATACTCTGGATTAAACCGATCCACAAAATTAATGTTCTGACAAATAGCATCTGCCGTACCTTTATACCATTCTCCGCCTTGTTCTTTAACAAAAGGCGGTAATACATATACTCCACCGTGAATTCTATCCAGATCCCAGGCACTGCCAATACCAATATAACTATTTAATGCTAAAGGTTTATACTGGGTAAGCACGCCCACAGTATCAATACCTGAGTTATAACAGTTACTTAAGGGAAAATCAATAATTCGATACTTACCACCAAAAGGTACTGCTGGTTTAGCTACGTTCTGTGTTAAAACTCCCAAACGACTCCCCTGGCCACCTGCCAACAGCATGGCTACACATTGCTTTTTGCGCATAGTAACTCCCCTCATTATTAAAATAATTCTATAACTTATACTCTATCTGATTTTATTTTCTGCTCATTCTATCTAGGAATTTATCTTGCACGGTTGTATATATTTTAAGTATATTGTAGCTAAAGGCGGAACGGTAAGAACTAGGGACTGGGGGTTATTATGCCAACTTACAGCCTCTGCTACTAATTGCCCAACATTTTCCTGACCTGAACCACCAAACCGCTCCCAGTCGCTATTAAATACCTCCTGATATGATCCCATCACTGGCATGCCAATTCGGTATGAGTGATGCACCTCAGGCGTAAAGTTGCACACCACGATCAATATTTCATCAGCCGACATAGATTTACGCATAAAGCAGATAATACTCTGAGAATAGTCGCTACAATCAATCCATTCAAAGCCCTGCCAATTATCATCCACTTGCCAGAGGGCACGCTCCTGCTGATAAAGCTTATTAAGTGAACGGCAGTAGCCTAGCAACTTACTATGTTTATCATGTTCCAAAATATGCCAATCCAAACTTTCATCCTCTTGCCATTCAATAAATTGACCAAACTCCCCACCCATAAATAGCAGTTTTTTACCTGGATGAGCCATCCAATACCCATAAAAAGCACGTAAATTAGCAAATTTCTGCCAATAATCGCCAGGCATTTTATCAAGCATTGACTTTTTCCCATGAACCACTTCATCATGGGACAAAGCTAAAACAAAATTCTCAGAAAAGGCATACATAAAGGAAAATGTTAATAAGTGATGCTGCCACTTCCGGTGAACTGGCTCCAAAGCCATATAGCGAAGCATATCATTCATCCAGCCCATATTCCACTTAAAATTAAAACCCAGGCCTCCAGCATGTGTGGGCCAAGACACCATAGGCCAAGCAGTAGACTCTTCAGCCATCATGAGTACATTAGGGTGATGCTGAAATACCACTTCGTTCAACTTACGTAAAAATTTCACTCCCTCCAAATTACCATTGCCTCCATATTTATTTGGAGTAAAAGTACCATCCTCCTTACCATAATTCAAATACAAAATATTGGAAACGGCATCTGTACGAATACCATCAATATGATAAACATCTAACCAAAACAAGGCATTGGAGATGAGAAAACTTAATACTTCCGTACGTCCCAAATCAAAATTAGCAGTACCCCACCCGATATTTTCACACCGTTCACTACTTGCATACTCATAAAGAGACGATCCATCAAAACGTCTGAGTCCATGATCATCTTTACAAAAATGCCCTGGCACCCAATCCATAATGATACCAATGCCATGCTCATGACACTTATCAACTAAATACATAAAGTCTTCAGGCGTACCATAACGGCTAGTAACTGCATAATAACCTGTGGCCTGATACCCCCACGACCCATCAAAAGGATGTTCGGCAACAGGCATAAATTCAATGTGAGTATAGCCCATATTAGCTGCATACTCAGGCAACAGTTCCGCGAGTTCACGATAGGTCAGGAACTCATTACCATGCCCCCGCCGCCATGAACCTAAATGTACTTCATAAATAAGTACTGGGCTCTGATAAGCAGGCTGCTTCTTCTCCTGCTGCCATTTTTCATCCTGCCATTTATAGCCCTGCAAATCATATACTATTGAGGCGGTATCAGGTCTAAGCTGAGCATAAACTGCATAAGGATCAGCTTTAAGCAGCCTCTCACCAGTAGCTGTATATATTTCGTATTTGTAAATCTCTCCAGCCCTCAGATCAGGGATAAACAGTATCCAGATACCAGACTTAGCCACCCGCTCCATAACATGTTTCTCGCCCTGCCAACCATTAAAATTCCCGACAACTCGCACCTCCTGAGCATTAGGTGCCCATACAGTAAAACGTACCCCAGAACTACCACATTTATAGACAATATGGGCCCCCATAAGCTGATAACTGCGAAAATTACTACCCTCATGAAATAGATATAGGTCTTCATCACTTAATTGTAAAATATTGTTCATCGCAATATCACCTCCCCCTTGCTATCTACTTGGAAAATCACCGACTGATAATCTCTATAGGCTTGATATGCCAGATCTCTTCGGCATATTGGCGAATGGTGCGGTCACTAGAAAAAATTCCAGCATGAGCAATATTTTGAATGCTCATTTGTATCCATTTTTCCTTATCCTTATATCTTTTGTCTAATTCCACATGGGCATTGGCATAAGAATCAAAATCCTGCAGGACAAAAAACTCATCATTATTTGAAAGAAGGGAATGATAAATTTCTCTGAACTCTTCCTTTTGATATGGCAAGAAACCATTAACTAGCTGTTCTAATATGGTCTTGAGCCTTAGATCACTATTATATAGGTGCAAGGCACTATACCCACCATGAATATAATAGTCAAAGACCTGTTTACTCGTTAAGCCGAAAATAAAGATATTATCATCGCCTACAGCATTGTATATTTCTACATTAGCTCCATCTAGGGTGCCAATTGTAACGGCTCCGTTTAGCATAAACTTCATATTACCCGTCCCTGACGCTTCTTTGCTGGCTGTGGAAATTTGTTCACTGACATCAGCTGCAGGAAATAGAATCTCACCTAATGAAACACTATAGTTCTCTAAAAATATCACTTTTAGCTTATTTTTTATCTGTTTATCTTTATTAATCAGCTCGGATAGTACATTAATCAATTTAATGGTCTGCTTTGCAATATAGTACCCCGGTGCTGCCTTACCAGCAAAAATAAAGGTCCGTGGCGTAATATCAAGATCAGGATTTTCCCGCAGGCGATTATATAAATCCATAATATGGAATATGTTGAGTATTTGACGCTTATATGAATGAATACGTTTAATATGCACATCAAATATTGAATGAATATCAATTACAATGCCAGTATGTTCTTTAATATATTGGGCCAAAACTTTTTTATTATGAAGTTTTATTTTACTTAGCCGATCTTGGATCTTCTTATCATCTGCAAAATTTGCAAAAGTTTTTAATTCCTCCGGTTGTTTTATCCAATTTGATCCAATACAATCAGTAATGAGCTGGGCAAGCTCGGGATTACATTTTAAAAGCCAACGTCTATGAGTAATACCATTTGTCTTATTATTAAATTTACCTGGATAAACTTCGTGGAAGTCCCTCATAATATGCTCTTTTAAAATATCTGTATGGATTTGGGCTACTCCATTGACGCTATGGCTGCCTACTACTGCGAGTCGTGCCATATGCACCATGCCATCAGTAAGAATGGCCATCCCTCTGATTTTATCCCAATCTCCTGGATACTTCTCCCACAGTTTCTGGCAAAAACGTTCATTTATTTCATTCGTAATCATATAAATCCGGGGCAGTAATGACTTAAACATGTCAATCGTCCAGGTTTCTAAAGCTTCAGGCATAATAGTATGATTGGTATAGGAAATGGTTTTTATTGTGATTTCCCAAGCATCATCCCAAGATAAACCTTCTTCATCCATCAATATCCGCATAAGTTCAGGTACAGCTACCGCTGGATGGGTATCATTAATATGTATAGCCACTTTTTCGGATAGCTCTTTCATATCTGAATACGTCTTTTTATACAGCCTAATAATGCTCTGTAATCCAGCTGAAACAAAGAAATATTGCTGCTTCAGACGGAGAACCCGCCCTTCATAAAAATCATCCTGTGGATATAAAATCTTAGAAATCTGCCCTACTGCACTTTGATACTCCATGGCCTGCAAATACTCACCACGATTAAATGAAGCAAAATCAAAACCATCATTTACAGGTTCAGCACTCCATAGCCGCAATGTATTAACCGTATTATTTTCGAAACCGACAAGGGGTACATCATAAGGCACAGCCAGCACAGCCGTATAATTTTCATGGTTAAAAAATATCCTTCCCTGCTGTCTTTCCTCCCTGATCGTCCCACCGAATTTTACCTCTACGGCTTTATCATGTTTGCGAAATTCCCACGAATACCCATCTTTAAGCCAATTGTCAGGTAACTCAACCTGATAATGATCAACAATTTTTTGTTCAAATAAGCCATATTTATAACGAATACCGCAACCATGACCAGGTAGTCCTACCGCCGCCATAGATTCCATAAAACAAGCAGCGAGTCTACCAAGACCACCATTCCCCAGTCCTGGATCAGATTCTTGTTGCTCCACTTCAATTAAATCAATACCTAATTCTTCTAGAGCCGTCTGGCAAGCGTCCTTTAGTCCAATATTTACCAAGTACATATCCAGTAATCGTCCAAGCAAAAACTCCATCGAAAAATAGTATACCTGTTTTTCTCCACCCTTGGTGTATTGATTATTGGTCTCTAACCAATTCTTACTGACCAGATCACGAATAATACGGCTGAGAGCCATATATTTATTATTAGCAGATGCCTCATCAAGTCCTTTACCAAACATAGTCTGCAGTTTATTAACAAACTGTTTTTTCAGTTCTTCCTTATCTATTAGCATGCGTCTGCTCCCCCCCCTATCTAAAGATATATTCCTAACATTTTTATTTTTAGATACAATTGATTATTGGTTATCATTTCCCGATTTCTCTTTTAATTCCTGCCGCTATTATTTATTCTTTTGTAAATCATTGACCCAAAAAAACAGAGATATACGGTGTAGTATACCCCTGAAAAATATTTATCCAATTACAATTGATGGTCTTATTTCCCAAATTCCTACAGCATATTCTGAGATAGTCCGATCACTAGAAAAATTGCCAGAATGGGCAATATTCTTTACACACATGGAGAGCCACTGTTGACGATCCCTAAATTTTGCTTCTATCAGTAATTGAGCTTGTAAATAAACCGCAAAATCTCTGAGTACAAAGAACTCATCATTATTTTGCAGTAAGTAATTATAGAGTGGTCTAAACTCTTCCTTTGAATTTGGTAAAAAGCCATTAACCAATTGTTCCATTACCCTCTTTATTCGAATATCCCCATTATAAACATCCCAAGCACTATAGCCACCATAACTGTAATAATTGAGAGCTTGCTGAGCCGTTAGGCCAAATATAACAATATTATCCTCACCTACGGCTTGTTTGATCTCCACATTAGCCCCATCTAGTGTGCCAATTGTAATGGCACCATTCATCATAAACTTCATATTACCTGTACCTGAAGCTTCTTTACTGGCAGTAGATATTTGTTCACTAACATCAGCTGCCGGAAAAATCATTTCCCCCAGTGATACATTGTAGTTTTCTAAGAATACTACTTTCAGCTTATCGTTAATGGTTTTATCATTATTAATAACGGTTGCCAAAATATTAATTAGTTTAACAGTTTGTTTCGCAATATAATAGCTAGGCGCTGCCTTACCTGCAAAAATAAACGTCCTCGGTATAATGTCAAAATGGGGATTTTCCTTTAATTGGTTATATAAATGCATAATATGCAATGCATTTAATATTTGACGCTTATAGGCATGAATACGCTTAATCTGCACATCAAATATAGAATGTACATTAACAACAATTCCATGTTTTTCTTGGATATATTTCGCCAATCGCTGTTTATTTTGCAGTTTTATTTCAGCTAATTGCCCCTTAAAAGCATTATCGGTAGCAAATTGGCACAGTCCTAGAAGTTCCATAGGATATTTAACCCAATTATTGCCAATAGAGTTGGTAATGAGCGCCGCGAGCTTAGGATTAGCTTTCAATAGCCAACGTCTGTGAGTAATACCATTTGTCTTGTTATTAAATTTATAGGGATAATACTTATGAAAATCATGCATAATATGCTTTCGCAAAATGTCGGTATGCAGCTCAGCTACACCATTCACACTATATGTACCCACCACTGCCAAGCGGGCCATATGCACCAATCCGTCGGCGATCACTGCCATACTCCCAATACGTTCCCATTCACCAGGATATTTATCCCATAATTCTCGGCAAAACCGTTCATTTATTTCCTGGACTATCATATAGATACGAGGCAAGAGTGTCTTGAACATTTCCACACTCCATGTTTCAAGAGCCTCAGGCATAATTGTATGATTGGTATAAGATATTGTCCTCGTGGTCATCTGCCAAGCCTCATCCCAGCTGAGTCCTTCCACATCCACTAGCAATCGCATTAATTCAGGAATGGCCAAGGCTGGATGGGTGTCATTTATATGCACGGCTATTTTATCAGGCAACTCTTTAATCTTATGATTTTTGCGTTTAAATCCCCGCAGAATACTCTGCAGTCCTGCTGATACAAAAAAGTATTCCTGCTTTAACCGTAATAATCGTCCTTCAAGATAGCTATCATCAGGATAGAGAATTTTAGAAATTCGCTCGACTGAATGTTTATATTCCACTGCTTTTAAATAATCGCTTCGATTCAAAGATACAAAATTAAAATCACTTTCTGCTAGCTCTGCACTCCACAATCTGAGTGTATTTACTGTATTGTTTTGATAACCTACCATGGGAATATCATAAGGTACTGCCAATACAGTTTCATATCCCTCATGAATATATCTTACTTTACCTTCAGGTCCCCCACTATATGCTACGCTGCCGCCAAACCTTACCTCTACCGCTTTACTCGGCTTACGATATTCCCATATATATCCATCTTTAAGCCAGTTATCAGGCAGCTCAACCTGATTATTATTCACTACCTTTTGTTCAAATAGTCCATATTTATAGCGAATGCCGCAGCCATGCCCCGGCAAACTTAACGCTGCCATAGAGTCGAGAAAACAAGCTGCTAACCTACCTAGTCCTCCATTACCTAGTCCAGCATCAGGCTCTTCCCGTATCATGTCATTTATATCAATACCTAGTTCAGCTAAGGACTCTGTACATATTTCAGTTATCCCCATATTGAGCAAATTCATTTCTAACAATTTTCCTAACAAAAACTCAATAGAAAAATAGTAAAGTTGCTTTTCACCTTTATCACTGTACTGTCTGTTTGTCTTTATCCAATTAGGGCTAATATAATCACGGATAAGACTGCCTAGGGCCGCGTATTTATCATTAAGGCTGACTTCATCAAGACTCTTGCCATACATCGTCTGAACTTTATTAAGATAAGCCTCTTTAAAACTTTCTTTATCGGTCAACAAAAAAAACCTCCCACAATGAAAATTATGGTTTTATATCATCTTAAATCACGGTTCCCTTCTCAATTACAAGTGGATAATGGGTTTCACCTTTTAACGATTTTCCATTAGTAATTCTAACGCTTTTGTCACAAATTACATTTTCGATTACGGCATTTTCAGCAATCTCACACTTCTGCATAATGATACTATCCTTGACATATGAACCTTTACCTACTGTTACACCACGAAATAAAATGCTATTTTCCACACGTCCTTCAATGATACAACCATTGCCAATCATCGCATTAGAAACTCTAGCATTTTCTTTGTATTTCACAGGGGGTTCATCTTTTACTTTCGTATACACCAGCCCGGATTTGAAGAATAACTCTTCCCTTTTTTCGGGCTTTAATAATTCCATATTGTGTTTATAATAACTTTTTATACAATCAACTCTGACAGCATAACCTTTATAAGGATAGCCATACATCTTTAATGTACCAATATTTTTAATTACTATATCTTTCATAAAATCCAGGCCTCCTCGTGCCTGACAATCCTTGATTAAATCCACTAATAAATCTTTTTTCATAATATACATCTCCAGGGAAACCTTCCGGGATAAAGTTCTAGATGGATTTATGGCTATATCAATAATAAGGCCGTTCCCCTGACACTCTACAATACTATACTGTTTTAGTTCCTCATCTCCATTATGTTCTTTGTAGAGCAAAGTAATATCGGCATCCACATCCTGATGAAATTTGAAGGCCTTACGATAACTTAAATTACAAATAATATGACTACCGGCAATAATCACATATTTTTGCCGACTACTCTCAATATAATCCAGATTGTTGTAAAAGTTTTCTACGTTTCCTCGATAACCACCTCCCAAATATTGGGATTTGACTGGTGGCAAAATAAACAATCCATCTCGTTTGCGCGCCAGATCCCATTCCTTGCCTGACCGCAAATGGTCCATCAACGCCCGGTATTTATCCTGTACTAAAATACCAACATTTTGTATGCCTGAATTAACCATATTGGATAAAATAAAGTCAATCATCCGATACCTACCACCAAAAGGAACCGCAGCCAATGGCCGACCTTTGGTTAGCTCTGTTAATAATTCCTGACCATCATTAAGGTTAATAATTCCCATTACATTTTGCATATCATCCCACCTGCTTCTGTATCTCAATAATACTGCTTGCCAGAACATCAATACCACTAGAAGTAACTATATCTTCGTTTACCACTGTTATATCTTTATTATTCACATTTCCAATAATAGCCTCTGCTTCCACCACACCTTTACGTCCGATAATTGCCCGATACACCTGAGCATAAGCGCCAATATTCACATAGGGCATGACAATGGAATCTTTAATGCAAACTCCTTCAGCAATATGTACACCAGGAAAAATCACGGAATGATCAACTGTGCCTAAAATAGAACAGCCCTCACTAATGAGTGAGCGTGTTACTTTGGCGGTAGCACCGATATAATGCGGCGGTCTGGTAGCATTCACCGAATATACTTTCCAATTAGGATTATACAAATCAAGCTCAGGTTCCTCATTTAGTAAATCCATATTAGCTTCCCAGAAGCTCTCCACAGTTCCCACATCTTTCCAATACCCTTCAAAGTAATATGCTGATAGGCGATGGTCTGCAGCCAATAACTTAGGAATAACATCTTTCCCAAAGTCATGACTAGAAAGATCATTCTTACTGTCATCTTCTAGGACTTTGCGAAGTAAGCGCCAATTAAAAATATAAATGCCCATAGACGCTAAATTACTTTTGGGCTCTTTAGGCTTTTCAGCAAATTCTGTAACTCTACCTGTTTCACCTACACTCATAATGCCAAAGCGGGAAGCCTCATGCCAAGGAACTTCAATTACTGAAATAGTCACCTCAGCCTTTTGGGCCTTATGATGTTCTAACATAAGGGAATAATCCATATTGTAAATATGATCCCCAGAGAGTATCAATACATAATTAGGATTCATCATCTCAATGAAATTCAAATTCTGATAAATAGCATCTGCTGTCCCCTTATACCATTCGGCCCCTTTCTCGCAAGCATATGGTGGCAACATGAATACCCCACCATCCCTACGATCCAGATCCCATGAACTGCCAATGCCGATATAACTATTGAGCGCCAAGGGTTGATATTGAGTAAGCACGCCAACTGTATCAATTCCCGAATTATGGCAATTGCTAAGTGGAAAGTCAATAATGCGGTACTTGCCACCAAAAGGTACCGCTGGCTTTGCTATTTTCTTGGTTAAACTTCCTAATCGACTCCCCTGACCACCAGCTAGAATCATTGCCACACATTCTTTTTTACTCATCATACCAATCCCCCATTCTTTTTCTAAGCATGCTACAAGTACTCCAGCAACCCATTTCCTATCCTATTCTCTGCTCCTTATAAAAATGAATACTTTTTAAACTCTTTCCAAATTGTAAATATTTTACATAATATTATTACTTTACTTTCGTCATCTTCTTTCTGTTTTCCTTTTTTTGTAATTTGTATTATTACTTCAAATTCCGCAAAGTAATGTGAAATATTCTCCTTTGATTCACCAATAATCTACAATGGGAGATTTTTATCTTCCCGAGGCATTATTATCATAGGAAATGCTCTATGAGATAAAATTCCCTCCTTATTTATATTAGATATTATAATAAAATAAATAAAATATGCATGATTCAAGCAGGTATTATCTATTTAATGTAGTATACTATATAGTGTACAGTGCTATATAGTGTACACTTTTTGTTTGGCAGGTGAATTATTATACAACTTACAATACGACAAAGCAGCATATTAGAAATAATCAAATCTTTCGGACCTATCACTGGCAATCAAATTGCTGAAAAACTCAAACTTAGTCGCGCAGCCCTACGTTCAGATCTAGCTATTTTAACAATGTCTGAATTAATTGGGGCCAAACCAAAAGTCGGCTATTATGTTACAGGCCAAAATGTGAATAACCTAAAAACATCTGCATTCAATACCATTTTAGTGGCTGATGTTTATTCCCGTCCCATTATCGTAAAAGGAAACAGCTCAGTTTATGAAGCCATTCTCACTCTATTTACTGAAGATGTAGGTACAATTTTCGTAGTATCTGAAGACAACCTTTTAGAAGGCGCAGTATCCCGAAAAGACCTTATAAAAGCTGCAATGGGCGGTAAAAACAACAATGAGCTACCGGTAAGCATTATCATGACCAGAATGCCTAATATCATTTTGGCAACACCGGATGAATCCGTACTTACTGCCGCACAAAAATTATTGCGCCATCAGGTTGATGCTCTGCCAGTAGTCAAACTAATAGAGGTAGATGATCAGCCAAGGTTTCAAGTAATCGGACGTTTTACCAAAACCAATATTACTCACCTGTTTGTACAATTAGCCGAAAAATACCATAAAGGGGGACTGCTTTGAGCACTTTACACAATAGTCAACTACCAGTAGTTTACATACTGTCTGATTCCATTGGCGAAACGGGAGAAATGGTTGTAAAAGCAGCGATGAGTCAGTTTGAATTCGTAAATATGCAAATTCGCCGCAAACCTTATTTAAAGTCAATTGCACAAATAGAAGTCGCCCTCAAAGAAGCATCACAAACCAATAGCACTATTATGTATACTTTGGTCCGTACTGATTTAAAGAACGCTTTAGAATCCTCTGCTAAAGCTTTAGGTCTTCTCCATGTAGATATTATGGGGCCTGTCATCAATGCACTGTCCACAATATCTCAAATACCCCCACGCAACGAACCAGGGTTAATTCGCAAAGTAGATGAAGCCTATTTTGCCAAAATTGATGCTATCGAATTTGCTGTAAAATTTGATGATGGCAAAGAACCCCGCGGACTCCTCCAAGCCGACATTGTCGTCACTGGCGTTTCACGAGCATCCAAAACTCCATTATGCATGTATCTGGCACATAAAGGCATCAAAGCTGCCAATGTGCCCCTGATCAAAGAAATTCCACCACCACCAGAGCTTTTTCAGGTGGCCCCCCATAAAGTAGTCGGCCTTATGATCAAACCGTCCCTGCTATTTGAAATACGTAAAGAACGCTTGAGGACAATGGGGTTACACCAATCTACCTCCTATGCTAATATGGAGCGTATTATTGAAGAACTTGATTACGGACAAAAAATTATGCGGCAAATTGGCTGTCCTATTATTGATGTTACGAATAAAGCAACTGAGGAAACTGCCGCTAGGGTTATGGAATTTTATCGCAAAGGAGTTAATAAGTAATGGAAAAATATGTATATCTCTTCAATCAAGGCCGCGCTGATATGCGCTCACTACTCGGAGGCAAGGGTGCTAATTTAGGAGAAATGACCAATATCGGTCTACCAGTACCACCGGGTATGACCATCACTACTGCAGCTTGCAAGGAATATTATAAAGAGGGCAAAAAACTCCCCCTTGCGATTATGGATGAAGTAAGACAAAACTTAGCAACCCTAGAAGCCCAAATTGGTAAGAAATTAGGCGATACTACCAATCCCCTCTTAGTGTCGGTACGTTCAGGCGCTGTATTTTCTATGCCAGGCATGATGGATACCATTTTAAACCTGGGGTTAAATGAAGTAACTGTACAAGCTATTGCTAAAAATACAGCTAACTTAGTGTTTGCCTATGATTCCTATCGCCGCTTTATACAGATGTTTTCTGATGTAGTGTTAGAGATTCCTAAACACGACTTTGAATATCTGCTCACTGAACACAAAAATCAGCAAGGCGTAATCTACGACCAAGAGCTATCAGCGGAAACATTACGTTCTCTTATTAACAGTTATAAAGAACTTGTCCTGGAACGTACAGGTTCCCCTTTCCCAGAAGAGCCTATCGAGCAGTTATTTCTCTCAATCGAAGCAGTTTTCCGTTCCTGGAATAACGATCGAGCCTTTATTTATCGTAATTTGAATAAAATCGACCATGATTTAGGTACTGCAGTGAACATCCAATCTATGGTCTTCGGCAATATGGGCAATGACTGCGGAACTGGCGTGGCTTTCACTCGTAATCCATCTACTGGCGAAAATATCCTGTATGGTGAATATTTGACGAATGCCCAAGGAGAAGATGTGGTGGCAGGTATCCGCACCCCACAACCTATTGCCAAACTAGAAGCAGAGATGCCTGAAGTATATGACCAATTTTGCAAAACTGCCAATATACTAGAAAAACACTATAAAAATGTGCAAGACATCGAATTCACCATTGAAAAAGGCAAACTATTCATATTGCAAACCAGAAATGGCAAACGCACTGCTCAAGCAGGTATAAAAATTGCTCATGATTTGGCAGTCGAAGGTTTAATTACTAAGCAAGATGCACTATTAATGATTGAACCAGCCCAACTTGACCAACTCTTGCACCGCCAAATTGACAGTAAGGCAGAGCTAAATATAGTTGCTACAGGCCTACCAGCTTCACCAGGTGCCGCCTCAGGTATTGTAGTCTTTAGCTCCGACCATGCTGAGCAAATTAGCAAAACAGGTAAAAAAGTACTGTTAGTACGTACAGAAACAACACCTGATGACATACATGGCATCATTGCCTCCCAAGGAATACTGACGAGTCGCGGCGGTATGACAAGCCATGCTGCTGTAGTAGCCCGAGGCATGGGAAAACCCTGTGTATGTGGCTGTGATGCTCTAAACATTGACTACAATAACAAAACTATTACTGTTGGGCAAACCATCATCAAGGAAGGTGATCTTTTATCTATCGACGGTGCCACTGGTCGAGTCATTGCCGGCATCGTACCTATGATGGAGCCTAAACTATCTAAGGAATATCTGACTATCTTATCTTGGGCCGATGAAGTTAAAAGCCTAGACGTTAGAGCAAATGCTGACACCCCTGACGATGCGCTCAAAGCCAAGGAATTTGGTGCTAAAGGTATTGGACTTACCCGTACTGAACATATGTTTATGGGGCAAGATCGTCTCCCCTATGTACAGAGCATGATTTTAGCAGAAACACCAGAAGAACGTCGTGATGCCTTGTCTCATCTGCTCCCTATCCAAGAAGATGATTTCTATGGTATTTTAAAAGCCATGGAAGGATACCCAGTCTGTATTCGGCTACTAGACCCACCACTTCATGAATTTTTACCTAGTGCAGAAGACTTAATTATTGAGACTACTAAACTAAGCATTACAAAAGAAGATCTAACCTTACTCGCCCAAAAAGAAGGCTTGCTCAAAAAAGTTCGCGGCCTCCATGAATCCAATCCTATGCTAGGGCATCGTGGTTGCCGTCTAGGCATTACGTATCCAGAGATCTACGAAATGCAGATACAAGCTATTTTCAATGCCGCTGCCCGTTTAACCAAGGAAGGCTATATAGTACTACCTGAGGTAGAAGTTCCTCTTACGATTGACAGAGCTGAAATGGCCTTCTTTAAAGAAAAAATTGATAATATTGCTAAAGCTACCATGAATAAATATAGTGCAACATTCCACTATATGTCAGGTACGATGATCGAACTCCCTCGTGCCGCACTCATGGCAGATGAACTTGCAGAAGTATCCGAATTCTTTACCTTCGGCACCAACGACCTAACCCAAACATGCCTGGGCTTTAGCAGAGATGATGCTGAAGGCAAATTTATGAATGACTATTTAGATATGAAGATTTTGGCGGAAAACCCATTTATTGTCCTTGACCGTAAAGGAGTAGGTAAACTTATGGAGATGGCAGTCATAAGCGGGAAAAAAATACGCCCTGAGCTTAGTATTGGCATTTGTGGCGAACACGGTGGAGAACCCAGTTCCATTGAATTCTGCCATCAAATTGGCCTTGATTTTGTTAGCTGTTCCCCTTACCGTGTGCCCCTTGCCCGGTTAGCCGCCGCTCAAGCAGCTATCAGCAAAGGTGAAGTTTACGGAACTAAATAAATAGCAAAAACCAGCACTAGATCTAGTGCTGGTTTTAATTTTTAAATTTTTACTATTTACTATAACCATTTTTGGGCTGTACGATAGAATTTTTTCCAATGCTTATCCATTTTGTCTTGTACAGATAGCACTTCACGTCCCTGCCAACCTATGACCATTCCTACCTCTAAGTACAATATCTTACTGGATTTTGCCTTCAGCAATTTTTCAAGCAAACTAACTGTACTATTAGCATCACTCAGTAAACCTAAATTATTTTGTAGTATATCCAGCCGTAAAATAAGCTGGGGTACCTCATAAAATACGGGCTCTAAGACTTCAGCTGCATATCTTATTTTTTTTATCATTAACCGTAATTTATGTACATTTTCTGTAGCAGACCAGTCAATTAATTTGCCCTGTTTAGTCACGATTTTAAGCCAGCTAGACAATCTACTCATACTGTACTCACCTAAAGTGCGTTGATGCTCCACTAGTTGCCATCCTTTGTTATCGATAAGCATTGCCCATAAATCTAGTAATAAGGGTGTGGCGAAACCTGCCTTAAGTATTTCATATATTTTTACAGCCTCCAGCAGGCGATGCTTTGCGAGCGTGTCCCCCAAATTTTTTTTACTCTCTATAGGTATGAACTGGCAGTCACTACATTGTTGCCAGGCAACATAGGCTACATCAATTTCCCTTAGTGTCCCAAGCATCTGCCCCAGCTTCCTTAGTTCAGCCTGATGATATTTATACTGCTCATGAACAATTAAAGGTCTATAAAATTCCAGTAACGACCGCAAACGGCGCAAGGAAATCCGTAGCTCATGCATATGCTCAGGCTGGGTGGAGTTTTCTAAAAAAGCCTGCTGGACCATAAAAAATTGGGCTATCAATTGCACTAAAATAGTACGTAATTCAACACCAACTAGCTGATTTTTATCTATTTTAGCAGCCTTTTGCGGCTGTACAGTAGCCAATCCTGCCAATTTAAGACCACGGTAGAATTTACTGTCTGATTCCGGTAATAGAGGATATTCTCTTGCCAGTGCTGCCCCTAATTGAAATAAAGCAGAGGGCTTGCCACTCTTTAATTCCAACTCTATCTCCAATATGGGGGCCTTCTTAGAACCAGCCACAATTGTCCCCTGGTCTGCTGCAACTTCAATCTGGCTGCCATCAGGCATAATGACATCAAGAGTCCTCCGCTCAAATTTGGTAATAAGAATAGGCTTTAATCTCTGGTTCCCAACCAACTCTATTAAATACTTTCCAATGTCAGTACCTTCAAATACTGTAATATCAGGCTGGGCATCATTAACAACAATATTCCATTCCTGCCTTTCATGTAACCCCCCACTTGATAGCCCACCGCCCTTTATAGTTGCGACCCATTGTTCACCCTCACGACGAATGCGATATGCTAATTTTGCTTTCTGTAAACAATATGTGGCTGTATCAAAATAGCGAGCATCTAATACTTGTCTGCCTCCGCCTCCGGGTACTGCTACTTCTGTCAACGACTGTGCGGTCATAATTTTTTCCCATACACTACTATCAGTACATATAAGCTTTAATTCAATCTCTGTGTGTTTAGACAAAATTATTCACCAGCTTTCCAACTTAATTCACTCATATTACTATACCACATTTACTTTTGTAGTAAACAAAACTCCGAATATGTTATTTATCTAGACGGCATTGCTGCGCTGAGTACCTTGGATCGAGACTTATTGGATATTTCTATGGAAAATTTGGATGAGATTATTCTAATTTACGAAAAAATTGCACAGGTATAAAAGAAGCCCCAAAATTAGCATTACGCCGACTTTGAGACTTCATTTTTTGATATTGCATTAAATCCCCAGAGAATGCTCAGGGATTTCTAAAAACTCAACATCAGGATTGCGTTCACTCACCCATCTGATGGCCCATTCATTGCTTAAGAGCAATACCGGACGGTCTTTTATGTCATGAATGATCATGCCACTGTCAATACTCTTCATAGACTTAATGGCTGATTCTTCACCAGCCAACCAGCGAGCTACGCTAAATGACAACCTATCCATAATAATATCTACACCATATTCATTTTTTAATCGATATTCAAGTACTTCAAACTGTAATGCCCCTACAACACCAATAATAAAGGCCTCTACCGCACTGTCCCGCTGACGAAATACCTGTACAGCTCCTTCTTGGGTAAGCTGGGTCATACCCTTAACAAACTGTTTTCGTTTCATTGTATCTTTAGGTTGCACCCTAGCGAACTGCTCTGGAGGGAATACTGGAAAATCTTGAAAGTTAAACTTACTGCCTTCCTGGCATAGGGTATCACCAATACCAAAAATGCCAGCATCAAACAATCCGATTATATCCCCTGGATATGCTTCCTCAATGATTGTCCTCTCCTGTGCCAGAAATTGCTGGGGCTGAGCAAGTTTAATGCTCTTGCCTGACTGAACATGATAGACACTCATCCCCCTAGTAAACTTACCTGAACAAATACGAATAAAGGCCAAGCGGTCGCGATGAGCTGGATTCATATTAGCCTGTATTTTAAAGACAAAAGCCGAAAAATCTTCACTTGTCGGATTAATTTCGCCTTCTGTGGATAGGCGAGCTACAGGTGGAGGTGCTAATTTTAGAAAATCTTCTAAAAAGGGGCGCACACCAAAGTTTGTCATGGCACTACCAAAAAACATGGGTGTCAACTCGCCAGCCTTTACCTGATCCAAATTAAAAGCATCACCAGCCATATCCAGAAGCTCAATATCTTCGCACAGTGCACTATGGACATCTTCACCTAATATTTCTCTAAAAGCAGGATCAATCACACTGCTCATAGTTGAAGGTAATACTGACTGCCCATGAGATCCGTCACGCTCAAACAATTCTACCTGGGCGTGCTGGCGATTATACACCCCAATATAATTACCGTGTATTCCTACAGGCCAATTCATGGGATAAGCCCGTATGCCAAGTACCTGTTCAATTTCTTCCATTAACTCAAAGGGACTTTTACCAAATCGATCTAACTTATTTACAAAAGTAAATACAGGAATACCTCGTTGACGACATACATGGAATAACTTTTTTGTCTGATCTTCTACCCCTTTGGCCACATCAATCAGCATGACAGCACTATCAGCCGCCATCAGCGTCCGGTACGTATCTTCACTGAAATCCTGGTGACCAGGTGTATCCAAAATATTAACCCGATGTCCATCATAATCAAACTGCAATACGCTAGAGGTTACCGAAATACCTCTTTGTTTTTCAATCTCCATCCAGTCCGAAACAGCATGTTTCTGGGCCTTGCGAGACTTTACCGAGCCCGCTAGACGAATTGCTCCGCCATACAACAATAATTTTTCAGTCAAAGTGGTTTTCCCCGCATCCGGATGGGAAATAATCGCAAATGTCCGCCGCCTATTCGTCTCTAACTCTAATTCTTCCATTCTATCGTAAAATCCCCCTAAAATCTTAGATTAACTATAAATAAAGCTTGGCCTCGGCCAAGGCACAGCCCAGGCTGAAGCCTTAGTTGCCCTTACTTGAAATCAAGAAAAGGCTATACTTTCTGATTCCGTAAAAATCACTCTCTATTACTATATGGTCACACCTCTAAAATGTCAAATGTTATCCTGATATATATCAGTAATTCCCCATCTATAGTATTCATAATACAAAAAAAGAGTAAAAACCATGTTAAATGCAAAGAAGCACAAAGGACACAAAGGACTTTTTATAATATCCCCTTCGTGATCTTTGTGCTCCCATAGCGGCTTTGTTCCTTTGTTTTTAAAATGTTTCCTACCCTTTTACGATCTGGTGTCGATTTACCTTATCACCTTTTAGTGTATCAGCTGTCTGACTGTAAGTAAATTCCGGATTCAAGGCTCTTACAAAACCAGCGAACCACAGCTGATAAAGTTCCTTCATGAGGTTCTTATCCACTCCCGCCTTAAGCCAATTTCGTTCCTGCAGGCAAACATCACCTTCCCAGACCACTTTGTCAGCCTCGTTTATGGTCACTACATCACCTTGATCACAAGGCATACCATTTAATACATAGTCATTCAAAGCCTGATATATACCACTAGCAGCCTCAGTATCATATTTGCCCTGGGCTTTAGCATGTTGACCGCATATGCTGCCATGCTCAGCAAATGCAGCTTCAGCGATAGTGCGGGCATCATTACCACAGGTATCTGTAAGTTCCTTAATAAAAGCAGCTTCCCTGGTTTCAGCAATCGTAACCTGCCGCTGTAACCAACCGTGAATATTATTATGATCAATTAATTCCTCTAGCTTCATATTAGGCTGAGGCGCTCCATAGATCTGCCAAACCTGAGCCTGTAACTCTTCAGCTGTAGCGCCACATAGTTCTTCAGCCCTTTGATAAATTAACTGTTCTCGTTCTACTACCCTGCTGATTTTATGATATAACCAATGATGGATATGTCCTAAGAATGCACTCATACTAAATTCCTCCTACAATCTGTTTGAAAATGCCCATCTGCATTGTTGCTCCTGTGCGTTCTCGCTTAACGTACCCCGTGTACTAGCTACAATGATGTTATCGTTTCACTCTAACTAAGCGAATCACACAAATCTTCTTGTTTACTGTCGTGCACGAAGATTTGGTTCCCTGCTTATTGTCGCGCCTAGCATCTGGGCATTTTGAACCAGCCTACATTATTGGGTATTAAATTACTTTATTTAAACCTGCTAGTATTTCATCCACATCAAGTCCATGAATTCCAGCTGCCTTACTGACCGCTTCGCCAGTAGCAGATGGACAGCCAAGACACCCCATACCAAATGAACGAAATACAGGTATCGTCTGAGGGTATACTCGTATAATATCACTAATGACACTATCAGCTGTGATTTTATCCCCAAGTACCAGCGTACCTTCTGTCAATCCCCCTGCAACTGGCACTATCTCCCGCCCTTCTTCCGAACTAGGCACTAGTGGTTGGGTAGTATTACTAACCCCCTTATAAAATTCTGCCAATACATCAGCCTTAAACTTCTTAAGACCAATTCGGTCAATAAATTGTCCAACCCGCTCAATATCAGCATTTTTCTGATAGTACCTAACAATAACATCAACAATGTGTAATGCTTCATCATAATCCAGTCCTTCAATTAAGAGATCTGCTAGGCGTGGATGAGAACCTGCACTACCACCTACGTAGACATCCCAGCCTAAATCCGTCCCCATCACGCCAATATCCTTAATATACACTTCAGCGCAAGAATTTTGGCAACCTGCAACTCCTAGTTTCATACGGGAAGGCATTTCCTTCTTATGATATAATTTATCAAGTTCCATGCCAAGTTTAATACTATCCTGTTTACCTCTTTTACAGAATACATTACCAGGGCATATTTTCACACTACGTACACAATTAGCAAAACCCATCGCTGGCTTCATGTCTAATTCTTGCCAAATATTCTCGATATCCTCAGCCTTAAGGCCAGTAATCATCACCCGCTGAGCTGATGTAAGTTTCATTACGCCATGATATTTTTCCGCAACATCAGCATATTTTCTCATCAAATCAGGTTTTATAAAACCACCGGGCAAATGTGGCGTAATAGCATATGTACGATTTTCGTCACGAATCTTCTGTAAATTAGCACCTTTAGGTAACATTTTGGCACCTCCCTCAAATATTATCTTTATCATATCCGATAGCATTATTCTTATCTGTGATTTACATCAATTTTAAAATAAATATAGCAGCTTTTCCCTCGACATTTATCGACATTTTATCCTAAGAAAAGATATTCCGATCTTCTTCTTAGAATATTATTATAACCAAATAGTACTTTATAATTCCGTACCAAGGAGCCACAAGATGCTTAAAAAACAACAATCTCGCTTTTCCACACGAGTTGTCTTTAATACACATAAAATTATTGCTATCTATCTTGTTCTCAGCATACTTTGGATTAAATTTTTTGACCACCTTATTCCTCAACTTCCAATCGGCATAATGATGATAAACAAAATATTCAGCTTTAAATGCTAGATTTATTTACTTATTACAACTACTATGTTATCAATGCTCTTAAAGCACTACACCATCGCCATAAAGATTTCAGAAACTAAATTAAAACAAAATAACATTCAGCTCACTAATACGAACAGGGAACTTCCAGCTACAGAAGAAAAATTACGAAAACAATTAGCTGAATCATTACAGCAACAAAATGTTATTAATGAGCAAAATCAATACTTACTGATTCTATTAACAGCGATACCTGACTTAATATTTCACTTTGATAAAAATGGTCTGTTTGTCGACTACAAGGCCACCAACAATATGAAGCTGCTACCAAATTCCGTTAATCCCCTTATTGGCAAATCAGTATATGATCTTTTGCCACTACCATTAGCAGAAGATACGATAGAGTCTATTGCTAAAGTACTAGCTACAAATGAACGAGAAGTTCTGGAATATCACCTGCCAATCAACAATCAGGATCAATATTGGGAAGCACGCCTAGTCAAGCTCAACAATAACCAGGTAATGGCAATTGTTCGGGACACTACTCAACGCAGCCAATTGTTAGAAGAACTCCACTATCTAAGCCTCCATGATCATCTTACTGGCCTCTATAACCGAGCATATTTTGAACAGCAAATGCAGCAGCTATACTATACTGAAAATGCACCAATAACTTTATTCATTTGTGATTTAGATGGTTTAAAAATCATTAACGATACCTTCGGGCATCAATTCGGTGACCAACTTTTAAAAGTTGCTGCTACTACATTATCTGGGGTTTTTAATAAGCATGATATTATAGCCCGCATCGGCGGCGATGAATTCGCTATTTTATTGCCAAATACAGCATCTCATGAGGCCCAAGCTGCTTACCAGCGCATTCGAGCAGCCGAATCAGAGTATAATGCACAAAAGAATCCTATAGTCCTAAATATCTCAATCGGTTTTGCCGTCAGCAGTCAATACTCTTCCAATATGAATGAATTATTCCTTGAGGCAGATAATAATATGTATAAGGAAAAAAATAACCGTAAATCTCAGTATCAATAAGAAATTGACCTTGCAATAAATTGCAAGGTCAATTTCTTAGTTTTATCTCTACTCGTTTATAATATGCCAATATTCAACTCAAGCACTAGTGAACCGACTATCATCTCGACAACCAAAAATTTATTACAACTAACTTTAGACTTAAAATCCGAGCCGACCACTAAAGCGGGTGGCGAAATATCCACTCTTAGCCCGTATTTTTCAAAATTTGTCGCTGCATTTCCTGTCACCATATTAGTTAATTCAGAAATAGCGCTTTGTGCCATCTCATCCATTTCAGCAACTGGCATCCCCATCATCATAATTGAAGCCATCTTCTTCGCTGTATCTTCCGTAATATTATAGGCAACATTACCCCGCATCCCACCAGTCAATCCTACAAGCACAGTAACACCCTTGCTTGTCATAAATTGATCTCCTATTGAAAGGTTCCCCTTAGTGATACTTTGAAAACCCAATTGGGGCATGATATTCATGATTGCTTCAATAAATGGATTGACCATTTTTACATCCAACATTATTCCCTCCTAAAAACTCAATATCCATCTATAATTAACCTAAATTAGTCTAAGCCTTAACTATATTATTAATCTGAGATACACTCTGACCATCAATAATTTTTATCCATAGTATCGCCACAACTATAACTTTTATCAATATAATTAGTTTTAAAATGTTCCTCTATGTTGTAACTTTTAAGGGCAGACCTGATTTATAATTCATTATTTTTTACATTTTCCATAAAAAATACCTATTATGTCATTGCAGGGGTTTACCTATTTTACTTTATGAATTACTATTATATATAATACTACTATAGTTGTCATTACTTTAAATCACAATTTATTACCAAGGAGGAAAATATGCTTGTTCATCAGATAATCAACCATGCCGACTCAGACCAAATTGCATTCTTAGGGCTATCGAATATTACATATGGTGACCTACAACAGAGAGTTACAGAATACAGAAACTTTTTTTATCAACAAGGTGTACGCCCCGGGGAGAATGTTGGTTTATTTTCTAAAAATTCCATTGAGTTTATTTATAGTTATTTAGCCGTCGTCAGCTTAGGGGCAGTGGTCGTACCCCTTAACTTTCAGCTTGTCCCCCGAGAAATTGCTTATATCATACAAGATGCCAACATAAAAATCTTGGTTACTATGTCTGAGCTACAATTAGCCGCTGAACTTACTAGCTATGATTATAATCAACAACTACTACAACTCATCATTCCAGATTTTATTAAAACCATTTCAAGTTTAGATCTAACATCAGCTCCTGTACCTACAACCTGTGATGAAAATACACTATGCACCATTATTTATACTTCAGGCACGACAGGACATCCTAAAGGTGCAATGCTCACTCACAAAAACTTGATCAGTAATGCCCAAGCATTCTCTCTGGTTCACCCTCACTTGATAACAGATCGAGCTCTTTGTATATTGCCCATGTATCATTGTTTCGCTTGGACTGTAGCGGTGCTGACACCTTTACTTAATGGTTGTTCTATTAAAATATTAGAATCCTTCAACATTAGAGAGACCATTACTAGCATTCGCGATAACAAATTAACCATTATTGCCGGTATTCCCACCATGTTTAGATTATTCACCCAGTGGGCTACAGCAGAAGATCTTGCCCATGTACGACTATTTATTTCAGGAGGTTCTTCCCTGCCCCAGGAAATTTCCGAGCAGTTTACACAAAAAACCGGCAAAAAGGTAGTCGAAGGCTATGGTCTATCAGAAGCCTCACCTGTTGTCTCAGTAAATCCTGCAGATAAAGTCAAGTACTGTTCTATCGGCAAACCCCTGCCGGGTATTGATGTGCGAGTAATTGATAGCAACAATATTGATCTGCCCCCCGGCCAAACTGGTGAGCTCCTGGTACGTGGCCCTAATGTCATGCAGGGTTATTATAAATTGCCAGAGGAATCAGCTAAAACCTTACAAAATGACTGGCTGCATACAGGTGATGTAGCATATATTGATGAGGACGGCTATATCTTTATTATTGACCGCCTTAAAGATATGATTATTACTAGCGGTGAGAACATTTATCCCCGGGAGATTGAAGAACTTTTATACGCTTACCCCTCTATAGCCGAAGCTGCCGTCATCGGCGTGCCTGACAAACTACGCGGCGCCACTGTCCGTGCCTATATTGTCCCTGCCGAAGGACATAACTTAAATAAAAAATTATTACAAAGCTATCTGCAGAAAAAAATTGCACCCTATAAAATGCCTCGTGAGTTCATTATTGTAAACGAATTGCCAAAAAATTCTACAGGAAAGATTTTGAAGAGAGTATTACGACAACAGGCAATAGGTGACTGCTAGTACAGTACTATCCCTTTAAAGAGCTTATATCATGGAGGATCATCCAATATGAGTAATTTGTCAACTGAGCTGCAAGCACTAACTCTACAACTCACCATTCTGCCTGAACAAATCAACAAAATCGCCGATAAATTCCGCCAAACCATGCTAGATGGGTTAGCGGGAAAAGACAGCCCCCTCAAAATGCTACCATCCTATTTAAGCAAGCCTTCCAGAAATGAAACAGGTACTTTTTTAGCCCTGGACTTTGGCGGCACTAATGTGCGGGTACTCTTAACCGAATTATTAGGACAAGGAATCTTTAATGTAGAGGCCCGCATTGCTAGTCGCCTCAAAGATGCTGATGGTCATTATAATTATATTTCTGATCAATCAACAGCCGACCAGTTATTTGATTTTATTGCGATGCAGATTGCGACCATTGTCAAACCTGATGCCAATTATCCTTTAGGCCATACCTTTTCCTTTCCCATTCATCAGACAGGGCTTAATACAGGCACACTCATCCACTGGACCAAGGAAATTGAAACAACAGGTATGGATGGCAACGACATTACTGAGATGCTCATTGCAGCCTTAGCGAGGCAAAAGCTTACTAACGTCTTGCCCCAGGCAATTATTAACGATACTGTGGGTGCACTGCTCACAGCTGCCTATATTGATCAATCTACAACGATTGGTTCTATTTGCGGCACCGGTCATAATACAGCCTATATTGAACCATTGTCACCTCTAACCAAGGCTCCAATGATAATCAATCTAGAATCAGGCAATTTTGATCAATTGCCCTTTACAAATTATGATTCACAACTCGATGCTAATAGTGAAAGACCTGGTGCACAACCCTTAGAGAAAATGGTCTCAGGTCACTATATTGGGGAAATAGTACGTATTATTGCCTGTAATTTATTTGATGCCAGCCTACTGTCTACTAGCCCTGGCAGAAACATATTAACTACACCATATCTTTTAAATGGTGCCCATCTTTCACTCCTGCAAGAAGATGATACCGAGGAACTCGTCCTCATCTCCAATTGGTTAGAGGGCAGTCTGCATATTACAAATTCATCTATTGAGGATCGTAAGGCTCTCAAAACTATTGCCGCTTTAATATGTGCCCGCTCTGCCCGCCTAGTCGCAGCAACCTACTTAGGTATTATTAAACACATTGATCCAAACTTAGAGCACAGCCATAACATTGCTATTGATGGCTCACTCTACGAAAAAATGCCAGGCTATGCCCAGGATATTCAAATAACCTTAGACCAAGCACTCGATGGTACAGCAGCAATGGCGACAACAACCCTCACCAAAGATGGTTCCGGTATCGGTGCTGCTATTGCCACAGCCATTGCTATAAATATGAAGAGCTAAATATATGCATAAAAACAGTCATTAGATGCCAGTGGTATCTAATGACTGTTTTTTCTACTTATTCATTAATCATCGAAATAAAATACTTGTGAATACGATCATCATTTGTCAATTCAGGATGGAAGGCAGTGACTAGCATCTTGTCTTGACGAGCAATGACAATTTTATCATCTACTATAGCCATAACTTCTATATTCTCACTAGCACGCTCAATATAGGGCGCGCGAATAAATACTGCACATACTGGTTCAGACCCAAATTCAGGCACTAACATGGCAGCCTCAAAGCTTTCTCGCTGACGACCAAAACCATTTCGACGTACCGCCATATCCATCAAGCCCAAGCGTGGTTGATCACTGCCGATAATTTCCTTAGCCAGCATAATCATCCCAGCGCAAGTACCATAAATCGCCATACCTTGACTGGCTCTGGTCTGGATCTTTTCCATCAATCCCCACTGTACCATCAACTTACCAATCGTGGTGCTTTCCCCGCCAGGAATAATGAGGCCTGCTATATCATCTAGTTCAGCAGGCTTTCTGATTTCTAGGGCTGTGGCCCCACAACGTTCAAGCATCCAGCAATGCTCACGAAAGGCTCCCTGTAATGCCAAAACTCCTATTTTCATGTCTGCCTCCACTGACTCTTTTCGATTTTTTTACCAGCCGCGGTCTTGCATACGTTCATGGTCGGACAAAGTGGAAATTTCAATACCGACCATCGCTTCACCAAGATCACGAGAAATTTCAGCTAATATTTTAGGATCATTATAATAAGTAGTGGCTGCCACAATCGCCTTGGCTCTTTTGACAGGATCACCTGACTTAAATATACCTGAACCGACAAAAACGCCATCACAGCCCAAATGCATCATCAGTGCTGCATCAGCTGGAGTAGCAATACCACCAGCAGCAAAGTTAACAACAGGCAAACGACCTAATTTCCGAACCTCCATCACCAATTCCAAAGGTGCTGCAATGTTTTTTGCAAAAGCAGATACTTCTTCGATTGGTAAATGCTGCAATTGGCGGATTTCACTCATCACCATTCGGATATGTTTTACAGCTTCAATTACATTGCCTGTACCAGGTTCACCCTTAGTACGAATCATAGCCGCACCTTCGCCAATACGGCGCAGTGCTTCACCAAGATTTTTAGCGCCACACACAAAAGGAACTTTAAACTCATGTTTATCAATATGAAATTTATCATCAGCTGGAGTCAATACTTCACTTTCATCAATATAGTCGACTCCCAGAGATTCTAAAATCTGTGCTTCCACAAAATGGCCAATTCTACCTTTAGCCATTACTGGAATGGTCACTGCTTCCATAATATTTAGAACAATGCTAGGATCAGCCATCCGTGCAACACCACCTGCGGCACGTATATCTGCTGGTACACGTTCTAAAGCCATAACGGCACATGCTCCTGCTGCTTCAGCAATTTTTGCTTGTTCAGGATTAATTACATCCATAATTACGCCGCCTTTGAGCATTTCTGCTAAACCGGCTTTTACACGAAAAGTTCCTTGTTGCATAAATTACTACCTCCTGAAATTGTTTTTATTTTTTCTTAAAAAACTGTAATTGAGGACTTCCTTAAAATATAATTGTATTATAAAATAAAATAGACCTCTATAAAATATACAGAATTAACATTTTTAATAGGTACAGTTTGAAGGGATTTATAATTTATGAACTTAATTGTATTAGAGTCGAAGAAAACTACCCCCTTATATATACAACTCTATAACTATTTCAAGGCTGAAATCGAAGAAAATAGACTCACTCAAGGTGAAAAATTGCCCTCCATTCGAGGACTGTCAAAAAGCCTTTCAATTAGCAAAATAACAGTAGAAAAAGCCTATCAACAACTTGCTAGTGAAGGATATATAGAGAATTGTGATCGTTCTCGATATACTGTAAATAAATTAGATGGCTCTATTTGTAAATCCATGCCACCTCTGATTGAAAGTTCATCTAAAAGTAGAACAATTATACAAAGGAGTAAAGTCCTCTATGATTTTTCAAGTGGAGAAATGGATATCGATGGATTTGATTTTTCTCTATGGAAACGTTATATAAGTAAAGCTTTTCTGCAAAAAGAGCGTCTTGTAAGCTATGGGAATATTAAAGGTGAGGAAGAGCTCCGGGCAGAAATTGCAAAATACATTCAAAAATCAAGAGGTGTTTACACTCATAGGTCGCAAATTATAATTGGTGCAGGTGTACAAAACCTTTTGAGCATTCTTTGCAGTATATTAAAATTGGAAAATAACAGTATCGCTTTTGAGGAACCAGGCTTTAAAAATGGTAGACGTATTTTTGCTGATAATGCCTTTAGGATCAAACCAATAAAAATGAAGAAAGACGGTATTGATATGGAGGAACTTGTAGATAGCGGTGAAAACCTAGTCTATGTCAGCCCGTCTCACCAATTTCCAACAGGCTATATTATGCCAATTGGAAGGAGAAATCAACTGTTAAATTGGGCAATAACAAATAATGGTACTATTATTGAGGATGATTATGATAGTGAATTTCGTTATTACGGACGTCCCATACCAGCGTTAAAAGGTCTTGATACCAGGGGAAATGTAGTATATCTGGGTTCATTTTCAAAAGTGATACCACCTTCCATACGCATCAGTTACATGGTTTTGCCTGAAAAATTTTTAGAAATTTATCAAAAAAAATCATCTCTCTATAATCAAGCCGCCTCTACCATTGAGCAACTCGCCCTTGCTCAGTTTATGTATGATGGCCATTTAGAGAGACAAATTCGCAAACTTCGCAAATTATATTATGAGAAAAGTCGGTTGTTTTTTGATGCTATAAAAAATATCTTAGGTGAAAATGTGGAAGTCAATGAGAACGAATCCGGACTTCATACCATTCTTACTGTAAAGTCTAAATTAAAAGCAAGAGAATTAGGCGAAAGAGCACTTAAATACGGTTGTCGCGTGGCTCCTGTTGAGGACTATTATTGGGAAGTCTCACCAGAAAAATTACCACAAATCATATTATACTTTTCCAAAATACCTGCGAATGAAATAAAAACTGCACTTAAGAGATTAAAAGATGCATGGTTCATGTAGAGCTTTATCAATCTTTAATGGATTCTATATACACTAACTCTTGCTGATTTTACTCTTTACGGATTGCACTATTTCCCGTGCAAATGGTCCCATAGTTCCATCGGCATATGCTTTAAGTATTCCAGCTGCCACTTGTCTGATGGTACTTTTAACAATGGTCTGATCGGTAATTTTTTGTTGTTTTAATGCTTCTTCGATACGAACAGCGGCTTCAAGAGCCTTCTCTGCCGCAATGGTATTTATTGTATGAACAACGTCAGCCTTGCCGACTAATACTTCCCCTACTACCTGAAAAATTTCAACCATCTGTGGTACGATGTCAGCGGGAAACTGATTGACAATAATCACGGGTCTTTGACCTAGTGCCATTTCATCAGCATGCCCAATAAACTTGATACATATGCACTTCACATGGGGAGCAGCGATTTGCTCTAACATATGTTGGGCTACATTGGTCGCTATATTTATGACAGTAACTGGCTTTTTTATTTGATTAAATATCTTAATACAACTAACTACTTCATGGTCAGGTACCGCTAGGATAACAGTCCCCATCTTCACTATATCTTCTAAATTATTGACAGTAGAAACATATAGTTCTTCTGCCAATGTATTCATATTGGAAGCATTCCTGTCAAACAAACATAGCTCTACATGTCCTGCTAGCAATTTTGCTAGTACTCTGCCCATGCGTCCTATTCCCACTAATCCAATATCCATATACTCACCTCGATTATAGTATATTAGAAAAACACCCCTTATGTGTTTAAGTATGCATTAAAATAAACCTTTTGAAAGATGGAGACACGAAGAGCATGAAAAACAGGTCATGAATAAACATAATATCCTTCGTGTTTCAATTTTTTTTACTTCGAAGAGCCTATACTTTACTATAGTAATAAATCCTATTCAACCACAAAAGCACAAAGCTCACTAAGAATATACAATTTCTTCTTGCAAAAAAATAATCATATATTATTTTACTCAATACATCCATAATTTCGCAGACAGCGGCAACCATAATAAGCACTGCTACCAATAATCGTTCCCTCATATATTTTCCTACCTAAATATTCCTTGTACTGTTGGAACTACATAAGGGTCATATATAAAATGCAAAAATACAAAAAGCCCCAGCCCTACAACCCCACCGACTACGCAGCCATTAATACGAATCCACTGCAAATCATCACCAGCTTTTTCCTCAATAAATTGATTTAAATCTTCATTTGAAAAGGTATTGAGAACACTTTTGATAATAATACCAATTAACTGATGCTCATTTTCAATCAATTTATGTACCGCTTGCTTAATACCAGCTTCTAGCCATGCCTGCGCTTGCTGGTTCTGGGTAAAGTTATCCCAATAGTTTTGTATCTGCTCATACAGCCATATCCAGACTGGGGAATTAGATGAATCCTTGATAGCTTCCAATGCTACTTCAGCAAAATGTGTGGTTACTTGAGTAGTATCCATCTCCTTAGCTACTACTTCCTTCCAAGCTTCAATAGCCGCTAACCATGAACCCGGGCTTTCTAATTGATCAATTATTTCCAATAAATTGGCATATATCCATTTATATAGTATATGATCAGTCTGTTTTGCTTCAGACAATATTGCTAATAATTCCTCATATATAACATCAGCTGCTTGAGATAAGTTTATACTATCAGTCTGCTCTGCCAACCAAAAGACTGCCTTTTCAAATATAGATTTGGTCTGTTGTTCTCTGATTTTCAAAAGCTGTTGATAAATCAATTGTCGGATCTCGCTTTTTTGTAGAATGTTAATACATTCATCAACAACACAACTTACCACTTGTTCATATTTTTTGTGCATAACTACCCATTTGATAGCCATTTTGATATGAGGGGTTATCGTAATTGTCCTAACCTTAATTTTGAGTATTTCATCTAAATATAATGCCAAATTCTCTCCATCAATACCAGCCAAAACATCTTCACTATGCTTGCTAAACAGATTTTTCAGCAATAGCTTACCATCTTTATTTTCCACCCATTCAATCAACAAACTTACAAAATAAATTTTATCCACTCTTTGCTTGATTGACTGTATACTAAGCAGTTCATATTCGATCATATCAGCCATAGCATTAATTACTCTTCCTCGATGACGAGTAATTAATGCCGTATGCCAAGGAAATCCCAATGGCTTTGTAAATAAAGCAGTAACGGCGAACCAATCTGCAACTCCTCCCACAACAGCAGCTTCTGTTACAAAACTGAATAACTGGACTGCTAATAACTCTTTATAAAAGTATTTTAGCACACTTGCCAGGACAAATAGTAGAAAAACCCCCGCCAAGAACTTATTTGCCATATTTTTGCGATTCATGATATACCACCCTATTCTTACAGCCAAAATGACATTATATATAGCACCACGCCCACCAACCCGCCGACTACCGAACCATTAATACGAATCATTTGCAAGTCATTACCTACTTTATTCTCAATAAATGCTACCAGCATCGCATTGGTGAATTTATCTAAACTTTCCATTACAATTTTGCCTATCTCATCATGGTAGTTATCTAACCATTGACTAATCATATTCTTCACTACTTGATCAAACTTTCCTCGCTCATGCTCATTTTGCGCAAAATCTGCAATCATTTTATCAAATTGATTAATAAACACCTCTAGCCATTTGACAGTCTGCCTGTTGTTAACTAGCGCTCCTGCACAAAATTCGGCAATATCTTTAGCAGCATATTGTGCAGCATTAGTCTTATTCAGGAATTGATATATCCATTCCTGAATTTTTTGCTGAAATACAACATCCGTTCTCTTGATAATCAGCCATTGCTGTAACCATATTTTAAACTTTTGTCGCAAAGTATGTTGCTCATCTTGCATAGCAATCAAACTTTCAATCAAGGCTTTTTGCCCAAAACTACCAACTTCCTCGGCTGATAAATTCAGCAACTGGTTAAAAAACTTCCTTCTTTTCATCCCCTGTTCATATCTTTGCCTGGCAATGATAAAATACTGGGCAAATAAGACATGTGCCTGTTTATGCTCTATTAATAACACACACTGCTTAAGAAAAAATTTTATTATTTTATCATCATAGCTATTTTTTATCAACCACTCTATACCGTCAATAATATATAAGGCTACTCTGGTTTTATAAACCGTATTTTTTATAATTTCATCAATAATTTTTCCTAACTGCTTTGGTTTTACTTGTGCAACAATATCACGAATAAAACTATACAACATGCGCTTGATAACATTTTTACCACCATGCTCTACCATAACCTTAGCTAAGGTACCTGCTATATCCCACTCACTCAGTTTAGACTTTATATTTTCCTTCATTAATAACTGGTTCCCCACCATGTGCACAAGGGCCTGAAATATTTTTTCCCGATTACGGGGAATAATGGCTGTGCGAAAAGGTATACCTAGAGGGCGACGAAATAATGCAGATACAGCAAACCAATCTGCCAGTCCACCAATCATGGCCGCTCCAAAACCACCAGCGAGTAACCCCCCGACAAAGGTATGCTTAAAGGGATAACTACTAAAAAAAGCTAAGGATACTGCCCCCAAAATAAAATTAGCCTTATTTTTATTGCCAATCATAATTTATCATTGACCTCATCAATTTCACTCTCATTGCCTTGACCAAACCATGATTCTAATTGAGTGTGTGCTTTGCTTTTAGCCTCATTATCAACATACATAGATACAATTGCCAAGGCCATCATCAATGCCCCAAAATCGTCTGTATACCCAATCATCGGCAGGAAATCCGGAATAGCATCAATCGGTGCAATAAAGTACCCTAGGGCGCCAACAATAACAGACTTAGCCTTTAATGGTACATTGTCTTTCTGCAGGGTATAATATAATAGCAGTGCTGCATAAATTAATTTTTTACCTGCTTTAATAGCCTTATTTTTCAATTTTACAACCATAAAAAATCCTCCTGCAAAAGATATTTACTTTATTGTTCGCTCTATCTTCACCTTTTCCTTTAAAAAACAATCCTTCTGCACAGGCAGAAGGATTGTTTGCTATTTAATAATTTTCCCCTTTAAATTCACTAATATTCAATATCCCTTCTTTCGTATCATTTGCCGTCAGAATCACGATATCTCCCACTTTAGCCAACGGCACTTTAGGTGAGGTATTAGAACTACCAATAAAAATCCGATTGTCCCCTTCCAACATAAAGTAGAAATAAGATTCCCCACCTTTTACAACCTGAGAAACACGGCTCAGCTTACCTTGCAATTTGATTAGTTTAAGTTCCTGGCTTGGTATAAACTGATTCCCCTTACTCGCTAAAACCTGTTGATAAGTACGTAACCCACTTTCAATATCCGGCCCTACACCGACCAAATTATAATTCTCCACCGATATAAACGCCACGGCCTTTAGCAGCCCCTCTTTATCTTTCATGGGCGAAATATAGGTAGGAACACCAGCAATATTATATAAAATAGGGTATCCAGATCGATAGCCTTTCTCCTGTACTTGCCCCTCAGCTGACTTCTTAGCACCAGCCTCGTCAGCTCCTGATACTTTATACCATTTAGCCTCTTTAGTACGAGAGTTGACCATAATAAAACCTACTGAACTTCCATCTTTACCTGAGGAAGTAATGCCTGTATACCAATATACCGTATCATCATTACCATAAATAAGATTAAGCTCATTACTGGTTGGTCTCAGCGTACCTGTCTTGGCGAAAATGCTATTCCAATACCCGTTAATATATTCGCCCCAATCACGAATTTGTTTATGTATAAACGCCTCTGGCTGTACTCGATCAATCCAACGAGGCATATTTTCAATAGTATACCTAGAAATTTCACCAGTCTGGGCATTTACAGTAACTGCCCCTACTGCATCTGACCCACTATATCCTATTTTGTTTTTATACAAACTAGTTACCCAATAAGGATTAAGATCATCATCTACCTCAAAAGAAAAATCCGCCAAACCTATATTGAAGAAACCACTAAAATACAAGTACCTTGGTAGATAATCAAATAAAAATCCTTTCATTTGATATTTTAAATATACTTCCTGATTATTTACATTTTGTATAAGCTTTACATCTTGTGGGTTGGTCGCCGATACCATGACGTACCCTTTACTACCCTTACTGTGGTTTGTCAGCCATTGAAAGATACCTCGATGTTCTAATGGTGCTACATAATACAATTGATTTTGTACTTTTTGTAACGCAAGATCGCCTAATTGTGCCTCACTACCTAAAGCTGGAATCTCACCAATCTTCTTATCTGCTAGTTTACGGGCTGTTTCTTCATCTACAATTCGTATTTGGGATAAACTTGTAGGCTCAACATCAGCAGTAAATGAGCTTTCTTTTACATCCCCGATTAAACCACGATAGGAATTACTATACAAAATCGGCGCACTGGTCAAAATGGGTAAAACTAGGAAATTAGTCACACCAATAACAAGCAGTACCATTCCCATAATCCCAATGATTTTGAATCTTTTTGACTTTTTCCCATTATTTTGATAATCTGCAATATCAACAATATTCGTCCTATCTTGAAATAGCTGTGGAAATATGCTTTTTATCATTTGTCCCCAGGATGTTTTTTCAACAATCTGCCTAAATTTACTAAGTAGTATTAGTGCTGCAATAAACATTAACAGTATGCCCCAGGCAATAATTAAATTAGACCAACCAACAAACCCAAAAGCCAATACAGGCATTTCCATAAAAAAGTATACAAAATTTACAGTAAAAAATAATACTATTAGAAATGGCAACACATTACTTCACTCCTTTTAAAATCAAACCTGAATTCTATTAATATTCTCATATTCGCCATATCGTTATGCTCATCCTGCAAGAGACAAGGGAAAACCGCTCTTATTTACTTAGGCTCTTCATAAAGACATTACTACTATTCAAAAAAAATATAAATCCTTAACAAATATTTAATCCCTCCTACAATTTAGTTATGCTATAATTTAGTCATACTATAATTAACATAAATATTAAAAAGTAGGTGTTCTTATGAAAACGATTGCTTTAATTGCTCATGATCGCAAAAAGGAAGTCATGCTCGCTTTTGTCCGTCAACATCAAAATATACTGGCTAATCATAATTTGCTGGCTACCGCCACTACGGGGCGTCTTATTAAAGAGAATACTGGCTTACCTATTACCACCTATTTATCCGGCCCACTAGGCGGTGATCAGCAAATAGGGGCGCGTATCGCCAGTCAGGAAGTCGACATGGTTATTTTTCTGCGCGATCCACTCACTGCCCAACCCCATGAACCAGATATAACTGCCCTTCTTAGAGTTTGTGATGTGCATGAAGTACCTGTAGCTACAAATGCAGCCTGTGGACATTTATTACTTTCGACATTAAGCTAATGCTTAGAAAAACGCTAGCACGTCCTTAAAAATTACAAAGGGTAAAAACCACGTTAATCACACAGATCGCAAAGAAACGCAAAGGGTAGTTGATTTTATAATATCCCCTTTGTACCCGCATCGCGGCTTTGTATGTTTGTGTTAAAAATGTGGTTTTTTTTCATCATCTTTTATTCTTAGCTAATAAGCCGTTTTCTCATAAAATATACAGGTAATGGGGCTAGCACTACTGAAAAAAAGACCAAACTAGCTGCATGCTGCCAAAGTATAATACTAACCTGGCCAACTACCAGTCCACGACATACTTCCACACTATGGTACAAAGGATTAAACCAAGCTAAAGTTTGTAACCACTCTGGCATCGTAGATACAGGAAAAAAAACACCTGCAAATAGATACATAGGTGTAGTAATAAGGGTAATATAATAATTTAGATAATCAATATTGTTAATTATACCCGTATAGGACAGAGCCATAAGGGAGAATACTGCACCAGGCAGAATGAGAAATAGGGGAATCAGTAGAGACCAGACTGACTGTACCTGCCCCATTATGCCAATAACCACTAAAATAATAATCCCAAATACAATATTTTTTACTATACCAAATAAAACTTCACCAGCTACCACATCAGCCACAGTAGCTGGACCAGCTAACATGGCATGAAAAGTTCTTTGGAAATGTAGCCGAACAAAACTAGCATATGTACACTCAAAAGTAGCTGCCCACATTGATGCTGAAGCCACCATCCCAGGAGCAATAAACTGGATATAAGTCATCCCCCCCATATCCTGGACAAATGCCCCCAATCCAAACCCCATTGCCGAAAGATACAGAAAAGGTTCAATTACATTAAAAACCATATTTGACCACAAAGTGCGACGAAATACGATTAAATGACGCTTTAAGATGCTAAATGCCATATTCATAATTCTTCCCTCTTCCCAGTAAGTTTTAAAAATACATCCTCCAAATTAGCTGGTCTGAGATAACAGGCATGCTGAGCTAGACCTGTTTCATGTATATTTTCCCACATTTCTCTGCCATTTTCCGTGAAAATAAACAAGCTATCAACCATATACTCAGCCCTACCACCCATTGCCCCAATCTTCTCATTAATATTAGGAGGCAGCATATCGATAGAAACTCTAACTTCAATCACAAATGGCAATACGTATTCATTAATTAATTTCTCAGGACTACCCTCAGCCAATATTAGCCCGTCATTCATAATAGCGAGCCGATCACAAAGCTGTGCTGCTTCTTCCATATAATGAGTTGTCAGCAACATGGTAACCCCCTCCTCTTTTAATCTTCTTAGTTTCTGCCATACCAAACGACGAGCCTGGGGATCAAGGCCAGTAGTAGGCTCGTCTAAAATTATAATTTTTGGCTTATTAATAAGGGCTCTGGCAATAACCAACCGACGTTTGGCTCCACCGGAGAGTTTTTCTACATTAACATTGGTTTTATCTGAGAGTCCCATAAATTCTAGCAGTTCTTGTCCTCGTATTCTCGCCTCTTTACCGGATATCTTAAAATAGCCACCATATACTTCTAAATTCTCTATCACTGTCAAATCAGGATCGAGATTGTCTTCCTGGGGAACGATCCCAAAAACCTGCTTAAGATGCGGCGGAGTAATGGGCGCAATCCTTTCGCCAAGCACTTCAAGCCAGCCTTCACTTATAGTAGATAAGCCATAAATCATCCGCATCGTAGTGGATTTTCCTGCACCATTATGACCTAAAAAACCATAACACTCACCTTTATTAATTCTAAAAGATATACCTTTGAGAGCAAGAAACTCTCCATATGATTTAGCTAAATTTTCAGCTTGAATAATATAACTCATTGTTACACTCCTTAGAATAATACAGATTCTAGTATACTATAAAGAATGAGCAACCTCAAAATATTTAGGCTGCTCATTCTTACTATTATAATATTTTAACGATATTATACATGGAATCACGCTCAACAGGAATACGACCTGCCTCGCGAATTGTTTCAATAATTGCCTCTTTAGTTAATGATGTCGCTGACTTAGCCCCTGCGGCATGGATAATTTTTTCTTCACTCACTGTACCATCAATATCATTTGCCCCAAAACCTAATGCTAATTGAGCAATCGGCAGTGTCAACATAACCCAATAAGCCTTGATGTTCTGAAAGTTATCCAACATCAATCGTGAAATAGCCACTGTCTTAAGTTGATCCCATACTGATGTTTTTATAATTTTACCATCTAACGCTGTATTATTCGGATGGAAGGGGAAGCAAATGAAGGTTTGAAAGCCACCTGTCTCATCTTGCAAGTCTCTAAGGGCTAACAAATGATCAATCCGTTCTTCTAATGTTTCTATATGACCATATAACATACTAGCATTACTACGAATTCCCAATTGATGAGCAGTTCGTGCTACCTCCAGCCACTCAGATGCAGTAGCTTTATTCGGGCAAAGTTCTCCCCTCACCCGATCTGACAAAATTTCCGCTCCACCACCAGGCATAGAATCGAGTCCCGCACAATGTAATTCAGTAAGTACTTGCCTAACTGACTTACCAGATACTTTAGCAAAGTAAGTAATTTCTACAGCAGTAAATGCCTTTAAATGAATATGAGGTAACCTTTCCTTTAACGATGTGATAATATCCAAATAATATTCAAATGACCAATCAGGATGCAAGCCACTAACAATGTGTAATTCTCGAAGATCTGCATCTTTAGCTGCCTGTATGGCAATTGCTATAACATTATCTTTATCCATAGTATAAGACTGGATACTATCAGCATCACAGCCAAAAGCGCAAAAATCACAACGGGCAGTACAAATATTGGTAAGATTGATATGACGATTCACATTGAAATAGACATACTCTCCACTAATCCGTTGCCTAACTATATTAGCTAGGTATCCTAGCCATGATAAATCATTGCTCTGAAACAATGCAATACCCTCTTCACGTGTCAGACGAATTCCATTCTTTACTTTAACTTCTATATCATCAAAAACTGTATTCACTAATTGCCACTCCTTCCATACTTATAGTGTTCCCCAAATAAATAGTAGCTTCCTGCAAAGCAGAAAGAGAATTTTGAAAAATTTGTCGATTTCAATACCTGTCATAATGACAATAAGCAAAAAGCACCCATATAAATGAGTGCTTTTTGCTTAACCAGCAACTACCTATCCTCCCAGGTCGTTTCCAACCAAGTACTTTCGGCGTATAAGGGCTTAACTACTGTGTTCGGTATGAGAACAGGTGGAACCCCTTAGCTATCGTCACTGGATGCAGCGAACCAAAACTTTGATAAAAGTTTTTCGTGAGTCGCTCCGTTAGCATCGAAATGCTAAC
>JAGFZX010000096.1 GCA_017889585.1 Bacillota bacterium
ACGTATAGTGAAGGGGTAAATAGTATGTGTTTGGCTGTACCAGGAAAAATCCTCGAGATACAAGATTTGTTGGCCACTGTAGAAATTGGTGGTGTGACTCGAAAAATAAGTTTAATGCTGTTACCTGAGAGCAAGGTGGGAGAATTTGTTCTCATTCATGCTGGATTTGCTATCCAGGCCATTGATGAAGAGGAAGTCAGAAAGACCTTGGAATTGTTTAAGGAGCTAGAAGAGTATGCTGACCATGACCGATGAACAAATAAAGAAGGCTGCTGACTTTTTTACCCAAGAGATTGCTCGTCTTGCGGGACAGCGCTCGATTCGATTAATGGAAGTATGCGGTACCCATACAGTGGCTATTTTTAAGGCTGGGATTCGTCAGCTTTTGCCAGAAAACGTAGAACTGGTCAGCGGACCTGGGTGTCCTGTATGTGTAACACCTAATGAATATTTGGATACAGCCATTGCCTACAGCAAAGATCCACAAGTTATTATTACAACCTTTGGGGATATGCTGAAAGTGCCTGGATCATCATCAACATTAGCACAGCAAAAGGCAGCTGGTGCAGATATTCGTATTCTTTATTCACCATTAGAAAGCTTAGAAATTGCTAAAGAAAATCCTGACAAAAACGTGATTTTTTTAGCTGTTGGTTTTGAAACAACGGCACCTCTCGCTGCAGCAACCATACTCATGGCTGAGAAAGCAGGAATCACGAATTTTTATGTATTATCAGCTCATAAATTGGTGCCCCCCGCCCTTAGAGTGCTACTTATGTCGGAAAATAGCCGTGTAGATGGATTGTTGCTACCTGGACATGTAAGCTCTATGATTGGTGTGAAGCCCTATGAGTTTTTAATTGATGAATTTAGCACTCCAGCAGTGGTTGCTGGCTTTGATCCACTGGATATTTTGCAATCCATCTATATGTTGGTGAAGCAAATACATGAGGGTACGCCTCAACTGGAAAATCAGTATCGCCGTATTGCGCCGCCAAGGGGCAATGAAGTGGCCTGCCGAACTCTTTATAAGGTGTATCAGGCGGTAGATACAGTGTGGCGAGGTATTGGCAATCTGGAAGGTTCAGGCCTCGGGATTCGAGAAGAATATCGTAGTTTTGATGCTAAAACCAATATACCTGTGACTGTGGAAGTTATGAAAGAACATGCGGGTTGTCAGTGCGGACAAGTACTATGCGGCACCCTATTGCCGACAGCCTGCCCACTGTTTGGTAAAACCTGTCTTCCGGAGCATCCCGTGGGATCGTGTATGGTTTCTGTTGAAGGTACATGTGCGGCTTGGTATAAGTATGGTGCTGGGAGGTGGCAGGGGTGAGCAGTGAGCGTATTCAAATGGCCCATGGCAGTGGGGGAAAACTCAGTCATGATTTGGTGAAAAATATCATGTGGCCTGCTTTTGCCAATGATATTCTAGGCGCTATGCATGATGGTGCACAATGTACTATCAATGGTGTTCGGCTCGCGTTCTCCACAGATTCTTATGTGGTCAAACCCTTGTTTTTTGCTGGTGGTGATATTGGGAAATTGGCTGTATGCGGCACAGTCAATGATGTGGCGATGAATGGTGCGGTGCCGCTGTATTTAAGTGCTGGATTTGTATTAGAAGAGGGGTTTCCCATTGAAATTCTCAAGCGGATTGTTGCTTCCATGCAACAAGCAGCAGCTGAAGCTGGGGTATATATTGTTACTGGTGACACCAAGGTAGTGGAAAAAGGGGCAGTTGACGGCATTTATATTAATACGGCTGGTATTGGCCAGATTATAGATGGTATTCAGATTTCGGGTCAAAATGCTCGTCCAGGTCAGGACATTATTTTGAATGGTTATTTAGGCGAACATTCCTTGGCAGTCATGAGTGAACGTCACGGTCTGGAGTTTCCCCAAACAGTAGTGAGTGATTGTGCACCCCTTAATAGGCTAGTGGCAGAACTGCTCACAGCAGTGCCGCAAATTGCTGTGCTACGGGATCCTACCCGCGGGGGGCTGGCTACAACTCTGAATGAGATTGCTAGTCAATCCCAGGTAGGGATCATGCTGGATGAAAGCAGTATTCCAGTATCGCCAGCAGTACAGGCAGCTTGTGATATTTTGGGTTTCGATCCTCTGTATCTAGCCAATGAAGGTAAAATGATTGTTTTTGTTGATAAAGAGTATACTGCAGAAGTATTAAGGATCATGCAGAGTCATATCTATGGCCGTGAGTCCCGGATTATCGGTGAGGTAGTTCCAAAACCCTGCGGCCAGGTTGGACTGCGTACTCGAATTGGTGGTGTGAGACGGCTAGATATGCTGATTGGTGATCAATTGCCTCGGATATGTTGAGGCTCATAGGAGGTTTCTACTGATGAATCTGGATCATGGACTGAAATTAGATTTAAACCAAAAGTTAATGATGACACCTGAACTACGTCAGGCTATTGCTATATTACAGTTGTCAGCAATGGAATTGTCTGAAGTGATCGCGGAAGAAATTCTGGAAAACCCTGTACTGGAAATAGCAGATAAAGAAGGGGATGATCCCCATCAATCAGAACAGTCTGATCAAAAAGAGGGCCTTAAGGAAAATGAGCCCCTGGATGATTATTTTAACTGGGCTGATTATTTTAACGAAGGTATCGACAGGAAATCTGAGTATGGGATAGCAGATGACAAACAACCTTTTGAAGTATTTATAAAAAACAATGTTTCCTTACATGAACATTTGGAATTACAACTACATTTGGCAGTACGGGACGAGGCTGCCAAGGCAGTAGGTAACTATCTGATTGGCTGTATTGATGATAATGGGTATTTATGTTGTACGGTGGCAGAGGCGGCTATTGCCCATAAGGTGGACGAGAATGTTGTTACTGAGGTTTTGAAACTGATTCAAACATTTGACCCCCTTGGCGTGGGTGCCCGGGATCTAAAGGAATGCCTTGCAATACAACTTGAGCAGAAAGATGTTCATAATCATTTTGTTGAGGCTATTATTGCAGATTATTTACCAGATGTAGCAGCAGGGCGTTATAAAATAATTGGGGAAAAATTAGGATGTAATGCCCATATGGTGCAGGAGGCGGTAGATATCATCCGTACTCTTGATCCTAAACCAGGGCGGGCATTTGGCAAAGAACAGTCCACCTATATTACGCCTGATATTACTGTTGAGCGAGTAAATGGAAAATATATTATTATCGTAAATGACACCAATACCCCTCGGCTAACGATCAATCCCTATTATCGCCAGGTGGCAACAGAGGCAGATCCTGAATCAAGGAAATTTATTGAAGGCAGGCTGAATTCAGCAGTTTGGCTGATGAAAAGCATTGAGCAGCGCCGCCGGACTTTATATAATGTTATGGAAGCTATTATTTCATTGCAACAGGATTTTTTTGATCATGGGCAGAAGTTTTTGCGCCCGCTCATTATGAAACAAGTGGCTGAGCAGGTGGCTGTTCATGAATCAACTGTTAGCCGGGCTATTGCCAATAAATATGTGGATACTCCCCATGGCCTGTTGAGTATGCGCAGCTTTTTCTCAACAGCTGTGCATAATAGCACAGGTGGGCAAGATGTGTCAGCAACTAAGGTTAAACAAAAAATTAAAGAACTGATTACTGGGGAACAGTCCTCTGACCCGCTTAGTGATCAAGCTTTATCGGATGTGCTTTGCCATCATGGTATAAAAATATCTCGCCGGACGGTGGCTAAATACCGAGAAGAATTAGGTATAGCGTCGTCGGCGAGACGGAAAAGATATTAGAAAATTAAATGAAAAACTCATTACCCAAGAAAGGGGTAATGAGTTTTTATTTTGGTATTAGAATGTATAATTTATTTAGCTGTCATTGCGAGTGCAGCGAAGCAATCCCCTACTTGTTCAGAGATTGCGACCCTACACTCGCAATGACAGAAAAGAACGTGCTATCGCTTTTTTTGTTAGTATCTGCTTATAAAGGGCTGAAGTTGGGAAGACTTATTATGAATTGATATATTCATACTCAAATAGTGGAGGTAAATTTTTTGGAAAAACAAAATAAACTCGCCATCATTCCTCTGGGTGGTTTAGGCGAAATTGGCAAGAACATGACTGTTATCCGTTACGAAGATGATATCATCGTTGTTGACTGCGGTTTAGCATTCCCAGAGGATGATATGTTTGGGATAGACCTGGTCATACCCGACATTACCTATCTTCTTGAAAACAAGGATAAGATACGGGCAGTTGTTATCACTCACGGTCATGAGGACCATATTGGATCATTATCTTATTTATTAAAACAAATCAATGTGCCAGTGTATGGTACGCGGCTTTCCATGGGGCTGGCCGAAGTTCGTTTAAAAGAAAATAATGTGGCCAATTACTCGCTCAATCCCATTCAGCCAGGAGATGAAATTACCTTTGGCAGTATTCAGGTAGGATTTATTCGGATGAGCCATTCTATTCCTGATGTTGTAGCAATTTATTTTAAGACACCTGTGGGTACTATCATTCATACAGGCGACTTTAAAGTCGACTATACGCCGGTAGACGGAAAAGTTATGGATATTCATAAATTAGCTCAACTAGGCGATGAGGGTGTATTGGTCTTAATGTCTGACAGTACTAACGTGGAACATCTTGGTTTTACCAAATCAGAGCGAACAGTTGGTATTGCTCTGGATGAGGTGTTTCGGGGCGCTAAAGGTCGGATTTTATTGGCAACCTTTGCATCAAATGTATCTCGCGTGCAGCAAGCGATTAACTCTGCCTATAAGTATGGCCGTAAGGTGGCTATTCTGGGACGCAGTATGATCAATGTTGTGGATATAGCCATAGAACTTGGGTACTTAACTGTTTCCGAGGATATGTTGATTGACATCGATAATATCAAAAATTATCCAGGCGACCAGATTTTAATTTTGACGACTGGCAGCCAGGGAGAGCCTATGTCCGCTTTGACGAGGATGGCGATGAATGATCATCGTAAAGTCCAAATTTGTCCGGGGGATACGGTTATTCTTTCAGCCACGCCGATTCCTGGTAACGAAAAATCTGTGTCGAAAACAGTTGATGCTTTATTACGCCTAGGGGCGAACGTTATACATGGGCATCCCGCAGGTATTCATGTTTCTGGCCATGCCAGTCAAGAAGAGTTGAAGCTGATGTTAATTTTGGTTAAACCACAGTATTTGATCCCGGTACACGGGGAATATCGGATGTTAATGGCTCATGGGAAAATTGCTGAAGAACTGGGCATACCAAAGGAAAATATCTTCATTGGCGGGAATGGACAGGTTTTTGAATTCATGAAAGAATCTGGCGGCATCATTGGAAAACTAGCTGGGACAGTCCCTGCCGGTAAGATCTTTGTCGATGGCTTGGGTGTGGGTGATGTGGGTAATATTGTTATTCGCGATCGCAGTAAATTATCCCAAGATGGGGTTCTCATTGTTGTTGTTACAATCGATAAGGAGAGCGGCAGTGTTGCAGCTGGACCAGATTTAGTTTCGCGTGGTTTTGTCTATGTCCGGGAGTCAGGACAATTGATGGCCGAAGCCAAACAAAAGGTTAGGCAGGCTCTTGCGCACTGCGAAACTGATCAAATTACCGAGTGGGCTATCATTAAAGACAGTGTCCGTGATGTACTGAGTAAGTTTATTTATGAAAGAACAGGCCGTCGCCCAATCATTTTGCCAATTATTATGGAAGTATAAGTTTATTGATGATAAAGAATAATGATTAACCGCAAAGGCCACAAAGATCGCAAAGGGAATAATAAGGTTTTTCTTTCTAGGAACCTTTGTGTCCTTTACGCCTTTGCGGTTTAATAGGATGAGCTGCTTTTGTAATAGTTGCTTTTAATTAGCATATGGGTTAAAATATAAATAATTGTATACGTGAAAGTTTTGGAGGAGCCTGTCACCGACGGGCTTCTTTTTGCGTTTTTGGGGAACCCTAGGATGGAGAGGGCAAATTTATATATTCTGATATTTTGAAAAAATGAATAACAAGTAAAGGAGATTTTATATGGAAAAGTCTTTAATCGCTATCATAATTTTCTTGGTGGCATATGCTTTAATTATTTCTGAAAAAATTCATCGTACTGTTATCGCTTTAGCAGGTGGTACTTTATTGATTCTTTTTCAGGTCATTAATCAAGAAACTGCTTTTCATCATATTGATTTTAATACCATCGGTCTGTTAATTGGGATGATGATTATGGTTGGGATTGTCAGTCAAACAGGATTGTTCACATATTTAGCAATATGGTCAGCAAAAAAAGTCAATGCCGACCCAGTCAAAATACTTGTTGCTATTGGTTTCTTAACTGCTGTAACATCCGCATTACTCGACAATGTGACAACAGTGTTATTAATTACACCTGTTGTTTTCAGTATTACAAAGCAGTTAAAAGTGTCGCCTATACCCTATTTAGTTACAGAAATCATTACTTCAAATATTGGCGGTACGGCAACTCTGATTGGCGATCCGCCTAATATCATGATTGGCAGTGCTGTTAAAGAGTTAACATTTGCAGTTTTTATCAATAATTTGACAGCAATTTCATTTATTATTATGGCTATTACTTTAGCACTGTTAGTGTTGATTTATCGTAAGGGGCTGCAAACTACTGAAGAACTTAAGGCTAAAATTATGGTACTTGATGAAAAAAAGCAAATTCAGGATATTTCACTGCTCAAGAAATCCTTGTTTGTGCTGTTTCTCACCATTGTTGGCTTCTCTATTCATCAGGTTCTTCATTTAGAATCAGCTACAGTGGCCTTATCTGGGGCAATTTTATTACTGCTGATGACTTATGCCCAATCTGAGCATGAGCTGGAACGGATTTTCCATAAGGTTGAATGGTTAACGATCTTTTTCTTCGTAGGATTATTTGTGCTTGTTTCGGGATTAGTTGAGACAGGTATCATTTCAATGCTTGCCAAAGAATTGATTGAGCTAACGGCAGGCAATTTAGTTGCTACTGCCATGGTGATTTTATGGCTGAGTGCTCTTGCTTCCGCTTTCGTCGATAATATACCCTTTGTGGCCACGATGATACCCTTAATCAAAGAAATGGGGACTATGGGTGTTGCTAACATAGAGCCTCTATGGTGGAGTTTAGCACTCGGAGCATGTTTAGGCGGAAATGGCACATTAATTGGTGCCAGTGCCAATGTGATAGTCGCTGGACTGGCTGCGCAAGAAGGTTATACTATTTCCTTTAAAAAATATTTCAAGGTGGCATTTCCTTTAATGATAGTATCGATCTTGATTTCCAGTCTATATATCTATGTAAGGTATCTGATCTAACATTGTTTAATCAAATAGCCATTGACTTCGCCATTAAATCTGTGTCGTGTGGTCATGACTTCTACTAGTATCTTTGTACTGGTAGAATTTTTTTTATAAGCTCTCGGCATTAAAAGCATAAACTCAAACCAAGATAAAAAGTGTTTATAGAAATATATTGTATATATTTGTATAAAAGAAGGAATTGAAAAATGTAAAGCGTATATAAATTATGTATGGTAGAAATAATTTCCATATATATTGAGAGATGTTGTCGGGGTAGACGAAAGGATGAAACATATGGAGCAAAAAACAGTACATGAACTTGTGATGGAACACCGTGATTATGTTGTTGCACTACGGCGTCATTTCCACGCACATCCTGAGATTGGAGGTCAGGAATATGAAACGCAAAGGAAGGTGATGGAAGAACTGCGGGCGATGGGGATAGAGGTGCGAGTAGCCGCGGGTACGGGGGTAATTGCCGAACTGAAGGGAACTAAGCCAGGCAAGACGATAGCTATTCGTGCAGATATTGATGCCCTGCCGATCCAAGATGAGATTGCCCAATCTTATCGGTCAACAAAGGAAGGTCTATGTCATGCCTGCGGTCATGACGGTCATACTGCTATGCTGCTCGGCATAGCCAAAGTATTTGTTGGTATGCGAGATGGTATGGAGGGAAACATAAGGTTTCTTTTTGAGCCTAGTGAAGAACGCTTTCCTGGCGGAGCTCAGGCAATGATTGCTGATGGGGCTATGGAAGGTGTAGATGCCATTATTGGGGCCCATTTGTGGCAGCCGCTTGAGGTGGGGACGTTAGGAATTACCTACGGACCAATGATGGCGTCACCAGACCAATTCACAATTATCGTAAAAGGCCAAGGTGGGCACGGGTCGATGCCCCACCAGACGATTGATCCCCTGTATGTGGGTGCTCAAATTGTTATTGCCCTAAGAAACATTACCGGCAACAATATTGACGCCAATGAATTGGCGGTGTTGTC
>JAGFZX010000003.1 GCA_017889585.1 Bacillota bacterium
GCCATCTAGTTTTATGGGAATTCGCTTAATTGCAAATAATTTGTCGCCAAAACTTTTAATGCCCTCTTGTTCATAATGATCTGTAGTTAAACATTCTCGTAGTTTATCACTAGGTATGATATCACTAATATATTGGCCGATTGCCGAAACACTATTAATCTGAAAAACTTGCTCTGCAACCGGATTTAAAATGCCAATCCTCCCCTCCTTGTTGATCGCAATAACCCCATCTGTGGATGCATTTATAATTGTACGAAGCAGTTCAGCCTTCTCCTGCTCTCTCTTCCGTACCCCAACTAGATTTTCCGCCTCAATTATCGCTTTGGCAATTGCATCTTCAGAAGATTCAATCGCTACAGCATCAAACCCATATTGTTTTAATATCCTAATCGAAGAGGCATCACCTATGAATGTACAAATCCCCTCATGATGGGCGGAAAGAATTTTTTCCTTCTCAGTCATCTCATTTTCTAAAAAGATTTCTTTAACGTTAATACCAATTAATTCTCCTAACTTCTCACATTCAAAAAGCAATCGCCTGGTAAATACAACACCCACAGTACCGGTAACAGTCCCAACCTGTTTTAAGGCGCGTAAAATGTCAAAAACCGATACTTGAATTTCTACAACTGGAATATCAACGTTTTTCGCAATAAGGGAAGCCGTCCCGCCGCGACTAATAATAACATCCGCCCCGCGCTCTACCGCATGACAAGCTGAGTCTACGCCAGATTCCAAATCACCCGGAACTACCTCAAATTCACTATTCTTATTAAAAATGTTTTTTGCCAAAATTTCATCCACGGTATCAATAATACCCTGTATCGGTGCAATAATCGCTATTTTCATAATTTCCTCACTCTATAATACGCATAATAATAATCCCCTAATCCTTTTTATCTTTTTCTCAAAACATTAAACTATATATAACGCATTAAACATTTCTAAAGATAAGCGATGCTCTATCTCCCATTTTTGATAGATCAACAAGATCGATACTACTTCTTTAATACGTTATATTTATCAAGGCTTCATTTATATTAATTTGACGCAAAATATACGACTAACAACTATTGATCATAGATCACAGTGGTCGTATATTTTGCGTCATTCCCCTAGTGACTCCTCACTATAAGTTCTTTGTACGGAAACTATTTGTAGTCGCCTTGTTTTTAATAAGTATCTTATTTTTGCAGTAAATTCTTCGCAGTTCTGTCTCGGTGGAAACTAGAATCCCCACCTACTAATTAATCGCCAACTTTTAGTAGTACTTTCATAACTTGTACCATATTTTCATCAATATGCTGATAGGCCTCGCTGTACTGGACATTAGAAATTCTAATTAGTCCTCTATAGCAATAGCTCTTACCGGTCCACCTTCAAAACCTTCGAGTTTCAACGGCAACGCAATAAACTTAACTTTTTCTTGACTAATTTGACTCATATTGCACAAATACTCCACAAACAGGACACCGTTACACAATAAATGCTTATGTGCAGTAGATTCTTCAAGAGTAAAACTGCTACGAGTAATACTTTTTATTGCATAGTCCTGGGGAAAGTCAAAACCGATTACCCGTGGCTTTATACTGTTTAGCCAAATTGACGCTTTATCCGATATATAAGGCGCTTCTGTCCAATATTCTTTACTATCGGGCTCATAGTGAGTATCCCAGCAGGTTTTTAATAAGATCACATCACCCTCTGCAACATGTCCAGCATTATCTCTAATATGCTCAGCCGTAATCTCTTGGTTAGGCTGAATAAAAGTTAAGTCAATCACTGTTGCCGGCCCGCTGTAAGAGAATACATCCAATTGATCTAAAGTTGGACCGCCAGCCTGGCAATGTAGCGAAGTATCGACGTGGGTAAAGGCATGAGCTGGAATTTGCAAAATGGAAGTTCTAAAATCGTCGCCACGGTCAAAATGGTGACGGAATGTTTGCGTAACATTCCATCGCCAATGATTCTTTATAGTCATAGAAAGATCGATTATTTTCATAACTGGCACCTCTCTTAGCATTTTTATGAAGAAATACTTTTACTTATTTTTTTATCCGCCATAGCTGTTTCTGGATGCTTATAGCGCAACATTAATAACAGCAAAGCTGCAACAACCGAAGAAGCAACAAGAAATAACATCCCTGCAACGCTACTGTTGGTTTGCGCCTTTAAAAATCCAAAAATAAATGGACCGAAAAAACCACCTAAATTACCGATTGCATTAACAAGCCCTAAGGTAACCGCCAGTACTTCAGCGGTTAGGAAATGAGCAGGAATTGACCACCATATACCATAAAAAGATTGAATGAATCCTCCACAGGCAATAAGGAAACATATGGCGAGGGTGGGATTTGAGTTACCTGCTAAAGTAGAGGCAAAAAGAAATATCGCAGAAATAATGGCAGGTATTACAACATGCAGTTTGCGCTCGCCAGTCTTATCTGAATGACGGGAATTTACTATAATCCCAATTGTAGCAGCCAACCAAGGCAACGACGATATAAAACCAACAGACAGGTTATTAGCTCCGGTAAATTCTTTCACCATAGTAGGCAGCCATAGGCTAAAACCACTAAAACCTATCTGCATAAAAAACCACACTGCAATAAGAATGATAACATTGCGATTTTTTATGGCTTCTTTAACACTAACTGCCTGCTGCTGAATTTGTTTTTCATCAGCGATTGTAGATGCACTGATATAGTCTTTTTCCTTCTGCGATAGCCATCTCGACTGGCTAGGATAATCATCGACTAAACACCACCAGATAATAGCCCAAATAAACGGTACCATCCCTTCAATGATAAACATCGTCCGCCAATTTGCAACGGTGAGAAGATAGCCGCAAATAGGCGACATAATTAATGCCGCAAAGGGCACAGACAACATCCAGATAGAATTTGCCCTTGCACGTTCTTTAAGAGGGAACCATCGTTTGAGCAGTAATACAATAGGTGGTAGCACACACCCCTCAACAAACCCAACCATAAACCTGATGATTAACAATTGCGTTAGATTCTGAATAAAGCCTGTTAATGTTGCGAAAAGCCCCCATAAAACAAGAGCGATTGTAATAAGTTTTTTTGCACTCCATCGTTCAGCCCAAAGTGCCCCCGGAACCTGCAAAAATAAATAGCCGATAGCAAAAATACCTCCAGCCAGTCCTGCATATGTTGCGCCAATACCCAAGTCTTGCTGCATTCCAGCAAATCCAAAACCAAGATTATTCCTGTCCATAATATTAATGGAATAGGTTAAAAAGGTTGCAGGTAAAATCAGAAACCATCTTCGAAAGGGTATTTTATCATTATCCATATAACTATCGCCTCCTAAAAAACTTTTTTTATAACTTTACACTCATGAATTATTGCAAATTTCATCCTCTCCAACCAGCCATTCTGGCAGCAATTTCGATCGCCTTTTCCGTAGCATCGGTTTTCGCTACCCCTTTGCCAGCAATGTCAAAGGCCGTTCCATGTTCTGGTGTTGTAATTGGGTAAGGCAGTCCAGCAGCAACAGTCACTCCTATATCAAAGCCTATTAATTTCGTAGCAATTTGCCCTTGATCATGATACATGGTGAGAACTGCGTCATACGCCCCCTTAAATGCGGCGATAAAGATGGTATCTGCCGAAAAAGGTCCTAATGCTTCAATGTCTTCAGCACGTGCTGATTCGATGGCTGGCAAAATGATATCTAACTCTTCTCTGCCGCATAGTCCACCTTCACCAGAATGAGGATTTAAGGCCGCCACCCCAATTCGCGGACGTTCGTATCCAGCGAGGCGCAAAGTGCCATCCGCTAATTTGATTGCGCTCAATATATTCTCTTTATTTAAACTAGACGCTACTTCACTGATTGGTATATGGCAAGTAACGCGGAATGTCCACAGTTTATCCAGCACATTCATAATTCCAGCTGGTTTGTCCCATTTAAAAAATTCACGAAACAAGGCATGTTCATCTTCATAATCATACCCTCCCAAGATGAACGCCTGTTTATTGAGTGGTGCAAACACCATACCTTGAATAGCTCCCTCATCGAGTAACCGAAGGGCCGTCACCAAGGTATCACCAGTCACTCGCCCAGAATCTACATTAATTTCCCCCATTTTCAAATGAGTCGGATCAAAATTCTTTTGATCCAGGATGGAGATAGGTCCGTCCCAATCAATTGCTGATACATTGTCAACAATATTCACTGGAAAATCCACGCCTGCAATTTTCTTTCCTAGCTCAAGTACCCGCGCATCGCCGATAATTACTGGACGACAATAAAGTGCAAGACGGTTATTAGAAATTAACTTCGCAATGAGTTCAGGTCCGATTCCCGTAGCTTCTCCAAGTGTTATACCTAATATTGGCTTCATGATTTTTCCCCCTTTTTTGTTTAAAACTGTAACTAATAGCTATATGATGCAATAAACATGCCAAGGATTTTTTTCTACAAAAAAAAAATATATATAGATGCCACTAGCCTCTGCATCACTCTATTTATTCCATTTCAATTTGACTGTTAATTCTCAAAATTAAGAATGTTATTTTTTTAGATTTTGCTCTATATTTTCATTTTATTTCAAATTTTATTAAAACATTTCATTTTCTTTCATTTTAAAATATCCATTCCATTTTTTCTACCGAAATAAAATTCCCCGGGCAGACCAGGATATAAACACTATAGCGTGAATATCCTAATCCGTCCGGGGAAACCAATTATTCAAACAATATTTCATACTTTTTTAAACATTTCCTTTTGCCGTCTCCATAATGTAGTCCGACTAATTCCAAGCAATTGGGCTGCTTTATCAAGGTCAAAATTCGTTTCTTGCAGGACCTGCTCAATCATTTCCGCCTGTGCCGCACGTTTTCTTTGGGCAAACGTGCTACCCTTGATGGATTGACTCGCGGACTGCATCGTAGATTCATTGGGCAGTGACAATAAACTTCTCATACTTTTTTCATCAACGAATTCACTATCTTGTGTACGCAAGACAATTAAGCGTTCCGCGATATTCTTAAGTTCACGTACATTTCCTGGCCACTCATAATTGACAAGCAGTTCTTGAGCAGACCTCCCTATCTTTTTAGATGGGCGTTGAAAGCGCACCTCATAATCAGCCATGAAGCAATTTAATAATGTCATTATATCTTCTGCCCTGTCACGAAGGGGAGGTATTTCTAGGTTTAGAACATTCAAACGATAAAACAGATCTGGCCTGAAGCCGCCATCCTGCATTGCCTGTTTTAAATTGCGATTGGTTGCCGCAACCACTCTAACATCAACCGGCACTATCCTATCATCTCCAAGTCGCATAATTTCACGTTCTTGGAGCACTCGCAGTAACCTTGCTTGAATTCTAGGAGAAATCTCACCAACCTCGTCCAAAAAAATTGTGCCGCGGTGAGCCTGTTCAAACAAGCCCATTTTACCAGTACGGGCTGCTCCTGTAAACGCACCATCAACATATCCAAACAATTCACTCTCTAGCAAATTCTCAGGAAGGGCCGCACAATTCACAGCAACGAAAGGTCCATACTGCCGTTTACTTGCATTATGAATGCTTTGAGCAAACACCTCTTTCCCTACACCCGTATCTCCCAAAATAAGTACATTGGAGTCAACTACACTAAACTCTTGAGCAAGATTGATGATTTCCTTCATCTTGGAATTCTCTGTAATAATATCTGAAAAACTTGACTTAGCCACTAGACCTTTACCATGCAGCTTCGTACGAAATTTACCTTCTAGTTCTTGTATTGCGGCTAATGGCTGAAAAGTCGCCACAACACCAACAGTTTGCTTTTTTATAACAATCGGCACACAATTGATCGCCATTTGCTTGCCACGAACTTTTTTAAAGACCCCTAGTTCAGCTTGTCCACCCTTTAATATCTTTTCTATATGGAATTGTGGCACCAAGGTTTCAGCCTTTTGACCAATATTAGCAATGCTGGCACCTGTCATCTCAGCAGCTGCCTTATTGATCAAACTTATCTTTCCACCTTCGTCAACAGCAATAATACCTTCCACTGAATAGTCTAAAATCATCCGAAACTGTTCAGCCCGCTCTTGCTCCTGCCGCCGAACCAGTGCCACCCGCATTGCTTCCCGCAGAGCTTGACATATAGCCTCTTCGCCGGAATGTATCATCATCGTATGAAGTCCTAATGCTTCGGCTATAGAGGTGGCTGTCCCTCCACCGATAACTGTTGTAACGCCACGAGACTTAGCTGCAGGGATTTTACATTCTGCCTCGGCCTCATCTGTGATCAACAGGATCTCGATTTCCATACCCGTAATTTCTTGTATTGTACTCACATTACAAACCATATCAGGCGACCCGATAATTGCAATTCTCTGTGTTCCGAATTCCTTCTGGCAGTCAATGATTGCTCGTAAAATATCATACGCAGTAATTGGCAGTTCAATGACCGGTGTATCCTGCAACAGTCGTTTAGCCGCATAACCAGTAAGTCCCCTTGCAATCACAGCATCAGCTTGAATCTCCCTTTTCGCAATTTGACGAACACCTGTCGCGAAACAAATCTCCAGTTCCCAATTACCATCGTTTTCCCGATTAAAAATTTCTTTTACTAATGCCGCATCTTGCGGCTTAGGAATAAAAAAGATGATTCTCCCCATAATACCCCCTTGAAGTTATCATTTGAAGATTTCCCTATGTATATAAGTATGGAATTTTTATTTTTTAGTTTATATAAATTGTACAGCATAATCATTATATCATTAATTGATTAGCAAATTTCCACTAACATACTCTATTTAAGCTCAGTTTTCTGTTTACTGCAAGATTCAACATAAATTAATACACTATCTGTTATACAAATGAATATTATTGTTGACGAAAAAGATTTAACTTTATCTCACTAAATATTAAAAAACGAATGTATTTAACATTCACTTTCTAACATCTACGTTCTTTAGTTATTTTTCAAATTTACATTAACTACTTAAAGTAGCCTTTTCTTCATTGTCAATGGTTTTCAAACCCAATTCTTCAGCTATAGTAAGCTCTGGGTTAACCTTGAGCCAAAGTAAGGCACCAATAACCAAAATTGAACTAGCAACAACAATTTGTGCCATTGGGCCATTTTTTTCGCAACCACATGAGTAATTCACAAGCCTCTTAACTTGTTAGTAAGATATATTGCAATTTTCGTGCCATTTTTTAAAAAATGTTTTTTATTATATATGGAATCTCTTGTAAAGCAAGAATTATGCAGTAAATTATTCTATATTTTTTGAATATTAGGTCAAATAGTTTTACTTCTTACTTCTCTTTCAAGTAAATTTATCCATTTAAATCCCATTTTATTTTATTTTCAAATCTATACTTAGTACTATACTTGAATATAATAATGCCTTTCGATGAAGCGAAAAAGCTGAGTTTATGAAATGGAACATACTATTTCTACAAAAAATAAGCACCATTTGCTAGAAAAGCAAATAGTGCTTATTTTTATATCATATACGAATCAGTCTAATATTGCCTTCCAGATATTTTGATCTAAATAACTGATCTCTTTATTATCTAAAAGTTTCTTATTATGACCATCCAAACTCACATCGATCATCAATAAAGCTATAAACATGATAATCAATCTCGGGAATATATACCTTATACTCTAGTGCCAAGCGCATCCATTGCTATTTTTACCACTACTTTCCTAACCTTGCCAGCTTTTTCGCCATTACTGCAATTCGGTCTATGAACATCCCAAGGAAAATAAACCGCAAACATTCCGTGGGAAAGGATAAATTCCGTCTCTGCTGCAACCCCTTTATAAAATATAACATCCCGTGCTTCGAGACAATCTTCATCGATTTCCGAAACTGTTGCTAAAGAGCCAGAGCCTATCATTTCCTCCCCTGAACAAATATATTGTATGTCCAAATATTTTTTATGAGCTTCGAGTCTACGTTGTTCTTTTGGCTGCGTTTCATATTCTGCAACCATGGCATAAATTTTGCTATCTTGAATTTCATGTCGCCCCAATGCTAACGCTGAAAGATCTGTTTCTAAGAGAAACTTCAAGCCCTTTTGTAATCCAGACGGATACAACACTAGTTCATTTTTTATATTTAATAGTTGTCCCACAATCATTATTTGTACCTACCTTTTATTTTTTTCTCCACCGTTCGTATTAACAACACAATTACTATTGATTTTTACATTGCAAAACAAAGACACTGGATATTTTTATTATACTCATGTTCAATATTAAATGCATCTTATTTTAACATACACCATTATTAAATTCTTAATTCATATATGTTCCGCCATTAATGTTAATTGTCTCGCCTGTTATAAAATCAGACATGCTTGAAGCCAAAAATAAAACTGCGTCAGCTACATTTTGGGGTATTCCCAGCTTACCAAGGGGTATTCTCGACAACACTTGTTGGCGATATTCATCAGTCCACTGCGTACTCATATCCGTTTCTATCGGCCCAGGGCAAACTGCATTAACATATATATTATCTTTTGCCATTTCGAGTGCCAAATGTTGTGTCAGATAATTTACACCTGCTTTTGATGCACCGTAAGAAGGAGATGCATTCTTATGGGGAGTTTTAGCGGTAGAAGAAGATACGTTAACAATTTTTCCGTATTTCTGTTCAATCATGAAGGGTAAAACAGCCATACAACAATACAGAGTTCCGTTCAAATTAACGTCTATCACTCTTTGCCAATCATCTAACTTCATTTCTAATGTTGGAGTACGCGTATTAATACCCGCATTATTTACAAGAATATCAATGCGCCCAAAATTATTTATAGTTGTCTTTACAATTTTAGTTGCAATAGCAGGATCTGAAATATCTCCCACCAGTACTAAACACCTTTGTCCGAGTTTCTCAATCTCTGAAGCCAATTCACTTAATAAATCTTCACGATTCCCGTTAATCACTAAAAATGCTCCCTTTTTAGCTAACGTTAAGGCAATAGACCTCCCAATACCTCTAGTTGCACCTGTTACAATTGCTATCTGATTTTGTAGAAGCATAGTGTTCTCCCTTTCATGTATTCTTTACTACTGACACTACTACTTATTTCAGAAAATGCCTTTGCCTGTACGGCAAAGGCATTTTCGTCTTCTATATTAATTTGTAACTGTAATATACTAACCCTTAACCCACTCTTCAGTAACACGCACATACTTGATTGTCTGTCTGAAATAGGTAAACGTAACATGGATTTTTCCATCTGAGGTTTGCTTTATGGATGGGTATGAATATTCTCTGTTTAACTTTTCTTTCGAATTATTTGTCATACAATAACCATCACCAACTTCAATATCTCGTTTGTACGGCCATGTCTGTCCATTATCTTCTGAGATAGCAATGGTCATTGGTGCTCTTGGTGTTCCCCAAAATGCGGTTTTCTTATTAGGATCGATTTCTTCAGCAATCGCTGGCTCAACGGCATTTTCACTATCCTCTTCGTCCTCGATTTCATCGTATAAGGACAGTCTACGCTCTTTGGCGCTAGCGGCGCTTATATTATTGAATACAATTGCCAAATGTCCATTATTTAGCACTGCAAACTGAATTGATGAATTATTGTTTGGTAACTCTGTCGCCACAGGCTCTGTCCATGTCCTACCATTATCCTTGGAGCGGCTCAGATACACATTATCGGCCCAGCGGCTTCTGTACAGTGCCAGCAGTGATCCATCATGCAGCTTTTCTACATTCATATGAACACATCCAACACTATTAGGGACTGGATACTCTGTCCACGTTTTGCCATTATCGGCGGAAATCTTCACAGCACTCGTATCATCATCACCTACCCACTTCTTACCTGGAGCTACATGACAATAAAAGATTGGAATAAGCCACTCGCCGTTATCGAGTACTACAATAGGCTGACGAACAAAGGTACCTGGAGTGTCGAATAAGGTTTCAATAGGACCCCATGTATAGCCATTATCCTCCGAGATACGATATCTGACAATCGCCGTATCTTGATTGCCTGATTTTTGCGCCGTATAGATCAGCCACAGTTTTCCATCAGGAGTCGGAAACAGGATAGGGTTTTGCTCCGATCTTGTGGAATCCTCTGATAATTTTACGGGCACCGACCACTCCGACTCTCCTTGATTCAGCCTAGACATATAAATCGAAATATCTGCGATTCCTTCTTGACTGCCTGCAAACCACACACACAAGAAATCTCCGTTTTCCAGTGGCATAATGTTGGATGCATGACTTTGTACACAATCATTTGGTAATAAGGCTTCGATTCTTTCCGAATCATTTGGAGCTTGATATAGCTTACCTTGGGTATTATTTACAGCTGCGTTTTCTACGTTACTCAAAATCATCGCTCCTATCTTTTAGATTAAACTACTATTTAAGATATTTGTTACTAAACTAATTACGATCCTTCGTATGAGTTGTATTATTCCAATGAAACATTTTTTCAATCAGCATAACCACTGCTGGAGAAATTAAAGCAATATACATGTTATCAATGCCATATGGATCGCCCATAATGTACCACGCGCTGGTGGCTACAGCTGCGCCTAGCAGTCCAAGATTAGCACCGCGGGTACTGTTAAAGAAGGGCAGGTAAAAAGCAATCATGGCCACTACTGAAATGGATAAGCGAATAGCGCGAGTAAAGAAGGACAGCTTTAGGATTTCTGGCACGAAGAAAACGAAGATTAAGGGTATGAATCCAATGATGAGGGAGAAAATACGTGTCATTTTAAATTCTTGCTCTGGAGTGGGTTTATAAAAAGGAACATAGAAATCCTTAACTGCGAGTGAAGCAATCGCTAATGCAACTGTACTTACGGCAACAAATACCGAGGCCACAAGAGAAGTTGCCACAATTCCCGCTAAATATGGGCTCATACTTTGCATAAATATCGGCAAAGCGTAAAGCGCATTCATGTCCGGATAAAGATATTTAGCAGCTACACCGACAAGTGCCAAAAGGAAACCTAAAGGCAAGCAAAACAGTGCCGCATACATTGTTGATTTTTTGGCATCTTCAGCACTTTTATTCGAGGAAATGGCCTGCACCACAAATTGGGTGGAAAATATAGCACCAACTGTACCAATAACCCAAGCAAATATAGTTGCTGCACCGACTTTACCATCCCAAGTAAAGTAAAAGGCTGGCATTTTTTCTATCATCGGAGCGATACCACCAGTCATTGATAAGGCTACACCCACGATAATTAAAATCCCCATATATTTAAAGAAACTGTGTAAGACGGTGACATAGGCAACACCTTTAAGACCACCAAATACAAAATAGAAGGTACTGACCACAGCGATAATGCACATGGATGCTGGCAAGCTCATTTTAATTACGGTAGACAAGGCTGCCGCACCACTGATGTAGTTACCAACGTTTACTAAGAGCAGGGCATACATCATGATAATAGAAACAGCATATTTAGTAGATTTACCATACTTTTGGGCGATAGCCCCAGAAATAGTAAACTCACCTGATCCATATAATCTTTTAACCATGAAAAGGCTGTATAACCAATAACCTATGGCTGCACCTAGAACAGACCAGGATGCCGCCATACCGTATTTAAAGGCTGACTCAGCAGTTCCCACCGTAGATTTGGCACCAATAAATTCGGACATCAGCAAAATCCCAACAACAACCGCTGGCATAGACCGCGAGGCCCTCATAAACTGTTCAGAATCCTTACTACGGAGTCTAAATGTTAACCAAGTAGTAAAAGCAATATACAAGACGATGATGCTTAAAATAATCAAAGTATCCATTGAGCTAAATTCTTTCATATTAACACTCCTTTTTATTATGATATATTTGAGTATAAATGGTAAATGTTTCTAATAATCAGATAATTCTATTTTTTTAGATGTTTCTGGTCTCTAACAACCAGAAACATCTCTACTAAATAGTTTTTAAGAAGAAATCCTAGAATAGCTTTTTGTATATTTCTCAAATATCATCTTTAGTCATGAGTTTAGGAGAATCCACATCATTTTCACTGATGCTTTTTCCGCGAGGTCTACCTCAATGAATTTTACCTATTTAAGCCTCAATATGCTCAACTTTTCCCAGTAAGAATAGATAATTCAAAATACCAACAAGCAAAAGTCCTGAAGAAAGGAGCAATGCCATGTTAAATGAACCGGTAGCTTGCAAAATCGCGCCAGTAACAATAGGACCAACCACTCCGCCCATATTCGAAACCGAATTTTGGAGTCCTGCAACTACGGAAGTCATATTTTTAGGCGCAACATCGCCCGGAAGAGCCCAAACTTGAGAAGCAGCTATCGTTGTACCAGATTTCGCAATACACAACAGAGCTACAGCTGTTATCGCAGACTCAGCGGAAGCTGCCAAACCGATACAAGATGCCATCAGAAGACCACCCACTAAGAAAAGTTTGCGAGTAGCAGTTAAAGATAACCATCCTTTTGACTGTATTTTATCAGATGCCCAGCCTGCACCAACTTCAACAAACATCGAGATTAAGAGAGGCAACATGGCCGCAAAACCCATAGCCAGCATTCCCATGCCTTTTTCTTTAATCAGATAGGTTGGAAGCCATGTAATAAAGAAATAAGAAGTATAATTAATCATAAAAAACCCGATACACATAGCCCAAATATTTCTGTATTTTAAAAGTTCATACCATTTCATTGGCTGTTCGTCATCAAGACCTTGTTTTTTGATCTGGCCATCACGAATGTGCTTCAATTCAGCAGCATTCACACCTTTGTGTTCTTCTGGAATTTCTTTAAAATACATGATCCAAATAATAGACCAGATAACTCCTGCCAGACCGATAATAACAAAAGTCATCTTCCAGCCAAACATGGAAATAAGCCAAACAATAAGCGGCATAGCCACTGCTCCACCAAATTTGGAACCGCTGTCAAACAATCCGCCAACAGTTGCTCGTTCTTTATCAGGAAACCATTTGGAAGCAATCCCTGCATTACTTGGGTACGCAGCCGCTTCACCAACACCAAGAGCCACGCGAAATCCTAAGATTGATTTAAACCCTGTTCCCAGCCCAGTTAAGGCTGTAGCAACAGACCACCAAGCAACGGCAAAACCGAGGGTTTTTTTCTGTCCAATTTTGTCGGCAACTAAGCCTGCTGGAATTTGAAGCAAGGCATATGACCAAAAGAAACCTGACATAATAATACCCATTTCACTTGGAGTTACACTAAATTCCTTGGTAATAAAAGGGGCTGCAGCTGCAAGTACGGTGCGGTCAATATAATTGATAGCAATTGCAGCCCACATTAAGCCTGCAACAATCCAACGTACATTTGATTTTTTCTCTGTCAACAAGATAATCCCTCCACTTATTTTCTCTCATACTCACTTAACGGGGGGGGGGCGTAAGATGCTTGTTGGCACCGCTAGTATTGATGATAACTAGTCCAAAAGCAACTTTTCTATCATTGGTCCGATTCTGCATGGGAAAAGCGAAGTGCTTTTAATCCCATGCAAAAATCCAACTATATTATAATAATTCTTTGTAAATGACTCGCATATCTTCTTTGGTTACAACTTTAGGGTTATTATCCAGCAAACGAGTTACTTTAGAAGCCGCTTCAATCAGATCATCAAGAACTGCTTCATTAATACCTTTTGCTGCTAAGTCACATGTTACATCAAGATCTTTAATCATAGAATCCAAGTTATTGATCATTTTTTCAGCTGCTTCTCTTGTAGTGCAACCTGCAAGATCAAGTTCCATAGCAACAGCAATATCTCTGAATTTTTCCTCGCAGACATCTAGATTAAATTTCATTACACCTGGTAATAAAATTGCATTGGATAAGCCATGAGGAATATGATATTTTCCGCCCAGTGGATAGGATAAAGCATGTACAGCCGTAGTGCTCGACGTCGCAATTGAGATACCACCAAACATGGCTCCTAAAAGCATATCTTCACGTGCTGCTAAATTATGACCATCATTGTATGCAGTGCGAATACTGCGAGAAATCAAGGTAATTGCTTTTAATGCAAAAGTATCACTAAAGGGATTTGCTTTTTTAGAAATATAACATTCAATGGCATGACATAGTGCATCCATCCCTGTATTTGCCGTAATATGTTTAGGTAAATTAATGGTCATAATAGGATCCAAAATAACACAATCTGGTACCATTTTGCCGTTAACAATTCCAACTTTTAATTCTTCTTCTGGTACTAATACAATGGCATTGGGAGTTGCTTCTGAACCAGTACCTGCTGTAGTAGGAACCATTAATGTAGGTACACCGCGGCGTTTTATTTGTGCTTTTCCTTTTACTAAATCACGCAAAGCTACATCATTCGTCAGTAATAAGGCCACTAACTTAGCTGCGTCCATAGAACTACCGCCGCCAATACCAATGATCATTTGACATTCAAACTTACGTGCCGCTTGATAAATAGCATTCACTTGATCTACTGTAGGCTCAGGTGGAGTGTCATTAATGATATGGACATTGACACCTGCTGCTTCTAATAAGGCTTTTGGTTTTTCCACTAGGCCAGAATTCCAAACACCTTGGTCAGTAATAATCACTACGTTTTTTGCTTCGTGATCCGCTACAATATCTGTTATTTGTTCAATGCAGCCAGCGCCAGCTACAATTTTCCCGATATTTAACAATGAATAGACATTACTCATAATCGCTTCTCCAATCATTTTTTAAAATTGGGTTTCTAGAAAATACTTATTTATTCCAACGAGGGTGCTCATAGGCTTTAGGATTGCAAACATTTTTCCAACGTTCACCATTCATGACTGCAATAACACCCTCTGCAGCCATGGTTGCTACACCTGAAGCGGCTTCTTTTGTTTGCCCTGCCATGTGTGGCGATACGATGATATTGTCATATTGAAACAATGGCTCATCAGCAGTCACTGGTTCATTACTAAATACATCCGTAGCTGCTGAATGTAACTCATTATTTTCTAATGCTTTTGCCAAAGCAACTTCATCAATAATATGACCACGTGAACAATTAATTAAAATAGCACTTTTCTTCATTAACCTTAGCTCAGCTGCGCCAATGAGATTTTTGGTTTTAGGTGTTAAAGGTACATGCAAGGAAACTACATCTGCTATTTTTAAGACATTGGTGAGTTCTGTTTCATATTGATAACCCAGCTCTGTAATAACCTCTGGCTTAACGAAAGGATCATATACAACCACTTTCATACCAACACCAACTGCCATCTGAGCAAGAATACTGCCAATATTACCGTAACCAACTAACCCTAATGTTTTACCATATATTTCGAAGGCTTTATAACTGCTTCTGATATTAAAGTTGCCCTTACGAAGTTCTTTATCACTATGCACCATATCTTTTGCCGCAGCAAACATGAAAGCAAAAGCGTGTTCTGCCACAGAACGAGTATTAGCACCAGGAGCGACAACTACAGGAATACCTAGTTCAGTTGCTGCTTGTACGTCCACATCATCGACGCCAACCCCTGGACGCCCAATGACTTTCAAGTTTTTTGCAGCCAGCATTGTTTTTCTGTCAATAGAACCAATGCGAATAATAAGACCTTCCGCATCAAGCAGTTCTGGCAGCATTGCTTCTGGATCACCATTATTGGTGATTGCAACTGCTACATTAGCTTTTTCTAGTACAGCCATTCCATCATCATGTAAGCGATGGGAGATAACAACCTTTTTCATTTCTAGCACTCCTTATTCAAAAGTCCATAGATTCTAGGACGAACATTGATCTTATTTATATAATTTAAATACTTCAAGTAAGGCAGCATCAATTTCAGGTTTATTGCAATTTGAAGGTGCGCGACCAGGACCCATTGGGTAACCAAGTAAGTTAGCTGCACGTTTAACAACGGAGTTTGGATTGCCCATTTGCATTACATTACGGAATGGTCTGATTTTCTTTTGGGCTTCATTTGCTTCTTCAAATTTACCTTGTGACCACAATTCATAAATACTGACCATAAGTTCTGGGAATACATTGGAACAACCAGAGATAGCACCTGTACCGCCTGCCATCAATGTCCATAAGATTAAGGAATCACTGCCAGCCAATACACTTAAACGAGGATCTGTATTTTCGATATATTTTAAGGTATTATCAAAATTACCGCTGCTATCTTTAATACCAATGATATTTTCATATTTTGCTAATTTTTTTACTGTAGTATAGTCAATGTTATTGCCTGTTCTTGCTGGGATGTTATATAGAAGGATTGGCAACTTAACGGCTTCTGCCACGCTGCTAAAATGATCATATAAATTTTCTTGGGAAATACCGGAGAAATATGGTGATATGACGGATATTACGTCAGCCCCTAATTCCTCAGCGATTTTTGATAATTCAATAGTTTCTTGAGTAGTGACGCAACCAGTACCAACATAGACAGGCACTCTGCCTTTTACTGCATCAATGGTTACTTTAATGATTTCAATTTTTTCTTCCATTGAAAATGCGTAAAATTCACCATTTGTTCCTAAAGCAAAGATACCACTAATTCCTGCAGCGATTAAACGATCAATTTGGTTGTACATTTCCGGTTTATTGAGTTTTTCATCCTCAGTTAATGGTGTAAGAATTGGAGCAATAATACCTTGTGGTTTGAACATAATAATCATCCTTTCAGCTTAAATCGTTATAACATTTTATTTATTTAAAATCTTGGTAAACTTGACTTTCGCCATTTGTGCACCAAGTTTAATGGCTTCTTTCATACTTTGTCCCTCAGCAAGGCCTTTTCCAGCGATGTCAAATGCAGTACCATGATCTACAGAGGTCCGAATAAAAGGCAAACCAACTGTTACATTCACACCATTATGAAAATCTAGTAATTTAAGAGGAATATGTCCTTGATCATGATACATAACAACAACGACATCAAAGTCATTTTTAATAGCTGCTCGATAAAAAACTGTATCGGGTGCAATAGGTCCCTTGACACAAAATCCTAAACGACTGCATTCTTCTACTGCTGGAACAATTTCTAATAGATCTTCTTTTCCAAACATACCATTCTCACCGCAATGAGGATTAAGGCCAGCCACAGCGATACGAGGTTTTTCGATACCAATGAGTTTCATGGTGTCATGGGCCAAGGCAACAACTCGCTCAATGCGATCTTTTTTCACCATATCACAAGCATCACGCAATGCCGCATGGGTTGATACGTGAATGACACTCAAGTTTTTGCTATAAAGAAGCATGGAATAATTTTTTTCCTTCGCAAAATGTGCGAGTATTTCAGTATGTCCAGGATAATGATATCCTGCCAAGTTGACAGCCTCTTTGTTAATGGGAGCCGTAATGATGGCCTGAATTTCATTTTTTAGAGCATATTGGGCAGCTTTTTCGATATACTCAAAGGCTGCCTTTCCTGCTTGTGGAGTAACTTGACCAAAAGCGAGATCAACTGGAAGGTTATCCAGATCAATGATATCGATGATGCCAAATTCCTGCCCTGCTTCCCTTGGATGAGATACCACTTGGCAGCGACATCCGGAATTGATGATAGCATTAGCTCTTTCCATGATTTTTTTGTCGCCGATGACCACAGGTCTGCAGATATCATACATTCCTTGATCTGATAAGGCCTTGATGATAATCTCTGGACCGACTCCTGCCCCATCGCCCATTGTAATTCCAACAATTGGTTTCATATTAAATCTTCCTTTCCAATTTCAAAAACTTTCATAGCTTCTATAATGGCATGATCATCGCCAAAAGCACCAGCTTTTGTTATAACACCTAATCCTTGGAACTGGCCACCAATGATTTTACCTAGCGGAATACCAGGTATTACCTCTTGAAGGATCTCAATTCCAATTGCCTGCAGCGCCCGGCAAGAACTAACTGCCGTTTCACCACCAGTCAAAAATAAACCTGCCAAACCTTCTTTCCCTAATTCTGCTACGACTTGACCAAGTACCATAGCAATTCGAATTCCTACTTCTGTAGAATCCATACTAATACTCTTCCCGGCTGCAATGACCTGAGTCACTATGTCCTTATCATTAGAGCAATAAATAACCAAATCTTTCTCTTGCAAGTAACTCTTTGCACAGGATACAACTCGCTCTATTTCTTGGGTTGGCCTTAAAATAGCGGCTACAGAATCAAGTTGAATATAAGGAACTGATTTTTCTTCTATATAGGTTCGAATCTGTCTCTGGGTTACTGCACTTACACTACCAGCAACAACAAGCTGTAAGCTATGATTCGATACAATTGCAGACCTTTTTTCTGGCTCCTTAGCCCACTGAAAAACAGGCGATAACTGTTCGGCGAGTCCGGCTGAGCCAACCCATAATACACGTTCAAATTGAGCTGCGGCTTCAGCAATATGACGCAAATTTTCTTCGCTGACCGCATCAAAAACCAACCAATTTTCACCAGTTGCTAAATGTTTGATGATTTCCTCATGTATCACTAAAGGGCCACCCATCACTTTTTCTAAAGGAATTATACCGACTTTACCATCTTCTCGTGCCAATAAATTAGGTATCCAAGACTCTGTCACTGGCGTCTTGGGATCATGAGCAATCTCTGTCATGGATATAGGTTTACCTTCTAAAAGCTGATGTCCACCGATTGTCACTCGACCCGTGTTAGGAAAAGCTGGCGCAATCACTGTGACGACTGGCTTAAACTCTATACAGGCTGCAGAAATTTCTGCGCAAATATTACCGCGCAATGTTGAATCAATTTTTTTATACAGATGAGAAATGCCAAGTTCCTCCACTTTCTTGCAAGCTTTTGTTACTCGCTCTGCAGCAACCAAAGATAATTCTGCGCGGCTATCTGTATCTAAGACAAGAATATCTGCATTATTTACTAACACTTCTTTATTTTCCGCCCCAAGCAATATAATTGTCTGCAATCCAAACTTACTAAATTGAACACCTGTATCATTTGCTCCTGTTAAATCATCTGCGATAACAGCCAATTTAATCACAGCAACACCTCTTTTCTCTACTCAAAATACATTTTATATGCTAAACAGAATTTAGTTATAATAATTACTTAGCACTAGATGATATATGTTATATACAACATTCATCATCTAGTGCTATAATAACTTATGAACGATAATCTGTCAATACTCCTTATTGTGAATTATCTAAATAATTGAATAATCTATATTGTCAAGGGACTCGATCAATTTTTCCTTGACAATATACACTTTATACCATTACTATTTTGATGTATAATATATATAATATAATTGATTGTGAGAGAAGGACGTTTGTTATGAATTTACCAAAAATAGATACATCGAATCTACTGGATAAAACCTATACCATCATAAAGGATCTTATTATTAAACGAAAATTCAAACCAAATGAAAAACTATTGATTCCTGAATTATCAAAACAACTGGGCGTTAGTCGCACTCCAATTCGCGATGCATTAAATCGTTTAGAAATGGACGGTTTGGTGAAAACAGTATCCAAAGTGGGTACCTTTGTGAATGCTGTTGATATTGAAGATGTCCTCGATGCCATTGATACACGTTTAATGCTTGAATTTTGGGTGGCTGACAAGCTTCCCACTTTGGCAAAAGAAGAACTACTTAGCCTTATTGATAACCTGAGTAAAATTTTAAATAATGCTTCTACTTTGATCGAAGATGCTCCTTTTGACACTTTCTTAAAATCCAATTATAATTTAGCCTTTCATATGGAATTCATCAAAGCAGGAAAAAACAAGAGAAATATAGATATCTATGAAAATGTTATGAATTATCATCAACTGGCTAGTCAGTATTCACTGATAAAAAAAGATATGGCTACTATTGCTCTCAATCAGCATTACGCTATCATTGAGGTCTTAAAAAAGCAACAGTTTGACATACTAAAAGAAGCACTTGAACTGCACTTGGATGACTCTAAACAACGGTTGATTCGTGAAATAAGCGAAAATAAAGAACAGCTATAAGAAAAGACTTGGCTTATTTAAGCCAAGTCTTTTCTTATAGCGCGATGCGCAATATCTTTACGATAGTGCATACCATTAAATTTTATTTTTCCCACTGCCTGATAGGCTTTATCTACAGCCTGTTTAATACCCATATCTGTGGCTGTCACGCCTAGGACACGTCCACCCTTGGTTACAAATTGGCCATGAGCGGCAACAGTACCAGCATGAAATACATAAGCACCTTGCTTCTCAGCATCTTCTATACCGCTAATTACATCACCAGTATTATATGTTCCAGGATAGCCGCCTGAGGCCATTACGATACAGACAGCAGCTGCATCTTTCCACTTGATTTGCGTCTCAGCCAATGTGCCATTAATACACGCTTCCATGATAGTTACCAAATCACTATCTAGCAAAGGTAATACTACTTGTGTTTCCGGATCGCCAAAACGGGCGTTAAATTCAATTACTTTTGGACCATCTGTTGTCATAATCAGCCCTAAATATAAACAACCACAATACGGGCATCCTTCACTTACCATGGCATCAACCGTAGGCTGTAGAATTTCTCGCATCACTTGCGCGCTTACAGCCGGAGTAATGATCGGCGCAGGCGCATATGCTCCCATACCACCTGTATTAGGCCCCTGATCATTATCATACACTCGTTTATGATCTTGTGCTGCTACCATCGGCATTATTGTTTTACCATCAGTAAAAGCTAATATTGAAGCTTCCTCACCTACTAAGAATTCTTCAATCACAACTTGGCTGCCTGCCGAACCAAAAACATTGTCACACATCATCATATCCACTGCAGCTAATGCTTCAGCTACGGTCATGGCCACAACTACACCTTTACCTGCGGCCAAGCCGTCAGCTTTGACCACCACTGGCGCGCCCTGCTGAGCAATATACTGTTTTGCCGTCTCAGCATCAGTAAATACAGCGAACCCAGCAGTGGGAATATTATATTTTGCCATCAAATCCTTAGCAAAAGCTTTTGAACCTTCAATACGGGCAGCACTCTGAGTTGGTCCGAAAATTTTGAGCCCCTTCTCACTAAAAACATTGACAATGCCATTGGCCAAAGGCACTTCCGGACCCACAACTGTAAGGTCAATATTATGAGTTAAGGCAAAATCAAGCAGAGCATTATTATCATTAATATCAACAGCATTGCACTCAGCAATTTTAGCAATACCCGGGTTACCTGGCACACAATATATTTTTTTCACTTGTATACTTTCTTTTAATTTTGACACTAATGCATGCTCACGTCCGCCACTACCGATAACTAATATATTCATCAAATACGCACCTTTCATCGGGATTATCTCATCGGGGTCAGGCTTGACTTTTTGTAAAAATTGACTTATTTCTTGGGAAATAAGTCAATTTTAAAATTAAGTCAAACCTGACCCCCTTTATTACCCTTTATTAATGTTTGAAATGTCGAACTCCAGTAAATACCATGGCAATACCCTGCTCATCGGCAGCCTGAATGGATTCATCATCTCTCATTGAACCGCCGGGCTGAATGATGGCTGTAATACCAGCTTTTGCGGCAACATCAACTGTATCTCGGAAAGGAAAGAATGCATCAGAAGACATGACCGCGCCTTTGGTTCTTTCACCAGCTTGGTTCAAAGCAATAGCAGCTGAACCGACCCGATTCATCTGACCTGCCCCTACACCTAGTGTCTGATTATCACCTGCCACCACGATGGCATTAGATTTTACGTGTTTTACTACTTTCCACGCCAGCATCAATTGTTCCCACTCATCACTACTTGGCTGACGCTTTGTCACAACTTTCATATCTGATTGTAGTTCTGTAGCCATATCTCGCTCTTGAATGAGCATACCGCCTGACACTGTTTTAATATCTGCCTGCTTGCAATCAGCCTGCAACATATCAGCAACTAACAGACGAATATTTTGTTTTTTACTCAGAATAACCAATGCATCTTCACTAAAGCCGGGAGCAATGACTGCTTCAATAAATAATTTGCTAATTTGTACAGCGGTTACTACATCTACCTCACGATTAAGACCAATAATACCGCCATAAGCTGATAAAGGATCAGCAGCATAGGCTTTTTCGTAGGCCTCAGCTAAATTACTGCCAATTCCTGTACCACAGGGATTAGTATGTTTGATAATAGCAGCCGCTGGTTTATCAAATTCAGCAACAATACTGTAAGCAGCTTCCACATCTACAATATTATTAAATGATAATTCTTTGCCATGTAGTTGACGTGCATTTGCTACACCTGATCCGCTAAAATGCTTCTCTCGATAGAAAGCTGCTTGCTGCTGAGGGTTTTCACCGTAACGCAGTGGCTGTACTTTTTCATATACCAAGTGTACAGTATCAGCAAACTGTCCTTCCCCCAACTGTCCAGCTAAGTAGTTAGTAATACAAGCATCATATTCTGCTGTATGACTAAAAGCTTCTTTCGCTAATGCCATACGAAATTCTGGCGAAATATTGCCACCTTGAGCCAATTGACGCAAAACATCATCATATCTTGCGGGATTTACAACTACGGTTACGTATTTAAAGTTTTTAGACGCGGCTCTAATCATGGCCGGTCCCCCAATATCGATATTTTCTACCGCATCTTCAAGTGAAACACCAGGTTTCTCTATAGTTTGGCGGAAAGGGTATAAATTAACAACCACCATATCAATGCCAGGGATATTATGTTTCTCCATAGCCTCAACATGGGCTGCGTTATCACGAACAGCTAAAATGCCACCATGAATATATGGATTAAGAGTTTTTACCCTTCCATCCATAATTTCTGGAAAGCCAGTGACTTCACTAACATATTTGACAGGTATACCTGCTTCCTTTAGAGTTTTCATAGTACCACCTGTAGAAATAATTTCTACACCGTAGTTATGAAGTTCTCTGGCAAATTCAATAATTCCGGTTTTATCCGAAACGCTAATCAGCGCGCGTTTTATATTCATTATGATTCCTCTCTTATCATTCGATAATTTTTACATTTCGTCCTTCAATAGAAAGACGTTGATCACAATATAAACCAATAGCCTTAGAATATAGTGCATGCTCTACCTTTATGATACGTTCTGCTAGACTGTCAGGCGTATCATCAGGAAGCACCTCCACAGCCTGTTGCATAATAATTGGCCCTGTATCCACACCTTCATCAACAAAATGAATGGTACAACCAGAAACTTTAGCACCATAAGTGAGTGCCTGACTATGCGCATTAAGCCCTGGAAAAGCCGGTAATAATGATGGATGAATATTCATAATGCGACCGGGAAATAAACCGATAAAGTATCCACTCAAAATTCGCATAAAACCTGCTAGAACAACTAATTGCACCTCATGATTAACAATTTCTGCAGCGATCGCAGCCTCAAATTCTTGTTTGGTAGCAAAGTTCTTTCGTTCAATACATACTGCAGGAATACCAGCAACAGCAGCAATTTCTAACACCTTAGCATTTGCATGATCACTTATAACTATACCAATTTTAGCATGTAACCGACCACTACTAATGTTATTTAAAATGCTCTGCATATTGCTGCCTCGCCCTGAGGCTAATATACCAAGTACTGTTTCACTCACCAAATATGCCACCTTTCAGCACTGCCTCCCGTGGCCCTGCAGTCACATGGCCAATTACATAAGAAGTTTCTCCTCGCGCTGTAAGATCCTCTTGAACTGCAGTCACCTCAGACTGAGGAACAACAAGTATCATTCCAATCCCCATATTAAATGTCCGATACATTTCTGGCCATGCCACATTACCCCACTGCTGAACTAATTCAAAAATTTGCGGTTTAGACCAGGCTTCAGTATTGACTTCTACACCACAGCCCTCAGGCAGTACCCGAGGAATATTTTCATAAAAGCCGCCGCCAGTAATATGTACCATACCCCGTATATCAAATTTTTCAATCAATGGTAAACAAGCTTTAGGATATAGTTTTGTTGGTATAAGGAGTTCTTCCCCTAGGGTCTTCCCTAGTTCTGGAATATCTTGATTGATAGAAAACTGTTTAAGATCAAAACAAATTTTTCGCACTAAAGAATAACCATTAGAATGGAGTCCACTAGAAGGTAAACCAATCAGCGCATCACCAGGTTTTATTTTTTCACCTGTGATCAGCTTTGAACGCTCAGCCACCCCAACAGCAAAACCGCCAATATCATATTCTCCATTTTTATAAAAGCTAGCCATTTCTGCAGTTTCTCCACCAATGAGTGAACATCCTGACTCAGAACAGGCTCCAGCTATACCACTAACAATGGCAGCAACTTTTTCAGGTTCTAATTTACCGACAGCCAAATAATCAAGAAAGAATAATGGTTCGGCGCCTTGCACTAAAATATCATTCACACACATAGCAACTGCATCCTGACCAATTGTGTCATGTTTATCTGCCATAAAAGCAACACATAACTTAGTACCCACACCATCAGTTCCGGATACAAGAACGGGCTGACGATATTTTTCTGTATTAAGGGCAAACAAACCACCAAAACCACCGATATCCCCAAGCACTTCAGGGCGATAGGTTGCTCGCACATGTTTTTTCATTAAATCCACAGCTTTATTGCCAGCATCAATATCTACACCAGCTTCACGATATGTTAATTGGCTCATCGAGGTGCCCCCTGTTCAAAAACATATTTTCCATTCTCACTAGTTTGATCGCACGGTTTACTACCTGGATATTTAGAATTAAAGCAGGCATAGCACATATTTTGATATTTAGCCTGAGCCACGGATTTAGCTAATCCCTCCATTGAAAGATAGTGGAGAGAATCAGCGCCAATAAATTCTCTAATTTCTTCTACCTTCTTAGAGGCAGCAATCAGTTCTTTGCGTACCGATGTATCAATACCATAATAACAAGGATAACCAATTGGCGGTGAACTCACACACATATGCACAGCAGTAGCTCCTGCTTCTTTAATCATGCGTACGATTTTCCCACTAGTTGTACCACGTACGATCGAATCATCTACCATAATGACAGATTTACCTTTAACAATGGATCTAACTGCATTGAGCTTAATCTTAACACTCAAATCCCGTTCTTTTTGATCAGGCTGAATAAAAGTACGTCCAATATAGCGATTTTTTATGAGCCCTTCGGCAAAAGGAATTCCCGATTCTTGACTAAAGCCAAGGGCCGCAGTCGTTCCTGAATCTGGTACAGAAATTACAATATCAGCGGTTAGTCCACTCTCACGCGCGAGTTCCCGTCCCATTTCAAGGCGTGCCTGATACACACTTTGGCCGTCAATGATACTATCAGGTCTGGCAAAATAAATATATTCAAAGATGCAGAGTGACTCCTGGTCCTTTTCACCAAAATGATATGATTTTAAGCCATTATCATCAATAACAACCATTTCACCTGGTTCGACATCCCGCATAAATTCGGCATCTACATTATCAAGAGCACAGGATTCTGATGAAATTACATAGCCACCACCACTGAGTCTGCCTATACACAAAGGACGCATCCCATGTGGATCACGTACGCCGATTAGTTTTTCTTCAGTCATAATAACTAAGCAATAGGCCCCTTCAATCTTAGATAAGCTCTCCATAACCTTTTCTTCTAAAGTCGCTTTTCGTGAGCGAGCAATCAAATTGACAATAACTTCACTATCAATGGATGTTTGAAAGATGCTGCCCTCTTCCTCCATTTGATTCCTGATTCGTCCGGCATTAGTCAAATTCCCATTATGGGCAAGGCTAATATGACCACCTGAATACTTAACTTTGAGCGGCTGGGTATTCATAAGTGCACTGGAGCCTGTCGTTGAATACCTTACATGCCCAATAGCAATATACTGTCCTGGTAAATCAGGCAATTGATGACGAAAAACTTCATTCACAAGACCCATGCCACGGGATACATCCATCCATGAACCATCGGTTACTGCAATACCTGCGCTTTCTTGACCACGATGCTGCAAAGCATAGAGACCCCAGTACGTATTTTTAGCTACATTATCTTGACGGGAATAGACTCCAAAAACACCACATTCATCATGCATTTTGTCATAATCGAGAATCATGCCTTTTCTCCTGTTAAACGATATAATACTTCTTTATATGCTTCTTCAACATTACCAAGGTCGCGTCGGAATCTATCTTTATCCATTTTTTCACCTGTTTGGCTATCCCAGAAACGGCAAGTATCAGGGGAGATTTCATCACCGAGTAGTACCTCACCTTTGTGTATGCCAAATTCTAGTTTAAAATCGATCAGTTCAAGATTCTTACTCTTTAAATAACCAGTCAATACTTCATTAATTTTGAGAGCATATTCTTCCATAGTTTTCACTTGATCTTCTGTCGCAAGCCCCATCATTTTGATATGATAATTATTAATTAAAGGATCACCAAGATCATCGTTTTTGTAATACATTTCAAGAACAGTCTGAGGAAGTTTAGTACCTTCTTCCCAACCAATACGTTTAGCAAGACTACCTGCTGCAATATTACGGACTACAACTTCAACTGGCAGAATTTGTAGTGATTTTACTAGCATTTCCCGCGAACTTGGCATACTGATGAAATGGTGAGGGATACCATGCTCACTGAGTAGGTTAAAGAAAAAGGTAGATATCTTATTATTAAGTACACCCTTACTTTCAATAGTCCCCTTTTTCTCACCATTAAAAGCTGTTGCATCATCTTTAAAATACACTAATAATTCACCATCAACGTTAGTTTTATATACCCTTTTTGCTTTTCCTTCATATATAGGTTGTTTTTCCATAATAAAAGCCCTCCTATTTAATTCTTATTTATTAATTATTATTTTAGAAACTGATCGAAAATGTTCAGATGCTCGTTTCCCTTAGCATCTGAACATTTTTAAACAGTCCCCTTTTTGGAATTAGAAAGTACAACACTTTCCAATTCCAAAAAGCAAGCACACGACGCTTCAGCGACGATGTGATCGCTTTGTTCGATGCGTTAGCAGTCGAACACCCTTCTGCGTCTGCGGACTTGGCACAAGCCAAGTTTACTTTGCGGAACCAGAAAGTACGACACTTTCCGATTCCAAGCAAGGGCAACTAGGGCTTCTACCTACGTCTGCGGACTTGGCACAAGCCAAGTTTACTTTGACAATTGAGTAGAGAGTTTTACGGCTTTAGCCTCAACTTCATCTGCCATTTTCTTACGATAATCAGCCAACCCTTCAATCAGCTGGGGGTATTTGCCTGACATGATTTGTACCGCAAAAATACCTGCGTTTTTTGCACCATTGACCGCCATAGTCGCAACGGGAATGCCTGCGGGCATCTGGACAATACTAAGAAGTGAATCAAGTCCGTTGAGGGAAGTGCTGTTAATAGGTATACCAATCACTGGCAGTGTTGTATAAGCAGCAATAACACCTCCTAGATGCGCGGCTGCACCAGCAGCAGCAATAATGACTTCAATTCCCTTTTCCCGAGCCTCTGAGGCAAAAACATGCACTTTATCAGGTGTACGATGGGCTGATGCCACAATCACTTCAGTGGTTATACCAAATCCAGCTAAAACTTGAGCTGCTGGTTCTACAACAGGCCAGTCTGAATCACTGCCCATGATAATTGCAACTTTCATAAATTCCCTGCCTTTCTTTACTATAGTATCTATATAATTAAATAGCTGATTAGTAAACCCAGATACCTTTTACTTGATATCTGGGTTTATGTATTTATTACTCCGCAAGAAACACTAGACGTATAATAACCAATATAGCTAACACATATACAATCCAATGTACTTCCTTGTGGCGTCCAGTAATTACCTTCAGTAAAGGATATAATATGAGCCCAAAAGAAATACCATTGGCAATGCTATAGGTGAACGGCATCATAACAATTGTCATAAAAGCAGGCATCGCCTCTGTAAAATCAGTAAAATCGATGTGACGTACACCTTCCATCATAAGAGCACCAACAATAATAAGAGCTGGTGCAGTAGCTGCATCAGGAATCAAACTAACAATCGGTGTAAAAAAGAGGGCTAGGACAAACAGGATACCACAAACAACAGCGGTTAAGCCTGTACGACCACCTGCTGCTACACCGGCAGCACTTTCAACAAAAGCAGTAATCGTACTTGTCCCGAGAACTGCACCAAGGCTTACACCAGTAGCATCTACCAACATAGCTTTGCCAATACCAGGAATTTTTCCATCCTTGTCCATTAGACCAGCTTTACTAGTCGTTCCGACCAATGTCCCCATAGTATCAAACAGCTCAACAAAGGTAAATGTAAAAATAATAGTCATTAAGCCCATCCCAATTGCCCCAGGAATATCAAGAGCAAAAAAAGCATTATTGCTAAAATTAGGGATAGCCACAGGAATAAAACCTGCTGGAACTTTCACAATTCCCATAGCAATGCCAACAAAAGTGGTTGTTATAATACCAATCAACATAGAGCCTTTTACATTGCGTGCAATTAAGACACTCATAAAGAAAAGACCAAATAACGCAAGCAATACTTCCTTATCCGCTACTTTACCCATTTCAATCATAGTTTCAAAATACATTGGTGTACCATTACCATGTCCAGCAACAATTTTCTCTAGCGTAGGCGGAATGAGAGATAAACGAATACTCATAATACCTGAGATCTTTAGACCGATAATCGTAATAAACATACCAATTCCCACGGTTATAGCATGCTTTAATGAATGGGGCATGCCTTCAACCAGAAGTTGGCGAATTTGGGTCAATGTTAAAAGCAGAAAAATTAGACCAGAAATAAATACAGCACCCAAAGCAACCTGCCATGAAATTCCCATCCCAAGAACAACTGTAAAGGCATAAAAAGCATTAAGACCCATGCCAGGAGCTAAGGCAATCGGATAATTGACAAACACTCCCATCATAATAGTAACCAAGCCAGAACCGATAGCAGTTGCTAGTAGCACTGCATTCTTATCCATACCTGCCGCACCTAGAATACTAGGATTTACAAACAAGATATACGCCATCGTCATAAATGTGGTAATACCAGCCATGACTTCAGTCTGTACATTTGTTTTGCGCTCACTCAGTCTAAATAATTTATCTAACATATGTATCTCCTTTGATCTCTTATTATTCTTTATAGAAATAACGCTTTTATACGAACAATTCCCTTTATAATAAAGCCTAATCAATCACCTCCATTGTAAAACAATAACCCGGGCAGGGAAAATCGCATCAAATAAAGAGCGAAACCTCCCCGCCCGGGTTTTTATCCCATCGGTGTAGCACTGTCGTAGTGCTTGTACCACTTGGTCACAGACCATAACATAAGGCAAACTGACAACTTATATTATGCGGAACCCTAGGTACACTTTCACTCGTAGTTAGACAATTTACGGTCGCCTTGTAGAAACGCTTGAGCCCTATTCTCAAAAATATACGAGTTATATTCTGTTTACGCTATTATTCTACAACATACACAAAATGCTGTCAATAAAATATGAACGTTATGTGTTTTTTGAGTTTCAATATTCGGATTTTACTCTTTATTTGATATTAATTTACCAACAACAACAACAATCACAACAAAAATACTAGGCAAAACCCACTTTATCCAAGAGTACCACTCAACTATCTGGAGTAGCTGTCTGTCAGCTATAACCATTTCCCCTGCTGTCCACCCCAAAAAAACTGAGCCAATCGTAATAACTCTAGGCCACTTCTGAATAAATATACCAATGGCTTTGCTCCCCCAGATAATAATGGGGATACTGATGGCCAATCCAATAACCAATAAAATAGTATTCCCTTTGGCAATACCGATAATGGCAATAACATTATCAAGACTCATTACAACATCTGCAACTATAATTGTTTTAACAGCATCCCATAATTTTTTTTTAGCCCCCACTTTTTCATGATGTTTTTGATCTGCAATCAGTTTGATGGCAATCCATAACAATAGCAATCCGCCAGCCATTTGCAAGTATGGTATTTTGAGGATAAGTATCGCAATAAAAGTTAAACCAATCCGTAGTCCAATTGCCCCCGCACTCCCCCATATCATAGCCGCCTTCTGCTGCTTCGGCGTTAATTTACGACTGGCCAGTGCAATCACTAAAGCATTATCACCACTAAGTAAAATATTAATCATTATAATACTGAATAAAGGCAATAAATACTCCATTCCATCAACCTGCCTTTTATATGCCAGTTTTCACTTCATATATTATTATTTCCTATATACCTAACAGGCATGTAGCTATATGAAAATAAACATTTTTCCTTTTCATCTTATGCTATTTGAGATAAAAGATGTGAAAAGATAATTTCTAGACTTTTCCAATAACTGTCTTGTACTTTCTATTCTTCTTAAGAATATATTAAATATATCATTTTGTTGGCCTCTGTCTTTTTATGTCAGTCCATATCTACAGGAGGTTTTGCAAATGAAAATAATCGTCACTAATAATCCTCAAGCCCGGGATTTTTTTCACAAAAAAAATTTAGCGCAATATTATGAATTATGCTGGGTGCAAGGTTTTACAGAAAATGTACTATTAAAAGTCCGTGACTTATGCCACACCAACCACCAACTCCTTACCCATCCACTGATTGGTAGCATAAAACCCAATCAAACACCATATAAAACAATACTTGTAGAAAAAACATCTACGATCAGCAATATTGATTCTATTTTAATGGCTGAAGCAAGCTTAATGAAAACCCTAGCCCTATTAGAGAGCTGCCCACGACCTCAAAGCTTTACGCTATTCCTAGATGATTTCGCCAGCATTGATTTGGATTTTTTAAAAATCTATTTACAAGGAGGTTAAATAATGCAACAGTATGATGTTATTATCATCGGCGCCGGCCCCGCTGGTCTAGCAGCAGCTTTATACAGCGCCAGAAGCAAACTCAAGACACTGTATATTGAAAAACTAGGCACTGGCGGTCAAGCTGCCACGACAGATGAAATTGAAAACTATCCAGGCTTTACCCATGGAATTACCGGCCCAGATTTGTCCAAACAAATGGAACAACAAGCCCAACAGTTTGATGCTGAAAGACTAGCTGCTAATGTGCAAAGCATCGAACTTGACGGTATTTATCGCATCGTTAAAACAAATAAAGATGATTTCCGTACCAAAACTGTAATCATTGCCTCAGGTGCTGCCCCCAAACTTTTGGGTGTCCCAGGTGAACTTGAATTCCGTGCCCGTGGCGTCTCCTACTGCGCTACCTGCGACGCTGCTTTTTATGAAGGAGCTAATATCATGGTCGTTGGCGGCGGTGATTCAGCAGTGGAAGAAGCCTGTTATCTGACTAAATTTGCCAAAAAAGTCATACTAACCCATCGCAGAGGATCACTACGTGCCGCTAAAATTGTCCAAGAGCGAGCCCTAGCCAACACTAAACTCACTTTTATGTGGAATACAGTACTACAAGAAATTAAAGGCGGGGATGTAGTCGAAAAAGTTATCCTGAAAAATGTGTTAACAGGTCAAATCAACGAAATGCCTATTGATGGCATATTTATTTATGTCGGCATTGAGCCCAATACTGATTTCGTCCAAAATATAATAGATATCACTGAGCAAGGTTACATCCCAACAGATGATTATATGCGCACTAATGTTGCTGGTATTTATGCTGTTGGGGATGTTCGTGACAAACTCTTACGCCAAGTGGTTACAGCCGTAGGCGATGGCGCAACCGCCGCCTATCATGCAGAGAAATATATTGAAGACAATTTTCCAGAAGAGAGGGGCAATCAATACGTAAATTTAAATTTAGGAGATAAAAGAATGAGTAAAAAGCTAATCGAGATAACAAAAGATAATTTCGCGGAAGAAATAAAAGAAAGTCCATTGCCTGTTTTGCTAGATTTTTGGGGTCCAAAATGTATGCCTTGTCTAGGACTAATGCCGACAGTTGAAGAACTCGCAGAAACTTATGATGGTAAAATGAAATTCTGCAAACTAAATACTGCTGAAAATCGTCCTATGGCAATTCAATTCAAAATAATGAGCATTCCAACCCTCCTATTTTTTAAAAATGGTGAAGTTATTGCACGCTTACAAGGCGCTCGCGAGAGCGAAGAAATTGAAGAAAAAATCAAGGCCATTATCGACTAACAATTGAAAGGAGGGATAGCATGCGCCTTGTACTTGGCAGCATAAATATTAAAGGCGTAGAATTCGCCCCAGACACTAAATTAGAAAATGGCCTGCTCTTGATCAATAAAGATCAATTAGTTACTCACCTGAAGCAAGATAACCGCATTGAAAGTATTGACATTTATATCGCCAGACCAGGCGAAAGCATTCGCATCCTACCTGTTAAGGATGTTATTGAGCCCAGAGTAAAAGTCGAAGGCTCAGGTAATATTTTTCCCGGTTTCATTGGTAAAGTAGATATGGTAGGCAACGGTCGCACTCATGTATTAAAAGGCGCAGCAGTAGTAACTACAGGCAAAATCATGGGCTTTCAGGAAGGTATTATTGATATGATTGGCCCAGGAGCCGAGTATACTCCCTTTTCACACACCTTCAATATCGTTCTCAAAATCGAGCCTTCTATAGGCCTGTCACAGCACGAACATGAAAATATCATACGAATAGCTGGCCTAAAAGCCGCAGCCTATCTAGGGGAAACAGCCCGAAAACTCATCCCTGATGAAGAAGAAGTGTTTGAATGTAATAACTTTATACAAGGGTTAGAAAAATTCCCGGCATTGCCTAAGATAGCTTATATCTATATGTTACAAGCCCAAGGATTATTGCATGATACCTATGTTTACGGCGTTGATGCCAAGGGCATCCTCCCTACTTTCATGTCACCTACTGAAATCATGGATGGAGCGATTATTAGCGGTAACTGCGTATCAGCCTGTGATAAAAACACCACCTACGTTCATCAGAATAATCCAGTCATTCAAGAATTATATAAACGCCATGGTCATGATTATCACTTTGTCGGCATTATTATCACGAACGAAAATGTAACCCTAGCAGATAAAGAACGCTCTTCGGGCTTTACAGCGAAGCTTGCAAAAATGCTCGGCATTGATGCTGCTATCATTACCAAAGAAGGCTTTGGCAATCCAGATGCTGACCTAACTATGAACTGCCGTAAGCTAGAACAAAAGGGTATAAAAACAGTACTCATTACTGATGAATATGCCGGACGGGATGGTTGTTCCCAGTCACTAGCAGATACTACGCCAGAAGCCACAGCTGTGGTGACTGCTGGTAATGCCAATGAAACCATCCTGCTGCCCAAGCTAACTACTGTCATCGGACATATAGATGCAGCTGATAGTATTGCCGGAGGTTTCTCGGGCTCACTGCGGCCTGACGGTAGTATTGAAGTGGAAATCCAGGCCATAACCGGCGCGACCAGTGAAGTTGGTTTTACTAAACTGTCTGTACAAAGTTATTAAAAAGCCATACTTCTTTTAAAAAACATATTTTTTATAAATCGATATAAGGAGGAAAATCTTATGCTAATTTTAGCTGATAAAAAAATCATCATTATCGGAGACCGTGACGGCATACCTGGTCCGGCTATTGCCGAATGTGCCATAAGTGCTGGCGCATCAATCATATTTACTACTACTGAATGTTTTGTCTGAACTGCTGCCGGCTCGATGGACTTGCAAAATCAAGCCCGCATTAAAGAACTTACCGAAGGAATCGGCGCTGAAAATATTATCGTACTGTTAGGTACTGCTGAACCTGACACTGCTTCCCTCATCGCTGAAACGGTAACTCTGGGCGACCCTACTTTTGCAGGTTCTCTGGCGGGAGTCCCGTTGGGACTCAAAGTGTATCATATTATAGAACCAGAAATAAAAGCAGAAATAGATCCTGCCGTATATGAAGAGCAAGTAGCCATGATGGAAATGGTAGTTGATGTGGACGGTCTTATCGACGAAGTCTCCAAAATGCGTCAAGATGGCAGTAATTTTTAGCACTTCCAAAGGAGGCAATCTTATGACCAAGCTAAAAGTCGTCCACTACTTAAATCAGTTTTTTGGTCAAATCGGTGGCGAAGATCACGCAAATATTACCCCCTTGAAAAAAACTGGCCCTATCGGTCCTGGCCTAGCACTGAAAAGCGCTCTTGCCGATCAAGCCGAAGTTGTGGGCACCATCATCTGTGGCGACAGCTATTTCGCCGAAAACATGGATACAGCTCTCAAAGAAATTATCACCTTCATCAAAGAATATAATCCTGATTTATTCATCTCCGGTCCGGCCTTCAATGCAGGCCGCTATGGTACTGCCTGCGGCGCTGTCGCTGCAGCTGTCGAGAAAGAACTAGGTATTCCAGCTGTTACCGGAATGTATATAGAAAATCCCGGTGCTGACTTATATAAAAAATTCATCTATATAATAAGTACTGCCAACTCAGCCATCGGCATGAAAGCAGCTATCCCCAAAATGGCAAAGTTGGCCCTAAAACTTGCCAATAAAGAGCCTCTGAGCACACCAGAAGCGGAGGGCTATATTACGAGAGGTATTAGAAAAAATTTCTTTACCTCAGAAACTGGTGCCAAACGGGCGGTAAACATGCTGGTGAACAAAATCACTGGGCAACCCTTTACCAGCGAACTGATAATGCCTACTTTTGATCGTGTACCACCTAATCCTCCTGTTAAAGATATCCGAAAAGCCACCATTGCTCTAGTGACTTCAGGCGGTATTGTTCCAACGGGAAATCCTAGCCATATTGAATCTTCTTCAGCCTCCAAATTCGGAAAATATTCCCTGGTAGGTATTGTTAACCTTACTCCCACTACCTTCCAGACAGCCCATGGTGGTTATGACCCTACCTATGCCAATCAGGATGCTGACCGCGTACTTCCTGTCGACGTCTTACGAGAAATGGAACGACTGGGCGCTATTGGTAAGCTTCATGACTATTATTACGCCACTGTCGGCAACGGCACATCAGTAGCCAATGCTGCCTTATTTGGGAAAGTCATTGCAGGAGAACTCAGAAATGATGGTGTAGATGCTGTCATTTTGACATCTACCTGAGGCACTTGTACGCGCTGCGGTGCAGCGATGGTAAAAGAAATCGAAAGAGCAGGCTTGCCGATAGTACACATGTGTACTATTGTGCCAATTAGTAAAACAGTCGGTGCCAATCGGATTCTACCAACAGTCGCTATCCCCTATCCTCTTGGCAACCCCGCCCTCACGACTGAAGATGAGCAAACTTTACGTTATACACTAATAGAAAAGGCTTTAAAAGCATTATCTACTGAAGTAGAAGGTCAAACAGTATTTGAATAGTAGTTAAAAAGGGAAGTCGAATACCCATACTTCGGCTTCCTATTTTTACGAAATTATTAAATCAATGGAGGTGTTAAGTATGTTGCCTGTACTAAAAGGCGTAGGATATGCACTCATTCATACCCCCAATATTTTGTATCACAACGGCGCGACCCAAACCATGGAACGGCGCAAACATCCAGAGTCTGAATATTTAAAGAAACTTAAAAACCATTTGCGTGAATATACGAATAGTCTGGACTACTTGCCCAACCAGGCCTATATTGGCAACTGTCTATTAGATGAATTAGCTATTATCCCCCGGCCATGGTATACAAAAACAGCCCCTATCCCTGCCCGTTTTGGTCCTTATGGCGAAATTATGCCTGAAGATGAATTTTACGGTTTGCTTAAAATCTCCGATACTTTTGATTTGGTAGTACTGGAAGAAAATTTTCTTATCAGTATAAAAGAAAAGCTAAACACCCATCAGTTGATCAGTAAAAAGCAGCTAACAAGCCTGACAACTGGCAAAAAGCTACCCGATATTGAAAGAATGGTAGCGGCCCATACTGCTGAAGGCTTATATCTAGGAGATAGAGTAGTGGGTTGTATACGCCAGGCTCATGAGATTGATGAAAACTTATCAGCTCATATCATACTAGAAAATACTGTTGCCAAAGCCTCAGGGGCTTTAGCAATCATACATCTCTTACATAATACAAGAGTTAACGCCGCAGACATTGACTATATCATCGAATGCTCTGAAGAAGCCTGCGGCGATGTGAACCAGCGCGGCGGCGGCAACTTCGCCAAAGCAATCGGAGAAATTGCTGATCTAGGTAATGCTACCGGTTCAGACGTACGCGGCTTTTGTGCCGGACCAGTACACGCCCTGCTAGAGGCTGCTTCCCTAATCAAAGCAGGCGTGTTTAAAAACGTGGTGGTGGTCGGCGGCGGCTCAACCGCCAAGCTAGGCATGAACGGCAAAGATCATGTGGCCAAAAACATGCCTGCTTTAGAGGACATGTTAGGAACCTTCGCCCTACTAATCAGTAAAAATGACTTCATTAATCCAGTTATTCGTCTCGATGTTATCGGCAAACACAATATCGGATCAGGTTCCGCACCTCAGCAAGTCATGAAAGCACTAATCAGTGAACCATTAACTAAACTGGGCAAAAAAATCAAAGATATTGATTATTACTCCGTTGAAATGCAAAATCCTGAACTTACCGAACCAGCGGGAGCCGGCAATGTACCCGAAGCCAACTATAAAATAATTGGGGCCTTAGCAGTAATGAATGGCGAAATGACCCGTTCGGAGCTCCCAGCTTTTGTTGCCAAACACGGACTGCCTGGTTTCGCCCCCACACAAGGTCACATACCTTCTGGCGTGCCTGTCCTTGGTTATATTCGCGATCAGTTATTAGCCGGAAACATTAATAATGCGATGCTCATCGGTAAAGGCAGTTTATTTCTAGCTCGTATGACCAACCTATTTGATGGTTTATCCTTAATTATCGAAAAAAATTCAGGTGTTACTGAACTCCTAACTGAAACATCTGACCTATTGGCAACAAGCATAACTCCAAAAAAAATCAACATTGGTATTACCCTGCTGGGCAGCGAACACGGGCCAGAAGAAGTCATCAGAGGCGCTGAAATAGCACAAAAAAACCTCCCTGCTGTAAAGATAGTAATTATCGGCCCAGCTAGTGCCCAAACTCAGCTCACCAAAATAAATGCTGAGGATGAAAGAACCTGCCATCAACATATGACTAACATGTTAGCTACAGGTGAGCTAGATGCTGCTGTCACCATGCACCACAACTTCCCCATTGGCATAGCTACCGTAGGACTCGTAATCACCCCAAGCCGAGGAGAAAAAATGTTCATTGCATCCACCACAGGTACTACCGCGACTAATAGAGTGGAAAGCATGGTTAGAAATACCCTTTGTGGTATTTCAGCCGCCAAAGCATATGGGATCGCAAGCCCCACTGTCGGCATTCTAAATGTGGATGGCGCAAAGAAGACCGAGGGAATATTAAGGGAACTTAAAAATGAAGGCTATGACATCAATTTTGCCCATAGTAAGCGAGCTGACGGCGGCATCATTATGCGGGGTAATGACCTTCTGATGGGTACACCTGATATTATGGTAACAGATAGCCTAACAGGCAATCTGTTAATGAAAGTTTTTTCTGCCTATACCACTGGCGGTAATTATGAAACATCTGGATATGGTTATGGCCCTGGCATTGGCGAAAATTTTTCTAGTATCATCAATATTATTTCTCGTTCATCAGGGGCAGCCGTTATCGCTAGCGCCATTGAATATGCTGATGAAATGGTCAAGGGGCAAGCCCTCGCTATAGCTGCCCAGGAATTTGCTTCTGCCAACCAAGCTGGCTTACGTGAACTTCTAACACAACCAAACAAACAAACTATTCCTGCTACAGAAATAACCATACCACCTAAAAAAATAGTTGATCAACAAATTGTTGGTATTGATGTTTTAGAGCTAGAAAGGGCACAGAAACTCCTCTGGCAGCATGGTATTTATGCCGAAACTGGTATGGGCTGTATAGGACCAATCATTTTGGTAGCACCTGATGAGCAAAATATTGCACTGCAACTACTAAAACAACATAAATATATTATATAAACCTATAGCACTCCGTCCGAATAAACAAAGCATGACTCACCCCAAACTTATAACTTCTAATACTATTTTTGATGTGTTAGATACATTACATCCCTATTGCTAGTCCACCAGAAATGAGATATAGGGCATCGCTTGCTTCCTACATAACGCCGCTCAATCCTATATCTAATTTTTACTGATTGCCGTTAAGAATCTTTAATTCAATCTATCTATAAGAACAGTACTAGTATATAATTTTTTGTCATTGCGAATGTAGCGAAGCAATCTCTTGACAAGTAGGGGATTGCTTCGCTACACTCGCAATGACAGATAAAAACTTATAATCTCTAATACTCAACAAAGAAGGCGGTTCACGATAACTCCTACATACCCGCAATTGGGTCAGAGGAATATTCGCGAACCGCCTTCTTCTACCTAAATATCTAGTTCTTCACCATTCAAGATTTTATTCATGGTTTTCATAGCACACATTTTTCCACACATAGTGCATGTATCTTCCTGTTCAGGCACTGAGGATTCCCGATATGCCTTGGCTTTTTCAGGATCAATGGCCAGTTCAATCATTTTATTAAAATCAATATCAGCCCGTGCTTGACTCATCTTATTATCCCAATCTCGTGCTCCTTTAACGCCTTTAGCAATATCGGCAGCATGGGCAGCTATTCTAGCAGCAATGATACCTTCTTTCATGTCATCCATTGTTGGCAAACGCAAATGTTCTGCTGGAGTTACATAACACAAGAAGTCTGCACCTGCAGAAGCAGCAATCGCTCCTCCAATAGCACTGGTGATATGATCATAACCAGGCGCTACATCTGTCACCAATGGCCCTAAAACATAAAATGGCGCCCCATGGCACAATCGCTTTTGGAGCATTATATTACCAGCAATCTCATTTAATGCCATATGTCCAGGTCCTTCAACCATGACTTGCACGTTTTTCTCCCAAGCCCGTTTCGTCAACTCTCCCAGGACAATTAATTCATGAATTTGTGATGCATCAGTAGAATCATTAATAGACCCTGGCCTGCATGCATCACCGAGGCTAATGGTCACATCATACTTAGCGCATATATCTAACACACGATCATAATGCTCATAAAAAGGATTTTCACTATTATTTAATTCCATCCAAGCAAAGAGTAACGAACCGCCTCGGGATACAATATTGGTTAACCGTTTCTGTCCTTTCACTTTTGATGCTGTTTCCCGATTCAGCCCAGCATGAATGGTCATGAAATCCACGCCATCTTCCGCATGTTTCTGGACGACTGACAAAAATTCCTCAGCAGTAATGCTTTTCAATTCTTTATCTAAAAAGCCTACAGCGTCATACATTGGCACTGTACCAATCATGGCGGGCGACATTTCAATTAGCCGACGACGAAACTCCCGTGTTTTGCCAAAACAACTTAAATCCATAATGGCGTCTGCTTTCATATCAATGGCTTTTTGAACTTTACAGATTTCTTGTTCCACATCACAGCAATCTTCTGAAACCCCTAGGTTAACATTGATTTTCGTGCTTAAGCCTTGACCCACGCCTGTAGCATCAATTGATGTATGGTTTTTATTAGCTGGTATAGCGATCTTCCCTTGAGCAATTAACTCCATCAACAGAGCAACGTCCATACCTTCTTTATCTGCCACTCTAGCCATTTCCTTAGTTACAATTCCTTTTTTAGCTGCATCCATTTGTGTTGTATAACTCATCATTATTTCTCCTCAACTATACTATTTTTAATTACTTCTTTAATCAGACTGATTCTCTCAGGGATATCCTTAGCTGTCGTTATTTCAGTGATGATCGCAATACACTCAGTACCTCGCTTCATTACGTCTGAGATATTATTTATTTTGATTCCCCCAATAGCAACAAAAGGAATGGGGATATTTTGAGCTACATATTCCAAATATTCAAAACCCACTGGATCACATACATCTTTCTTAGTAGCCGTTTTAAAAATAGGTCCCACTCCGATATAATCAGCACCAGATCTTACTGCCTGCTGGGCTTCTCCTGGACAATGGGTAGAAATACCGATAATCATCTTATCCCCAACTAGCTCCCGCACTTTCTCTAGGGGTAAATCGTCTTGACCAATATGTACCCCATCTGCCTGCACAATCATCGCCAAATCAATATCATCATTGACAATAAAAGTGACACCAGCTTCCTTGGTCATTTCTCTGATCGTACAGCACTCACTGTACTTATCTTTCATTTTTTTATCTTTTTCCCGGTATTGTATGATTTTTACACCGGCAGCAATCATTTCCTTTACAACTTCAATATTGCTGCGGCCCATTGAAAGTTCTTCCGCGGTAATACAATATAAATCTGTATTAAAATGATAATTCCTTTTCATATTAATTCCTCTCCTCCTAATATATAATCTAAAATAATATCAACTTGTTGGGCTGCGGCAATATTCATCCGTAGCGCACTTAAAAAAGCTTATCCAAAGAGGATAAGCTTTTTCGCAAATATAAAAAATATACAAAGCAGCTTCCCTACGATGGTGCTAACCATGTCAGGTTCAAAGGGTCAGGAATATCCTTCTCAGCCAATTGGCCCCCCTAGCGTCCTATTCAATTAGTTAAATCATAATGCATTTGCGACGATTAGTAAAGCACAATGTTATATTTATTCAGCTGCTTCCAGGGCAATATTCATCATTTGCGTAAAAGTAGTCTGACGCTCTGCCGCTGAAGTAGCTTCACCAGTAACCAAACTGTCGCTAACAGTTAAAATTGTCAAGGCTTGAATACCATGCTTAGCGGCCAAAGTATATAATCCTACAGTTTCCATCTCTACAGCCAAGACGCCAAAATCAGCCCAGCGTTTCCAATCCTCAGAATTGTCATGATAAAAAGTATCTGTTGTGAATACATTGCCAACCTTAACCTTAATACCCAGTTTTTCTGCAGCATCATATGCTTTTTTCAATAAATCAAAACTAGCAGTAGGTGCATAAGTCATCCCATCAAAGCGTTGTAGATTGATATTAGAATCATGAGAGACCGCCATGGCCATAATAACATCTTTTATTTTTACATCCTCTTGCAGAGAACCACAAGTACCAATTCGAATAATATTTTTTACATTATAACTGGTAATGAGCTCATGAGCATAGATCGAGATAGAAGGAACCCCCATACCTGAAGCCTGAACTGAAATTCGTTTTCCCTTATAAAATCCTGTATATCCATACATACCCCGGACTTCATTATAACAAATGGCATTTTCTAAAAAGGTTTCAGCAATAAACTTAGCTCTAAGCGGATCACCAGGCATTAATACCGTGCTTGCAATGTCACCTTGTTGCGCATTAATATGTATACTCATTCTTCCTGCCCCCATTTTCGATTATGTCAATATTATATATTTTTCAACAACTATTATGCAACTAAGCTCTTTATCGAAATAATATTTATAGCATAAAAAATTACACACCCATGGATTTATCAACAATATGGAATACAGCATTTAAATCTTCAATCGGTACCTGCCCAGGCGCCGAACTGCTTTGCCCTACTGCAAAGCTAACGGAGGAACCAAAAACTCCGCCGAACATGCGGGTCACGGCACCAAGCCCCCCCATTGACATACTGATTACAGGTATTTTAAGTCTTCTTTTCGCTTCTAATGTTGCACTGAATAAGGTAATTACATCTTCCAAGCTCTGCGGCATAACCGCCACTTTTGCAACATCTGCACCTTTTAGCTCTGCTTGCGCAAACTTTTGATTCAGAATGTCTTGACTCGGTGTAGATCTAAAATTATGAAATGATGCGATGACTTTTACACCATTGGCATGTGCAACATTGCATAGTTGCGCAAAATGTTCTGGAGTATTGCTTAATTCACAATCAACATATTCTACACTTGTACCAGTACAGATAGCTGCATTTAATTCAATGGCTTCACTGTCTGATAAAATTATCGGTTGGCCACCTTCTCGAATGGATCGAATGGTGAATATAATGGGTATGTTCCCAGCAATCTCTTTTATTTCCTTTGCTATGGCGATTACTTCATTTGTATTGGCAATACCTTCAAAAAAATCTGCACGCCACTCAATGATATCAGGTTTTTTGATCAGGACAGCAAACAATTCAGCTAGTATAACGTCTTTGGTTTTTCCAACCAGCGGGGTACATATCAGGGGTTTAGTTCCTTCACCAATTACTTTACCCTTCACTTCAAATCTCCTTAATTCACTAATTTTTATTCCATAATCATCTTTAGGATCACAATAATATAAATACCATACTACAACGCAGATCATCCCTAGTATGCCTGAAATTATAATTTATTTTCGCCATAAAATTCCCAACACCTGCAATTGTAATTTTCCATTAACTAAAAATTACAATTCCAGATCAAAAGACCTACAAACTATCATCTAGCCTGTAGGTCTTTGATTTGAACTTATGAAACTTCGTCTGTTTTAGTGTTAAAACGGTTTTTCAATTTATCAACTATTAAATATACTGCAGGCACAACCACTAATGTCAGTATAGTGGAAGTAATGAGTCCACCCACTAATACTACACCCATGGATTGGCGTAGTTCTGCTCCTGCACCAACTCCTAGGGCAATAGGCATCATACCAAAGATCATAGCGGCTGTAGTCATTAATATAGGTCGCAGCCTCACACTGCCTGCCTCTAGCAGTGCTTCAGTGATTTCTTTACCTGTTTCCCGTAACTGGTTTGTATAGTCTACCAGCAAAATAGCATTCTTGGTAACCAGTCCCATCAACATAATCACGCCGATCAGCGACATAATATTCATAGTCTGCCCAGAAATCAACAGTCCTAGAATAGCGCCAATTAAGGAAAATGGCAGAGATAACATAATGGTCAGAGGATGGATAAAACTTTCAAACTGGGCGGCAAGCACCATGTATATCAGAATAACTGCCAACCCTAGAGATTTTCCAATTTCCGCAAACGAATCCTGCATGGTTTGTGCCTGTCCTACAAATTTATAGGAGTAACCAAGAGGCAGATTCATCTCTGGCATCATAGATTTCACTTTGTTAATAATATCTCCTGATGATACTCCGACCACATTAGAATAAACAATAACCTCCCTTTGCCTTAGGTCTCTGTCAATCTCAGTAGGACCTGATGACAATTTAATATCTGCAATATCTCCCAATCGAACAAAATTACCAGACTTAGCAGCAATTTGCAGATTGGCTACATCATCAATACTATTACGATTCATGGAGTCTAACCGCACATTAATGTTATAATCTTTATCCCCAGCGTTATATTTATTTCTAGGATTAATCCCTAAAAATGCAGATTGAACAGTATTAGCTACCACTGTAGCATCAAGACCAGCATCACTGACTCGTACAGAGTTTAGTACTACCTGTACTTCAGGTGAGGATTGTTCACTAGAGATATCCACATCAGCCGTACCAGGAATCTGTTTGAGTTTGCCTGCCAATTCCTGAGCAGTATGGGTTAAGACTTCGAGGTTAGGACCACGCAAAGCCACTTGCACTGGTCTAGAATCCCCTCTCCCCATGCCTTGACCGTTTTGTACCGCAACTTTTAGTTCACCAAAATTACGGAATTTGGATCGTAGTTCATCCATAATTTTATCCATGGAACGTGATCGACGATCTGTGGCAACCAATTTTACACCAATAGTGGCTTTATTTGCCTGGCTGCCAGGACCAACAGTCAATACCGCAGACTCTAATTCTGGTATTGCGTTTACTTGTTTTTCAATAGGCACAACAAGTCCCTGCATCTTTTCAAAAGAAGTACCTGCTGGTGCTGTCATCGCAATACTAAATTCGCCAGAATCATAAGTGGGCTGAAATTCAGTACCAATAAACGGTAATAACAGTCCATTGAGCAGTAATGACAATACTGCTACAGCGATAACCTTTTTGGGATGCCCTAATGCCCAAACTAAAATATTGTTATAAGCTGCCTGTATTGCTAAGAAACCATTCTCGAAACGGTCTAAGCCGTTTTGCAGTTTCTTGCGCCAGCCATGAGAAACCTGTTTCTCATGGGTTGGTTTTAACCAATAAGCTGATAAAGTCGGTGTCAGAGTAAAGGCTACAAACAAAGAAAAGGTCACAGCAAATGCTACTGTTAAACCAAACTGTTTGAAATACTGACCAACAATCCCCCCCATGCTACCCACAGGTACAAATACAGCCAATATGGATAATGTGGTGGCCATAACAGCCAGAGCAATTTCTGAAGTACCCTCTCGCGCCGCCTCTAAGGCTGTTTTACCAGCTTCCATATGGCGATAAACATTTTCAATAACAACAATGGCATCATCGATTAAAATACCTACCGCCAAACTTAGCCCCATCAAGGACATATTATTTAGTGTAAAACGCATAGTTTTCAATAAAAAGAATGTGGCAATTACTGAAGTAGGAATAGCAATAGCACCAATGATCGTTGCTCGTGTATTTTGCAAGAACAAAAACGTGATTACAATTGCCAGGAACCCACCAAAAATCATGGACATCATGACATCATCCACACTACTTTTAATATAAACAGCACTATCGCGAGTTACTGAAACTTTAATATCTGGTGGCAATAACGTTTGTACTTTATCCATAGTTTGTTTAGCCCGCTGCGCTACATCCACCGTATTGGTTCCTGACTGCTTCTGTACGGCTACCATAACACTAGGCATACCATTCGTACGAACCAAAGAGCGTTGTTCACCAAAACTATCAACAACATTGGCTACGTCACCCAATTTGATTAAGCGTCCATCCTGATTGGCAGCAATGACATTTTTAATATCGTCAACAGTCTTATATTTACCCACAGTCCTAACCGTTAATTTGGTTCCCTTCTCATTAATGTCTCCCCCTGGAGCATTCAGATTTTGACTGTTGACTGCATCAAGAATTTGCTGCATTGAGATTTTATAAGTGGCTAATTTCTTAGAATCTACTTGCACCTGAATCTCACGATCAGTAGCTCCTGTGATGCTGACGTCAGCCACACCATCAATACGCTGCAATTCGTCTTTCACCACATCAACAGCTAATTTGCGAATCTCCCCCGGACTGCGAGTATCAGACAGCATGCTAAAATACAAAACGGGAGCAGCACTTGCATCAAATCGCTGAATAGTTGGTTCATCTATCTGATCAGGAAGTCGTTTACGGACAGCTGCAACCTTTTCCCTCACTTCATTAGCCGCAAGCTTAGGATCAGTCCCAAATTCAAACTCAATCGTTGTTTGAGAAATACCTTCTTTCGTTACTGATGTTAAATTTTTAATACCCGAAAGAGAGCTAACAGCATCCTCAATCGGTTTAGTAACTAGACTTTCCATTTCTTCCGGCGAAGTGCCAGAATAGCTCACTGATACGTTTACAAGGGGAAAATCAACATCGGGATTAAGGTCAATTCCGAGACTTGGGTATGCCCCCAAACCGAATACTACCAATAACATAACTAGCATGGTGGTAAATACGGGACGTTTAATAAATGTTGCAATACCGCCCATTACTGACCACCGTCTTTCACACTGGTTACCTCAGCACCATCCTTAATCTTATTTTGTCCTTCTACTACAATGGTCTCGTCTTGTTTTACGCCCTCAAGAACTTCTGCGAGTCCCTCACCTACATACCCTAATTTCAATACACGTTGCTGTACTTTGTTATCAGTACCAACCACAAATACTGTTTTTTGGTCTTCCCGCATGACTAGAGCACTTTCCGGAATAACCAACGCATTTGGATGCACTTTAATCGCCGCCCCTACCTTGGCAAACATTCCAGCCTTTAGCAGGCCTTGCTCATTAGCAATGGAGATTTCCGCAGTAAAAGTACGAGCCGGCAAAGTAGCTACAGGAGAAATATGAGTAATTGTGCCACTAAATTCCTGCCCGCTTAAAGCATCTACCCTAACCTTGACAGTAGATCCTACTGTCAGATCTGCCACCTGGGACTCTCCAACAGTAGCCTTCGCCAATAACGTGGAGAGATCTGCCACTGTAATAATAGGCGCACCTGCCCGTGTAAAGGTGCCAGACTGTACATATCGCTTGGTCACTACGCTATCGCGAGGTGCAATAACATTCGCATTATTTAGTTTTTCCTGAACGAGTCCTAAGTTACCTTCAGCAGCTCGTACTTGTCCTGCTGCTGAATCACGTTTTGTCCGAGCATTGTCAAGAAGCTGAGCAGATATTGCACCTTGAGATGACAAAGCACTATAACGATTATAATCTAGTTCTGCCTGTTCAAGACTAGACTGAGCTACAGACAAATTTCCCTGAGCCTGTAACACTTGAGCTGCCAATTCATTGGTATCTAGTGTTGCCACCACAGTGCCAGCCTTTACAATATCCCCTTCCGATACTGGCAATGTATTAATTCGGCTATCAACCTTGGCTGAAATATCAGCACTCCATATCGGTTCTAGTCCCGCAGAAAATTCTACCCTAGGTATAATATCACGTGTCCCTACTATAGCTACCTGTACAGCAACCGCCTTTCCCTGTGACATTTGGGCTGCCCGTACTTTATTCGAAGATATATTTTGATAGATACGATATCCGATAATACTGCCAAATAAAATCATTATGGCGAGTACAACGGAAAGCTTCTTACGTTTTTTTAGAAGCACCAGACTCCACCCTTTCTTGTTAAAAATTTAGTGCATCAACAATTGACTAACCAGTCATTTATAAGTATATCACTTTGCCAATATTTTTGATATACAAAATTATCATTTTGTATACTTCCAGGTGGAGAATGAGCGTGAAAATTGTAGTTCTACTAAAACAGAACTTTGATACCAAAACAATAATGAGTTTAGATTTGGGAGGACAGATTAACCACCTCGAGGTCAAGACATGTTCAATAAATAATAGCACTAACATCCGTATTGATAGGATGCTAGTGCTATTTTCATAACCTTCCCCGACTATAGCCGACACGAAATCAAGGAAAAGTGCACCTGGATAGTAGGTTCTACTCGCCAGGCAAGACTATTTATTGTTCTCACGGTTTATCACTAACTGTTTATTATTTATATATATAATATCTACCCATATATTTACGCAGTACTTAACTTCAGCCAGGAACTGTAGCGCTTACTTCCCCCAATGAAACATCTATATCCGACAATCTATTTTGCCGGCAGCCCGGCAGCCCTAGCGTCTCTATCGCCATTTCACGAAGTTTATATTTTAAAACTTTGCCGCTACCTCCGATGGGATAGCTGTCAACGAAAGATATGAATTCCGGAATCTTACAACTGGCAATTCGCCCCTTGCAGAACATTCTGACTTCTTTTTGCGTCAAGGTACAACCTTCTTTTAGTTGAATATATGCCATCACTTCCTCACCGTATTTCACGCTGGGAATACCGATAACCTGTGCATCTTTTATCGCAGGATGAGCAGTAAGGAAATTCTCAATCTCTTTTGGATATACATTCTCCCCACCACGAAGAATCACATCTTTCATCCGGCAGTTAATCTTTAAGTATCCATTTTCATCCATTACGCCAAGGTCTCCTGTATGCAGCCATCCGTCCCTATCAATGGCCTCATCTGTCTCTTCAGGCATTTTATAGTAGCCTTTCATAATGTTGAACCCGCGGGCCCGAATCTCGCCTTGCACTCCAGAAAGCACTTCCTGACCCGTATCGGGATCAAAAATTTTCACTTCCACTCCTGGCAGCGCCCTTCCAGCTGTGAAAATCCTCAGTTCCAGCGGTTCATCCGTCCTGCTGGTGGTGATTCCTGGCGAGGCTTCGGTTAGGCCGTAAGCAATCAAAATCTCTTCGACCTTCATAACCTCTACAATCTTTTTCATTACTTCCGGTGAGCATGAGGCTCCAGCCACTATCCCAGTACGAAGAGATGAGATGTCAAAATTCCTGATTCCCAGTGCGTCCAGTTCCATAATAAACATGGTGGGCGTCCCGTGCAACGCCGTACACCGCTCGTTTTCAATCACCTGCAATGTTTGTTCTGGATTAAATACTTTCGAGGGAACTACCATCGTCGCCCCTGTTGCTATGCAGCACATTGTTCCTGCCACGCAGCCGAAACAATGAAAAAAAGGTACCGGTATACAAAGACGGTCTGCCGAACTGAGCTTCATACATTCCGCAGTCTTAATGGCATCATTAATTATGTTATGGTGCGTTAACATGACACCTTTTGGAACTCCGGTTGTACCGGAAGTGTAAATCATATGAATGACATCATCCGATTTGAGTTCGGCCATGCGATCAGCCAGTTCTCCATCTGAAACAGCTTCACCCATTTCTATTATTTCATTCCAGGTAAACATGCCAGGGTGTTTTTCATTTCCAATCATGATCACGTTCTTTAAGAAAGGCAATCTTTCTGATACTAATTCTCCCGCCCTACAAAGATGGAGCTCCGGGCAGAGTTCATAGATCATTTGCATATACTCATCGCTTTTTACGCCTTCTGTCATAATCAACGTTGTCGCGTCAGACTGTCTAAGCTGATTTTCTAGCTCAAATGATTTGAAATGGGTATTTACTGTTACAAGCACCGCGCCTGTCCGGCAACTGCCATACTGAGCAATTACCCATTCGGGTACGTTAGTAGCCCATATGGCGACATTTTCATTGTTTTTTATCCCCAATGATAATAACCCTTTGGCAAATTTGTTGCAAACCTCTCGTAACTCTTGGTAGGAATACCGCAACCCATAATCCGGATAAACAAGAGCCTCATTATTAGGATAGTTTTCCGCTGTAAGATCAAGCAATCCTCCCAAAGTAACTTTACTGAAATTGGCCATTTAATTACCTCCCCAATAATATCAACAAAAAACTTCACGTTTTATGATCAATTATTTTCTCTATTGGCTTGGATATATTGGCTAATTCTAAAATATCAAATTGATTTTTAGGAATAAACTGTTATTAGAGCCGGTCAATCTTTAACTCGCTTAACATTTCTTTTAATTCCCCCGATGTTTTATCATATGTTTTAGGAACCATCATTATCTCCGTATAATATCAAGCATTCCATATTTACATCGAAACTTGTTCCCTGTAATAGATCCGACTGCTTCCTCAACTACTTCTTCCGGGGGTACAAGTTTGATTGAAGAAGGAATTACTACAAAGCCAACTCCAGTCCAAACAATGGCCATCTGTTCTGAGGGCGTCTCCCCAATACAGAGTTTTCCCTTAGAAATAATGAGTTGAGAGGGATCAACTTCTAGCAACTTCTGGTTCGCCTGAGAATAAAAGTCATAGATGATTTCCATTGTAATTCCCAACACTTGTAACAATTTATTAGAGAACCGGGTGATAATAGGAGTTACACCCGTCACCGATAAAAATTCATCTGTCGGGAAGAGCGGATGGGAATCGAGAGATGTTACTGCAGCATCACGCTCCAGCGGAGCAACAGTGACATTTCTGTTCATAAGCGAAATTTTAACCACACCGGCTTTCACTAGTGCTTCAGTTTTTATCGGGATTCCATGCGGCACAAGATAGGTATACTCATCAAGTTTTAGGACGTCAAGAGGAATATATAATTCACTGCCATAGGACAACACAAGCACCCTCTTTCCAAAAATATATCGAATATGCCAGCATCACTGACAGCTGATCCGGCAATCAATATTAGTGTCCTGCACCCTATTTGATACACACTTTTCTAACCGCATCTGCCATCCCCCCTAGGTCTTTTATATCATAAACAGCTGTTGCTGTTCGAATAAACGGGCGAACACTTGTGTTATAAAAATAAGCATTTTCCTCATCATCTACAGTGCGAAAGATAAAGAAACTCTTTGTCTTTCGGCAAAGTTTCTTAACTTCTTCAGCTGATTTTGTAATTTCAGCAGTAGCCAAATCAGAAAGCATAAGTACAACCGTTTGAGGCGAGAACTTATCATGATGCTTCTCTTGAAGAGTTCTAAGAGCAGAAGCAATACTTGTTGTACCTCCCCAGTTTTTTCTCATTTGTATTATATTTACAGTTTCCTGCCAGGTCTTCTTAAGATCTTTTGTTACATATTCCAGATCTTCAGCAAATATGAAAACTTCTTTTTTTGACAATTCAAGGCCAACAGCCTGAATCAGCTGAATCAGCATATTTATCCAAACCTGCATCGACCCGGAAGTGTCTAAAATGATTACGAGCCGTGGTTTCTTAATCACCCTAGTTTTAAATTTCAGGTCAATTAAAATACCTCCTGTTTGTATAGACCGCCGCAGGGATCTTCTAAAGTCAATTTGCATGTTAACTTTACTATGCTTACGGTTCCTGGACAAACTGGTAACTAGGCGCTGAGCAATTTTTCGCATTTGGATTCTTGCATAAACCATATCATCATCTGTTATCTCATTTTCCCGGACTGATAAGGACCCAGTAGTTAGCTCTTCTTTATTAACCATAAGATCCTCATCGGGCAAAGGCATAGTTACCCGCCGATAGGCGTGAACCGGTATCTTCTGAACCGGAATAGACAAGGACTCTATGCTGTCACTATCAGCCTCTTTTTTAACATAAGCCTGGGAATAAAAATGAAAAAGAGAAGCAAACCATTCCCAATAACTCTGGCATTGATCTCGAAGGACTGCGGGAATTACAGGTTTTTGCAGACCCATTTCCCTCCACCTTTCTTTCTAAATTGCTCTTGATCTTCCCTGTTCTTCAAGAACAGCGAGTTTAATTGATTTAGGAACAAAGGGTCCAAGCTTGGCTTTTCCATATTAACAGCAGCTTGCGCTAGGTCCAGACTTTCAGAGATGGATGGCTGCTTCAGTAACTCTAAATCTTCCCGCAGCAAGTACATCGTACGAGCAATTTGCAGCGCTAGGCCAGGGCACATTCCTACGACCTTTCGCATAAGAATAGTCGCTTCCCTATTCATAGTCGGATAATCCAGATAAAGATAGACACATCGTCTGCGTAATGCATCACCAAGATCTCTAACAGCATTAGAGGTAAGAATTACTGGGGGATGAGTTTTAGCCTTAACTGTACCGAATTCCGGAATAGATACTTGAAAATCGGAAAGAATCTCCATAAGAAAGGCCTCAAACTCAGTATCTACTTTGTCAATTTCATCAATAAGAAGAACAGGGGTTTCCTTAGCCTGAATAGTAGTTAGCAGCGGTCTTGGAAGTAAATAGTCTGCTCCAAAAACATTTCCTTTTCCACCTTTCTGAATATCAAGAATCTGTTTCTGGTAGTTCCATTCATACAGGGCTTTCCCCTCATCTAGTCCCTCATAACACTGCAGACGAATCAACTCCGCCTCAAGGATAGTTGCCATTACTTTTGCTACTTCTGTTTTTCCACTACCCGGCGGCCCCTCAACCAGGAGTGGCTTTCCTAACTGAAGTGCCATATATATCGTAAATGCATCTTCATCTGAGCAAATATAGGAGCACTTGCTCCACATACTTTCCCTTAGTGACTGGGGTGTCATAGCACTAATCACTTTCTTAGATCCCTCCTTATAGCTAAGTGCCTCCTAAGCAGTGTCAGATCACAAAGCCACCTCCAGAATATAAAATAAACAACTGTCGATACAACCTCACCATTCAAATAACAGAGCCAAATAGTAGGAAATAAGGATTGATATAATCAGAAAAATGATAGAGATTCCGAATCGCAGCCAATTATTGCTGAATCGACCGCTAACAACATGCCCGGCAACGGGAAACAACATACCTAGCATTGCAGAAAGGACAATGACTTTCAACATACTACTCACTCTCCTATTCCTATAAGGAAAATTTCCACAGTCATTTATAACCCTGCCCGGAACAGTGGCCAGACAGGGTTATAAATGACTGTCACGCATAGAATGCGAGTATATGTCCATTCATTCGACTAAAATTCAGATGGAGTTAAAACTCCACCTGAATCAAGTCTCACTTTATGCTTTTACCACTTAGGCATAGGCAATTCTTCTGGGAATTCCCAATCCCTAATAGCATGCATCCAAGGTGCCTTGTTCACAAAATCATCATGTGCAAGAGGTACCGGAGGATGACTTACCCATTTTGGATCAAATTCGTTTTTCAATTTCAACAACCACTCATGATAATTAGGCCCATAATTTGGTCCTGTCAAGAAGAGCGGCTGATGAGGCCCAATCAAGGATGTGTAGTAACGATGCTTGATATTCATCTTGGATGTGTCAACATAGAATTGGTCTACGCCGCTGGTATCTTCACGGTGATCCCAGTAAATAAGGAATTCGGAATATCCCTGGTGACCAAGTTCGAAGCTTTGGAACCAACCAGGATCGCCAAAGTCTGGCATAAGTGGTGGTGTATATTTTTTCTTGAGTTCGGCATAGGTATTACCATGCACAGTAGCCTGGGTGAGTGATTCAATAATATAGTCAACAGAAACATAGGAACCAGTCATGAGCCACATACCTGCCGAGTCGGCGTTTTTGATCCAAGACTCGTCAGAAGGCTTGGTGCGCATAGGAACGCCGCCCAATTCTGTCATGATATCATTCAGAACGTTTTCCTGATATATCATGTCATCTTCTGAGGTATATCCGACAAGCAGCACCCGTACAATAAAGAAGTTAGCGATGCTTTCTTCGGTTTCTTTTAACCAGATATCCCAGAATTCTTCCTTGTCTTCCGCCTTAGCAATTGCCCGCCAGAAGAGAGGAACCTTCGTCAAAGCGGCTGCAATTTCCGCTTGACCAATATCAAACATAGCCTTAATTTGCGCTTCCTTGGTAGGAACGCGGAAATTGAGCCATTTTACCCGTTTTACTGGCAGAGCCAGTGCGGTATTAGGAGCGATACCAGTGGGTACAAGAGGTTCAGGCTGGAAGGGAAGAGTCTTGATTGCCATTTTTGTAACAATACCCATACAACCCCGCAATCCAGTAAATCCTCTTAAAATACCTCTCAGGTCAGGGCCAGGACCTTCTCCCCAGAAAGGATCATCGCTTGTGGCGAGTGAACCAGTTTTCACCAGTTCGCCATCAGGCAAAACGAGTTCTGTACCAAGGATACGCCTATGAGGCAGTCCAATTCTATGGCTGAGTGGAGACCATCCATCACCGATCAGATTACAAATAGCCGAACACTGGGCGCCGCCGCCGCCGATAACCGTGTATGCGCCTTTGTTTAAGGCTTCCTGTTGCAGTGGTGCTAAAATCGCGCCGCTACCAACATCAAAGTAGAAATGTTTATCATCATACTCAAAGTCTTTATACCGCTTTAAGTCGATAATCAATTCATTTTCTACATGACAGTGAGTACGGGGACCGTAGAAACCAGTAGAGTAAGGTACGTAGGGTACATTATAACGATTACAAATCTTGATGATCTTCTGTACTTCCTCCGTGTTCTTTGGCATTACAACGGCATGAGGAATGGTCGTCATAACACGCTCATATCCGGTACCATTTTCATATCCGCCAGGTCCTGACCGATATCCCTCCATGATAGCGGGGTCCTCAGAAATATATTTGCCACCTACGATTGTTTCAATCGCGCTATAGGCTTGCTTATTTATACTCATATTTACACCTCCTTATATTTCAACTGCAGCCAGGATAATTTCAGCTATATCCATGACTTTTATGTTTTCGTCGCCCGCTTTTGCAGATTGGGCAAAGTTATTTTTGCACCAAGGACATGCGGATACGAGAACTTCAGCTCCCACCGCTTTGACTTCTTCCATCCGGTGGTTGGCTGCAAATTGAGCGAATTCTGGGAAGGCTTCTTTCGTACCTCTGCCGCCGCCGCAACAGAATGAATTTTCACGAACCCGAATAAGTTCAACGAATTCAGCACCAGGAATGGCGTTCAACAGATTACGGGACTGTTTATAGAGGCCATGCCGTCCGCGTCTTCTGAGTAGTCCTGGATAGATCATGCCCATCCAGCCTCTTTCGCCTTTGTATGGTTTCCATGGGTCACAGAGTCTGCTTACACTGCAGGCATCATGATAGGTGAAACGCATATCAACTGGTTTGGTCAGTTTTAGTTTCCCTTCTGCTACTGCCTTATCAGCAAACTCAATCAGGTGAATCACTTCAAACCCAAGTTCTTCTGTGGAAATGTCGAGTAATTTCGGATAATCAACTTTCCACATCCGGTAACATTCAGCACAACTGGTCACCAAAGTTTTGGCACCTGTCGCTTTGACTGCAGCAATGTTTTCTTGAGCAATTTTCTTGGCTTCATCATACATACCAACCGAATAGACGGTGTTACCACAGCATTTTTCATCTTTCATGAGCATAAACGAAGTGCCAGCGGCATTGAAAATTTTAGCTGTCGCTTGAGCGATCTCCGGATTAGCATAAGCTGAGGAGCAACCGACAAAATAAACGACGTCCGCCTTATCGGCCACTTTGATATCCTTGGTCAACCATTTTAAACGGGGCTCGGAATTACCAAAATGGTTGCCTTTCAATTCAATATTCTTCGCAATCTTTTTCTGGGCTGGCATTGGGCCTGCGCCCTCTTTGACTGCTTTTATTCTCAATGCTTCAAGGGTCAATTCAACTTCCAAGTCAAGATTCCGTTTGCAGCCTACATCACAGGCACCGCAAAGCGTACAGGCATAGAGGATTTCTACAAGTTTATCTGTCCATTCTAATTTTCCATCCTGGACACCTAGACCTATTCTCATCTTGCCCATAGCGCCGTAAGCGTCAAAGTCATTCCATAAATTGCTGGCGCATCTAACAGGGAAATTCATTCCAGGGCTGTATGTATGCTCAACCCAGTAGCACCCTTTGCATTTAATGCAGTGTTGCATATCATAGTAAAAGTTATTCAGATCAGTAACATCAAAAGCTACTGGTGTTTTAGGTGTATCATAACGATCACCAAATTTTTTATCAATAACTGACATATTTAATCCTCCTTTCTCTTAAAAACACACGTTGCCGGGATTCATAATATTATTGGGGTCAAATACATTTTTCACACGTCTGAGCGCCATAGTATAATTGGCAGCTCGGTCATATACGATCGGCGCAATCTCTCCATATGGTCTTGAGAAGAATCCGCCGGCATTCATCAATGCCACTGCAGCCTCACGGTTGATTTTGGCAACCATTGCTTTTTCTTGTTCATCGTCTGGACTATAGAACAAGCTAAATTCAATTTGGCAGGCGCGGTTGTGTTCGATTGGCTGAATATATTTACCGATATCGCTGATTGGGTAACCGTTTTTAGCCGCAATCATATCCATAATCTCGATGTATTCGGATACTTTATTCGGTCTAGCGATAAAGAAGATGTCCTGACATCCGCCTCTCAGGCTATTTTTCCAGTACTTAACATCCTCTGGCCACGGTGCCCGCAACATAGGGAGAAGTTTTCTTCCCAAACCAGGGAAACCTGGAAGCTTGTCAGAAAGAGGAAGGGCATTAAATTCATTGTGTAATACTTCTTTAAGGAACTTTTCTTCATAAGCAATCTTTTCTTCTGGTCTTCTCTGCACGCCGCTTATGGTCAGAGCTAATGTCCAAGGCGGAAGCTTGGCACAAAGCTCATCAAATTCCTCAGCCTTATTTGCCATTATACCAGCCAGATCCACATTATTTAAAAGAACACATTCCTGTCCAATTCTTCTTGGCAGAATTCTATAGAGAAACTCTTGAGCGTAATCGATATCTTTCACAGGGGCTAAAAATATTTTGTCTATTTTGGGGATGGATTCAATCTTCATGCTCATCCAGGTAACAATGCCCATTGTACCTTGGGCACCCTGCATAAAACGATAGAAATCAAGGCCCGGGCCTGAAGGGTTTGCACCTCTTGATATAGACTCTGGGAAGCCATTAACGCTGGCTGAGCCTGAACGGAATATCGTACCGTTAGCCCATACAATTTCCAGAGACTGAGTAGGCTCGCCATAATCATACACCATATTGGTTGTAACTTCCCTTTCCAGGGTATCTGTCAATACTGACCGATTTGGCCGTGGCAACAGCGGCATAATAGCCCGCATACCTTTTTCCTTCAATGCAGCCGTAAGCTGAGCCCATGTTACACCAGCTTGAAACCGAACCAAACGATTAGACAGATCGATTTCCAGTATGTTATTCATCCTTTTAAGATCAATGACAACTCCACCCTGTTTAGGTATAGTGCTTCCTTGAGTATGTACCCGAGAACTAACAGGAACCACCGGAATAGTGTTTTCGTTACAATACGCAACGACTTGTGCCACCTCTTCCGTGTTTGCAGGCCATACCACCGCATTGGCCATTCCCGGTGGAAGGAGACTCAAATCCTGTGAATACAGGTTAAGATCTGCTATTGCATCACTTACGTTATCCTTCCCAACAATCTTTTCCAACTCGCCCTTAATGCTCATTGTATCCTCCTTTCAAATAAGAAAAATTTTGCCTTGCACCTTTGAATTATATTCCAACTTTGGACAAATATTACATAGAGTGTTTAAAAAAATTTAAAACCTTTCTATGTGATATCCTTAACTTAATTATACTTGCAGTGCTCGATTATATCTATTGACGATTGTTCCAAATATTCTGATTAATAAGCGTTGTAATTGTAGACTCTATACAAAAGGTCTGTCTGCAATTTTTGAACCCCTTGTATGGGCCATTTTATAATGCCTAATACAAGGGGTTCAGTTCATTTTTTCGAATCCAGATCTTATTACTACTTAATCACTTAGGTCTTCCAAAGGATGTCTCCTTGATACCTATATAGCTTAATGGCTAGCTGGATTTCCAGCTTTGTATCATTATCAGTCAATTTAAGACCAGAGATTTTTTCTGCCTTTTCCAAACGATATCTAAGGGAATTGGGATGGATAAACAACTCCCTCGCCGCGCTTTGAATACAACAATTATGATTTAAATAACACTCCAGAGTTTCAATAAGATTGATGTTATTCTCAACCCCGTAATCATATAGTTTTCCAATCATATTCCGAACAAACACCGCTAACGTTTGTTCACTACCCGGTTGCATCAGACATTCCATCAATTTCAGAGAGTGATAGTACATCACCCCTTCCTCACTCTCTGATTTGTGATCTGTAAAAGAAAGGGCCTTAAAGGCCTCGCCCAAGGCAACCTTGTAATCCCGTGCATTATAACACTGACGACCTACACCTATTTTCACCTTACAATCCGTATAAATCATTTTCAACGCTTCAAATAATGCCTGTAAGTATTCTTTAATCACAGTGGATTCCAATGTGCTACCTTCAGATGATTGAATTAAAAATACGGCCTGTTCATCATTGATGGAAATTGCGCTGGCATTCATACTAAGATCACTAATTATGCTGCGCAAAGCCTCTTCCATTTGCCCTTTCCCCAATGCAGTCTTAATTTGGATGACAGCCAAAACCGCCTCCCGAGACATATCAAAGCCCTGAATATTCTCTTTCTCATACAAAATATTGTGTTCTTGTTTATCATTAATAGTAATGCTAAATATCAGGTTTTTCATATTTCTATCTTCCAGGTCCACTTGTGCCTGCCGATTGATTTCCAGCACCACCAAGCTGTGCAGAGCAACTCTGACAACTCGCATCTGTTCCCTGCTCAGATTCTCTTTAAATATATTTAAGTATTTGGTAATTTCGCCTTTTATTACGACAGGAAACACAACTCTTGGAGATCTTATCCCATACTCCGGAAACTCTGGCATCGAAACAGGTCCTTGGGTACTTTGCAACAAACGTACATACCCAATTATCCTTGGGTCTACACGTTGTGGCTTCCAATATTTTATGCCGGTTCTTTTCTCGATATTTGAAAAGGTAGGGGTGTCGAAATGAGAACGTGCAAATACATGAAAATATTTATTCTCGATGAGGATATTTGCTTGAAGCTTCTGGGCCAAATAGTCGGTAATTCCTTGATAACTACCATCATTTATTATTATCTCTAAAAACTCATCGTAAAGATTGTCCACTTCTAAGTCACTGTCCTCAAATATCTTTCTCATAAACATCTGCATCCCCCACCTTCGCGTATTTTAGTCAAATTATCCATCGCGCAGCTAATCACGGGTCTCATCAGTTAAGAGTAAATTATTTACAACACCATTATCCTAATTATATCATTATGATTTGTGCAAAACTTGTCATAAGCAGTCGAGGTAAATAAAAAATACCCCAACTTTCAATGAAGCCAATATAAAATAGAACTCCTTACACTTTTTTAAAACTCACTCTCCCTACCCCATAAATGCAATAACCAAACCCGACCTACAGCGACAGTAGGTACTGCAAATAACATACCAGTGACTCCAAACAAATGACCAAACAGTAAAATAGTAACCATGATAAATAATGGGTGTACCTTAATGGCCTGTCCCACTACCTTAGGATATATAATGTTATGATTTACCTTTAGTAAAATAACGTAGAATAATAAAACCTGAAATGCTAATAATGGAGAATAGGATAGAGCTACTAATGTGCCAGGCACTGTCGCAATTACTGACCCAATAACAGGTACAAATTCAGATAAGGCGGATACAAGTGCCAAAATGTGGGCATAAGGCAAACCGAAAACGGACATACTCACAAAAACAACAACACCTGAAACAAGAGAGATTAACATTTGGCCTCGTATATAACTACCAAGTACTGTTCCAACATCAGATAAGAATGGCGAAAATCTTTCCACATGAACTGATGGCAAAAAAGTCGCCATAGAAGAAGCAATTCTTCTCCCATCTTTTAATAAATAAAAAGTTAAAAAAGGCACAGCAATCATCTCGGCAACCCCAGAAAAAGTGCGTATCAAAGGAATAATGGATTCTTTGACAATATCCACGCCAAAAACAGCAGCATCACGGAGCACCTGATTTCCATAATCCATAAATTCTGGTGGTAGACCACTTAATAAAGTGGCGGAGTCAAAATGAGTAACAAAGGCTGGAAATTCTCGCACAAATCCAGCTAAATCTGGTAGAATGGTATGAAAAACCAAGCTCATTAATACAATAAGCACTCCAAAAAAAACAGCCAATACAATAAGCACTGCCACTCCATGTGATACTAAGCGGGAAAGCCTCATTACCATTGGATCAAGCAAAATAAACAGCAATGCTGTAATAAATAAAAGAATCAGCAAGGATTTGGCAAATACATATAACATCGACACCACACAAATAAATATAACAAAAAAAATAAAAATGGAATCTTTCCATAAACTCTGTGTTCTTAGACAATTTATATACTTACGATCATTAATCACAATTATTCCCCCACATTTCTATAACTATTGCCCACTTCTCCATTAATATCCAGTTATCCTGTATTTAGCATATATATAATCCTTATAATTTTTTTATTATTATGGGGCAAGCCCCATTCTCCTCCTATTATGCACATGTTTTCATACAGTAAACACAATTAACATTTTTCTACATTAGCAGTGATATATCAACTATCACTTGACATATCTTCTCTGTTTGTTATAATAGATAGCAAATGGTTAAAAAACACTACCCAACTTGTATTAATTGGAGGATGTTCTGATGTTAACTTCTATGCAAAAAGTAAATGAACAACAATATTTTTACTTTTTTAGTTGGAGCTATTTTTTTAGCTTTGACTATTTTTGCTGGAAAAATTCAACACAACATTTTTCACTGAGTACTTAGATGCGAAAGTCAGGTCAGACTACAACTGGCAACTACAAACTTTTTCGCAAGCATCTTGACAAGACTCAATGGAGTCTTATTTTTTTTATCCAAATAATTTTTCAGAAAAAATAGGAGGTTTTATTAATGGTTATTGTATTACATCCATCAACAACACCTGAAAATCTTGCGGAAATAACACGCATACTAGAAAAAAACGGCTGTAAGGTTTGCCCTACCTATGGAGAGTTTCAGATCATTCTCGGCATCGTTGGTAACACTCAACAAATTGATCGTTCTAGACTATTAAATAAAAAGTATGTGGAAAAAATACTATCAGTGCAAGAACCTTATAAAAAGGCCAATCGCATGTTCCACCCTGAAAATACATTGATTGAGGTCGAAGGCCAAATCATTGGTGGCAATAAACTGACCATGATTGCTGGTCCATGTTCTGTGGAAAGCGAAGCACAGATTGTTAGCATCGCTAGGGAAGTGAAAGCATCTGGTGCTGGTTTTCTGCGTGGCGGAGCCTATAAACCACGTACATCGCCTTATAGTTTTCAAGGCATGGAAGAAGAGGGTCTTGAATTACTAAAAATTGCTCGCAAAGAAACCGGACTCCCCATTGTGACTGAAATTATGTCAGTCACAAAGCTCGATAAATTTGTTGAAGATGTAGACATCATTCAAGTCGGGGCCCGAAATATGCAAAATTTTGATCTACTAAAAGCACTAGGCCAAACTAATAAACCAATCTTATTAAAACGAGGACTTAGTGCTACATTTGAAGAACTACTTATGTCTGCAGAATACATTATGGCTGGCGGCAATGAAAATGTTATTTTATGCGAGCGTGGAATTCGCACTTTCGAAACCTATACCCGCAATACTCTAGATCTTAGCGCAGTACTGGCCATCAAAAGGCTGAGTCACTTACCTATTATTATTGATCCTAGTCATGCCGCTGGGAAATGGTGGATGGTTGAAGCCCTCTCCAAAGCAGCTATCGCTGTTGGCGCAGACGGACTCATAATTGAAGTACACAACGACCCTGACAATGCCAGCTGTGATGGCAAACAATCTATTACCCCAGAACGCTTTACCGCTTTAATGGATCCTTTACGCCTGATTGCCCAGATCGATAATCGCACCTTTTAGAACAGTTTTTTTATAAATAAGGGAGCTGATTCAATGTATAGCCTATCCATAAATCTTTCGCAAAAACAATATAACATTATGATTGAAAAAGATTTGTTATCAAATGTTGGCAAACATCTAGCCAGCAATTATAATAACAAAAAATTTGTTGTCGTAACAGATGCGACTGTTGATGCACTCTATGGTAATATTCTGATCAATAGCATAGCAAACCAAGGCTTTCTTGTCACCAAAGTGGTGGTGCCCGCCGGTGAAAAAAGCAAATCTATGGCAATGCTTGAATATCTTTATAGTAAATTTCTCGACTTTAAATTATCCCGCTCTGATCTCATTATTGCCTTTGGCGGTGGTGTCGTCGGCGATTTAGTAGGATTTGCGGCATCAACTTTTCTGCGTGGCGTGCCTTATATACAAATTCCAACAACATTATTGGCCCAGATTGACAGCAGCATTGGCGGAAAAGTTGCTGTCAATCTATCCAATGGTAAGAATTTAGTCGGTTCATTTTACCATCCAGAAGCAGTATTTATTGATCCTAAACTTCTTGAAACACTCTCACTCAGAGTACTGCGTGACGGCCTTGCAGAAGTCATCAAATATAGTATGATCAGCGAGACAACCCTGTTTGAAGACCTGAATCGTTACCAAGATGAACAGGAATTTCTAGCAAATATCGAACCGATTATCGCTACCTGTTGCCAAATTAAACAGCAATTTGTTGAAAAAGATGAAAAAGATACAGGGGTCCGGATGATACTTAATTTTGGACATACAATTGGGCATGCTGTTGAAAATTATTTTAATTACGAAACATATACTCATGGTGAAGCAGTAGCCATCGGTATGGCACACATTACTAAAGGAAGCGAGCTTCTCGGCATAACCCTGCCTGGCACAGCCCAGAAGCTTATTAAGCTCATCCAGAAATATGGTCTACCAACTACTGCAACAGAATATGATCATCAGGCCCTACTCACAGCAATTACCTTAGATAAGAAAAATTCCAATAATGGGTTGCATATTATAATCCTTGAATCTATAGGTAAACCTCTTATTAAAAAAATTCAAACTAAGGAAATGCATCTATATTTATAATCAGGAGGTATTCTATGAGCGACATGTGTATTGCCCCCTCTACTCTGACTGGGAATGTTTGTGTTCCAACTTCAAAAAGCGTTTGTCACCGCGCTCTTATTTGCGCCGGACTAGCTGAAGGAACATCTAAGATTAGCGGAATACTACTGTCTGATGACATTATTGCCACAATGCATGCCATGGAAACGTTAGGTGCCATCATACGCCAAGAAGAAGATAGCCTTATCATCACAGGAACAAACTGCACAAAACCAATAGATCATATGATTGCGTGTAATGAATCTGGTTCCACACTACGCTTTTTAATTCCCCTAGGACTCAATGGTCAAACCATGACTTTTTCAGGTACGGGTAAACTTGTTGAACGTCCACTTCATGATTACTTCAACATTTTAGATGAACAGATGATTCCATATCAAACGACAAATGGCCATCTTCCCCTCTCTGTGACAGGTATATTAACGCCAGGGAAATTCCACTTACGGGGAGATGTCAGTTCCCAGTTTGTATCCGGCCTACTGTTTGCCTTACCTCGCTTAGAAGGAGATTCATCCATTACCATCACAACCGAAATGGAATCAAAAGGCTATATTGATTTGACTCTTTCTATGCTTGCCCGATTTGGTATAAAAATAATCAATCATGACTACCGCGAATTTATTGTACCTGGCAATCAAAAATATCAAAGTACTAATTATCATGTAGAAGGAGACTATTCACAAGTTGCTTTTTGGCTAGCCGCTGGCACATTAGGCTCCCCGATCTGTTCTACTGGACTCAATCCTGATTCTTTGCAAGGAGATAAAGTTATCGTCGACTTGATCAAGGAAATGGGCGGCAAATTAACCCAAACAGACCACTCCATCGAGGCTTCTCCGGCTATAACAAAAGGAATTGTTATTGATGCCTCGCAATGCCCTGATCTAGTGCCTATCCTTGCAGTCCTCGCCTCTGTCAGCGACGGAACAACTCAAATCATCCGTGCTGGCCGACTACGCATAAAAGAATCAGATCGTTTAAAAGCAATTGCGCAAGAGCTTAACATACTGGGTGCCGATGTGAAGGAAAATGAAGATTCTCTCACCATCTACGGCCGTCGTCTTCTCGCAGGTGGTGTTGTGGACAGTTGGCATGACCATCGCATCGCTATGGCACTGGCCATCGCTTCTATTGCCTGCCAAACCCCTGTCACCATCAGACACAGTGAATGTGTCAGCAAATCTTATCCTGATTTTTGGCGAGATTTTCAGATGCTGGGAGGTAAGATCTATGAGCGCCACCTGGGGTAAAAAAATTCGGTATACAATTTTTGGTGAAAGCCACGGTAAAGGAATCGGAATTACCATTGACGGCTTACCACCAGGCTTCGAAATTGATTTGGCAGAAATATCCAAGGAAATGGCCCGCCGCGCTCCCGGACGCAGTCCACTAGCAACGGCCCGCACTGAAAAGGATGCCTTTACGATCTATAGTGGTTTTGTCAATGGCAAAACTACAGGTACTCCCTTATGTGCCATAATCGAAAATCTGAATCAAAAATCTACCGACTACGAAGCCATGAACCAAAAATTTCGCCCTGGCCATGCTGATTACTCTGGCTATATAAAATACAATGGTTTTAATGATATCCGAGGTGGCGGACACTTTTCCGGCAGACTAACCGCTCCTCTTGTCTTAGCTGGCGCTATTGGCAAACAACTCCTTCTTCAGAAAAACATCTTAATAGGTGCACATATTCAGCGTATCGGCTCTGTAAGCGCACCACAGTTCGATACCGTCACCATTAAACCGGCCGTACTTGCGCAGCTCAATAATCAGGAGTTTGCTGTCCTTGACCCCCTAATTGTTGAACAAATGCAGCAATGTATTTTGTCGGCAAAGTCAGCAGGAGATTCAGTAGGCGGTATAATCGAAACAGCGGCTATCAATCTACCTGCTGGCCTAGGAGATCCATTCTTCGATTCCCTGGAAAGCACACTAACTCACTTACTATTTTCCATTCCTGGGATTAAAGGTGTGGAATTTGGTGCTGGATTTAATTTTGCTGAAATGTGCGGCAGCGTTGCCAACGATGCCATATATAACCAAGATGGGGTAATCAAAACCACTACCAATCATAATGGAGGTATTCTTGGCGGAATTACTAATGGCATGCCCCTCATATTCCGCGTTGCCATCAAACCAACGCCTTCCATCAATATAGAGCAACATACTGTAGACTCTAAGGGGGAAAACGTGATGATTGTCGTCGGCGGTCGCCATGATCCATGCATTGTTCCTAGAGCTGTACCAGTAGTAGAAGCTGTGACGGCAATGGCAATTTTGGATATCTTATGAGCACAAATAACATTGTTCTAATCGGTATGCCTGGCAGTGGTAAATCTTCCATCGGTTCAATGATCGCAAAAATTCTCCAACTTGATTTTTGTGATCTGGATAAATATATTGAAGCAAAAGAGCAGGCAACCATTCCCCAGCTTTTCCTGCGAGGGGAAGACTATTTTCGTCAATTGGAAAGCAGTGCCGCCCGAGAAATCCATTATAAAGAAGCCGTCGTCATCGCGACAGGTGGAGGTATTGTAACTCGACCAGAGAATATGATATTACTAAGAAAGACAGGTACTATCTTTTATATCAAACGTTCTATCGGCATGATTTTAGAATCATTAGATATTGCAAGCCGTCCACTGCTAGCAAAAGACTGCAACAAGATTTATAGCCTATATGAAGAGAGAAAGCATCTTTATGAGCAGTATTGCCATTTCCATATTACTAATGATCAATCTATCGATATAGCTGCTGATAAAATCATACAAATACTGAAAAAACATAGCGATAAATTGCCGATCTTTTAAAAAGAATAAGCATAAAAACACCGTCACATTATCTGTGACGGTGTTTCTTATTTCATTCTACATTCTTACTCCCACTCTATTGTTGAAGGCGGCTTAGAAGTGATATCGTAAACAATGCGATTAACACCTTTTACTTCATTAACGATCCGACGAGAAATTGTATCTAATACTTCATAAGGCATTCTTACCCAATCAGCAGTCATGCCGTCTTCACTCGACACAATTCGTAGTCCAATGGTATAGTCATAGGTACGCTCATCACCCATAACTCCAACACTTTTCATAGCAGGCAGAATTGCGAAAGACTGCCACACTTTACGATATAAATCAGCATTTTTAATTTCTTCCTGAACAATGGCATCGGCTTCCCGCAGTATGTCCAGACGTTCTTCTGTAATTTCACCAATGATACGAATGGCAAGACCAGGACCTGGGAACGGTTGACGCCAGACAATTTCTTCTGGTAAGTTGAGTTCTCTTGCTAAGCCTCGAACTTCATCTTTAAATAGATCTCTGAGCGGCTCAACTAATGCAAATTTCATATCTTCAGGTAGGCCACCTACATTATGATGACTCTTGATAACAGCTGCTGTATCAGTACCGCTTTCAATAACATCAGGATATAAAGTACCTTGTACTAAGAAGTCGATCTCACCTAGTTTATTGGCTTCTGCTTCGAATACGCGAATAAACTCTTCACCAATAATCTTGCGTTTTGCTTCCGGCTCAACAACACCAGCAATCCGCGCCATGAAGCGATCAGCCACATTGGCGTATACTAGGTTCATATTATAGCCGTCGCGGAAAGTCTTAATAACCTGCTCAGACTCATTTTTACGCATAAAACCATGGTTAACATATACACAAGTCAATTGATCTCCAACTGCACGATGTACTAGCACAGCAGCTACTGATGAGTCAATACCACCACTCATTGCACACAGTACACGTTTATTGCCAACTTGCTTGCGAATGGCAGCAATAGCATGGTCTACAAAAGATCCCATATTCCAGTCACCACTGCATTTGCAAATATTAAATAAAAAGTTTCTCAGCATTTTCATGCCTTCAGGAGTATGTACTACTTCAGGATGGAACTGCACGCCATAAATATTGCGCTGGACGTTTGACATAGCAGCAACTGGAGTACCAGCAGTATGAGCAGTCACAACAAAGTTAGCCGGCGGAGTTTCGATATAATCACCATGACTCATCCATACTTGGGTTTCTAAGCCCAATTCAGCGAATAAATCTATATTTTGATCGATAACCAAATGAGTATTGCCATATTCTCGAGAATCAGAATGAGCAACTGTGCCCCCTAAGGTATATGCAGTTAACTGCATACCATAACAAATTCCAAGTACAGGAATCCCCAGTTCAAATACCCCTGGATCACATTTAGGTGCCTTCTCTGCATATACACTGGAAGGACCGCCAGAGAAAACAATACCTTTAGGATTCATTGCAGTTATTTTTTCAATAGTGGTCTTGAATGACACTATTTCACAATATACGCCACACTCACGAATACGTCTGGCAATCAACTGACTATATTGACCACCAAAGTCCATAATTAATATTAATTCATTTTGCTTATTGTCCATGTTCGAGAATGACCTCCCTACGTTTAAATATTAAATCACAATATAGCATATAACATCACTTATTGTAAATACCCTTAAGCAATGTTTCTTTGCGCAGTTCATGACAAGAACATTGTCCATCTACTGGTAAGCGCCGAATCGTATCTATTATAATCCGACTAATCATTGGTGCATCATCATAAAAAATATCTTTTAACTCTTCATGAGACCATTCTGCAACTAACCCTTCACCATAATTTACGACAAAGTAGAGTCCAGCAAAACATGCCCCGATTTCTCTGGCCAAATATACTTCAGGACATATGCTTTGTCCAATAATATCAGCATGTCCTTTCATCATGGCCACTTCTGCTGGGCTTTCAAAATGGCGGCCATCTGTATTGGCATAGATTCCTCGGGTAAAAATTCGACCACTATAGTGCTGGCGAGTAGTTGCAACTAATGTACTGCGCACTTCAGAGCATAATGAATCGCGCATAATTAATAGATACTTTCCATCCAGTTCCACATCTTTACGCACTGAAAAATCAAGATAATCATCAGGAATCACAAAATCTCGGGGATCAAGGAGATGATTAGCAGTGCCCACACCACCTTCACTGATTATACGTTTCACACCTGCTTCACGAAATACCCAGAATATCTGCCTAGAGGCATCAGCGCGACTGACGCCACTACGCCAACCATGCATTTTGCAAGTCAATACCTGCTTTTCATCTACACTAAATAAACTAAACACCGGACTTAATCCATAAGGTGTAGCAAACTGCAAATTATCATCAATAAGCACGACTCCAGGATCATTCGCCCCTAAGGGAAAATTGCTAGAGAGGGTGCCAGAGCCACCGATCACGGCATATAGAGCTTTTAAATCCATGATATCCATCCTTAATCAAATGTTTTTATTATATTATACTGAGTATCACGTTGTGCTGGTGTTTTACCTGTAGCCCTGATCAGCTCTACCATTTTATCAATTGACATTTGATATGAAGTACCGGCTGCCCTCACCACATTTTCCTCCAGCATAATGCTACCAAGATCATTAGCGCCAAAAGCCAAGGTCAGCTGTCCAATATTTTGTCCTTGTGTGACCCATGAACCTTGAATATGTTTAATGTTATTAAAATAGAGCCTAGCTACTGACAGAGTCTTTAAATAATCCCAGGCAGAAATTTTTTCACCGCCTAGCTGAGTATTACCTGGTTGATAGGACCATATAATAAAGGCCCGAAAGCCACCCGTTTTTTCTTGCAATTTGCGCACTTTTTCCATATGTTCCATACGCTCTGCGTAGGTTTCCCCCATACCAATCACCATGGTGGCCGTAGTTTCTAGTCCTACATGGTGAGCAGCTTCCATGACCGAAAGCCAATCACCAGCACTGATTTTCTTGGGGCTTACTTTTTGGCGCACCTTATCAACCAAAATCTCCGCCCCACCTCCTGGCAGGGAATCTAGACCAGCAGCTTTTAATCTTGCCAAAATATCAACTACCGTCAAGCCTTCTTTCTTGGCAATGTGCAGTATTTCAGCTGGTGAAAAAGAATGAATGACAATATCAAAATTGTCTTTAATAAATTGCAGTAAATTAATATAATAATCCAGCCCTAGTAAAGGATTAAGACCGCCTTGTAACATGACTTGAGTACCGCCTGCTACAATTGTTTCCTGCAACTTCTCAAAGATAAGAGTCTCAGGCAATGTATAGCCTTCTGGATGTCCAATCGGGCGATAAAAGGCACAAAAGCGACATTCGCTAGTACATATATTCGTATAATTAATATTACGGTCAATAACAAAGGTAACAGTATTACCTGGATGAATCTGCTGCCTTATTGCATTCGCAGCCTGCCCCAGTTCTAAAATATTGCCAGTAGACAACATCTCTAACCCTTCGCTAGTAGTTACTACTGTGCTCATTTCATCACCTCTGCAAACTCAATCTCTGGCACACCATCGATCAATCCCAGAACATGTGCCAGTTGATAATAGGTTACTAAAGCCTGTTTATGGGCAGGAGTAAACTCATAGTTCAATAAGTTTATGTAATTGATCAGCTGCTGGGTACTAAAAGAAACTCTGTTTGAGAGCATCTCAGCCGCCGCTGGTAAATTCAATAAACCATAGGCAAAAGCCCCTGTCACTTGTCTGTATACCATTTTTACTAAGTCTGCATGATGGGCGGCAAATTGACGATTGACTACCCAAACTGCATAAACCATGGAAAGCCCTGTCATGTTTCTCCATTCGTCACCCAAATCATAGTAATAATAACCTGGAATACGATGATGATAAGCATGGAGTGCATCATCGCCAATAAACAGTACAGCCTGGGCATCATCAAGTACTCCCCCCTCAAGGGACAAAGGACTAATGAAATATTCAGGAGTTGCATTATAGGCATGGCACATTATTATTTTGAGTAATCCATGAGAGGTAGCTGACTTTGCCGTCAATGCTATACGAGCCTGCTGCAACTCGCTAATTGGATACTTAGACACTAATAAAATACTTTGTAGCGCCCCATTGGCGCTGATTGATACATCTGGTAGTAATAGTAGCTTTTCACTATTTCTCGCATAAATGATCGAGGATACGGGACTTACATCTAATTGCCCAGCCACGACCAAGCTATTGAGTTCCGCAGGAGTCCCTGATTGCAGGTTAACCGGTTCTCCAAAACCGCCATGGGCTAATCCATAATGCAATGGTAAACAATTTATAAAATTAATATTTCCTAAACTTGGCTTATTCATGTCATTACTCTCCACTTGCACGCTCCAATGGGCGGTAAAAAGTATCTCGTTCTACCGCATGATAGCCCGTCTCTGCAACAAGGCTGATAATTTCCGCTTTTGTAATTCCGGTTTTAGTTGTAGCCCCAGCTGCATGAATGATTTTTTCTTCTACGACTGTACCGTCAAGGTCATCTGCACCAAAGGCTAATGATAATTGAGCGATAGGCAATGTTAACATCATCCAAAAGGCTTTTATATGATCAAAATTATCTAATACTAGCCTGGAAATGGCAATCATTTTTAAATCTTCCCATGATGTTACTCTCTGCAGCCCTGTAAAACCAGTATTTGCAGGATGAAAAGGAAAAGCTACAAAAGCCTGAAAACCACCTGTTTGATCTTGAATATCTCTTAATGTTATCAAATGCCGTATCCTTTGCTCCACCGTCTCAATATGTCCATATAACATGGTAGCATTGGTTGGTAATCCCAAGGCATGGGCCGTGGAAATAACCTGGATCCACTCAGCAGTTGTGGCTTTATTAGGGCAAATAATCTTACGCACGCTATCATCCAAAATTTCCGCGCCGCCACCTGGCAATGAATCAAGGCCAGCAGCACTTAAACGTTCTAATACCGTGCGGATATTTTGGCCAGAAATTTTGGCGAAATGCACAATTTCCACAGGGGTAAATGCTTTTAAATGCACATTCGGTAAAAATTCTTTGACTGCTGCTACAATGTCTTCATAATAACTAAATGGCTTATCTGGATGCAGAGCACTCACCATATGTATTTCGCTAATATCCGGCGTATCTAGTGCCGTACGGCGTACAATACGAATGACATCTTCCAGCTCCATAACATAGGCTTTTTCATGTTCAGCAGTACAACCAAAAGCACACAAGGGACAACCTGATACACAAATATTGGTTAAATTAATATGCCTGTTTACATTATAATACACATTATGCCCTGATTTACGTTCTTTAACAATCTGGGCCAAACTGGCCAGTTTCAACAAATCATCACTTTGATATAACGCTAATGCCTCAACAAAATCGAGACGCTGGCCATTACGTATTTTTTCCGAGGCATTATTTACTATATTCATTATATTCCCCGCCACCTTATCATCACATGATAGTAGTTTATCACATATCTCTATCATATTATGCAACTTGTATTTCTTCGTGCTTTCTGTGAGAATTCCCTGCCATAAATATAAAAAAATCGCAAAAAACACAGAGATCTATACCTTCATTTCAATCTTTTCTCTTTGTTTTCTGCGATTTAATATTTTTTTCAATGCTACCCATATTTGATATAATTCATGTTTACTTTTTATGTCATTGTACACTCTTTGCTATATCTGGCCGCAGAACAGCTGCACCGCGCAAATATACATGCTTCATTTCATGTTGGAGTTTATCTGTATTCCACAAGATTAAAATACGCACACATAGTGACAATCCAAAATCAATATCAGCCTCCTGAGTTCCGAATAATGGTACCTCAGACCATCCCATAATACGAGCAGCAGCTGCTGGAAAAGCAGAGTTCAAATCAGGAGTGGAACTGAAAATAACCGCTCCCACATCTTCTTTGTTTATCCCATTTTCTGCTACCATTGCTACCAATAATTCCGCCACCCGTTCCATAATCATCTCACGTACATTTATATCTATCGTTGTCGCTCCACGAACACCACGCAACATAATTGTCACCTCTTTTAAAACATTATTTTGCCTTATATAAAGTTCAACTAAGCTGCCCATAACTCCCATCTATAAAGATGGAGGTTATCAAGCAGCTTACTCATTAGATAAATTATTACACCAACAAGACGGTATTATAATGCAGTACAGACGTTCTATTTCTTATTCTTAATAAACATCATCGTTACCCCACCTAGAAAAGCGAAGAGAGCTAACATAACGAAGGCATAATAATAATTATTATTTGTATTATCTAAGGTTAAGCCAATTACAAAAGGACAAAACATAGAGCCCAGTTGCCAAAGGGAATTTACGAAACCGGCCGCAGTACCAGACATATGGATTGGAACAATTTCACCAATATACGCATTTTGCAAGGGACTATACATATAGGCTGCTACACCTAGTATTGGAGCCAGAATATACAACGTTTGAATGTTTGTATTTGTTCCAAACCAAAGTAACGTGGGAGCAAAACACAACAGCAATATACCACAAAGATATTGTTTCTTGTCGCTAAATATATCGCCAAGTATTCCAGCAATAGGTTTAGCAACAACGGCAGCTAGTCCATAGGTTGACATGATTGCTCCTGCGACTACGAGTGAGACATGGAGTTCCTTGTTCATGTAAGTATTAGCCCATGCAGCAGTTCCCCAAGTAGCAGCATTGGCAAAAAATCCAGAAAATGCTAATAACATTACATTCTTATTCTTTAGTAAGGCTAATACATTTCCAAAAAAACTGCCTGATTGACTTACCGTTTTCTGAGCTGTTACTGATGAATTAGCAATACGTTCTTTTAACATAAACCAAGCAAAAACAACTGCAATAACGGGAAGCGTACCAGCAATGAATACGGCAAACCGCCAGCCATGATCTCTAGCAATAAAAGGAACCAATAAATTAACAATCGTTAAGCCCATTGAAGTAGAAGTTTGGAAAAAACCAACTGCTGTTCCGCGGCCCTTCCCAGGAAACCAATCGAAAATAGCTCGCAGACAGGATGAAAAAACAGCTCCCGAACCAATACCAGCAAGAACTCTGTACAAAAATCCAACTTCATAACTCGGCACCGTACTCATGAGCATAGTAAAACCACCCATGATGATAAGTGAACAAAGTAAAACCTTTCGGTATCCAAAACGATCAGTCAGCCACCCGCCAGGCAACTGTGTTGCAACATATCCCATATAAAAAGCAGTCATATAGCTGCCACCTTGCGCAGACGACATTTTCAATGATTCAGATACTAAAGGTAATACTGTTGGTATAGAGAGGCGTTCAACAAAGGATAATAGAAAACATAACCATACAATTGCAAAGACACCCATTTGTTGTTTAGTAATTTCGACTCCTTTAATGTTCATACACTATTTCTCCTTTTTTATAATTAGATGATTGCATTTTGTCTAATTAATTCTTTTTTCACTTGATCGATTTGGAAAGTATATTCCCCTTTACAAACAGCCGCTGCTACCCCTGCGGCATGCCCAGTTGCAAAAGCTGTGCCCATGACCCTGATTGAGGCAAAGGCTATTAAATCACAAGAAACCGCCCTGCCAGCCGCCCACAAATTTTTTAGTCCTTTCACTTTTAACGAACGTAGTGGAATATCATAATATGAATCATTTAAAATCCATTCATATGCTGCTAGAGCTCCAGGATTTGAATGTCTTTCTACAGGCCAACAGCCACGAGCAATAGCATCTTCGTGCCGTTTTGCCTGTATAACGTCTTCTCTGGTAATCATATAGTCTCCAACAGTATGCCTTGTTTCACGAATTCCTATCTGAGGACCGCTCTGGCTTATATACGCTTCTTCAAAACCAGGTAAAAATTGACGGAACGCCTGCAAGTATGCTCTAGCTTGTTTACGAGCCGCTACTTCGGCTAAAGTCAAACTTGCGGAATCAAGCCCATCTACGCACTCGTTAGCAAGGATTGTTATAACGTCATTTGAACCAGGAACTCGCATAGCAAACCCGGAATCCTTACTCATTGGACCAATCCCACTTGATCTGGCTTTAGAAATTGCTTCCTTAATGCTTTGAGGTCTAATATCCACTTTCTGCGACACGCCACCATACCGAGTTAGCAAAGTTCCAACTTGCATATCGGCTGATTTAGGAGTGAAAATTTCGCCCCCCGCCATCGCGGCTAAATTGCATTCACCACTTGCATCTACAAACGCCAAAGCATTAATTGTAAATTTCCCATTGTCGTCAACACATTCAATGGCTTTAATCTCGCCATCAATGACTTTTGCGTCAATAACTTGAGTATGCAGCAGAAAATCTGCCCCCGACTCCTCAATGCAGGAGTCTAACACAAACTTAACTGCTTCGTTATTTACCGGAACCATCACATTTCCCCATGGAGATCTCAAAGGTTGCTGGCATGCATTCATCATCGATAATTTATCAATAACTTTTTGCCCAACGCCGCCTACAACCTGCTCCAAAGGCTCAGCACGTGTAAAAAAACCATCATATGTTGGAATTGAGCAATTCGTTGCTTGTCCTCCAAAATATGGACTACGTTCGATTAATAGAGTCCGTGCTCCAAAATCTGCAGCACCTACTGCAGCAGCAATACCAGCGGAACCACCACCAACAACAACAACATCATAAATACAATCTTTTTTTCCAACCATCTAAATCCCCTTCTGCATTTCATAAACATTATTTTTCTCTTGAATAACTTGTTACATCAACTATAGCTTCCAAATACCCGCTTTTTCTCCACATCCATACTTATCGTTTAAATTCATATCTATTCAGAATTTTTAATTCTTTCTTTTTTCAGTATACAATTTCTAATTTATATACTGAAATATCTTATTACTATATAATTAATAAGATAAGCCTATTAATGTTAAAAAGGAGTACCTAGCCTATGGAATTACACCAATTACAATATGTCGTGGTAGTGGCAAAACATCAAAACTTCACTCGCGCCGCAGAAGAAATATGCCTTTCTCAACCCTCTTTATCACAACAAATTACCAAACTAGAAGAAGAGTTAGGTGTTAAACTATTCGAACGTAATACACGCAACGTTCTTCTTACCTCTGCAGGACAAACATTCCTTGAACATGCTACGCGCATCTTATCTGAAATCGAACAAATTCATCGTTCTATGCAAGAACATACAGGACTGTTGAAAGGTAAATTTATCATTGGCATTACTCCAGTAATAGGCAAGTTGAAACTTTCAGCACTTATCACATCATTTCAAAGAACTCATACTGGGTTAGATATACACATTGTTGAGGGTGGAAGTTGTGTGCTTTTCGAACAACTTTGCCTGTCCAAAATCGACGTGGCAATTCTTACGCCACCAATTAATCAGGATGTCAATTTAGTTGACTTCTACCCGCTTATTGATGATGAATTAGTCCTTGTTACACATTCTTCTCATCCGCTTGCAGTTAAAGGAATAATTGATTTATCGGAAGTGTCGGCTGAAAAATTTATTTTCCCCAACAATACAACAGGTGCATATAGCATCACAATGCAAGCTTGCCACAATGCCGGATTTGAGCCCAAAATCGCCTGCGAATGTAGTCAAGTAGAAACAGCAATGGATTTAATAAAGGACAGGGTTGGGATCGCCTTATATTCTTCACGAGTTGCGTATTCCAATACGAATCCGGACATAAGCATTGTTCGTTTAATCAATCCTCCTCGTAAGCCTACCGTTCTTGCCATACGTAAACGTCCCCATCAACTCCCTGCCATCACCGCTTTTCGCGACTTTTCATTAAAGCATATTATAGCTTACGAACCAAGTATTAGTCCGTCATATCATTCATCTTCTAACACAATATAAATTATATTAAATACAAATCTCAGCTAGAGACTATACAAAGCTATACATTTACTTTTATAGTATAAAAGAGACGTTCTGAAATTATATTTTTGAACTAGAACCTTGTCAAGAACACAAATAAAAAAGGTACCTATAGTCTAAACGCTTTTTCCCTGCGTCTAGTCCATAGGTACTATTTTATTTTTAATGCCTTTGTATCCCATCTTCAGCGTACTGATCCAATAACTGACCAACTGTGACAATTTTATAACCCTCAGCTTTTATCTTCTCCAATAAAATTGGCAGGGCTTCTGCTGTCTGTACCGGAGTATCTGAAGCATGCATCAAAATAATTCCGCCAGGTTTTAGCCGCTTCATGACTCTTTCGATAATTACATCTCGGCCTGGATTCTTCCAATCTAGTGAGTCGATATTCCAAATAATTGTTCTATAGCCTAATTCTTCAGTTACTTTTAAAGATTGTTGACTATAATGGCCATTAGGCGGACGAATGAGCTTAGCATCCACACCTGTCACTTCTTTTATCAAGGCATGGGATTTTTCAATATCTTCTTTTACCCATTCTCTAGTCATATCACCATAATTTTGATGTCGATAGCCATGACTAGCAATCTCATGACCATCAGCTACCATTCGTTTAGCCACGTCCTGGTATTTTTGCGCCCATGGCCCCATAATAAAAAAAGTTACCTTTATATCATTTTGCTTAAGTGTATCAAGAATGGACGGCGTAAATTTGTTACCCCAGGAATGATCAAAAGTTAATGCTACGACCTTCTGTTCAGTCCGAGTACTGGCAATAGCCATAGGTGCCCCTGAGATAAGTTCAGCCACTTGGATGTACATTGCGCTAATAGCGAACAATCCTATAGCACCATAAAATAAATGCCGCCGATTAAATAACCAACGAAAATTTATAACCATATCGCTCCCCCCTTTTTGCCACATACATTAGTATGTATGCTCAAAAAACAGAAATTATGAGCAATAAGAAACACAAACCTCCTTCTCTAAAGTGAGCTTTATCGGCAAACATAAAGATGTGTCAATCCGAACGGACAATTTTCAGCATCCAAAAATAGTTACAATATTGAAACAGCAATCCATAAACGATTTGAAAGAAATAACTATATATAAAACCAAAATTCCGCTTGATTCCTACTTGCCTGAGAACTATAAGTACTTTTAGTTCTTGAATGCTACCTTTAATTCACTAGGTAGTCGCTTTTCAGTCTGCTAAAGTTGAGCTTTTCAAATAATAAATCACATCCTAAACTATTGCGCAATACTAACTAACTTCCCTATTATCCACAGTCAACAACATTTTTACTATATGAACACGTAACTAGACCTTTTTTTTCTGAAAGATCATATTTCCGCATCCGATTTAACACACCCGTATGTGACAGACCAAGGACCTTACCGACTTGACGTGAGGTCCCATGAGTCTTAATCGCTTCGCGAAGAATATGGCACTCCATTTCCGCTAGAACGTCCTTCAATTTTCGATTCATAATGGGTACAACACTAGAAGAAGTTTGAAGATTCATTTGATCCAACATGATATGCTCTGGATTAATTTCCCCTTGAGAAGTCAGACTAACAGCCCGTTCAATTACATTTTCCAATTCTCGGACATTTCCCAACCAATCATGTTGCATCAGTTTGTTCATCGCAGGTTGTGAGAGATGTGTTACTTGCTTTTTCAATCGATGATTTATTTTTAATAACAAACTTTCAATCAATAAAGGTAAATCTTCCTTGCGATCACGCAGTGGGGGTATATAGATAGGAATGACATTAAGACGATAGTATAAGTCATCGCGAAACTCATTTTTTCGAATCATTTCTTCTAAATTACGGTGAGTTGCAGCAATGAGCCGGACATCGACAGCAATTTCTCGATTCCCACCAATGCGTCGGATCTTTCCGTCCTGCAGCACCCGCAATAGTTTAGCTTGAAGACTAGCGGAAAGTTCGCCAATCTCATCAAAAAAAATCGTTCCAGCATTAGCATATTCAAAAAGACCACTTTTACCACCTTTTTTCGCCCCCGAAAAAGATCCTTCTTCATAGCCAAATAATTCACTTTCCAACAAAGCATCCGGCAAAGCTGCACAGTTAATGGGAGCAAATATTTTTCCTCGACGAGGACTCTCCATATGGATGGATCGGGCAAAAAGTTCCTTACCAGTACCGCTTTCACCACGAATCAGTACTGTAGAGTCATTTTTTGCAACAAGTTTCGCTAAATTAATCGCAGATTGCATCTTCTCACTCACATGAAGAATGTCGTCAAATCTATTAATGTGGGATTTGGTTACGGAATATACGAGTTCCTTAACATCATGCATGGCTTTTAATACTGCAACTGCACCAATAATAATGCCTTTAGCGTCCTTTATTGGACACCCACTAGTAATGTAATGACTCTTGCCTCTCGTCGTTGTGACCACAAATTCACAATTACTATAGGGAGTCCCCTCATGTAGTGCTTCTAATAACGGTATCTCAGACACGAAGACATCCTTAATTTTCTTACCTAGTACTTCACTACTTTGATAACTTAGAATTTTTTCAGCGGCGGGATTGAAATGGGTTATAACTTCTTCTTGATCAATAGCTAAAATGCCATCACCAATGGTATCCATGACTGCTTTGAGCTGTTGTTCTCTCTCCTGGTGAGGCATGTTAGATATTAAGTCGAGATTGTTAATTTGCGGAATTTCACATAATTGTTTATGGAGAAAAGCATATTTCTTAGGTAACAGTGATTCTATTTCTAGGTACATAATATTCGGTGCGACTTCCATCGACAAGATGTTAATATTCTCTTTTACCAAAACTCGCGATATATCAAGAACAAGGCCCACTCGATCCTGATTGGAAATTCTTAAGCAAATATTAGCCATAGTCATTCACTCTCCATCCAAATAGCAAAGTTGGTCATATGATTATATGAAGACGTCTTCAAGTTTTTTGTGTTTTTTGACAAAATGTAACACAATAATTATATTATAATATTGTAAATATTTACAACACTAAAATAATTAATTATGCAAGCAAGCAACATTCCACACACAAAAGTCTTTAAACAGAAAAACACTGGAACGATTTTATTCCAATAGGAACAAAATCGTTCCGACCATTGGAGTGATTTCGTTCCAATACCTTTATGAACGTTTGCTACATTATTGATTATAAGGTTAACCATATAAAGAGTAACGATAGATGCTATTTGAATATGGAGCATCTGTTTTTAATGTCACATTAGATTTGGCACAAGACTTGCATTAATAGTTATCACAATAAAAAGGAGGTCATTTTCATGATTGTTGGAGTACCAAAGGAAATCAAAAATAACGAGAACCGCGTCGCCATTACACCTGCTGGTGTAGAGGCAATGAACAAAGCCGGTCATACTGTTTTCATTGAGCACAATGCTGGAATTGGTAGCGGCATTAGCAATGAAGCTTACCAATCAGCAGGCGCCGAAATCCTACCTTCTGCAAAAGAAGTTTTCTCTAAAGCTGATATGATTATGAAAGTTAAAGAACCACTACCTTCTGAATATGATTTGTTTAAATCAGGTCAAATTTTATTTACGTATTTGCATCTTGCACCTGAACCCGAACTAACCAAAGCCCTTTTGGCTAAACAAGTTACAGGTATAGCCTACGAAACAATTGAAGTTGGACATACACTACCTCTGTTAGTACCAATGAGCGAAGTAGCTGGACGAATGTCAATTCAAATTGGTGCACAGTTTTTAGAAAAACCATGCGGAGGAAAAGGTATTCTTCTCGGTGGTGTTCCTGGAGTCGAATCAGCGCAAGTCGTCATCGTTGGAGGTGGCATAGTAGGAACCAACGCTGCCAAAATGGCACTAGGCCTGGGTGCCCGAGTCACAATTCTAGATAAGTCAGCGGAAAGATTGCAATATCTCGACGACATCTTCCAAGGGAGAGTTATCACTGTTATGTCTAATAGTTATAATATCGACGTCTGGGTGAAAAAAGCCGACCTCCTTGTAGGTGCAGTATTAGTACCGGGTGCTAAAGCACCCAAACTCGTCAGCGAAGCAATGGTTAAATCCATGAGTCACGGATCCGTAATTGTAGATGTTGCTATTGATCAAGGTGGTTCCATAGAAACCATTGATCGAATCACTACCCATAGCGAGCCCACCTATGTTAAATATGGCGTGGTCCATTACGCTGTAGCCAATATGCCTGGTGCTGTGGCTCGCACATCCACCTTTGCCTTGACTAACGCAACCTTGGACTATGCCCTACAAATTGCGAATAAGGGGTGGAAGAAGGCCGTGCAGGAAAATGAATCTCTCGCCAAAGGACTTAACGTGGTCGGTGGCAAGGTAACTTACAAAGCTGTAGCTGATTCTCTCGGTATGAAGCACATTACCTGGAATGAGGCAATTCTAACTGCCTGCGAATTACCTAGCGAGTTGGTAGGCTAATAAACTCCGGGAGAACTACGATTGCCCGCTATAACTTATAAAGTTGGGATTGCTGCCTCTTTACATCAGCAGTCGCCACTTTAATGCGCAAATATTTCGATTGTAATTAACGAAATTATAATACAATTAATGAGAGTGAGGAAACAAAATGAATCTATTTCGTACAAAGAGCATTGCAGATATGATAAGAGGCACAGAGCAACACGCCTTAAAAAAGACTCTTGGTTCAATGGATTTGGTACTGTTGGGAATTGGTTGCATTATCGGTACTGGTATTTTTGTACTTACTGGAGTTGCGGCAGCGAAATATGCCGGACCTGGGATCATGCTCTCCTTCATTTTATCAGGTCTTGCCTGCGGGTTTGCTGCATTAGCTTATGCGGAATTGGCGGCTATGATACCAGTAGCAGGTAGTGCCTATACCTTTGCCTATGCATCATTAGGGGAGATTATCGCTTTTATTGTAGGCTGGGCACTCGTTTGTGAATATACTGTAGGGGCGGCAGCAGTGGCCGCAGGGTGGTCTGGTTATGCAGTCGGTTTATTTAAGACCGCAGGAATTATCTTACCTAAAGCTTGGACTGCAGTTCCCGCGGATGGAGGTATTCTTAACGTTCCCGCTGTTTTAATTGTCTCTTTTTTGACCTACTTACTCGTATTAGGTACAAAAGAAAGTGCGAAATTAAATAAAATCTTGGTCTTTATCAAATTAGGATGTGTTGCCCTCTTCCTTTTTTTAGCAACACCTCATGTAAATCCTACAAACTGGGACCCTTTCCTTCCCTTCGGCTTAGGCGGCGTTGCTACTGGTGCGGCAATCGTGTTCTTTGCCTACATCGGCTTTGATGCAGTATCCACCGCTGCAGAAGAGTGCAAAAATCCTAACCGAGACATTCCCATCGGAATTGTTGGTTCACTGGTGGTCTGCACCGTACTATATATCGCAGTAGCAGCTGTTCTTACAGGCGTTGTCCCTTATTCCTCTTTAAACAATAGCGAACCCGTAGCTTTCGCCCTTCGCGCAATCGGCATGAATTTTGGTAGTGCAGTGGTAGCTCTTGGCGCAATCTGTGGTATCACCACCGTATTGCTAGTTATGATGTTTGGACAAACCCGTGTTTTCTTAGCCATGAGCCGTGATGGAATGATTCCACAAAGCTTGGTAAAAATTCACCCCACTCATGGTACTCCCCATGTAATCACAATCATTACCGGTATAGTGGTATGTATCTTGAGCGGTTTACTGCCAATCAATATTATCGCTGAATTGTGCAACCTAGGAACTTTATTTGCGTTTTGTATTGTTTCTGCTGGTGTTTGGGTACTCCGAAAAACACAACCAAATGCCCATAGACCTTTCCGTTGCCCTGCCGTTGCTTTGACAGTACCACTGGCTGTACTATTCTGCGGTTATTTGATTAGTAATTTGCCACCAAATACCTTCATCTTCTTCGGTATCTGGTATGCAATCGGCATGGCGGTATATTTCTTTTATAGTCGTCATCATAGTACTCTTGCTCAACACCCAACAAATATTTCACTTGATGAATAAGATTAAGATTTTCATTTCCCATAGCTAACATAAAAAGAGGCTGACTTATCAATAAGCCAGCCTCTTTTATATTTTATTCTCCCATCATCTTTATCTCGATATTCAGATAGAAAAAGTCTAAATCTTATTTTCCCGCGATCAAATTGTCCTCATTAAAACAAAGAATTATTCGTATGCCACAATATGCTACCCATCCTTACATAAAAATACTACACCTGAAACTTTCTGACAGCTATCTGAAGATCCTGAGCCAGCTTGGCAAGACTTTGACTGGAAGATGCGATTTCCTCCATGGATGCCGATTGTTCTTCTGTAGCCGCCGACACCATCTGGGCTTGTCCAACCGCCGTTTTACTGTGTCCGTCGATTTCCTTCACCGATGCTACAATCTGTTGACTACCACTAGCCATTTGTTGCATAGCAGCGGAGATCTCCTTCACTTGTTCTGATGCACGCGCTACCGTAGCCGCAATTTCCTTAAATGCCTGGCCTGCCGTAGTAACAACCTCTGTCCCCACCTTAACTTCACGTATTCCTTCACTCATAGCCACAACGGCTTTGTCGGTGTCTCCCTGAATTTCATTAATCAGAGTGGCGATTTGTTTTGCCGCTTCTTGGGATTGCTCTGCCAATTTACGAACTTCTTCTGCAACAACGGCAAATCCTCTTCCCTGCTCACCCGCCCTGGCAGCCTCAATGGCGGCGTTGAGCGCCAGTAAGTTTGTCTGGCCAGCAATCCCAGATATCGTATCGACAATCTGCCCGATGTCTTTCGATCTTTCGCCTAACTTAACAACGAATTGCGCTGAATTGTCAACAGTCTCTTCAATGTGCGTCATTTGACTGACAGCCTTCTCCACAGACTTATCGCCTTCTCTTGCCGCTTCAACTGCTCGAGATGAATTACCAGCTACCTGATTAGCACTAGCAGCTACTTGCTGAATACCGGCTGACATCTGCTCTACGGCGGCAGATGCTTCGTTTACTGCTTGTAATTGTTTTTCTGCACCGTGAGCAACATCACTAATTGATCCAGCAACTTGATTCGATGCCTGAGCTGACTGTTCAGCGCTGGCAGTCAATTCTTCCGAAGAAGCTGCAACCTGTTCGGCGTTATTTTGTACTTGCTGAATCAAACTTCTCAGGTTAGACCCCATTTTATTAAAAGCTGCAGAAAGTTGCCCAACCTCATCATCGGAAGATATGCTCACATTTTGCGTAAGGTCACCTTCCGCCATCTTGTTTGCCACTCCCACCAGAGAGATAATAGGATTGATCATCCGAACAGCCATAAAATACATAAATATTCCGCTTAGCAATACGGCAATAACGGCAATGATAATAGCCTGATTTCTTATCTCACTGATTCTTGCCAAAGCCTCTTCTCTAGGCAGAGCTGTGCCTACCGCCCACGAGGTTCCTGGAACAGGTGCACATCCGGCATATCTCATACTGCCGTTGAATTCGTACTCCTTTACCCCCTTCTTGCCAGCAAGTGCTGCCTTAGCTAACTCAACAAGTTCCGGCTTCTTATCAGCACCTAAAATATTATCCTTCATGACAATGTTTTCATTAGGGTGTATAAAAAAAGTACCTGATTTTCCGAATGTGTAGGTATAACCTTCCTTACCAAACTTCCGATTTAGAACATAATTGGTAATGCCGTCCATCTGGATTCCTGCACTCAAATATCCTATAATTTGGCCCTGGTCTCCTTTTACTGGAGTTATCGTCACGGCCACCAGTTTACCGGAGAATGTTGAAACAACCGGATCTCCTGATACTACTGTCGCTTTTGTTTGCAAAACTTCCTTGAAGTATTCCCTATTAGCAACTGAACCTGCTTTCCCATCAGCCCCTATGTAATTACCGGTTGAATTGACAACAAGCAAATTTTCTATTTTAGGCATTGACTTTTTCATCTCTGCCAATCTGCTAACTACAATATTGACATCGTTGGATTTGATTTTATCGTCCATAGCGATGAATTCTACTACTGCTTTCATGGCCGCCACGTCCTTACCAATACCCTCTGCAGCGGTTTCCGCATTTGCTAACATGTTCTCCTCGATTTTTTCATTAAGAGCCATCTGACTACTTCTCAAATTTAAGAAACTTGCAGTCCCAATAGAAATAGCCAATATTAGACATGCGAAAATAATTAACTTTGTTTTGATACTTTTTGTAGAAAAATTCGTTACCTTAGTTGTTCTAGACATTTTACAAACTCCCCTTATCAATAAAATTATTAAATATACTTTACTAAATAGTAGTCTAACTGTCGTAGCCTTGGCTGATAATTTAAGATCTTATCGCCTGCTTTATATAATGTCTTATAGCCTCGGAACTATTGTTCATCTATCCAACCTTTGGGCTCATCATTATAGAATTTGTTTATCAATTCATCCAAACTCTGACTAGTCACTAAAGCATCAGGATGGGATACGCCTATTTCAAATACTATTTAGTGGGTTCTTTACCTTAATATCTCGATCTTGGGCAACAAATTGTCCATGACAAATTCCTTTCTTTTTTCACATAATTCTTAGTATATATGCAAATTCGTGCAAAATTTGTCAATTTTTGCACGGAAAATATATTTTTTTAGTTATAAGCAAAAAAGCCACCTCACCCCCAAAGGCAAGACGGCTAAACGGAAAAATCATTTTGTCTTGTACACAGTCCGATATGGGAAATATCTGTATAACCCATAGAAGTATAATAGCTCTATAGTACTTGAGATTATCGTTCCTATTTAGCTATACGTAGAGATACCTATAAGATTAAAGGTAGTATCTCCGTTAAAATATGTTTACTTTAGCGTAAAAATATAAAAAGCACCGTTCTACCAATTAAGGTAGACGGGGCTCTTAATCGTACCCCTATTTTTTTATCGAGAATTAGTTAAAAATAGCATGAGCAATTCGCCACAGATTTCTTTCGTGTCGTTCGTTTTCACGTTTCTGACGTTCCTCCCACTCATACTCACTTTCATTCGGGCGTCGCTCCATTGCGCGTTCATGTCTTTCATTCTCAATGCGCTCTGCTTCATGTCGGTCATCTAATTGTTGTATAGGAGCTTGGTCACTATGTATTGGTGAAGCTTCTATTACAGATGCGTCACAACCTATTTGCATCATACCTACCATTGATAAAATAGCTATTTTTTTAACTATGCTTTTCATGAAAAATAACTCCTTTATATGTTATATAAACTATAACATGAGAATGTGACAAATTTATGACAAAATAAAAGCCACCTCACATAATGAAAAACAAGAGAAGTAAAGTCATCTCCTTCAATCTGTCTTAACTGTTATTATCATATTGTTTTGCCCCTGCTGATGGGAATACTCCCACTTCCCCTTCTTCGTATTAAAGTGTCAAGAAATAGTCTATAATACTTTTTTCATAAAAATTTGACCAAAAGTTGAAAAAGTGATAAACTAGTATATAATAAACCAGTTTATTATATACTAGTTTATCACTTTTCTAATATGTTATAAAGCTAAACACCGATTTATAAAACTAGAAAGGAATGATGCAATGCTTGAATAAATTGACTCGTACTTAGTTCTTTCAATAAACCACAGATAAATAATTCCGGAATGCGCTACCAATAAATTTTTTTAATATTATTTTATATCAGGAGGATTGTATGATGGGAAAAAACAAAAAAACAGTCATTGGTATTTTTATAACATATATATTTGCTTTTGCATTTTTAATGGAAATAGGCTTTAGAGAGATTATCGGCATTTGGTTATAATAAAGAAAGCCAAATTCAGTCCATTAAATCGGGCATTAACACAAAAAGCTTTCTTTGTCTTACAGACAGAGAGAGTTTTTTGTCTTTTATCGTTAGAAATAGTGCTTCATTTCAGGCAAACTATTGACAGAAAGAGGGAAAAGTAATATTCTTGACATGTGATTAACTAGTTAATCATATGCGTATTTCCCTGAATATCTGATATTAACATTAAAGTTTCTTAAGAAGCATTTAAGAGGGAGGTTACATGGAAAAAACAGACGAACTCTTCCGCCAACTATACCAAACTACTCGTGTTATTTCAAAAGGATTAAACCAAATGCTGCAAAAACATGGAATATATAGTTCAGAGTGGACTATCATCACGACGATAAAGGATAAAGGCGAAATGCCTCAAGCCGTTCTGGCTAATTATTTAAATATTGAACCGGCAGCGATATCCAAAAGCCTGATAAACTTAGAACGAAAAGGGTTCATATGGAGACGAGAAGGGACAGATAAACGCGAAAAGACGGTTTTCTTGACCGAAGCCTCCTTGCAGCTATATCCTCAATGGGAAGAAGTCGCCCGATGGCATCGACAACAATTGTTAATTGGGCTATCTGAAGAAAAGCTTAATGAGACATACGAATTACTACAAGCGATTTTTACGAATGCTCAACATGTCAAATAAAATTCTGTAAAAAGATGATTAATCAATGAGTTGAGTTATTTTCATATACATGTCTCCATACAAATAAAAGATCCTAATGACAAAGAGACTATCGCATTAGCAATATAATTTTATAGCTGGCGACAGCTCCGATCTTTCTTTTACAATTTACTAAATTGCATATAATGTAATTTGAAGCAAAAAGGGTGCACGAGAACAGAGGAATATTTTCCTCAAAATTTTGTCTTACTGTTATTGCCATTTAAGAAATCATACAACAACTGGGGCATACTGATGACGATACGATAAAACGAGTATACCTGCATGTTGCCAAAGATAAGAAAAAAGAGGCCGCCCACAAGTTTGATAAACTCATGGACAACCTCTATTTTTTTTGATTTTCGGTAGCAAAATGGTAACATACAATGTTTCCAAGAAGCCAAACCCTTTGATCAGAAGGGTTTAGAACTCCTAATTACATCATGCCGCCCATGCCACCCATACCGCCCATACCGCCCATGCCGCCCATACCTGCAGCAGCACCGCCGTCTTTCTCAGGCTTATCAGAAACCAAAGTTTCAGTAGTTAAGACCATTGCTGCAATACTCGCTGCATTTTGCAGTGCAGAACGAGTTACTTTAGCAGGATCAACAATACCTGCAGCAATCATGTCTACATATTGTTCAGTCAACGCATTGAAACCCATGCCTTTGCCGGCTTTCTTAACGTTTTCGACAACAATGGAACCTTCGCAGCCCGCATTATGAGCAATCTGACGTACAGGCTCTTCAATAGCGCGTCTTACGATATTAACACCTGTTAGTTCATCGCCAATCACTTCAATGCTCTCAAGAGCAGGTAGGATATCGATGAAAGTAGTACCACCACCAGCTACGATACCTTCTTCAACCGCTGCACGAGTTGCATTAAGAGCATCCTCAATGCGATATTTTTTCTCTTTGAGCTCAACCTCAGTAGCAGCACCCACTTGAATAACGGCTACGCCGCCAGCCAATTTAGCAAGACGCTCTTGGAGTTTTTCTTTATCGAAATCAGAAGTACTGTCTTCGATTTGTGTTTTAATTTGGCTAACACGAGCTTTGATGAGAGTCGCATCACCAGCACCATCAATGATGGTTGTTTCCTCTTTAGAAACACGTACTTGACGAGCGCGACCAAGATCAACAAGCTCAACAGTGTCAAGTTTACGGCCAATTTCTTCAGTTACTACAGTACCACCAGTAAGTGCTGCAATATCTTCAAGCATTGCTTTACGACGATCACCAAAGCCAGGAGCTTTTACAGCTACTGCTTTGAAAGTACCACGAAGTTTGTTAACAACCAAAGTAGCTAATGCTTCGCCTTCAATATCTTCAGCAAGAATTAACAGCTCGCGACCTTGTTGTACTACTTTTTCAAGTGTAGGTAATAAGTCAGCAATTGCGCCAATTTTGCGGTCAGTGATCAAAATGTATGGGTCGTTAAGAACGGCTTCCATTTTGTCTGTGTCAGTAACCATGTATGGGGAAATGTAGCCACGGTCAAATTGCATACCTTCAACTACATCAAGACTAGTGCCCATACCTTTGGATTCTTCAACAGTGATAACACCGTCTTTACCGACTCTTTCCATAGCTTCAGCTATCAGGTTGCCGATTTCTTCGTCAGCTGCAGAAATTGAAGCAACTTGAGCAATCGCGTCTTTTGTTTCTACTTTTTTAGAAGATTTTTTAATTTCTTCTACCAAAGTTTTTACAGCTTTTTCGATACCCTTTTTAATAATCATTGGATTAGCGCCTGCAGCAACATTGCGCATACCTTCGCGAACCATAGCTTGAGCTAGTAGAGTAGCAGTAGTAGTACCATCACCAGCAACATCATTGGTTTTGGTAGCAACTTCTTTCACAAGTTGTGCGCCCATGTTTTCAAACGGATCTTCCAAATCAATATCACGGGCAATGGTTACACCATCATTAGTAACAGTTGGAGCACCGAATTTTTTATCAAGAACAACATTACGACCTTTAGGTCCAAGTGTTACCTTTACTGCATTAGCGAGAGCATTTACGCCCTTCTCTAGTGCGCGACGTGCATCTTCATCAAACAAAATTTGTTTTGCCATTGTATGTAAGCCTCCAAAATTAATTTTATTAATTCTCAAGAATCCCACTTTTATAAGTGAGATTTCTATTTTTCAGTTTGGATGAGAGGTAGTAGGCCCGCACCCAAGTCCTGATATCCAGCTTTTGCCAGACCAATTGACTATTCTACAATTGCCAGAATATCTCTTTCACTTACGATCAGATATTCTTGACCTTCAAATTTCACTTCAGTACCAGCATACTTGGAGAAAATTATCCTATCGCCGACTTTCACATCAAGAGCTACACGTTGGCCATTTTCTAACATTTTGCCTGTACCAACCTCGATAATTTGGCCTTCTTGTGGCTTCTCCTTAGCAGTATCAGGTAATACGATACCACTCTTTGTTTTCATTTCACCTTCTAGAACCTTAATGACTACTTTGTCACCTAACGGCTTAATCATTGAAGTAACCTCCTTTATGATATGTAATTTTTTACGTTGTTGTTAGCACTCAGTAGTAGCGAGTGCTAATCACTTATTTTATAATATAAAATTAGCCAACAAAAAGCAAGTGTTTAGCAAGAAAAATACGTATTTTTCGTAAATTTTTCTGAGAAATCCTCATTTCCTAGATTAATTTTTCTTTTTTGATGCCCCCACGATAGCTTCAGCTACATCTTTAATGGCTTTACGCTTACTCATACTGTACTGCTGAATACGTCGATAGGCTTCAGTTTCACTTAGATTATAGGCATCCATTAAGATCCCTTTGGCCCGGTCAAGAATTTTTCGGGTCTCTAGAGAATTTTTTACGTTTTCTAATTCTTGTTCTAGCTCGGCAAATTCCTGGAAACGAGATAAGGCAATCTCCATAGCTGGAAATAAGTTTGCTTCCTTGACAGGCTTTACTAAATAAGCCAGTACTCCTGAATCTTTAGCCTTTTCCACAATGTCTTTTTGGCTAAAAGCTGTTAGCAGTAAGACAGGAGCAATTTTTTCATTGGAAATTATTTTAGCTGCTGTAATACCATCCATCTCAGGCATCTTAATATCCATAATCACCAAATCAGGCTGTTGCTCACGCACCAACTCAACAGCCTTGATGCCATTAGATGCCTCAGCTACAATAGTATGTCCAGCTTCTTCTAACATCTCCTTCAAATCCATTCTGATAATAGATTCATTATCAGCAATAATAATTCGTAGTGGTTGCATACTTAATCTCCTCCCTCCACCTTACGGGGAATTGTAATACAGGCATGAGTACCTTGATCATTATACAGTTCAAAACTGCCGCCAACATCGCTTTCAATCAACGTACGTACAATTTGCAGTCCCAGACTATTCGACGCCTGGGGATTAAAATTCAAGGGCATACCAATCCCATTATCATATATTTCAATTTTATAAGCATCTGCAAGTGTAGAAATCTCTACCCCAATAATACCTTCCCGCCTGCCAGTAAAACCATGTTCAATTGAGTTTTGAATCAGTTCATTAATGACCAAGGCCAAGCTACTAGCCTGCTCAGAGGGCAAAATGACAGTCTGACCATTGAAACGAGTTTTCAAATCAAAATCAGGTTCCAGCATATTCTGAATCACAAGTTCTAAAATATTTTTAGTAACTTCTGCTACATCAATAAATTCTGCATCCTGTTGCGACAAAAACTCATGAACAACGGAAATGCTTGCAATTCGGTTAACGCTCTCTTGCAGGGCTGCTTTAACTTCCTGTGATTTTGTACGGCGTGCCTGTAGCCGCAAGAGACTGGCGATAGTTTGCAAATTATTCTTCACCCGATGGTGGATTTCCTGAATAACAGCCGATTTTATAAGTAGTTCTTTTTCTTTCTTTTTCAATTCCGTAACATCAGTCAGAATAACCACGATACATACAATACTAACTCCATTAACAATAACAGGAATGGCCCGTTGTACCAATGTCATCGCACCTTCAGTCAGTTCCGTTTCACAAGCTTCCCGTGCAACCATAGCTTTCTGGACCAAGCCCATATGAGCTTGGCGTTCATAAATACGCCGTCCAACAATACACCCCACAGCCAATACCTTATAAATACTATCAGCCGTGGAATTTGCAAAAATGATCTTCCCTTGATCATCAACAATGATAATACCATCACTTGCCGATAGAGAACGATATAATTTACTACTACTCGGAATCCGTACAGTGGCAAGCATTAATTGAGCTGTTTCCACCAGCAGCTGATGGCTTTCTAGCTGAGCTTCTTCCATACTCGATTCAAAACTGACAACCGCGATAACATTACTGCTAGCATCCCGTATAGGATAGACTTGCATCTCCATCCACATACCCAGTGCCCACTCACGTTGTCCGCGAATGGCCTCTCCAGTACTAATAGTTCGCCAAATGAGAGGTTCTTCAGATGCATGAACAGTTGTTCCAAGTATAGTAGCATTCTGCTGTACAAAGCTAGTATTAGGCTTAACTTGTGCTATGGTCACTAAAGATTTTTCATTACAACTTTTGGCATATACTGTAACCTGAGCATGAGCCAGATCGCTTGCCAAACCAAGTATAGAACAGATATTATCCAATACTGCAATCTGTGCCGGGGCTAATGCAGTCATTTTCCGACATATATCTCCTGCTACTACCATATTTACCTCCAGCAATAATCAGCAAATTTATTTACAGAACAACTTATTTGAATAGAATTAAAAAATTTCACTCTATATACCTATTCAACTTACCCTTCAGAAATTCCTTGTTATATTTACACATTCGCCCATTCAATGCAAACCATCTTTACTAATTACCCAATTTCAATGACGGAATGGCGTTTAAATGTAAATCAGCATAGTGACCGCTTAAATATTGATAATAAGCCCTACAAGCAATCATCGCCGCATTATCTGTACATAATATAAGATCCGGATAAAATAATGACATACCAGCTTGCTGACACTGCTGCTGTAATTTAAGTTTAAGCCCACTATTGGCAGCTACACCACCTGCTAGTACGATCTGCTTTACATTGCATTTACTAGCAGCCTGCAATGCCTTGCTCACCAATACATCCACAACTGCTGCCTGAAAACTGGCAGCCACGTCAGCGTTATTGACCTCTTCACCGCGTTGCGCAGCACTATTCAAATAATTAAGTACTGCTGACTTTAGACCGCTAAAACTAAATTCAAAATTATCCCGCCCGGTTAAGGCCCGGGGAAAAGCAACCGCATCTGGATTGCCTGTTTTTGCCAAACTATCAATATATGGTCCGCCAGGGTAAGGCAGTTTCATTACCCTAGCTACTTTATCAAAAGCTTCACCAGCTGCATCATCTCTAGTCTGACCCAAGAGTTCAAAATCATTATATCCCTTAACATGTACCAAAGAAGTATGTCCACCAGATACAACCAAAGCCATAAAAGGAGGTTCTAATTCAGAATGGGATAAGAAGTTGGCAAAGATATGTCCTTCTAAATGATTGACACCAATAAGCGGTATATCTTTAGCAAAGGATAACGCTTTAGCTACTGATACACCAATTAGTAGCGCTCCCACCAAGCCTGGACCATGTGTTACGCCAATTGCTGTAATATCACTTAAGGATACTTTCGCCGCGCGTAGAGCTTGATCCACTACGGGAATAACATTTTCAATATGTTTGCGAGAAGCAATTTCAGGCACAACACCTCCGAACTTTTGATGCACTGGTATTTGAGATGAAATGACATTTGACAAAACAATCCGTCCATCAGCAATTACTGAGGCTGATGTTTCATCACAGCTTGTTTCTAAAGCCAATATTAAGCATGGTTTAGGGGAGTTTCCTTCATAATCTTCCAAAACAACGGTCTCCTTTTTGTAACGTATTCTCTAACTATTACATATTATAAGTATCAGCAATCACCCTATCAGCCACGCAAGTGGCTATTTTTTTCGGAATCAGAAAGTATCACACTCTCTTGATTCCAAGTAAGGGCAACTAAGGCTTGGCGCAAGCCAAGTTTTCTTTATCCCGCAATTATAAAATTATGCTAATTTATCACACCACATAATTAATGCATCTTCCTGTGTATCACTATAATAGTTACGACGTATTCCCCGCGAGACAAAACCTAATTTGGTATATAACCCCTGAGCCACAGTATTAGATGTTCGCACCTCTAGGGTCATACAAAGAGCTCCTCGATCTTTAGCATGCTCAATAAGTGCTGACATTAATTTTTCACCAAGTTTTCGCCCTCGGTACTCAGGCAAAATCGCCACATTGGTAACATGAGCTTCGTCTACAATGATCCACATACCTGCATAGCCAATAATCGTACCGCTATCAACCATTACTAAATAATGGGCCAATTCATTTTTCATTTCAGAGACAAAACCTGCCCGCGACCAAGGCAAAGTAAAGGACTCTTCTTCCACTATCAGCACACTATTAATATCAAATTCATTCATACGGCGTAAAGTAATGGGAGTCATAGGTTTCCTCCATGGCGTCGTTCCCATAAAACTTCGGCTTCAGAGCGCCTGATATATAAGGGCTCTAAAGCCATAACATCATCCTGTCTGCCCTGGCTGATCAGTATATGCCCCAATGTTGCTACACTACCAGCCCGCTGGATAATCAGATGCGGTGCAGCTAGCACCAGATTTTTGCCTATCTGCTGAATTTTCGCGCGGTGCAAGACCGTCGCTTCTCCCATTAATACTACAGGAGTATTATACTCCGCCAAATTGTCCAAGGCCTCATCAATATACATGACTGTTGGTGGCATAAGTTCCTTAAGCTCACCACTGCGCCATTCAAATAGCGCGTGATATACATTACCTTTTTGTGCATCTAGCATAGGCGCTAATATAACGCCAGGTACAAGGCACCCATAGGCCAGTGCCGCCAATGTAGGCACACCAATAAGCGGCACATTCATCGCATAAGCGAGAGTCTTTGCTGTCGCTAAACCAATTCTTAGGCCAGTAAAGGAACCTGGACCAACACTTACCGCCACGGCCTTGATATCAGCCTTGCTCACCTCAGCCATAGCCAAAATTTTATCAATATGGGGCATTAATAATTCTGAATGTGTTTTTTTAGTTTGCAATGTAATTTCAGCGAGCAGAGTATCAGCAGTCGCCAGTGCCACACTTGATACTAATGTAGCTGTTTCTAAAGCAAGAATGGGCATGTTTGTTTCAACTCCTCACAGATATGTTCATAAACGGTGCCCCGGGCGGCCACATGTAAAATACGTTCATCTATATTGTTACCGCTTTTTACATCAATCCATAAATATTCATCAGGCAGCTCACCAGGAAATTTGTCTGGCCATTCAATAATTGATAACCCTTGTCCTTCAGTATATTCATAGAAACCAATATCAAATAATTCTTCCGCATATTCCAGGCGATACAAATCAAAATGATAGATGGGAAAGCTAGCCTCATATACATTTAAAATAGTAAATGTCGGGCTGTTGATTGTATCTTCTACTCCTAAAGCTTTAGCTAATCCCTGCACTAATAAGGTCTTACCTGCTCCCAAATCTCCTGCCAAACAGACCACCAGACCTGGACCTAAAACCTTCGCCAAACACTGACCAAAGGAAAATGTTTCCTCTGGAGAAGTTGTTTTTAAATTCAACATAAACAACAAACCCCCTAACAAAAATGGTTATAGCCCTTTGCTTCAAGGACTGAAGTACGGCCGTCCTCAGCCACTAATAATATACCTTCACTCCGCTCTGTTACTTCACCTATCACTGTCAAGGGAGTGCCAATATCAACTTGTGCTAACACCTTAAATTTTTCAGGGGCAATTGTAAAGACTAATTGGTAATCTTCCCCACCATATAAGGCATAATGTACTGCTGTTTTTCCAAACAAAAGAGCAGCCTCCTGAAGTTCAGGCGACAAAGGAATCAGCGAACTATATATACGCATGCCCACATTACTAGCGTGAGCAATTTCGTTTACTTCACTTGCCAGGCCATCACTAATATCATTCATACTAGTTGATCCTAAAGTGGCTAGCATTTGTCCTTGAAGCACCTGAGGTTTTGGCACTAGATGTCTTGATACTAGAGACGAAGCAAAACTATAAATTTGCCAATCACCCTGCATGAGTAGATCTAGCCCACAGCCTGAATCCCCTAAGGTTCCAGTGACAACAACCAATTCTCCCACACGAGCACCTGATCGGCGCTGCAGTTTATCTGCCTCGACCTCACCGAGGACAGTCACATTAATGATCAGGCCATGAGGACTGGATACAGTATCGCCACCCACAATATTCACACCGAATTCTCGGCAAATTTCTTTCATACCATCATACAAACTCACAACAAAATCCACGGGTAAATGTTTAGGCAAAGCAATAGAAATTACAACATGGTTCGGCACACCGCCCATGGCTGCAATATCACTTAAATTTACGCCAATGGCTTTATAACCAAGTTGCCAAGCACTACTTGTCGATAAATCAAAATGCACCTTTTCTACCAGCATATCAGTTGTCACTAATTGCAGACGACCAGGAGTCGATTTTAGTACAGCCGCATCATCGCCGATCCCAATCATCACACTATCGGCTTTATTAATAGTATCTCTTTTTATCAGGTCAATCAAGGCAAATTCCCCTAATTGTTCAAGTTGCATATTGACCACCATCCATTCTTTACTATATAGGTTGTTCGACTGCTAACGCATCGAACAAAGCGATCACATCGCCCTTTAAGCATCGTGTGCCTGCTTTTATGCTTTCGCCTGATCCTGGCAAATTCCTGCCTTGCTAGTATGCCACATGCATAAAAAAAGTTGTATTACCAAAAACAGCAGCCCAGTATGGACTGCTGTTTTCATTATTTCTTTATAATCTTCTCTGAACGACTAAGTGGTTCACCAATATCCATATGTCCAGAAATTGTATCAATTTTTTTACCTTCAACTAAAATTTGTACTCTTTGTATATTATGAAATTCAGTCAACGTATTAACAATAGCGGCAACAAGCAACATTTCTGACGCAGAACCACCAGTATTGTTTTTAATTAATTTATCATTAAAATCCACATAGGCAATATTGTCTTTAACGGAAATGTGCCGCAATTTTGTACCAACCGGCATGACCGATAACAACTCAGCATTCTTCGTTCCTGCTACTAATAATTCTATCGCAGTTTGTGCAGGATGTTCATTCTTGAGAACAACATGACTTTCCGCAACTAAGTGGGTAGCGTCTTGGGTAGCATTGTACACTGTTATTGTCATCTTTTCCTGACTTATGGATGGCAATGGAGTATTTTGGCTATCTGGTATAGCAGCTTGCTGCTGTTGTTCTTTGGTTGGCTCATTCGGAATAACTTGGGTTGGAGGAGTATTCTCGGCACATCCTCCAATGAAGGCGACCAGCAAAACAAATACAATTACCAAAAGATTCCTTCTAGTAACCATTAGGAGCCACCTCCTTTTCTAGCTGCTTGAGCAAAAAAGTTCTCTAATCCCCGCACAATACTTTGTCCCATCTGTTGCTGAACTTGGGGTAGATTAAGCATCTTTTCCTCATTAGGGTTGGAGATGAAGCCCAATTCAGCCAATACTGCCGGCATTTCTGTACGTTTTATTACATAGAATCTAGCCGAATTTATTCCTCGATCCTGAAATCCATCTATTTTAGCTAAATTATCCTGAATATTCTTGGCAAGCATGGCATCATACCCAGTTTTTTGATAATAATAAGTAGCTGTACCGCCGGCTAAAGGATTGGTAAAAGCATTAATGTGGATGCTCACAAATACATCAGCCTTATTATCGTTTGCCACCTTTGTTCTAGCTTGCAGCTCGTCCACGGCACTAGCGTTAGGTCCATAGACATCCACATCAGTCTGCCTTGTCATCAAAACCTTGGCTCCTGCTCGTTCTAGTAACGTTTTCACGTTTTGCGCCACTGCTAAAGTAATTCTTTTCTCCTGGGTTTTATTTGGACCAACAGCCCCCGAATCACTGCCACCATGTCCAGCATCAATAGCAATCACTTTATCTTTTAAACCAGGGGTAAAATTATAAATTTTCTTTGGGAGAGGTTTGTTAATATCTATGACCACACGAAATGTTTTATTACTACTAATATCACTGGGCAGTGTAAATATTTTATAATCACTATCATCAATCATGTTCGACAAATTGACAACAACTTGGCTGTTAGTCGCATCTTTTTTTATAAAAGTAACTTTATCAGCAATCTCTCCATCCAAGGATACTGAGTCATCCACCTTACCTACGACTGCATCTTTAACATCAATGGTCAATTGGGGACCATCATTTTCACTAAGAGTGCCATTTATTTTTACCGGTCCTGTGGTATCAATGACGAGCCGCAGCTTACTGGTTCCTTCCACCGCATCCTTATGCACCAGCCAACGCACATTAGCTAACTCAGCCTTAGGAACACTGGCTACATTATCCACAGTTGAACTGACATTACCCTTTAGAGTTGCTGCAATACCAGCCTGTGGTGTCATAAAGACCATTAATAACAAGAAACTTAGGACTATACGATACAATTATAACACCTCCATATCTTACTACCTACTCATCTATACATATTTCTCCCTATTATTACGCATTTAGTTATAATTCGCGTTCCTCGGCTAAATCCCTGCAGAATTTTAGGCTAAATAATACGGAAAAATCAGGAAAGCTGTCAGCCTTCCTGATTTTGACCTATTATTTATGCAGTTATCATCAATATCACTACTATTTCTTAACTACCAGTTCCAAAGCTACAGGAATAGTAGTCGCTACACTTTCTTTAGCTATTACTTTTTTAGCAGTTTCAATTGCTATTTTACCCATATCTTTAGGTTTTTGGGCTACAGTTGCAGTCAACGTACCATCATTTACTGCTTTTACCGCATCTGCAGTGGCATCAAAACCAACTACGATAACACCCGTACGTTTAGCGGATTTGATGGCTTCTAAAGCACCTAATGCCATTTCATCATTATGAGCAAATACAGCATTAATCTCCGGATTGGCTTGTAAAATATTCTCCATAACTTTCATACCCTTAGCCCGATCAAAATCAGCTGGTTGCTTTGCTACTACGCTTATACCAGCAACAGTTTTAATGGCGTCATTAAAACCTTTCCCTCGATCATTGGCAGCTGAACTTCCAGGAACACCTTCAATTTCGACTACTTTGCCCTTACCACCAAGTTTATCAATTATAAGTTGACCTGCCATCTTGCCGCCAGCTATATTATCAGAGGCAATAGCACTTACTATCTGACCTCCGGCGGCACCGCGATCTACAGTGATAATCGGAATATTAGCTTTGTTAGCAGCTTCAATTGCCGGTACAATAGCCTTAGAATCTACTGGATTAACAATGATAATACTTACCTTTTGTTGAATTAAGTTTTCGATATTGGCTAATTGTTTGGATGCATCATCTTGAGCATCCATGACTATAAGATCCATGCCATTAGCATCAGCAGCAGCCTTGGCGCCATCACGTAAATCTACAAAAAATGGATTATTTAATGTAGAGATGGATAAACCAACTACTGTTTTCATAGGAGTCGGAGTCGGAGTCGGAGCAGGTTCTTGCTTTGTGGCGCATCCAGTCAGTAATAAGCTAATGCCAAATGCTATCAATAAGAAAATAACCAAGAAGCTTTTTTTATTCAAAATTTTAAACACAGTAATTTCCTCCTAAAAATTAATATTTATGATGATATTATTTACGCTTTTTATCTAAAAATACCGCAAGTAATATAACTAAGCCTTTAGCAATTTGCTGATAAAAGGAAGAAACATTTAATAAATTTAGACCATTATCAAGTATCCCGATAATTAAAGCCCCAATTAAAGTACCACCTATTGTACCAACACCGCCTGATAAACTTGTACCGCCCAGTACGACTGCAGCAATCGCATCCAGTTCAAAACCAACACCTGCAGTGGGCTGTGCAGAATTTAGCCTTGAGGCCATAATAATACCGCTAAATCCAGCGAGCAAACCGGCGAGTATATAAACTGAAAGCAGTATCTTCTTGGTATTAATACCTGATAATCTGGCCGCTTCTTCATTTCCGCCGATAGCGTAAATATATCGACCCAGTCTCGTCTTCTTAAGCATAATATAGGCTGATACAAAAATGAATACCATAACAATGACCGGTACAGGAATGCCGCTTATATAGCCACCACCTAAAAATCGAAAACCCTCTTCCATGCCCGTAATAGGTCTTCCATCAGTGTAGACCAAAGTAAGACCTCTAGCCACCGTCATAGTACCCAAAGTAGCGATAAAGGGAGGAATGCCTGCACGGGTAATTAACAGTCCATTCATTAACCCCAATACCCCTCCAACTACCATACCGGTTAAAATTGCCGGCAATATACTTTGACCACTCACCAACAAACCTGCCGTAATACTGCCTGCTAAGGCTATAATAGACCCGACAGACAAATCAATGCCACCAGTCAAAATAACTAAGGTCATGCCTACACTGATAATCGCATTAATCGAGACTTGTCGTGTAACATTCAATAGATTATTAATAGTAAGGAATCGATCAGATAATAATGTCAGCGCTATTCCAAGCAATATCAACCCTAGCAGCGGACCCATTCTGCTGATGACAGCAAGTTTTCCTATTCTTCCGTTAGACATCACTTACTATCCTCCCGCCGCATAGGCCATAATTTTTTCTTGTGTGGCTTCCTGCACCGCCATTTCTCCAGCAATACGCCCACGGTGCATAACCAAAATCCGATCACTCATCCCCAAAACCTCAGGTAATTCAGAAGAAATCATTACAATTCCTACCCCTGCAGCGGTAAGCATATTCATAATATTATATATCTCAGCTTTTGCCCCAACATCAACACCGCGAGTCGGCTCATCCATAATCAAAACTTTAGGATAAGTGGCCAGCCATTTACCAATAACCACTTTTTGTTGATTACCGCCGCTTAAATTTTTAACCAACTGAACAGCACCTGGAGTACGAATCTTAAGTCTCCCAATATTCTCTTTGATCATTTCACTTTCTTTATTAGCGTTTATAAACCCATTGACACAAAAATAGGCAAGGGAGGCCAACGACATATTTTCCCCAACAGACATTTCCAGCACCAATCCTTGATGCTTGCGATCTTCAGTAATGAAACCTATACCAGCACGAATGCCATCAGCAGGTGAATTAATACTGCATTTTTGACCGTCAATAAAAATATTTCCCTTGTCCATAGGATCAGCGCCGAAAATAGCCCTTCCTAATTCAGTACGACCAGCTCCCATAAGTCCAGCAATACCTACTATTTCACCTGCTCGTACACTAAACGAGATATCTTCTAACTGGTCATAACGTGATAGGAGCTCTACTCGGAGTATCTCAGGCCCAATTTGGGCAGCTTGCTTAGGAAAACGGGTAGTAATATCTCGTCCAACCATCATTTTAATCAAATCATCAAAGGTAGTAGCCTTCGTCTCTACCGCACCGACATAAGCACCATCCCGCATTACGGTAACCCGATTACTTAATGCGAACAATTCTTCCATACGGTGGGAAATATAGATAATACCTACGCCACTTGCTGCCAATTGCCGAACAATCTGGAATAAATTTTCCGTTTCACGTTCTGTCAAGGCGGCTGTCGGTTCATCCATTATTAAAATTTTAGTTTCATAGGATAGCGCTTTGGCAATCTCAACCATTTGTTGTTCGCCAATACTCAAATTAGACACAATATCAGTAGAGCCAATATCTGAGCCAAGTTGCTGTAGGAGCTTGGCGGTACGGCTTTTCATAGTCTCCATATCAATAAAACCGAAAAAATTGATCGGCTCACGCCCAAGATAGATATTTTCCATAACGGTTAGCTCTGGCACTAAATTCATCTCCTGATGAATAATAACAATACCATGCGCTGCCGCCTTCCGGGGATTATTTATTTCTACCAACTCGCCATTTATTCGAATCTCGCCTGAATCTTTGCTATAAACACCACTTAGAATCTTCATCAATGTTGACTTGCCAGCTCCATTTTCCCCAAGCAAAAAATTTACTTCTCCAGCTAGCAGCGAAAACTCCGCATCCTGCAGCGCCTTTACTCCAGGAAAAGATTTGCTAATTCCCTTCATACTTAAAAGCGGCGTACTATTCACTTATCAACAACCTCCTAAAAAATCACGCCGGATTTGAGAATAATATTGGCATAAGGTGTACATTCTCCTGTGCGAACTACGGCTACGGCTTGCTGGGATAATTCTTTGAATTCATCATGACTAATCATCTCAATCGTTATATTCCCTATCATTGGTTGAATTTTTTTATAAAGTTCGAGACTATTTTCAACCATTTCATTGGCAATAATAACACTTTCCACCTGCAGTTCTTGTTGCACTACTGCCAACGTTTCTAAAAAACCAGGAACTCCAGAAGTAAGAGCTAAATCAAGGCGCATTACCTCAGGTGGAATGGGCAATCCGCAATCAGCGATTACTAGCATATCTCCATGTCCCATACCAGCAATGATTGAACTAAGAGGCTGATTCAATGTGCCAATTTTTTTCATATTCTTATCCTCTCTTTACTGTGATAAATTCTTCTACTTCTGAACGCCAAGGCAAAGAAGGTTGCGCTCCTGTCCGCGTTACAGATAAGGCAGCTACTGCGGCGGCAAAATCCATACTATCAAACAGTGTCTTGCCTTCAGCTAAACCTGTCGCCAATGCTCCAGCATAAGCATCACCTGCTGCTGTAGTATCCACAGCTTCTACAATATATGGTTTGACATGATGGGACCCAGATTCACTACAACATATGGCCCCTTTTGCGCCCATGGTTACAATAACGGTCGAAGTCCCAAGATTCCGTAGTTTTTCCGCAGCAGATATGACTTCGTCCTGTGTAGTTACGGGCGAACTGGTTAATAACGCCAGCTCTGTTTCATTGGGTATGATAATATCTACTAATGGCATACACTTAATCCCAATCTGGCGAGCAGGTGCAGGATTAAAGATCACCATCCACCCGCTGTATTTAGCAGTCCTAATCGCATGCTCTACTATCCCTCTTGGTATCTCATTTTGTACCAGCAAAATTCCTGGCTCTACAATTTTTTCGAAAGCGTTATCAATATCCAAAAAGTCACATTCCATGTTGGCTCCGCCCACCACTACAATGGTATTGGCACCTTCTCCGCCTACTGTAATAAGCGCCGTACCAGTGGCAACATCCACATGACGAATAAAATTAATATTCACTTGATTACTCTTAAGACTTACTAACAGTTCATTAGCAAAACTATCATTCCCGACACAGCCTACCATGGACACATAGCCACCCAACTTACCTGCCGCAACAGCCTGATTAGCACCTTTGCCGCCAGGAAAGGTAGCAAAAGTACTGCCAAAAATCGTCTCACCCTTTTGCGGAAGACGTGAAGCTGCTGCTACCAAATCCATATTCAGACTACCTACTACCAATATCGTTTTTTTTTCTGTCATAAAACTCCCTTTCCCACCGAAAAAATGGCGGACTAAAAGTTCAGCTTTTGATATCTTCTCCTCATATTGCGTAATAATACCTGCTATATTTCCCAAAACTGTTTCTATCTATAAGAAAAGCCTTAGTCGTTCTTAATTGGAATCAAGAAAGTATTTTACTTTCTGATTCCGCAAAAATAGACGCTCTTTAATTCCATCACCTATAATAAAAAAATCAGGAAAGCTATTAGGCTTCCTGATTTTTTTCTAATATTTGCTTTAATAAACTCTCAGCTTCTGTTTTTGCGATGGCAGTTGCCTCACTATCGACTTGCAAATCGATACACAAAATATCGCCTTCTTTCGCCCCAATAGGCAGAATATGCCTTGGCCACACCACCTGTTCCTCATCATCTCCCACCAGCAGTACGGCTTTATTACCTTCAAAACGATCAATAACAGCTTGAATCCGCATAACTATTTCTCCTTCGTAATATTATAGGTATTACCATCACTGGTGACGGTAATAGTACCATCTAAATCAGTACGATATACTTTAAGCTTGGCCTGTTCATATTTTTTTAGTGTTGATGGATGAGGGTGATGATAGTCATTATTAGCCCCTACGGAGATAATAGCCGCTTCAGGTGCTACTGATTTTAGGAATCCAGGTGACGAAGATGTATTACTGCCATGATGTCCAACTTTTAATACGTTACTTTTAAGCTCACCTGCATAAGTCTTAAGCATCCGAGCTTCTGAATCCTTTTCCGCATCACCTGTCAATAACATGGAAAATTTATTATAGATTAATTTTGAAACTACAGAATTATTATTTATTTCCGATTCCGTAATAAAAGGTTTTTCTGGTGCAAAAATTTTAAGTTTAATATCATTAGCAATTATGATTTCAGTCCCTGAAGTCACTATTGTGAAAGGTATATTTTTCTTGTTTACCATAGATAAATATTGGCGATATAATGCCGTTGTTGCAGTTTGTCCGCTGTCGTAAATCTGCCCAACCTTAAAATTTTCTAATATGCCTGGCATGCCCCCTAAATGATCGGCATGGGGATGGGTAATAATAACTTTATCAATGGTCGTGATGCCTTCTTTTTTTATGTATGATACCATTTTATCCCTGTGCTCAATGTCACCTGTATCAACAAGCACTGCCTGCCCTGCTACCCGAATTAAAATCGCATCACCTTGCCCAATATCCAGAACCTTCACCGTTAAAAGTGAACTTTGTTGGCCTTGCGCTGCTTGCCCTTGCTCTGCTGATTTTCCGATACTCTTGCCACACCCTGTCACAAGGATCATCATAGCAACAAGTACTGCTACCACTTGCCACAACCCTTTGCGCATTTCAATACTCCCCCCATAAATTAACATGTAGTAAATTTTTACTTACTTTTACATAAGCAAACGCTAGTGCATCCCTTTTTTCTATTATAAAAAAAATAGACAGTCACCTGCCTATTACTTATCCTATCTTATACATCAACCAAACCTAAGCTTACCTTGATCGCCTCATCAACCATACTCATTACTTCTTCACTCAAATGAGTCACTTTTTCTTTTAACCGACGTTTATCTATTGTACGTAACTGTTCAAGTAGAATGACAGAATCTTTTTCTAAATTTGCATACTTTGAGCTTATTTCCACATGAGTAGGCAATTTCGCTTTAGAAATCTGCGAAGTAATTGCTACTACGATAACCGTCGGACTATATTTATTACCAACATCATTTTGAATTACTAATACGGGTCGATGCCCACCTTGTTCCGAGCCCACTACCGGACTTAAATTGGCATAATAAATATCTCCACGTTTTACCACCATTATTATTCACGCTCTGCCAGCAAGGTAGGCATTTCAAACATATCAGCGTCTGCCAGCAATCCTTCCTCGGCTAGTTCCATATTAATATTCGCCATTTCCTGATATCCTTTACGCATCATATCTCGTACCTCTTTACGTTTACGATCCTCGATACACGAGCGCATAGCATCACGCACGAATTGGCTACGGCTTAATTTTTCCATAGCAATAATACCATCCACTTCTTGAAGTAAACTATTTGGAATACTAATCATAATGCGCCTCAATTCTGCCACGCCTTCACCCCCGCCAGTTAACACATACATTCATATATCTTTATTATAAGTTTTATATATAAAGATGTCAATTTTTTTATATATTAATCTGTTAATTGGCGAATAATGAATAGCTGTGTTTATATATATTCCCCACTTATTGACTTACATTTTTGAAACATACGCTACTATAATTAAGTATGTATGAAAAAAGGGTAATTTATGCTTCATCCTTTTCCTGAATACCAAATATCGCTGCTGGCAAGGCCCTAATCAGATCACTAGCTGTCATGCCTATCATTCCACCCCTTGCCACAATATCCCCGGCCAAGCCGTGAATATAGACACCAACAAGTGCTGCCTCATGACTTGACAAGCCCTGGGCCATTAGCCCTGCAATAACCCCAGTTAATACATCACCAGTGCCACCTGTCGCCATACCAGCATTACCGTTAATATTAATATATACTTCACCATCTGGAAATGCCACTAAAGTACGTGCTCCTTTTAAAATAATAATACTACCCCATTCAATGGCTGCTGCCCTAGTAATATACACTCGATCTTGATTGACTTCATCAGGCGATAGACCAACAAGTCGCGCCATTTCTCCAGAATGTGGTGTTAGTACAGGAACGGCTTTAGCCTCTGCTAAAATATGAGTATAATCGATGAGCGCATATAAAGCATCGGCATCAATCACCAATGGTTTTTCCACATTTTTGATGATCTGCCTTACCGCAATCATGGTATCGGCATGACGACCAAGGCCGGGACCAATAGCTACTATATCATTTTGACTGGACATTTCTTCAATATCAATTACAGCGTCTTGACCCATAATGCCTATTGCCACCTCTGGCAGTGGTTTTGTCATTACTTCTGTCAATTTAGTTTCCATGATATCATGTAAACTTTCGGCAACGCCTAAGGTAACCAGACCAGCACCTGATCGCACAGCTGCTTTAGCGGTCAAGGCAGCGGCACCAGTAAGCCCCTTAGAGCCTGCGACTACCAGAACTTTCCCACAGTTACCCTTATGAACATCTGGACTTCGTTTAGCAAACATTTGTCCTACAGCAGTACTCGTAATAATATTTTGCTTAATATTCTCATCTATGAGTAACGTCCGAGGTATGCCGATCTCAGTAACACTTACATCACCGGCATAGGAAGCCCCAGGATATAATAGTAGCCCCTGCTTAGGCAGTGAAAAGGTTATTGTATGATTAGCCCTTACCGCAGCGCCTCGAATTTGCCCATTGTCAGCATCAACACCTGATGGAATATCGATGGCAATAACAACTCTATTGGTTTTATTAATACTTTCCACAACCTGGGCCATATTACCATAAAGTTGACCGGTAAAACCAGTCCCCACCAATGCATCGACTAGACAATCAGTAAAGGTCATGGCAATTTTCACTTTATCCCAATCACCATCATTGACTACCTCAATCACATCAATTCCCATACGTGTAATTATTTGCAAATTGATCAACGCATCTCCAGCTACATCTGTTTTGCTACCGATCAGAAAAACTTTAACTTTGGCACCTTGATTGTAAAGGTATCGCGCAACAACATAGCCATCACCACCATTATTGCCCTTACCAGCAAAAATAGCTATTTTTTTATTATTTAAATTCCCCATAATGCTTTCAATTTGGCGCGTTGTTTCACTTCCCGCATTTTCCATGAGCACCATACTGGGAATACCATACTCTTCAATAGCCCTGTGTTCAATTGTTCTTATTTCACCAGTTGTTACAACTTTCATATTATCTTCCTCCCCATAAAATGGCCTGGGCAGCAGCATATTCCCGGGCATGTGTCAATGAAATATGAACTCTATTTACTCCCATTTCCCTGGCCAAAGCTCTAAATTGGCCACGTAGCTCCACGTGTGGGCAACCCTTGTCATTAAGCAGAATTTCTATATCTTGCAGAGTTCCCCCAGTAAGACCTGTACCAAAAGCCTTCATCACAGCTTCTTTGCCAGCAAAGCGTGCTGCATAGGAAGCAGCTTTTTGTACACCCCTACTCTCACAATACTGTTTTTCCTGAGCAGTAAATACCCTTTGCACAAACGACTGGCGTATAATAGCATCTTTAATGCGACTAATTTCAATAATATCAATACCAGTTCCAATAATCACTGACCTCACTCCATATTACCCTTTATTATGCATTGTACCAGCATTCCCCTCCTTTTGCCAACATAATGAATGCAAAAAAGACTTGGTTGGAGCCAAGTCTTCTACTGTTATAAATTACAGTTTATAATTTCGCATAATAAGCACTTCTACCCGCCGATTCTTAGAGTGACCTTCCACTGTATCATTAGTCGCCACGGGGCGATACTCCCCATAACCAATGGCACTAAACCGCTCTGGCTTTAATTTTCCCTGAGCTAATAAAAATTTCATAAAATTAATGGCCCGTTTAGAACTAAGCTCCCAATTTGAAGGAAATTCGCGAGTATTAATCGGCACATTGTCAGTATGGCCTGAAATAACGACTTGCTGTGACAACGGAGTCAATATTTTAGCGATCTCAGCCCCCAAGCGCTGGGAGTCTGGGCGAAGCTCAGCACTACCTGAAGGAAATAATGCTGAATCTTTAATGCGAATCATCAGACCATCATCAGTAAGAGCTGTACTTAAATCCCCTACTAAATTATTGTTTTGGATATATTTATCCAGTTCTTTTTTTAATTCCAAAAGTTGCACAGTTTCCCTTAGTTGTGCCTGTTCTTTGCCATTATCAGCCTTTGACTGATTCGGCTTAGACGCATCAGCCTCTGGCGCTACTGTTCTATTATTATCAAAGACAGACGGACTACCACTAAAAGCTACACTTAAAGACTGGGCCATCGCATCAAACTTTGTTTTATTAGCATCGGCTGAAGCAAAGAGCACGATAAATAACGCCAATAACAAGGTTAATATATCAGCATAAGGAACCAACCAGGATTCATCAGTATGCTCTTCATGATGCTCAGCATGGTGTTTTTTCCTTCTGGACATTATGCTTCCTCCGTTTTTGCCTTCAACAGTTGACGTTCATTTTGAGGAATAAATACCAGCAATTTGGCTTCAATGGCAGTTGGCGAATCACCAGCCTGCAGTGATAAAATCCCCTCAACCATCATCTTTTTAATATCCACTTCTTTTTTCGACATCATCTTCAGCTTATTCGCAAAAGGATGCCAGATAACATAACCAGTAAAAATCCCTAGTAAGGTAGCAACAAAGGCCGCCGCAATGGAATGTCCCAATTTTTCAATATCATCTAGATTCCCCAAAGCAGCAATCAGACCAATAACGGCACCAAGTACACCTAAAGTTGGAGCATATGTACCTGCTTGAGTAAAAATTAGAGCACCAACACGATGCCTTTCTTCCATACTTTGAATTTCCGCATCCAAGACATCACCCACAAAATCTGGATCGAGACCGTCAATCACCATACTCAGACCCTTTTTCAGAAAATCATCTGTAATCTCCTCCACACGACTTTCAAGAGCTAAAATACCTTCACGCCTAGCCACCTGTGATAGTTCCACAAACATTTTCAGCATATCACTTTTCGGCATGAACTCTGGTTTTCTGAACAATGTTTTAAACAGTGTTGGGAAATTTTTCAGAATATCCATTGTAAAAGCATTAAATAGACAAGCCACCGTACCGCCAATAATAATCAAGAATGCTGCTGGATTTAGCAACGCTGCTGGGCTTGCACCTTTGAGTGCCATCCCGACGACAACAGACAAGACACCCGCAATCATACCAATTACTGTTGATATTTCCAAAACTATAGCCCCCCTAAATCCAAACCACAGGCCTAACCTATGGATAGTATCTATTTCAATCTATTTTTACATAATTCATTTTATTTTTACAAATTCCTGCAAATCGTTGTTTATTTTTTATCCGATAGCCATATCCTTTTGATACTTGTCTGCCAATAGCCATAATTTTAAAACTGACTATAAAAGTACCGCCTAGTTGTTTGGCTAGGGGTGGCCCTCCTATCATAAATATATTGTCATATAAAGTGTTTATTTCTTCATTTTGTCTAGGAATCCTTTTAAAAAAATAAAAAACTAGACCTATGTCCTATTGATGGTCATAGGTCTAGTTGTCTTTATACGAAAAAACCTTGGAAAGTTACTCTTCCCCTTCACCGCTTTCACATACAAAAGGCCAGGCGACGATACCGCCTTCCATCACCTTAACATTAGTAAAACCTTCACCCTCTAGTATTAATGCGGCTTCATACCCTCTGAGGCTTATCTTACAAAAAGCGATAATTTCAGCATCTTTCTCAAGTTCATCAGTACGACGACGCAGTTCTCCCAGGGGAATATGTTTTAGGGACTTACAACCAGCCAAGCTAATTTGTTTTAACTCATCAGCAGAACGTACATCTAGAAATACTATTTCATCGGAAAAACTTTTTTCCTTTGCATTTAAAGAAGAGATTCCCTTTAAACTGCCTGCCAACTTATTCATCACTACATTAGCAGCTACTGCAACATTATCAATAGGTGAACTGTATGGTGGTGCATAAGCCAAATCAATATCAAATAAATCATCAATTGTTCCACCCAAAGTTAAGGTAGTTGCGATAATGTCAATACGTTTAGAAACTTCGCCTTCACCAAAGGCCTGGGCCCCTAATATTTTGCGGTTCTTACGATCAACAATTAACTTTATGATGATCAGCTTGGCCTCAGGCATATAATGCGGTCTATCATGACCAGCAGCGACTGCAGTGATATACTCATAGCCTTGGGCTTTAGCCTCATTTTCAGTAAGCCCCGTTTTACCAACATTTAAATTCATTAGCTTTACGATTACAGTATTGAGCACTCCGCGGAATTTCATAGAACTACCGCAAATATTTTCTCCGATAATTCGTCCATGCTTATTGGCAGTTGATCCCATGGGCGCAAATACTTTTTTCCCGGAAATAATATTGGTATTTTCTGCGCAGTCACCACCAGCATAAATATCTGAATCACTGGTTTCCATATATTGATTTACCGCAATAGCACCGGTTTCGCCAATCATCAAACCTGCCTGGCTCGCAAGCTTCACATTGGGTTTAACACCAATAGCGAGAATGACAATATCAGCTGGAATAGTTTGTTTATTCGTCACCACCGCGCTAACTTTTCCTTCACCCTCAAACTGCTCAACTTTTTGCCCTGTCAAAACAGTAATACCCTGTGCTCTGGCATATTTAGCCACCGATGCAGCAATATCCTCATCTAAAAAGGCTGGAAAAAGCTGTTCTTTCATTTCGACGATAGTAACATCAACATCCCATTTCTTAAAAGCTTCTGCCATTTCTATACCAACCAGCCCAGCACCAATGATAACCGCATGTTTAAATTCTCGTTTTTCCAAACCTTTACGGACAGCGACAGCATCATCTGGATGCCACAACTGATAAATATTTGTCAGGTTTATTCCAGGCAAGGGTGGCTTCACAGGCGAGGCACCAGTGGCTAGTACTAGTTTATCATAGCTAAGTAGTCTTTCTTCTCCAGTAACCAGATTTTTTACTAGCACCTGTTTATGCTCACGATCAATGCGAGTAGCCTCAGTCTTAATAAGTACATCAACATTCTTTACATTTTTAAAAAAGTCTTGATTACGTATAGCTCCAGCAGGGGTCATCATGAGTTGCTTAATATTAGGTATATCACCAGACACAAAATATGGCATACCGCATGCACCATAAGATATAAGATCGCTTTTCTCAACTACTATAATTTCGGCTTTAGGATTACCGCGACGAACTTTAGCAGCCGCCTTAAGACCAGCTGCCACACCACCGATTATAACAACTTTCTTCATTTTAATCACTCCTACCCCCCAAGGGAGGGGTTTTTATTATATTGTACAGAATAAACAATTTCCAGTCAATCACTATCTAATCAGTAACTTTCCTAAAATAAATGAATGGCCCCCCACAGAGTGGAGTCCATTCATTTATTTTAGGCGCGGTTGCCAAGTTCTTTGTCGATATACAGAAGAGAACCGTTGCTATTACCAATCATTTTCAATCTTTCCAAAATAGCTTGAGCATTCCCTTCTTCTTCTATTTGTTCTTCAATGAACCATTGTAGGAAGATCTTAGCAGCATAATCTTTTTCGGCGATGGCTAATTCATACAATTTATTAATTAAGCTAGTGATATGTATTTCATGAGCCAATACTTTTTCAAATACTTCAACTGGAGAGCCAAACTCAGTAGCTGGAGCTGCAATTGCTTGAAGCTTAACAGTCCCTCCACGCTCTACCAAATAATTTAATAATTTAAACGCATGAGTCATTTCTTCGGTATATTGGGTTTTAAGCCAATGAGCAAAACCTCTTAAATTTTTCGTTTCGGAATATACGGACATTGCTAAATAAATATATGCCGAATCCATTTCTGCCTGAATTTGATTATTGATAGCATCTTGTAATTTATTACTAATCATTTTTATTACCCCTTTCATCTGAGAAACGCTTTCCTATTAACATGATTTTAGCATACTATTCTAATTATTACAATATATTTTTTATTAATTAATAATTAATATCAACTAACTTTTAAATACCGTATGATATTATATTTAAACCTTAAGTATTTCTGTAAATTGTTCTATATCAGTTACAGGTGGCAAACATGCAAAATTCTCGCATACATATGCTGTGGTCTTGCCGTCAACCATTTCATACCCCTCCTTATTTTGATCCTCTTTACTATAAAAATTGAGTACAACTGCTGGCAAGAAACCGTTCTGAACCCTCTGTAACATAATCTGAGTATCAGGGCTATCCACAGAACCAACAATGGCCACTTTTATCTTTTTAGCAAGATAATAATCAATGGCCATCATAAAATAAGTATAACCTGCCGCATATCGACTTGCTTCCCCGATAAAAAATTGCAGTTGCCTCTCTGCCATTTCTCTTAACTGGTTATCACCTGTAAGATCGGCGAGCTTCTGCAAAGCCAGTGTCGCAACTGAATTTCCTGACGGGATAGCTCCATCATAAAGCTCTTTAGGACGTGTAATAAGCTGCTCGCCATCATTACCATAAAAGTAGAAGCCGCCTTGCTCTGCATCCCAAAACAATCTCTTCATATCTCCAACTAGCTTCACAGCCTGGTCCAAATACTCGGGCCTAAAAGTTGCCTGATACACTTCAATAAGTGCTATTAATAAAAAAGCATAATCATCAAGGTAAGCTAGATGGGCAGCTTCTCCATCACGGTAACGTGCTAATAAACGACCATCGCTGCGCATAAGCTTAGTATAAATAAACTCCATAGCTCTCTCCGCGGCCTTAGCATAGTTACCCTTTTTCAGCACTTGAGATGCCTTGGCAAAAGCAGTAATCATCAGCGCATTCCAAGCTGTCAGTATTTTATCATCTTTGTACGGATGAATACGCTCTTCCCGCACCTTGTACAGCGTTCCCCGTCCCCTTGCCAGTATATCCTCTAGTTCCACTGTACTTAAGTTTACCATCTTGGCGCATTCAGTTATATTATTCCCGATAAAGTTCAAAATATTTGTTCCATGTTCAAAGTTGCCCTGAGGCGATATATTATAATAATTGACAAAAATAGTTCCTTCTTTTTCACCTAGAATATCTAGTACTTCCTGTCTTGTAAACACATAGAATTTGCCTTCTACACCTTCAGAGTCAGCATCTTCTGCTGAGAAAAAGCCGCCATTCTGATCTGTCATATCCCTTAAAACATATGTCAAAATTTCTTCAGCCACTCTGGCAAAATCCTCATTACCAGTACATTGATAAGCTTCAAGATAACTGTAGCACATCAGAGCATTATCATATAACATCTTTTCAAAATGGGGTGCTAGCCATTTGTGATCTGTAGAATAGCGAGCAAATCCATAGCCTAAATGATCATAAATCCCCCCTTGACACATCGATTTAAGGGTTTTGTCCACCATGGAAAGGGCCTTTTTCTCCCCAAAATGTCGCCAATATCGAAGTAAAAACAACATATTATGAGACGTAGGAAATTTAGGGGCAGTACTAAATCCGCCAAATTTGTCATCAAATCTCTGTTCCAATTGAGAATAGGCCTGATCCAAAATAGCCTTTGATAAATTGACATTCTCACTTACCACTTTAGAATGTTGTAACAACTCCACAATATCATCGCCAGATTGTATGATATCCTCTCGATTGTTTTGCCATGCCTTCTGCAGTCTTGGCAAGAGATCCATAACTCCCATCCTGCCCATCATACTGTGCTTTGGAAAATACGTTCCTGCAAAAAAAGGCTTTTTATCAGGTGTCATTACAATTGTTAATGGCCACCCACCCTGCCCTATCACAGCCTGGCATACCGACATATAGATACCATCCACATCTGGTCGTTCTTCCCGGTCTACCTTGATTGAAATAAAGCCTGCATTCAATACAGCAGCTACCTCTTCGTCCTCGAAAGACTCTCTTTCCATGACATGGCACCAATGGCAACACGAATATCCACTACTGAAGAACACCGGCTTATCTTCTCGCTTGGCTTTTTCAAATGCTTCGTCCCCCCACGGGTGCCAGTCTACTGGATTGTAAGCGTGTTGAAGTAAATATGGACTCTTCTCATTTATTAAATTATTTGGCTTTTTGTCCACAAAAGCACCTCCAAAGTTGGTTCCATTACGTAGCACGTTACATTTAGTATGTACAAAAAAAGTATCAGCATTACGCTGATACTTCTGTAGCTTATCTTGCTTTATAAAAGTTAAAAACAAATCCTTTTCAGAGGGAAACCCCGAATTTTTGTACAATTTACCCATGTCAAATCCCACTTTTTTCAGGAGTTACCTTATCTGCTGATTTGACTTCGGTTGCATTGTCTCGCACATCTTGAGGAATCTCTATAGGATCTACTTGATTATATTTGGAATACGTTATCTGTATATTCAATGTCGATTTTGCTAAAAAATCTTCGATTTTAGTTCTATCCTTTGGATTAGCTATATCCAAAAACAATCCTGCCCCTTTGCGAATCGGTTCTGTCAAGTCCATATCTATTTCTTTTACCATCATAGTCGCTTTATCAACTTTAATATTATATTTTATATCACCAGTTGCTAACACCCCAAGACGTCCTATCGCAGTCGCACTCAACATACTCTTCTCCTGCACATTATTTAGCTTGGCAACTGCAGCTATCGCATCACTTATGTGCATACTATCCAAAGTTATTTGCATATATTTATAAGATGGTGTTTCTTTCGTCAGCTTCACCGATTTCATCAACTGCAACATATTCGTACGAGCAGAGATCTTGTCATCCGCTGGAAGTTCTTTGCTCAAAGAAAAATCGATCGGCACAACCTGTTTGATCCATTTTTCGTTACTTAACATATAAATCACTAGATTACCTTGGCTTTGTTCGATATACTGCTTTAGCATCAGTGTATTTTCTTTATTTTTTACATCACGATACCAAATCTTTATATCTTGTTTGTAGTTTAGTGGTTTTTCCTGGCCTTCCCCATTGATTGCAGCTTTCACTTCCCCCATCGAGGTTTCAGCCTTGATCTCCACGTCATAATGCAAGTTTTTTACATCTATCATATTTTTATATACTTCGTTCAAATACGCCTTTTCCGGTGGCAGTTTTTCCTCGGCAAAAGCAAACGAACTACTCATCGCCACAAACAACAAGCCCCATACTAAAGCAACTCTCCAATTGATCTTTCGCAAAAATCCCATCATATAATCAAACTCCCTTTTATAAATTCTACCGCATCTATATATTCCCAATATGTAGATGGTCATGAGGAGAGGACAGTGGTACCATCCCCCCATCGAGTCAGATACATAGACTTTATTTCCTCTTTTGTAATATTCTGTTAACAGCGTAATTCTCCTGCCAAATTCAAACAAATTTAGTAAAAACTTATTTTTATTAAATTTCATTCAATTTATCTGGATAGGGACAAGGGGTCAAGAAAAAGAAGCACGTTAATTCTCGCCGCTCTTATTTCATCTTTTTTAGTGATTTTATTTACACGACATCAATGGCAGCAACTATATCCACTACTGAGGGACACTAGCTTATCTTCTCGTTTCGCCTTTTCAAATGCCTCATCGCTCCAAGGGTGCCAATCTACTGGATTATAGGCATGTTGCAAGAGATATGGACTTTTTTTTTTATCAATCCGTTTGGCTTTTTGTCCATGAACTCACCCCTAAAAATGAATTCCATTACATGGCATGTTCCTAATTAGTATGTACAAAAAAAGTATTAGCATTACGCTAATACTTTATCTATCAGTATCGGCTCTTCAATACTATAAAATACCCCTTACGACCTAGACTCGACTGTCCCTCCACTGTTACAAAAATTAATATTAAAATTACTTCATCTGAATGACCATTAGATCTCGTGTAGTGACTTTCACCATATTGGTCCACTGGCCCCGGACGGTGGTGCCCATTCTTGGTGGAGGCGAGGCGTGACTCGCTAAATCCATCCGTTTTCGATACCAAAAATGCTACTCACTTGCCGCACTTCTCTGTCGTTGTGTCTCACAAACAAATCAAGGATGAGCCAGTATGATTACCCCTGCTAAAGAATTACTTACCCCAAGGTACACTTTATTATCTTTAGTAACGGTCAATGTGGTTGTGGTTATTCCTTGAAAAGATTCTTGAAAAGACTCAGAAAGTATAATTGTAACACCAGCTACAGATGAACTGGCAGTAACGGTTGCCGCCACAAACGTCATAGAGATGGCATACGCTGCCGTTACATTACTGAACGTATACGAAAACAGCGGGACCGGTGCCACGTTTCAAGCTTTCCAAATGCGAGTTTGCGGCAATCCCGTTATACTTGCTATCTGCCTGATACTTATACTCTCAAAAAACTTTAAATCTTTTAAGATCAAATCTTGCTTTTGCCGCATTTCATTCCCTATTCTTATCGCTTCAATTCCAAATCGCTCCTTAATTGTTTCTCGAAGCTATTCATCACTCAGAACAGCTTTAGCCTCTTCTAGTTCTAGGCAATATGTCATCACATCTAGGGGAGTATACCATTACTTTTGCCAAATAATTTTTCATTCCTTTTTCCCAGACATAGCAGAACCTCCTATGGTAGTTTCGTTTGTCCTACCATAGGAGGTTTTTTATTTCATCTTCCATCTTAGGGGTTCAGTTCACTGCACGCAGATAGTGCTTTACTTTAATTTATTGTCCTGTTTATTCTTTGTCATATTAAATTACTACTCTTTAAAATGATAAGGCAGCGTAGATACAATGATGTTCTCTCGCAAAATTAATAATGTTCTAAGAATCCAACCAGTCTGATTATGAAGTAATCTGTGCCACCATTTTGCCGGTTCGAATTCGGGTATTACGATGGTAATATAATCATAAATAGTCCTGTGCATCTCTAACTCACTCACATAACCTAAAATGGGCCGGACTATTGACCTATAAGGAGAATACATTACATCAATAGGAATATTTAGGTTTAAACGCTCCCATTTTTCTTCAAATTTCCTACGCTCTTCTTCATCAGTATAAATATAGAGGAGTCTAACATCTCCACCTATAGATTTTGAATACCTTATAGTTTCTGCAACTATCTTTGTAATGCCGGCTATAGGAACAACTATAAGGTTTTTAGGATTGCTAACTTCAAGAAGACCGATGAACTCTTCTGAAGTAATCCGCAATTGGTCAGCAGTTGTTATATAGTGCTTGTGAACTTCTTTGAAAATGTAAATCATAGCTGGAATAAAAAACATTACAATCCAGGCACCATGAGCAAACTTAGTTATTGCAATAACGATTACAACAATACCTGTTACGAAAGCTCCAAAACTATTTAAAGCAGTGCGATAAATCCACCCCTGCTCCTTTTCTTTTTTCCACTTTACAACCAAACTAGATTGGGCAATTGTAAATGAGAGAAATACACCAATCGCATATAGAGATATAAGGTGTTCAACGTCACCATTAAAAATAATAATTAGTGCTGCAGACACAAGACTTAAAAATAGAATGCCGTTGCTATATCCTAGCCTTTCCCCTTTTTCCCCAAGATAACGGGGAACGTAAGAATCACGTGCCATAATCGACAAAAGCGGTGGTAGACCATTATATGCAGTATTAGCAGCCAAGTATAATATAAGCATTGTAGTTAACTGAATATAATAATACGCCCATCCTCTACCAAAGATTTTTTCGGCCAACTGGGAAAGCATTGTAACGTTCTCTACCGGCAAAAGATGATAGTGCATAAATAAGAAAGATATCCCGGCAATCATGGTACCAAGTAGAGCCGCCATCGAATATGTAGTCTTTATCGAATTATTAACTGATGGTTCTTTAAACATTGGGATTCCATTAGAAATAGCCTCTATTCCAGTCATCGAGCTACATCCGTTAGAGAATGCCCTTAAAGCAAGTACAATAATTATCCAATTTACTTCTTGTTTTGCAAGCGATTCAGCCGGTATTATTGGACCAGCACTAGTCAAAGCATTATATATACCAGTTCCAATCATGCATAATATTCCTAATATAAAAAAATATGTCGGCCAGACAAATATATTAGATGACTCCCTAACACCCCTTAAATTAACTATAGTTAGAATTAGAAATAATACCACTAAATCTATAGTTACTTCCATACCTATTAGTGAGGGAAACGCGGACACAAGTGCCTCTGTCCCAGAAGAAACGCTTACCGCTACCGTCAGTACATAGTCCGCGACTAGCGAGGCGGCTGCTATAAGAGCAGGTGTTTCACCTAAGTTTTGCAAAGCAATAGAATACGACCCTCCACCACCGGGGTTGGCTCTTGCCACCTGGACATAGGATAGCGTTACAATTGCTAATAGTGCCATTACAGCCATTGTTGCATAGCCAAAATACCCGTATGCTATCATACCAGGAATGGCTAGTGTAACGATGATCTGCTCTGGCCCATATCCTACTGAAGACAATGCATCTGATGAGAAGATAGAAAGCGCTTTCCATTTTGGAAGTCTCTCATGACCACCTTCTTCTGTTCTTAGGGGCCTGCCTATAATTAATCTGCGAAAGTTTAGCATGTATCCTCCTTAGTATTAGCCAATTAAATAATACTTATTATTCTAATACATGACAATTTTCGTAACAAGCATAGTATTTGTATTTATCTACCTATTTTATAAAAAATCTATAAAAAGATTACATGGTTGCTATATAGGGCTAACAATATGGAATATCCCTTTTTAAAACTCTGTAGTAAATATTACAACAATTTACAATAGCAGAAATTCTTATTTAAACAGTAGTTATCTACATTTTCAATTGCTTCTATTAAATAAAGCAATAAAAGCCTAAGTCAAATGACCTAGACCTATAAATCTTTCATCTCTACTTACGAATATAAATTAAAGCATAAACCTGCTACGTGTTATTTTAAGCATAACCATGCTATTACGGCAAACTTATACTTAAAGTCACAAATGGCTTTATAAGTATTCTGGATTTGATTGATGGAGGCGAAGCGTGTCAATCCCCTGTCCATGAGCAGACCATGTTAGAAAACTTAGAGCCGTCGCCGTAAATAGCAAAACAACTTCGGTTACTTTAGTAAACATGCCATCAATAGCACGTGGAATAGCCGATACTTAGGAACACTGGCTTTTCTTCTCGTTTTGCCTTTTCAGTCATAAAATCACCTCTTATTAGTTCCATAACATGGCACATTCCCATATAGTATGTACAAAAAAAGTATCAGCATTACGCTAATACTTTTCATATTTCATTTTGGGGAATTAATTTAAATTATAAATTGTAATATAAGTGAATTTATTGATAATTGTCTAAAGTTCCTGTCCAAGAGATTGCATTAGTTTATAGAAATACTGGGAATCTTGCATTTTATGAAGCTGATACCAATAATTTAAGGTCTGAACTGAAAATACATCCAGTCGCTTAAAAACTTGATACGCTAGCTCTATCGGCGCTGTACCACTGGCAGTAATGAGATCACCATCGGTAACTGCACTTTGAAATTGGAAGTTTTCTTCCCCATGATAATTGGGGAATTCCTTCTTGAGATATGCCAAATCATTACTAGTGTGCCGATATGTATCTAAAATTCCAGCTGATGCAAGTGCCATCGTAGCACCACAGATGGCGGCAACAGGAATACCGTGATCTAAACAATTTTTTGCCTTTTCTAATATCGCAGCATGCCGTGAATCCATCCACGTTTCACCACCAGGTAGTAGTAGGAGAGCACAATCCTGAGTATTGATTTCATTTATACTGAAATCAGGTATGATTCGCAGTCCCCCCATGGTTGTAATCGGTTCCTTACTTAAGCTAACGGTTTTAATCGTAAATGCTGGTATCCCTTTTCTAAAAAACCGTCCTGTTTTCAATTCAGCCGTTACATAGCCCCACTCCCAATCCGCCATTGTATTGAGAATATACATAAATATAGTATTTTTACTCATTATATTGTCGCCCATAACGACCACCCCACTCTTATTGTATTTTTTCATAAATTCATTAGGTATATATTATCAATTATCATACTACTGCTCCCCATAATCATATTCTCTGACTGCTCTACGCTCATATATATATAATTCCGACACGGCTTTTACTATACTCATAGAACACGCTGTTACCCGTTTATCTGCTGAGGTTGCCAATACCCAGCACTTATTGCGCCCTACTACATCCAAATTTTCCTGTTCCAACTGTTTATAATTAAGATCTATAAGCTTCCTTTCTAGCATGGCTTTACACACACGAGAGAACATTCGTTCTAGTTATACTGTATCAAAAATATAAATTATAGTCAACACTTACAAAAAAATGTTACTTTTACAAACGTGCCACCACTATCATTTATTATGATATTACATGCCAGTCTATATTAAAATAAACATCAGACAACAAGCTGTCTAATGTTTATAAGTCTTCATTTAAATTTGTCATAGGTTTCATAAATGATAATAGAATGCTTAGTATAATAAAAATTCCTAGGCACATCCATCCAAAACTATTACCTAATTTACTATATATTGATTCTCCCTGTCCTAGGGATACTTCTCCTACAAGAATAGCTTCTTCTTGCACTACATCACATGATACCTGCTCTATAATGCGACCTCTACTATCGCTTAGAGTTAATAATCCCCATTGTCCAGCTCGTGCTACTGCATAATTTCCTTCAATGCCCCGCATAATTGCAACACGCGCATGACTCCAACTATCATCATGAAAATCCAGGGCTGGAACAAAAACAATATTTACTCTTTTCTTACTATAATCTAATGCTGGTTGGGTAAAATCCATATCCTTACAGATTCCAACACCCCAGTTGCCCATAACTCCTAACTCACTTCCCGAGGTATACCTGCTTTCAAATGTTGTTTGTAGATGCTTTTTATCATATTCTAAAAGCACTTCTCCTACCGGAGAAAAGACATAGGCCGAATTGTAAGTTTTAGTATTATCTTTTCTTGTCACTCCAACAATTAAATTAACTTTATTCTTCCGTGCCGTATCACTTAACCGCTGAAAACTATTATCACGACTTTCCACACTAATAATTTTTTCTGGCAGCAAAACAACTTCAGCACCAGACTGTGCAAGCAAATCGACCTTATGAATATAGCGTTTAATCATGTCGTCAACCTGCTGTTTATCCCGTTTTGTCGCTACAGCTAAGTATTGTTCTAAATTAATAGATATAGATGCAATACCAATTTTTATTTTCTCTCCCTCAAATGGCATATTTAGGCGATAAAATCCAAATAGAATTGCAACAATAAGCAGACTTATCGGAAGCAGATTTATTTTTACACTTCGATTCTGAAAATAACGATAAAATAAAGCAATATTTGCAGTAGTAAGAGCCATTAAAAAAGTAATACCCCAAATACCTGTTATAGATGCGATTTGAATAATAGGTAAGTTAGATACCTGCGTATAAGCAATACTACTTACAGTTCCATGTGGAGAACATAATGAAAAAATAAATTCTTGTGCAGTTAAACCACTTGCAAAAACAAGACTTGCACTCCAATTTTCCCATTTATTACCAATATAATGAAAAATAACAAGTACACTTGCAACTGCACCAGCATTAAGAATAATCAACGGCCAGTAAATAATGATAGGAAGTACAGCATGAGGATTGGCCGATCCAAATAAGCATGAAAAAAATCCTACCAAAAACGTGAGAACTAATGATCTTCGCAGCGCATATATGCAAAGCAGAAGTAATGCAATCCATGCAAAACACCAATACTCTGTAGATAGATAAAAAGACAATGCGCTCAAAGCAATTGTCAAAATGCAATGCAGTAGACTAGAACAATTAACCCAACCGAGATAATTATTTTTTGCATTTTTCGAAATTTCGGCTACTTGCATCAAATAATTCCTTCTTCCGAGCTTTCTTATTGTTTTCGATTTAACAATTTTTATTATATACCATAATTACCCTCAAAACAATTGAAGCCATCCCATGTAATG